>CAITIQ010000086.1 GCA_903892415.1 uncultured delta proteobacterium | reverse complement strand
GAAATGACGATCACCGCCGCTCACCACCAACTCGATCGCGTCGGCGTCACTCACCTCCACCGTCAAACGATGACGACCGACCCCAGCCCGATAACAGAAGTGACTAGGCCCCTCGGTCGCGCCCACGAGCTTGCCGTTGTCTCGAATCGGCAGCGTGAGCGCAGCGCCCACCAAGCTGGTTCGAACCACGCACACGATCGCTTGATCGGAGGGCACGGCGGCTTGCACGTCGAGCGGGTCTTTGGCGACGAAGCCAACCGAGTAGGAGCTACAAGAGACGCAACAAAGGCCCGCGAGCGCGGCAAACTTCAGGAGCTTCGACATAGCGACTGGATAGTTCCGCCGGGCGAGCTGCGCGCATCAAACGCGCATCAAATGCGCATCCACTGCGGAGCTGCGTGGTCGCGCTGCTGCTTGCGTCAGGCGCCCCAGACCACCACCACGTGCGCCGCCAAGCTGAGGCCCGCGGGCGTTCGCAACAAGACCTCCGCCAGTCCTCGTTTGCGCAGCTCGGACAGCGCGACGCGCAAGCGATGCGCCCGCGCACGCTCGAGCATTCGTTCATCGCCCCAGGCAGCCCGCGCGAGCTCTGCCGAGGAAACAGCGCGCCCTGGAGACTCGAGGTGCGCCGCAAGGATGCGCTCGAACAGCCGCCACAAAACGCGACGCGAGCGTAGATCCACGCTGGCTTGGCCCTCGAGCGTGAAGCTGCCATCCCCTACGCAAAGCCGCACGCCGTCCTTACGTTGGGCCGCCCGAGCACGCGCGAGACGGCGCAACGCAAAGCGCACGTCGTCGGAGACATCGCGCAAATGGGTATCGGCTGTCAGCGCCGCTGCACGTGGATCAACGAGCTCGGCGCGCAGCTGATGAAGACGCACGGCAGCGAGAACCGCAGGGTCATCGAAAGAAGCCGCCGGCTCGCTCTGCGGAACCGGCTCACCAAGCTCGGCCGCGAGCGCGCGAGCGCAGGCCCCAAACAGCGCCGCGAAGTCGTTGGCCCCCGCCGCCTTGAGCTGCGGGCTCGCCTTGCGGTACAGCTCGAGCGCGCGCTCGAACAGGCCTTGCTCCTCGAGCGCCGTGCCCTCGTAGCCTAGGTAAACGGGCGCCAAACGTTGGTCCTGCTGCGCCGCAAAGCCTTCGTACGCTGCGCGGTAATGCGCTTGCGCCTCAGCGCATTTGCCAGCCTCTTGACTTGTGTGACCCATGCCACCGCGCGCCAAGCACGCATAGCGAGGCAGCCCGTACTCACGCGCCCGACGCAGAATGTCGCTAAACAGCTGCTCGGCCAGAGACCACTCGCCGCGTTCGAGCTCGATCGTGGCCAGGGCGCCGTCGGCGAACAAGGCTTCCTTTGGATCTAGCGCAGACCAGCGCGCAGACGCGGCCACGGCACATTGTCGCGCGGCCTCGAAGCGACGGGCTTTGCGCTCGATCACCGCCACCGTCTGCAGCGCCTTCGCCGCAGCGCGAGAGTTCCGCGGAGCCGTTTGCAGCGCGCTCACGGGCGGTAGAGCGTCCGCCGCTTCACGCAGCCGCCCCAAGCGGTAGAGCGCCCCGGCACGCACGCACCCCAGCTCCAAACGGGCCTCCAACGTTCGCGGAGATTTGAACGCGCTGTGGCCCGCCAGCGCCGCGAGCCGTGCGAGTTCATCCTCGCCCGCCGCCGTTCGCTCGCTCGCCTGGGCCAGCACCTTCACCACGTTCATCAGCGCTGGCTGCGCAACCGAGCCCTGTTGCGCGCTGGCCAAGAGGTACGGATGCAGCGCAAACCAAAGCGCTGCGTCTCGTTGCGTCGTTACACACAGGCCGCAGTCGAGAAGCTCCTCGAGCAGCGCATCAACGCTCTCCGCGTCCCCGAGCACCTGCTCCGCCTGCGCGCGCGAGAACGGCTGGGACAAGTAGGCGAGCGCCGTCACGCTTCGACGTGCGGCCTTCGACAAGGCGGCCAAAGCAGCTGCCGCCAAACGTTGCGTCGAGCGGTGCTCGGCCGGCAAATCAAGTGCGCGGGCCAACGCAAGACGCCCGTGCTCCGATTCGAGCCGGCTCAAGAGCTGGCGTGGCGTATGCGTCCGCAAGGCGTGCACCGCCAACTCGAGGTTTGCCGGCAGGCCCCCGAGCCAAGCCGCGATCTGCTCCAGCACCGCATGGTCCTCAGCAGCGACGCTCAGCGAAAGAGCGCGGCTCCGTGCGAGCAGAAACTGCAACGCTTCTCCTCCGCCCGCATCGAGCCAAGGACGCAACGGCACCAACACCTCCTGCGCGAGCCCGAGCCGAGTGCGTCGGCTGAGCAGCGTTGCACCCGCGTGCTGCCGCACGCTCGCGAGGGCGCGCTCGCGCTTCGGTTCATCGAGCCAAAGCACGCTTGGCTGCGCGGTCGCGACACGTTGAGGTTTGCGCACGACCGGCTGTCCGCCTCGTTCGAGCTCACTAGCCAGCTGCTCAGCGAGCACCGTTTTACCGACGCCTGGCGGGCCAAACAGCACCACCAACGCGCGCGGTTGACGCAGCTGCTCGAGACAAAGCGCCAGTTCCTGATCGCGGCCTATCAAGCCGTTGTGCGCGGGCATCGTCTGGCTCTAGCCCAACCATAACGGAACCGCAGCGTGGTGTACGGGCTAACGGTTCCGTCGGCGGCGTACCGGAGCGCATCGCGCGAGGAAGGCCGGCCCGTCGTAGAGTGCGACAGTGCGTCGCTTGTCACGCTGAAGCGAAGGCGGGTGACGGCCCACGCGTCGAAAGCTCGGTCGCAAGGCAGCTGTGTCGTGTGGTGCATTCGCCGCGAGATGGTTTATCTCAGGCAGAAGGGGCGCGTTGGTGGGCAAGGCACGCCGCGCAGCCCGGACTTTGGTGGGCAAACGCACTTCGCGCAGCCCCGACTTCGCGCATATTTGCGCTGATTTCACGCGTTGGCCGGCCTCG
>CAITIQ010000085.1 GCA_903892415.1 uncultured delta proteobacterium | reverse complement strand
GCTGCGTGCTGGGTCGACGATCACGAAGGAGAGATCGTCCTGCAATACGCCGCTTGGTAAGCGCGACGCGGCGACGAGTTCTTCCTCTGCAGCGTTGAGGTCACGAATGAACCTCACAGGGTTAATCCGGGACCGCGACGCGTACTTGAGTAGCCCATCGGAGGCGACGAGCAGCCGGTCGTTGAAGAGCGCCGGGCCAAACCCAGTGGGTTCAGCCATCCCACTACCAAGCAGAGGCTTGCGCTGCTGGTGCCTTGTCATATCAACGATCGCATCGGTCATTAGAGCCCAAGCCCCGGAATCACCCACGCTCGCACCGAACACCTTGCCGTCGCGAACGACGAGCAGCACGACGGTGGACTCGCCGCATGATGCGTCGGAATGGAGTATACCGTCGAGTCGTCTGAGTTCGTCGACGCAGTCGGCCGGGCCGTGAAGCGCTCGGTACTCGAAGCGAACGATGAGCTCGGCCGTTTGGCGACCCCCGGTCATGCCGCCAGCGCCGTCAGCAAGAACGATGAGTTCGGCGCCGTCGAGATGCCGATGCGCCACGCGGTCCTCGTCCGCTGAGGCCCGAACGACGCGGCTGAGGATTGTCGAGTAAGGGCTAGCCAACATTGACTGTCCGCAATAGCGCTTGGTTGGCCCGCAAGATTCCGCTGATGGGTTGAAGGACATCTGACCAGCCGCAAGTCTTGGCTGCTAGGCCCGACCTAGCACTCGCATCGTCGAGTTACTTAATCCGACGACCCCGACTCTCCGCGAACGTCGTTCTCCATGCAGCCATCCTGCGAGCAGACACGAGAGGTCGTGGTCGAGGGAGAGCGCTCGAGTGCAATCTAGTCGACAATCTTCTCTTCCGGAGCGTGGCCGAGTCCCGTTAGAGTGGCGCGCCTCTTGGGGGCTTCGTCATGCAGGGTACTGCGGCAAAATCACAGCAGAAGACGCGTGGGGCACATCCCCTGATCGGTCGCGTCGTTTCGGAGCGCTTTCTGATCACGTCATTCATCGGCGACGGTCGCGTCGCGCAGGTGTTCTGCGCGCAGCAAGACGACGAACCGCGGCACGTAGCGTTGAAGGTCGTACTCCCAGCACTCTGTGCCGACGCAGACGTCGTCGGGCGCTTCCTCGTCGCAGCCGAGAAGTGCAAGCGCCTGGTCCACTCCGGGATCGTGCCCACGCGCGCAGCGGGCGAGGACCGTGACGTGCTCTACGTCGCGACCGACCTGGTCATGGGCGAGAGCCTGCGCTCGGCCGTCGATGCGCTCGGCCCCCTCGCCGAGCGAGACGCGGTACGGATCGCGTCGGAGATCGGTCGCGCGCTCGAGTACGCGCTGACGCAGGGCGTGCTTCACCGGAACCTGCGTCCGAACAACGTCTTCTTGACTCAGCGCCCGGACGCTCCCGATCGAGAGATCGTGCAGCTTTGCGACTTCGCCATGGGCGACGTAGTAGAGGTGCTGCGCGCACGGGACCCATACGCGGCGCCGGAGTTGCTGCGTTGTAAGACGGGTGACTCGCGCGCTGACGTGTACACCGTCGGCGCCCTCCTCTTCGAGCTGTTGACGGGGAGGAGCTACCGGCGCGAGCTAGGCCCCGAGGCAGCAGCGGCGGTCGAGACCGAGCGCGCACGGCATCCACAGCAACCACATCCCCTGCGGCCCGAGCTGCTCGCCGTGCTTGAACGAACGCTCGCGCTCGACCCGGCCAACCGATACGACAGCGTGCGTGAGCTCGTGAGCGTTCTGTCCCAGCTGAATCCGCAGCGCTCGAGCGTGCCGGTAGACGTACCGCCGATCTGGGCGGAGCGAGCCTCCCCCGCGACGGAGACCACGCCGGCCTCCCGCGAGCACGCGCAAGAACCCGGGTTGGCCGGACGCACCCTCGACGATCTCTTCCGCGTCGGCTCTTTCATGCGCGGCGGGGGGATGGCGCACCTCTTTCACGGCACTCGAGTGTCCGATGGTGTGCACGTCGTCATCAAGGTGCTTCACCCCCGCCTCGCCAACGAGCCGGGGTTGGTGAAGCGCTTCGCCCGCGAAGCCCGTCTCGCGGCGGCGCTCGTCAACCCGCACATCGTCGAGATCCTGCACGTTGGAGAGAGCTACTTCGCGATGGAGCTTTTGGCTGGCGAGGACCTCTCCCGCAGGCTGCGACAGCGCGGGCCCCTACCGGAGGCGCACGCGACCCAGATCGCAGTCGAGATCGCCGACGCGCTGGCCTACGCCCACAGCCGCGACGTCGTGCACCGCGACGTCAAGCCAGCCAACATCATGATCTGCTCGGTCCCCGAGGGCGAGCGGGTAAAGCTGCTCGACTTCGGCATCGCGAAGCTAGTCGAGAATACGCAGGGTCGAATCGTGAGCGCGGATTTGACTCGCAACCGCTCCGCGCTCACCAGCGTTGGCGATCTCGTGGGTACGCCGCGCTACATGTCGCCGGAGCAGGGCCGTGCCGAGGGCGTCGGTCGGGCCAGCGATCTCTACTCGCTGGGAATCGTCATGTACGAGATGCTCACGGGCGTCGCACCCTTCGACGGTGAGACGGCACTCCAGATCATCGCCCGCCACGTGCAAGACGCGCCGATACCACCGAGCACGCTGGTCCCGGATCTGGACCGCGAGCTAGAGGAGCTGATCCTACAGTTGCTCGCGAAAGATCCCGGCGCGAGACCAGCCTCGGCTCTGGAGGTGAAGGCTCGGCTCGAGGCCATGTTGCCGTACCTCGACGTGTCGCCGGCTGGAGCGACGAACCGCTGGTTGGGCCAGGCCGAAGCGAGCGGAGGCGGCTGGGACGCGGACGCGGTCTCGCCCCTGAGGGACCAAGACTCAGCCGTCCTTTCGACCAAGCTCCTGGAGGGCAGTCATCCCCGCACGAGTGAGCCGCCAGCCTCGCTCGAGCCCCTCGTCACCGCGGTCGACATCTCACGGCGCGCGGATCGCTTGGAGTCTTTAGTCCGGCTGTCGGACGGTGTGTTGAGGACGCTCGACGAGACACTCGCGACGGTGCTCGCAATCTCGTCGAGCGTAGGCAACACTCTGCGGCTCGGGGATCCGCTGCTCGACGAGATCGGCCAGATCAGCCGCGCCGCAGAAAAGGCCTCGAGGCTGGGCGAGCAGCTGCGCGCCTTCAGCGGTCGTCAGTTGCTCGCACCCCGCGTGTTCGACGTTAGCGCCCGCCTCGTAGAACTCGAGCTTCTGGTGCGAAGGCTCGCTGGAGAGGCGATCCGGCTGGAGCTGGAGCTGACTCCAGGCTGCTTCGTCTGCGTCGACACGCGGCAGCTCGAGCAGGCACTGGTCAACCTGGTGCAGAACGCGCGAGAGGCGATGCCGAGCGGCGGCGTGCTGACCATCGAGGCTTGGCCAGTCGACGTGACCCCGGCCGAGGTCGAGACGCTCTTCGTTGCTGCAGGACCCTACGTTCGCATCGGCGTGTCGGACAATGGACCTGGCATGTCGCCGGAGGTGCAAGCGCGAGCGTTCGAGCCGTTCTTCACGACGAAGCGGCCGGCAGCAGGCGCTGGCCTCGGGCTGGCCGTGGTACTGGGCATCGCGACGCAGAGCGGAGGCTATGCCTCGCTCTACTCCGAGCTCGGACGCACCGGAGTCGAGCTCTACTTGCCTCGCGTCGACGAGCGGACGTAGCAGCGTCGTCACGAGGCGTTCACGGGGCAGGCGTAGTACTACGAGTTTCTCCCAGTCGATCGTTAACGGTCAGCTCCAGCGCAACGTCACAGACTCGTAACGGTTAACTGCTCAATCGGTGCGACCCGAAGACCTGTTGTTATGACTCTGCAGAGACAAATCTGCACCGCTCGCGTGACCTCAATTGAATCGACGATACGCGAGCCAAGCCTGCTCACAGGCTTATTTCTCCAACGTTTGGAAGCCCAGCCACTCTGATTCGAGCAGCTGACGTCCCCTATCACTTAAGAGAATCTGCCGCCCCGATTGCAGGAAGTCGGAGCCATCGGTGGCTTCGAGTCGTTGGTGCCGCTCCGTCTTTCCCTTGCGAGGCGTCATCTCTCCCGTAAACGGATTACGCAGCATTGGGGCGTCCGGTGCGGGTGGGTGCTCAATTACTTTAGTATCGATCGTGCACTGCCCAAGGGGCAGCAACTGAAATAGCGGTCCTAGAGCGTCCGCGAGGCGTTCATCATGAGGGAGTCGGGCCCAGGTGGCCCGTCATCCCGTGCGCGAGAATCCTGCCGTAGTCCCCCCAGGGGCCGGCGCTCCTGACTCGGTGAATTCGTTCCATAGTGGTATTGCCTGTTGCAGCGTCTCAGGTTGTCAGGCCGGCGTCTCGGCGTTTTGCGACGGGGTCATGGGCTCCTCGTCCACGTCTCCGCGGAGCCCGTCGCCTTCTCGATCAGTCGATCGACCCGATCCTGTCCCTCAGCACGCTGCGATTCATGGAGTGGCCCATAGCGAACAACCACCTCGTCCGCCGTCCACGCAAACGTGAACTTCGGCAACGACCGAGGCCTCACCTCTGTTGGCGACAGATGCAGCACGTGCTCGCGAGCGCCCGAGCGACCTGTTCGCACGGCGAAGGGCGCGGCTGAGTCCGCGAGGGCGCCCGGCCACGGTCGAACCGTTTCGCCCGCGATGAGCGCTCGCACGAGGCCGGTCGCGTTCTCAAGCGACTTCGTCGGCAGTCGAAGCCGCGCTTCGATCTGCGCACGAGGGGGATGCCACTCGGGTCGGCATGGCGCCTCAGGAACTGCGCCCGTTGGAGCGTCGCGCCCGCCGAGCGTCCGCCGTAGCCACGTCGAACGCACCGAGAACGCTCGATAACACGCCTCCGGCTCGAACGTCGACGTCCAGCAGAGAACGCCGACACCATCCGCGACGTCGCGAACGACGCCGGGGGGTAGAGGGTCGCTCGCGATCGCCTCCCACGCACAGGGTGGATCGACGTGCAGATCGAAGCTTCGCTCCGTCGCAACGTCGACGATCGCATCAGCCTCGAAGCGACCTGGGCAGGAGTCCAGCTCCGCCTCACCCACTGCGCGAACCGAGCCGCGATCGAGCTCGACGGGGCACGCACGGACGAAGGAGCGAAGTCCCCGCGCGACGACCGCGACCTCCGCAGGCGCCGCGAGCGTGAGCAAGAGCCGGTACTTGCCGACTTCAAGCCGGTGGCCGAGCGCGCTGGTCGCTTGCAGCATGGTGTCCTCGCGCGCCGCGTCGGTCGCCAACTCGACGAGATCACCACCAAACCGCCGCCAACGGCCTCGCACGCTCGCCTTGTCCCAACGCACGTCGAGGAGCAGGCCGAGATGCGACGCTACCGCCTGGGATAGCGCGTCATCCGCCGGAACGAAGAACAGATCGACAAGGAGCCTCACAACTGCGCAAGCCTAGCCTGAGGTGGGCGCGTGCGGTGGTGCGGACAAGGGGATTCGGACCGCGGCGCCAGACGACGACTTCGCGCAATTGATATTGTTGTAGCACCACTACTTGACGAGATTCTTCTTGCCTCGGTCGACATAGTTCGGCCAACCGAATCCACCGGTCGTGGGGTCTTCAACTCCTAACTCACAGCGATCCGCCTTCGGCAAGGCGCCGAAGACACCCTTGTCGCGCGCTTCGAGCAGCGTCTCCACAAGGAAGTTGCCAATCGTCTCCGTCAGTGTGCCGCCATCGCACTTTCGTGACTTACCGTCTGGCTTCACGACGCTCACGTTCTCCTCTTCGCAGACCGCCTGGACTGCGGGGAGCCAGGCCTTCCGAGGCATTTTTGCAAAATCTCGGTGTGTTGGATCTCCGTCTGGCGCACTTCCCGGCTTCGTGTCGAACTGCAGATACACCCAAGGCGTGGATTCGCTGTCGCCGAGGGAGAAGGTCAGGTCGATTCTCGACACCGCCGGATGTTTTTTGGCGGTAGCCGGGGCCTTGTGCTTTGCGATGTAGCGGCGAACGGCATCGGCCAGCATCTCGTGAACGTCAGCGACGTCCTTTCGCAGATCGATTGTGACCATTAGGAACTCCGTAGTTTGCCACCGAACGAGCACGCATGACATTGAATCCGTGGCTGCTGCAATAAAGGGTAGCGTATTCACGCAGCGAAAATGGGGCTCCTTGGTTAACTGGGAGGAGCAATCCAAGGGCAAAACTCTCTGGATGCATTAAGCGTTAGGCCACACATCTTGGAAGAACCAAGAAGGTGCCCAAACCTGCCTCAAGCGCGAAGCCACCGATATTTTTAATATCGAGATTGCGATCAAGAAGCGCTGAGTAACCACGCCCAACGGACGCACCGAGCCACGCAACTCCGGCGACCATAAAGACTATTTCGGTCTGCGCAGAGATGCAGAAGGCACCGAGGGCCGCGAACAAGCCGCCGTAGGTCGCGCGTATCTCCGATCGCCCGTTCAGGCCGACCGGAGAGATGCTCACGAAGGCGGCCGCCTTGTCAGGGGAAAAGAGCCCAAGTAGGCCAAGGAGGGTCGTAGCGACCGCGCCAACGTTTGCGAGGATGAGGATGGGATGCATGGGTCTCTAGTGCCTAACTCATTGCCGTTCAGCTGCATGCCCCGTCAGACCGTAACCTGTTTCCAGTCGACGGCGTCTTTCCAAGTTCCAG
>CAITIQ010000084.1 GCA_903892415.1 uncultured delta proteobacterium | reverse complement strand
TCGAGTGGAAGCGCCAGCACGTCGAGCGCCCGCAGCGGATCGAGGTTGCGCTCGATCACCTCGAGCAATAAATCCTCGTCGAGACCACCGGAGAGCCGCAACTCGCTCCAGCTGCGGATGCGGCCCGCAGCGCAAAGCTCAGCGAGCACGCGGGGAACGTCGGTCAGCGAGTCGACGTGGACGGTGCGGAGCTTCGGCGCGTCGAGCTTGGTGAGCACCGCGATCGCCTCGTCGTCCTCCGCCGATTCGGCATCCGACGCGAGGGACAACACGAGTCGTTCGAGCGCCGGCAACTTCCACGTGGCGAGCGCGCGTAAGAACTTGGGCGTCAGCGGGTCGCCGAGCGCATAGAGCTCGCGCAAACGCGCGTGAGAGCCTTTGCTGAGAGCGAGCGCGCCGGTGGCGAAAAAGCGCTCGAGCGCAGGACAAGCGTCGAGCGTGGCACGCAGATCTCCAAGCGTGTTTTCACGCTGTCGTGTCTGCGTCTGAAAGTAGGTATCGAAGATCAAGTCCCTCACCGAGGGCAGCTCGATCCCAGCGAGCGCCGTTGCCCACGCCGCCTCCGGGCTGGCGCAGCAGTCGCTGATGATCTGCACCACCGAAGGTGCGTTGTCGCGAAGCTTCGCGATCGCGGCCGAGCACGCCTTCACGGTGGCTGGGAGCGACAACTGCCAACGCCCCTCCTCTACCGCACCAGTAGCATCCTCGGCCTCCGGCTCCGGCTCGTCGAGCAACTCTTCCGCTTCTTCAGGCGCAGGATCCGCGATGATCTCGACCGGGCCGAGCGTGAAGCCCTCCTTCATGCGCGCACGCAGCACCCCGTCGAAATACCGTTTTGCCTCCGCCGCCGAGCCGAAGTCCTGTGCGACGTCGTCGGTCATGAGGCGTGTCCCGGAGAGGGTCAACACGATCGCCTTGCGACCGCGCGGAGGCTTCAGCGTAGTACGGACCGCCGGTTCCGACTTCACGTCGGACGAAGCATCACGATCATTCGTAGACACAGGCTTTGACTCCAGGTGGGAGCTCTTCGGACGGTGCGCATGCCTTGACTATCGGCGCGCTGACGTCGAATCCGAGCGCGCTGAGGTTCTTCGGGCAATCCTTGAGCGTGTTGCACAACACGCCGCCCTGAAACCCCGAACCGCCACAGCGGTATTGCGCTACGCCGGGCCAGGTGTTGCAGGTGTAGGACTGCGCGCAGTGCTCAGGGCGCGTGCACTCGAACCACGCAGCGCCTTCACCACAATCTTCGGCACAACGCCCCGTCTTGCTCTCGTCATCCCAACAGCAGCGCTGCCCAAGCTTGCACGCTGCCTTGCCACATTGCGGAGGCTTGATCGCGAGTGGGCACTCGCCCGCGCGTGCTCCATCCTTCGCGTCGCAAGCATTGCCGTTGCCGCAGGTGGAGCCGGCCAAGCAACGCTCACCACCACATTGAGACTCGCAGCTCTCTCGCTTGAGGTTGCTCTCATCGTAGGGCGCGGTGCAGCACTTCTTACCCGCCGAACAGTCGCTCGCTTCGTCGCACGTTCGCTCTGTGACCAAGGTGTTGGTCGGACAGACCCATGGCGCTACGCCCTCGGCGTTTGGCGCTGGCTTCGACACGCAACTCCCGACCAGACCCTGGCCGTCTTGTTGGGGATCACTGACGCAGCAAACCTCGGTCGCTAGGTCGCAATCCACGGTCTCGCATTGGATCTTCCCGGGCGTGGTTGCGCGTGCCGCCAACGGCGCGCGAGCGGCTTTCGGTTGGGCGCTCAGCTGCGCGCTCGCGACTGGTTCGGCCGATGGCGGGAGCGTAACCAAGGTTGACGGAGCTGGACTCTGCTCGCTGGGAGTCCCCGTTCCGCAAGCGCAGGACACGATCGCAACCAGCGAAAGGAAGCCTCGGCCGAGGAGGCAGGAAGCGAACGAAGTGAGCCGCATCAAGCGCAGCCTAAAGCAGGCGCACATGGACCGATTGCTGTTTGCGAGCGGCAACTGCGCTGCCAACTTGAGCCTAATTCCCGCACAATCAGCCGATCGCTGCACGCAAAATAAATGCTTGACAGATTCAATCAGAATCGGCGGACTCAAAACACTCCATCGAGACCGGCTGAGGGACAGGCCCAAAGACGCCGGGGCAACCTCTGCGCAAACCGTGAAAGCGGTCTGCGTATAAGGTGCCAATTCCTGCGGGGATACACAGGTATCCACCGGAAGATGGGTCGGCTGCGTAGTCACGTCTCGCATTCGACAAAATCGGCCGTTTTTCCGCGGAGTTCCTTGGTGGGCCTTCAACCCAAAAGCCGAGGACCCGCCATGACACGAACAGCCACCGTCACTGACAATGCCGCCTTTCGCGGCCACTTTGCTTCATCCCTCGCCCGCTGGTCGCGCTCTCCCACATGCGAAGAGGCGGGCATTAGGACGAGCTCGTGGGACGCGGCGCGCCCCGCGCTCAGCGCGGTATCCTCTCCGTGACGTCGGCGGCGGGAGCAGGCGCCAGCGAGCGTTGCGTCTTAGCCAGGCTCGTGTCGCGCAGGGACGCCGGGTCGAGGGCCTCGAGGGCGCGGGCGAACTCGAGGCCGTCTTGGGGACGGTCGGCGGGGTTCTTGGAAAGGCAGCGTAGGACGAGGGCCTCGAGGGCGGCTGGCAGGGTGCCGACGCGGCGGCTCGGCATCGGCACGGTCTGCTTGAGGTGCGCGACGAGTACACCGGCGGTGCTGTCGGCGACGAAGGGCGGCGTGCCCGTGAGCAGAAAGAACATCACGGCGCCGAGAGCGTAGACATCGCTCCGGGCGTCGCCCGTGGAGGCGCCCGCGACCACCTCGGGCGCCATGTACTTGGGCGTGCCTACGAGCTCGTCGTCGACGTGGGACGCACGCGGGGTATGGGTGTCGAGGCGCACGATCCCGAAGTCGATGATCTTGACGAAGTCGGGCTCACCACCGGCCTCGGCAAGGATGAGGTTCGCTGGCTTGATGTCGCGGTGGGCCATGCCCTTGGCGTGGGCCTCGCCGAGCGCGCGGGCGATCTGCTTGCCGATGTGGGCCACCCGGGCCGGGGCGAGGGGCCCACTCTCCTCCACGACCTCCGCGAGCGTCGGGCCGACGAGGAGCTCCATTGCGAAGAAGGCGGTGCCGTTCTCGGTCGCACCATAGTCGAGCACGCGCACCGTGTTTGGGTGGCGGAGCTCCGAGAGCGCGGCGACCTCGCGCTCGAAGCGAGCGCGTGAGGGGGCGTCCACGTCGCTGAGCACCTTGAGCGCGACGCTCCGGCGCAGGCCCGGGTGGCGCGCGGACCAGACCTCGCCCATCCCGCCGCGCCCGATGCGCCGCTCGAGCTCGTACTTCCCCAGGCTTTGCGTGCGCAGGACCTGCCGCCGCAGCGCGTGGTTGAGGTGCCCACCAGCGATGGCGAGCGCGGCGGCGAGGGTGAGCATCGACGCGCCGAAGAAGAGCGGCGATAGCTCGCCGGGCGGCGCACCGAGGACGGCGCGACTCACGGGCACCCCGAGCAGAAAGGCGCCGAGGCTTACAAGGACGGGCCGCAGCGTGCGCTGCCACGACTGGTAGAGGAAGGCGGGCGCGCACATCACGAGCCCGGCGCCCATCCACGGCGTCAGGCTGAGGTTCTGTGCGAGCCCCGCGAGCACGCCGAGAGGAGCGGTCAAGCTCGTCATGACGAGCCCGAGGAGCCATTCGGCGTGGTGCGGCCGGGCAAGCTGGGCGCGGCGTCCGAAGATCCATATCAGTGCGAGCGCGGCGGCGCCGACGCTCCGGGTCAAGAGGGCCGCGTGCACCGACGAGCCGTAGACGTCGGCGCCCCGTAGGATATCAAGGGGGAACGGGAGCATCCACGCGACGAGAGGAAGGGCGAGCAGGCGCGGCAGGCGCGTCGAGCGGAAGGCTGCGTCGGCCCGCCAAAGGTCCTGCTGCTGGGCGCGCGTCTCGCGCATCGACGGGGAGGTGCGCGAGACGTCCTGCGTTGACTCGCGCGGGGTCAACCTGCGCCACCAGCCGCGAGCTTCGGGCGGCGCGCGCGGACGGCTGAGGCGGCCTCCTCGGCCGCGTCGACGAGCTCCTCGACAACGCAGAGGGTGGTACGGAGCGCAGCGTACAGCAGCCCCTCGGACCGCATCTCGAGCGTCGGCATCGCTAGCGGAGGCTATCAGAATTGCCCTCCTGCGCACCGATCGAGCTGCCAGCTCTAAGCGAAAGAAGGAGCAGTCAACGACTGTTCGGTTCTGACGAAGTCAACCGAGTCTTTACTCGAAGGAAGTAACTGAGCCCGCAGAGGCGGGCACTACGACGCGCCAGCGTACCGCGCGCTCAGGTCGCATCCGAGGCGCGCGCAGGCGAATCCCCCGCGTCACGCGAGGCCTGGATGAGCCATTCGAGCGCCACCGGCCATAGCGAATCTCGGAACTTTGGGCGGAAGAATCCGAAGTGCCCAATCGCCTGGCCCGCCGTATTCGCCCGGCCGACCTCCAGCGTGCTCGTCTCGGCGCGAACGAAGCGATCGTAGACGGCTCGAACGGCCCGCGGGCGCGCCCAGTTGTCGTCCTCAACCAGCACGACGCCGAGCCGCCCGCGATACTCGGCCGAGACATCGAGCGCTCGGACCTCGGGATCAGCGAACATGAACTGCGGATCGAGGCACCAGCGCGCCCACTGCCGCATGTGAGACGACGGCATGTCCTGCCCAAGCCCGAAGCTCCCCGGGACATATCCCCAGAGCTTCGTCACGACCGGAATCAGCGCGGTCCACGTGAGCCATTGCTTGTACCGATCGGGCCGACCGATGTCCCCCCAATACCCGCTCATCGAAGAGATGGCGAGCAGCCCGGCGATCGCCCGGTGACGAGGCTGGATCGCGAGGAGCCAAGCGCCGGCGCTGTGCCCGACGACGTAGATCGGCTGGCCCGAGAAACGCTCGCGGCACAGGTCGATCACCGCCGGAAAATCGAGCGTGCCCCAGTGGACGTATGTGCTGTCCGTCGTTCGGAGGTCGGCGACCTTCGACTCACCCACGGTGCGAAAGTCGAAGGTAATCGTGTCGAATCCGTTCTCCGCGAGGTACGCGGCGAAGCTCCCATAGAAGCGCTGCGGGATCGCCGTTCCCGGCGCAACCACGACAGTCACGCCTCGCCGCGCCGTCTTCGACGCTTCGAACCAACGCACCGCGATCAGCTGACCGTCGCTCGCCCGAACAGAAGATGCCAGCGGCTCCATTCCTCGATGCTGCCACGCACTAGACAGTTCGTCTAGACGATATGTCTAGTGCGCGACGCGCAAAGCGAATCCTCCGCTACGAAGGACGGTCATCGCGCGGATCCCTTTTTCCGAGCCCGTCGAGGACTAGCGACCTCGGCGCGCGGCGCGACGCTCCCGACGACGCATGCCCGCAAGAGTGCGAGGGGAAGCTCCCGAGCAATGCGCCGTCGATCGGCCGGATCACGGCCTTCGCTCGCCCAATCGTGGACGACGGCGCGCGAGGTTCCGAGCAAGATGGGCAGCAGCAAGGCCCGGCTCGCGAGCGTGAGCTGCTGCCGGCTGGCGTGGCCTTCGAGCCGGTCCAGCACCGCGGCCGCAAACACCCGATCCCGCTCGCGCAGCAGGGACACAAAACTCGGAAACCCCCTATTGGAGACGGTGATCACGAGATCGCTCTCGGTCGGGTGCTCAGCGTGCCACGCGAGGTACCCGCTGACCGCCGTCCGGAAGCAACCCTCGAACGACGTCTGTTCGTCGATTGCTTCTATGACCGTGCGATGCACCTCCGCGACCGCCTTCTCATAGATCGCGAGCAGCACCTGCTCGAGCCCGTTCGGGAAGTGGTGATAGAGACTCCCGGTCGAGATTCCGCTCCGCCGTCGAACGTCAGCAAGGTTCAGCCCCCACAAGCCGTCCGCGGCGAACCCTTCGAGCGCCGCGCGCTGGACGCGTTCCTTGGCGGAATCCGAGTTCATCGGTCGTCACTTAACCAGATTCACTCTGCGGTTTCCACGCTTGGTATACGCGATGCGGCCTAGGATGGTGCCGTGTTCAACGGTCAGCTCAGCGGTCCCATCGGTACTCTCCCTGATCCCACGACGGGGCAGCAGCTGCCCGCGATGGCGCAGGGGCGGTTCACGTTCGTAGCGCAGGGCGATCCAAACACACTCGCTCCGCAGATCGCGCAGGCGCTGATGCAAGCAACGCAGCGCGTGCTCAGCCACAAGCTCTCATCCAACCAGGTCGCGTTGCCCACGCTTGCGCAGAGCCTCCCTTACTACGCACAGGAGATCATCGCCGCGAGCGGCGTCGCGCAACACGGCGTGACCGTGCAGCAGCTCGAGCTCGCGGTACAGGTGCAACAAGCCGCGGCCTACGCCGGGTACCAAGGCGCACTCCCACCCGACCCGCACACGCAGACGCAGAACCGCATGGCGCAAATCGCGCAGGAGCGGATGGATCCACGCAACTACGAGGTGAAGGCGACGGTCGAGATCGGCGGCTTCAAGCTGCAGGGCAGCTCGGACAAGGGCTTCGACACAGACGGGCTCGCGAAGCAGGGGATCGACAAGGCCAAGAGCGAGCTGCTCTGGTGGGGCATCGGCGCGGCCATCGTGCTGCTGGTGCTCCTCGGCCTCGCGGGCTTGGCTTGGTATGTCTACCGCGAGTACAAGAACCCGAGTACGGGCACCGGCGCCGCGGCGAGCGACAAGTCCGACGGTAAGTCAGGTAAGTCCGCGACTTGGGACGGCAAGGAGCCGTTCAAGTGCGGCGGCAACGATAAGCTCACGCTCAGCGGCGTCAGCGCGAAGTTCGACAAGGGCACGGCCGTGACCGCGAGCGGCAACTGCAAGCTCGAACTCACCGACGTCAACCTCGACGCTGCAATCGGCATCGTCGCCGAAGGCAACGCCGTCGTCACCGTGAAGGGTGGCAGCGTCACGGGCAAAGAGGCCGCCGCGAAGACGACGACGCAAAACGCGAAGGTCTCCTTCAGCGGAACGAAGGTCACTGGGAAGAAGGACGGCAAGAACATCGAAGGACCGTGAGCGCTCGGCGGTCCGTCTGGTGCATGTTGGCAAGCGCGCCCGAACGCGCAGGATTGCTCGCTTTGCGTGGTAAAGTCGCCGCGGTATGGCACGTGAGCTCGCGCTCGGTGATGTGATCGATGGTGCTTGGCGCGCCGAGCGCTTGCTCGGCGGCGGCGGGATGGGCTCGGTGTACGCGTGCCGCAACCAGCTCAGCGGTGCGCTAGCGGCGGTGAAGGTGATGCATGGGCACGTGGCGCGCGACGAGGCGCTACGCGCTCGCTTCATCGCCGAGGGGCGGGCGCTCGGGCGGGTGCAGCACCCAGGCGTCGTGCGTGCCTTCGGCGACGGCATGTTCGGCGACGCGCCCTTCCTGTTGATGGAGCTGGCTCAGGGCCGGACGCTGCGCGAGCTCGCGGCAGCGCGCGGCGGAGTGTTGGCCTTGACCGAGCTCGGACCGATCGTCGACCAGTTGCTGGAGGCGCTGCTCGCCGTTCACCAGGCAGGCGTCGTGCACCGCGACGTCAAGCCCGACAACGTCATCGTCACGGAGACCGGTGCGGTCAAGCTCGTCGACTTTGGCATCGCGCGGCTCGACGACGGCCAGGGCGTCACGACCACCGGCGGCTTCGTCGGCACGCCAGCCTTCATGGCGCCCGAGCAGCTGCTCGGCAAATCGGGTCGGGTGGACGCACGCACCGATCTGTTCGCCGTCGGCGCCCTCATCTGGCGCCTGCTCACCGGCAAAAACGTGCATGACGACTGCACGGGGACCGAGCTCTTGATCGCCATGGGCACACGGCAGGCGCCCTCCCTCGCGACAGTCGCGCCGTCGTTGCCCGTCGCTGTCGTGCGCGTCGTCGATCAGGCCCTCGCCTTCGAGGCCAGCCGGCGCTTCGTCGATGCTGGGGCGATGCGCGCAGCCTGGCGCGCAGCGCTCGGCGGGGGCGGCCACGCGGGCGCACGCACCGTCGCGCCGACCGTGGGCGTGCACGTTCGTGCACAGCCGACACGACGCTGGCTCGTGCCAACGCTGTTGGGTGCAGCGGCGGTCCTCGCCCTGGGAGCCGGCTCCGCGTTGCTGCTATCACGCTCGTCGTCGGATCGCGCGGCCTCGAGCGAGAGCGAGGAAACGGAGGAGGCTGCGCCGAGGAAGAAGTCGAAGAAGAAGGCGCGCAAAGCGGCAAGCGTCGAGTCGAGCGCGCCCACCACAGCCGCGGTGCCGGTGCGGCCGGCTGCACGCGGGATTTGCGGTATGGACATCGCCGCGCTCCAACTGAGCCTGCGCAAGACAGCGGGTGAAGACCCCCTCCTCCTGACCCTTGAGGTCAACGAGTTTAGCAACGCGTTCGGGCTGATTACGGACTCGATGTTGGAGATCTACAACGCGATCCCGCCCTCGAGCCCGTTCATCCTGACGCACAGCAGCTCCCGGGAAGGACGGGTGCCGAGCACCGCCTTTCGCCTCTCCGCGTTGGCGAGGCTCCTCGAGCCTGCAGCTTTCAAAAAGCTGTGCACCGACGCGGAGGCCAGGTTCGCGCAAAAGTGGGGCATCGCAGGCGCCACGACCAACCTTTCGGTCATCGCTGGGAGGCCGGTGCTCTTCTCGGTCCACGACCATCCGCGCTCCGAGATGTATTGCTACGATGCTGCGACCCTGAGCAACATCGCGTGCGACTGAGCTCGTTGAGCTTTCACGCGGAAGCTCCGGCTTCGAGTTTCCCCTTGCCGCTCGTCGTGGTCTTCGGCTGGTCGAGCGTTTTGTAGGTAGCGAGAAATGGCTGCAGGATCGCCTCGACGAGACTCCACAGTTGCCACGTGCGGCTGGTGACGTGGCGAGGTGAACCGGCGTAAGGGCGGCAACTTCAGGCGCGAGCGCAAACAGCTTCACGATCGGAAGAACCATGCGAATGTACCAAGGGACACCGACCCCTTTTTTGATCACGTCGGTACGGACCACGCCCGGAAATACGCACGTCACCTCGACGCTCGTGCGCTCCGCGAGCGACAGCGCCAGGAAGTCGTTTGCGAATTGGCCGCGGCCGGCGACGGCGATGCCGGGCTTGCCCCTTCGATGTTGAAGCTCGTCGAGGTCGAGTGAGTCGGGGTACTTACCGGCGTTTGCGACGAGCACGAGGCGTTTGGCGCCTCGGCTGCCTCTGCCTTGCGACAAGCGTCCGGCTCGAGAGCCCTAGCTTCCAGCCAGCTTGACCCACTCCGCGCCGCACCCTACCTCGTGACGGCCATGAAGTTGCGAGCTCGCATCGTCGTCTCGGCCACGCTGGCAGTGCTCGGACCTTTGCTGCTCGCGCTCGCGTGGCTGCGCCTCATCGGCGTTCCCTCTCTGCCACTCGCGCTCGCGGCTTGCGCACTCGCCGTGCTGGAGGTTGCTGCGGATGGGTACCTGTTGGCCCAACGGCGATTACGCCTGGTGGTAGTCGCCCTTTCGACGCACGTCGCGCTCGCGCTCTTGTTGCTTGGCCACCGTGCGGCTCCCCTGCCCGCTGCGGCTACGCTGGAGTTTTTGCTACCGAGCGCTGCACCGCCCGAGACCATGACGCTGCATGCGCTGCCCACCGGGCTCTTGCATCGAACGGCCGCCTTTGGCTACCGCGGTGGCTCTCCCCTCGAGCGGCGCGACTTCGCCATGACGGCGGTGCTCGTAAAGCATCCGCGCGGAGACCTGCTGATCGATACCGGATTTGGAGACGACATCCGCTCGCAGATCAAGCTGATGCCGCTCGCCTTCCGCGCGCTGACGAGCCTTCATCGACAACGGCGGCTTCATCACCGCCGTTGCGCGCAGCGCTGCAGAGGCGCACTACGTGAACTACGAGTTCGAAGACGGCCCCTATCTCGGCTTCGAGCACAGTCGCGACGTGTACGGTGACGGCGCGATCGTGATCGTCCCAGCGCCGGGTCACACGCCCGGCTCGGTCATCATCTTCATCACCCTTCCCAGCGAGAAGCGCTACGCCTTCATCGGCGATCTGGCCTGGCAACTCGAAGGGGTTACCGAGCGCGAAGAGCGCCCCTGGCCGATGCGCAACGCGGACTCGGACACTACCGCCGTTCGCGAAGGACTACGCCACATGGCCGCGCTCAACGCCCGTTTTCCGGACCTGGTGATCGTGCCTGCGCACGACGCGCGGGCGCTGGCTGCGCTGCCCAGACTTTGAAGCCAAGCGCTAGTTCACGACAGGGCGTTTTCGAGCGATGATGCTGTGCGTGCCAGCTCTCGAGAGGCTCGCAATGTACCGCTGCCTCGCGCTGGCCGCTGCGACTCTCGGGCTTTTCGCGTGCATAGGCGGGACGCCAAGCGCAGCCGTCGAGCGCGCACCGAGCGCGCCCGACGAGGAAGCGGGCTCTGCCATCGCCCGAGCACCGGCCTCGTCCGCCGCAACCTCCAGTGCGAAGGCGAGCGCCGCCAGCACGGAACGCTCGACCGGCGCGTGCGAGGACGCGCTCGGCGATCACATCGCCTTCTACGGCGACGTGGAGCGGCCGCCCGACCTCGCGAAGCAGCAGGTCTTCATGGAGCTTTGCCTCGCCTTACCGCCGCTCTTTCAGCTGTGTGCGTCGCCAAGATACCAAGCCGACTACGAGCCCGAGTGCCGTCCCGTTCACGCAGCGACGGGGGAACACCGCAGGCTCTGGAGCGAACTCTTCGATGCCTTGCGAGAAGCACCCTAGCGCGCGACCCGAACTCGAACGACGTTCCAGCTACCGCGCAGAACCTGGTCAGCTGCGCTGCCCAGACTTCTGAGCGCCGAGCGGCAGCTCGCTTCACTCGCCTGGCGTCGGCGTTGACCTCAGCTCGAAGTCGTCGGCTGAGGAGTCCGAGTCGAGCAGCCCTGGGACATTGGCTGACCCCGGTTTTCGCCGGACGCTTTCCCCGGTGTACGTATCGGAGACGATGATGAAGCTGGCATCGACGCTCGCCGGCAATCGCTTGTAGGCCTCACTGCCCTCGTCCATCAAGCACTCCACTCCATCGATGACCGAGCTGACAGGCACCTTCAACAGCTCGCGCTCCGGGAAATCGGGATGCGGAACTCGTTCGAGCTGCGCAGGGTCATCGACGCGAGCGATCACTACTGCTGGGCCAAACACCGGCATCAGCCAATCGAAGCCCCCGGTGAAGTGGACGACTTCTAGGTTGGCAACCGTCGGCCAGTCATCGTCTTTCCCAGAGGACTCGATGAACGCCTCGAAGTCGGCACCGCTCAGATCGAGCACGCTATCCGGCTGATGGTTGGTTCCATCATGAACCACGGTGAGGGTCTCCCCTGGGAGCAGCGGATAGTCGGATCCGAGGCCGGGCACACGAAACGCGTTGGCTAAGTAGATGAAGTCTTCATCGTCTGCAAACGGGCTTGTCGGTTGGCCTGGGTTGATCTCCCCCGCGGCGCCAAACACGTCCCCAAACAAGAGACCGTCAACGTTGATGAGCCCGTCCGAGTCGTTGCGTACGTCGATGAACTGATCGTTGAACGTATGCTCGATGAGTCCGGGCGAGCCGGCGTAGAACACTTCCTCGATCACCAGCTTCCCGACCGTCGGCGGCCCGACCGGAGCGCCGGCGTTACCGCCCTCACCCGTCGCTCCACCACCGCCTGCGCCGCCAACGCCTGCCCCCTCGTCGCAGCCTAAACCCGCCAGCACCAGGAGCAGCCCGGCTACCCAACGACCTTCAGCAACCATCGCCCCACAATGCACGTCGCACACGTCAGTTGCAACCCGATTGCAACAATGGTCCAAGACTGAATGCTCAGCGAGATCTGTCGATCGGGCGTGGCCGCGGCGAGTTTGCTTGTCCTCGGCTGTGATAGTGGCGCCCCGCAAGAGTCGGGCGAAACAACCGCTGACGAGCCGCTCGAGCTCGAGCTTGGCGCTGGCCGCACCGAATTTGTCGAGCTCCCTGAGGACGCTGCCCTCGAGATCGTGAGTGGCCCCCAAGGCGGATGGCACTTGGAGCTGACCCTGCAACTCCGCGACTACGACCGGCAACCGTTGGTCCTCGACTATCAGGCGCGAGATATGAACGACCAGCCGCTCGGCTTTCCGGCAAGCTACGCGGTCAAGGTCGAGCAACTGGTCGAGTTGGACGACGCACGATTCGTACGAGTCGGCGACCGCGTCGTGCTCGACGTCGCAAGCCCCGAGCAGCTTCGAGGGCTCGAGGTTCAGGTCACGTGCAGCGCCTCACGTGACGGGCAGGAGCTCGCTTCCACCCAGCGTACCTTGCGGCTCGTTGATGAAGTCGACGAGCTGCGCTGACCTCAAGCCGTGTGTTTACACGGTGGGAAGTGGAAGATGTGCTCGGCCTACGTCAGATCTGAAGGTCCCGCACCGTCGGTCCCTTCGCTCCAGACGCTCAAGGGACGAGCACCGGAAAACGGGCGCCGGCACTGTAAAAAGGGGCGTGTTGACCTGCTTCGTAGATCCCCCGTGGGTGTTGCTCGCGGATCGGTGAAGCGAGGTGGGGTGGGCTCAGGGTTGCGGATGCACCGGGCGCAGGCTCACGAGGTTTGCGCAGGGAAGCGAGTTTTCCCAAACGAGCCCTTTGCACGCGCTTTGCGGGTTCGAATCCCGCCTGGAGCGCCACGAAGCTTTGCTTCGAATTTCAGTTCTTCGGCGGCATGCCGTACTTCATTCGCGGACGGTCATCAGGGGGGGTGTCTACCGCGGTCGGCTTTGGCGCGGCTGTCGGCGCCGTTGTCGGCGCCGCTGAGGCTGACGCGGAGGCCGTGGTCGCCGCGCTGGCACTTGCGCTGGCCGTAGCATCCGCCGTGGTGCTCGCAGCGGCGCTGGCAGGAGCGCTCGCCGTGGCGCTCGCCGAGGTGGACGGCTTGGCGGAAGCGGAGGGCTTGGCGCTGTCCGCTGTCGGCGTCGCTTCACCGCAAGCAGCGGCGCCGAGCGCGAGCGGAATCGCCAGTGCGGCGGCGACTGCGCTGACATGACCGTGCGCGGCAGACTCCACGTTGCGCGCGGTGCCGCAGAAGGGGCAGGTAGACTCCGTCTTGCGGACGTGACGTTCACAACCAGCACAGTGCGTCAGTCGACTCATGGGACGCACCGTAGCTGGCTCAGCCAGGATCCGACAAGCCACGATAGAGAGCGGGGTCGTCCTCTGGCGTCGTTTGACCAGTTCGCGTCGACCAGCTTTCGACCGGCGGGTTGAAGCTCATCCCAGCCTAGGGGCGGCGCTCACTGACTCGGCGCGCGGAAAGATAGCGCATCACTGGCAGCCACCTCCCAAGCGTGGGCGACGGCTCCTTGCCTCGGCCCATGCGATCGATCTGAGTCTGATACCAGCTCCCTTGGATGACCGAGTCGAGATGGGCGATCCCTGTCGCGAGCTTCACAGGCCTGGCCGCGGACCTATCGCCCGAGAGCAGAGCCTTCGGCAGATCGGGCTCCACAGCCATCGGCCGCGCAAGACCGATGATGTCGACCGCGCCGCCGCCGAGCGCGTCCTGCATGCCGGCGAGCGTACGAAAGCCGCCGGTGAGCATGAGCGGACAACGGATGCGTGATCGCGCCTTCTCTACGTAGTCGAGAAAGAACGCCTCGCGCCGCTTGCTGCTCTCACGCGTTGGAACCGTCTCCTCGAACATCTTCGCCGTCTCGTAGGTCCCGCCGGAGACCTCGACGAAGTCGAGCTGCTCGCGATCGAGCTCTTCGAGCAACGCCAGCGACTCGGTCTCGTCGAAGCCGCCCTTCTGAAAGTCCGCGGAGTTGAGCTTGAGCCCGATCGCAAAGCCGTCGCTCACCGCCGCGCGGATGGCGCGGATGAGCTCGATCAAGAACCGACGGCGGCGCACTGCGTCCCCACCCCACACGTCCTCTCGACGGTTGGTGTACGGCGAAAGGAACTGGCTCACGAGGTAGCCGTGCGCACCGTGGATTTGCACGCCGTCGAAGCCTGCCTTCTCCGCGATGCGCGCCGTCTCAGCGAAGCGAGCGATGATCTCCTCGACCTCGCTAGCGAGCAGGGCGCGAGGGGTCGCAAACAGCGGCCCGGCGCCCTTGAGGCCGACAGCCGACGGCGCGACGAGGTGTTTGCTGATCGTGCGCGGCGCCTGCCTCCCCGGGTGGTTGATCTGCATCATCACTGACGCACCATGGCACTTGGCTGCCTGGGCCCACGCGCGGAGCCCAGCCAGGTCGCGCTCATCTTCGACGAAGACGTTGCCGCTCTCACCGAGCGCCCGTCCATCGACCATCACGTTCCCGGTGATCAGGAGCGCGGCGCCGCTCTCAGCCCAACGCCGGTACAGCGCGACCAGCTCGGCGCTGACGCGCCCATCCGCTAGCGCGAGCCGCTCGCTCATCGCGCTCTTGGCAAACCGATTGCGGAGCGTGGGACCGTGGGCGAGCTTCAAGGGATCGGAGAGCGTGGTCATGGGCGGACTCGGGGCTTGTAGGTTTGCTTGTTCGTGGCCAGTGTCGGCGTCTGGGTCGAGAAGAGCCGTGACGCGAGATCCTTCGCGGAGGCAATAGCGACGCTGCGATCCCAGTCAAGCAGCTCGGCGCTGCGCGTTCAGACGAACGCGGCCTTGCCCTCAGCCGGCAGGAGGCGCGAGCGTCTGGCGGTTGCGCGTGCTCAGCGCCCCGAACGAGGATGCGAGGGCAAGCAGCACCCACATCCCGCTTGGTGCGAGGCACGCAAGAGCTGCCGACACCAATGCCGTGGTGCAGAAGCCGAGGAGAGATCGTCCGGTTTGCAATGCTAGCGCTACCGCAGGATCATCCTCAGCACAGCGACAATCACGACCCACAGCAGCGCGAGCGCCGGGACCAACGGGATGCCGGCCCAAGAAAGCAGGAGCATCAAAGTGCGCTTGGGACCGATCGCCTTACGGACGGCTGGAGAGGAGAGCGTCCGATGCGCCCCAGCGATCGTCCAGCCACCGAGGACCACGATCACGCCGAGGAATAGCTGCCACATGGCGCCGAAGCGGACCTCGCCCTTGGAAACCCTGCTATCTCCGAACGTGGAAAGCAGGGACTGGAGAAGGAAGAGGAGCGCGATGGTCGCCCCGAAGCCAAAGGCGATGGCTGCGCCCACAGAGCCCCAGGCGCCTCGGACGATTCGGACGTCACCGTCCGCGCCGGACTCGCATGCGGCGCAGATGAGGTCGCCCGTCTTGGAGTAGACCAGCCGGACCGGATCGCTCGGCATGCCGCACTTTGCGCACGACTTGAGCGCTGGCTTGGGGTCGACGCGGTACGAGGTCTCCTTCATCGCAGACCAACGTAGGCCGTGCGAAGCAGCTTGGCCAGCGAGGGATCAGCCGCCGCCAGCACCACCTGCGCCGCCCGCCGATGCGCCGCCGGCCGATGCGCCGCCAGCCGATGCGCCGCCAGCCGATGCGCCGCCAGCCGATGCGCCGCCAGCTGCTGCGCCGCCAGCCGCTGCGCCGCCAGCCGCTGCGCCGCCTGTACCGCCCGCGCCGCCTTCACTGGCCCCGCCAGAACCGCCCTCTGAATAGCCGCCAGGCGCGCCGTAGGCGTCGGTCGGCTCGCCGCACGCGACGATCGCGGTGGTGAGCCCGAGCAGGACGGCCGCCGCGGTCTTAACGGGCGAGCCGGCCTTGTCCTTCGTCGCTGCGCCGCAATGGGGGCACGCGAGTTCATGCGGGGCGACGTGGCAGGAGCATGAAGGGCAAGCAATGAAGGGCGTCATGATTGTGAGTGGAGCTGTGACAGAGGGGCTATGTCAAGCGCCTCTCATCGACCAGTGGTACCGTCGGAGCTATGCCTCAACCCGTCGAAGTGCGCCGGAAGATCCAGCCGGACGAGGTCGATCAAGCGATCCCGATCTACGTGGTCTGGGAGGTCACGATGAAGTGTGATCAGCCCTGCGCGCACTGCGGTTCGCGCGCAGGGCGCGCCCGCGAGGGCGAGCTCGATACGGCGCAGATGCTCGAGGTGGCGGCGTCGCTTGCGCGGCTCGGTACGCGCGAGGTGGTGCTGATCGGCGGCGAGGCGTATCTCCGCCCCGACTGCGAAGTGATCATACGGGCCCTCTCCGAGCACGGAATTCAGGTCGTGCTGCAAACGGGCGGACGCGCGTGGACCGAGGAGCGCGCGCGGCGCTTCCGCGACGCGGGGCTCACCGGCGTGGGCGTCTCGGTGGACGGCACAGCGCAGATCCACGACAAGCTACGCGGCAACCTCGGCAGCTTCGCGGCGTGCATGCGCGCGATCGACGCCAGCCGCGCGGCGGGGCTGATGGTCACCGTCACTTCGCAGATCAACAAACTGAACCTGCACGTACTTCCGGAGATGGCCCGCGCATACCAGGCCCGCGGCGTGGTCGCGTGGCAAGTGCAGCTCACCGGCCCGCTCGGGCGCGCCGCCGATCACCCCGAATGGATCGTCGATCCGTGGCAGGTCGTGCCCATCATCGACACGCTGGCGAAGCTGCAGCTCGAGGCAGTGGAAGCGTGGCGCGCGGCCGGAGAAGTGGGCCAGCCCTTTGCCATCATGCCGAGCAACAACATCGGTTACTTCGGCCCGCACGAGCAGGTGCTGCGCTCACGCCCGCTGAGCAGCGAGTCGCACTTTGCGAGCTGCAAAGCGGGGAAACACACGCTCGGCATCGAGTCGGACGGCACGATCAAGGCCTGCCCTACCCTGCCGACCCCATACCGAGGCTCGAACGTGAAGGACCTCTCGCTCGAGCAGATCTGGGAGCAGGATCGCATCGTCGGCTTTGCGCGGTACCGGACGAAGGACGAGCTATGGGGCTTCTGCAAGACCTGCTACTACGCCGACGCGTGCAAGGGCGGCTGCACCTGGATGGCGCACACCACGCTGGGCAAGCCGGGCAACAACCCGTTCTGCTACCACCGCGTGACGCAACTGCGGCGCCGCGGGGAGCGCGAGCGCCTGCAGAAGGTCGAAGCCGCGCCAGGCGTGCCGTTCGACTTCGGGCGCTTCGAGCTCGTGGTCGAGCCCTGGCAGGACTGAACGGCGAGCGCGCTCACGTCAGCGCAAGCACACCGAGGCACGCAAGCGCGCCGACGAACCCCTCGCCGTCAGCCACGACATCGCAGGTGAAGCCGATCTCCGAGTGCTCGTTCTTCGCCTGCGAAAGGTAGAACGCAGCGTAGAGCGTTAGACCATTCATGAGATGGGCGATGGGGGGAAGCCAGCCCGACAACGTGAAGCCGAGCATCACCAGTCCGAACCCAAGGTTCAGCAGATGGAGCATTCGGCGTGTGGCCAAAAAGCCGAAGCGCACCGGGATCGTCGCCACGCCCTCCGCCCGATCCCCAGCGATGTCACCGAGATCGAAGAAGACCGTGTTGACGAACACTCGAACTGTCGTGAAAACAAAAGCCATCAAGGCCGCGTGATCGAGCGCCGCTCCGGCCAAGACCACCGGAAGGAGGCCCGGGCCAAAGCCCCAGGCCGCCGCCACCCACACGCTCTTGAGCACGGTCACTTCTTTGATCTTCAACATGCCTCTGCGGCTCGGCACGACCGGCAGGGTGTAGAGCACCGCACCGATGAAGGGCGATAGGTAGAGCGCTACACCGAGGGCTCCCGCTCGCGCCGAGAGCACGCCACCAAACAACAGCCCTAGGACGGCAAACAGCACCAACAACCAGCGATAGCGCGCAATGAACGCTGAGCGCTCAGGGTCGTTGATGGCGTCTTGCGGATCGAGCCGGGCGCACTTGTCGAAGTTGTACGCAGCGAAGATGGTGGTGAAGCCGGGAAGTACATACTCCACCTTGGGCGCGACACCGGCGAGCACACAGGCCATCACCGAGTAGCCGAGACCGCCGAGCGCGACGATCACGTTGGCGTAGGCCACACGCAGCAACAATACCCTCATCATTGGCGTCGCTCGTTCGTCCAGCGAGTTAACCGTTCATTCCGCCGAAGGCGGATGCAGTGAACAGAACCGGAGTGGACAGAGTCCACGCAGTGGACGGAGTCCACGGAGGTCTACGGAGTGCCGAAGGCACGAAGTGAATGACTCGGGCCCTCTTCGAGAAAACGGCCGAAGGCCCGATTGACCAGGTTGACTTGGCACGAGTCATTCCGTCGGCAGCGAGAAGTCGGCCGTAAACTTCGACTCGCAGCCGGAGCTGAGCAGGTAGCCCGCAGCACCCTCTTGAACGGCCGCTTCACACAATGGGTCAAGGGTCTTGCCTGCGACCAGCTCATACGAGCCGACCGCGCTCCAGGAGGAAGAGTCGGCCACGGTGCCGTCCATGGCGACGCGTACTTCGAGTGGGCATTCGATCGTGTTGAAGTCTGCATCCTCAGCCGTGAGCTCTGCGATCCCCGACCACTGCACCGAGAACTTACCGTCCTGCAGAGGTACGGACCGTGGCCCAGCCTCAGCCCCGAACGGCAGAGTCGCCGGCGGAAAGCTGATGGTCTTATCGTCAACGGTGCCCTCGACCACAAGCTCGAGCGACAGCTGGATGGTTCCGATCAGGCAGCCGTCCTCGGTAAACGCGGCCTGGGTTGTCTCGTAAACGCCATCCGAAGGAACCGGACTCGGCACAGGGTCTTCGGTTGAGCTTGATTCGTCACAAGCAACCAGGAGGAGCAGCGAGAGCGGAAGCAAGGCGGTTCTCATGCACGCAGACTAGCTCACGAGCGGCCCACACACGCTCTGTCATGAACTACCGGGGTTGATCTGAATCGTGTCGTCCCCCGAGCCCATACCGATGTTGGTACCATCGACGCGGATGAGCGATGAGCCGACCCGTAGCTCCACCGTCACATCTGAGTCGAAGACGATGTCCTCGTCGGCCTCGATGCTCAGGCTGGAGTTGGTGGACTCAACGCGGATGCCCTTGGTCACAATCTGTTTGAAGGTCTGGCCAACCGAGTCTTTGCGGTTCGCGTTGATGACGTTCGTTTGCGTCTTGCAAAGCACGTCCTGATCGCTGCCGATGTAGATGGTCTGGTTGCCCTTTACGCTGGTGATTTCATCGGTGCCGATCAACGCCGTGCGATGGGCGCCGACCACGGTGCGCCAGTTGGCGCGGATCACCCAGTGCATGTCTTTGTTGGCTTGGATGTAGAAATTCTCGGCGCCGCTCCAGTCGTCGAGCTTGAAGCCGCTGCCCGCCCAGTCATGCGTGGTTCCACTAGGCGTAACGATGTTCTTCGGGCCGGCTGTCGTGCTCTGAGCAGCCACCTCCGAGGGAGACATTGGCTGGCCGCCAAAGATGCTCGGCTGCGTGGTCCCGGAAGCTCCACCGCGTACCATGCGCGGCGTGGACTCGCTGAACAGCCCGCTCACGTGTTTGAACTTCGGCAGCGGATCCGGCGGTGGATTGGTCTCGGTGTAGACGCGCCCCACCACTACCGGACGGTCTGGGTCGCCGCCGAGAAACTCGACCAGCACCTCTTGCCCGACACGCGGCAGATTCACTGCGCCAAAGCTGTTACCGGCCCACGGTTGGTTGCTCGGAAGCCAACAACTGCTGGTCTCGTTGCGCGCGCTCTCGCGATCCCAGTGGAAGTGCACCCGCGCTCGTCCGAACTCATCGGTGTGGATCTCTTCCCCGCCGGGTCCCACCACGGTCGCGCTCTCGATGCCGTGAACAATCGGCTTGGGCGTCAGCTGCATAGGCCGAAACGGCGCCGACGTCGGCACACCCTCCACCTGCACGCGCCACTGCCCTGCGTACTCACCGCGGAGCTCACTCGCCGCCACGAGCAAGCCGGCGTTCGGCGCTGGCGTGCGGTGCGGATGATCGGCGACGCTCAAGAGCCGCCCGGGAGCTAGCTCGAGCACGTCCGACTCGAAGCTGACGACCTTCGCGTCTTGACGCTTTCCGGCCAGCCGGTTCTTCACCTTGCGGTCGCCCGCAGCATCGTTGGTGCGCGCAGTGCCGCGGTCATCGGCCGTGGGCGTCGAGCCACCGCTCGAGCCTGCGAAAAGGAACGCGCCGGGCTCATGCTGGTACTGCTCCAGGCGGCCTTCTTGCGGAAGGCCACGCTCGCTGAAGGCGTACGGCTGCCGCTCACTTTGCCGGCGGTAGTCGACATCGCTCATCCGCATCGCACCCGGACGCACGCGCGAACGCACCGCCACTTTGGTAACGAAGCGCCCTTCGGTCACCCGCGGCTCGTCGTGAAAGCGCAGCAGCGGGAAGCCGAGCGGGCGGGTCTCCGGCGCGTCGTCGAGCACCAGCTTGGACGCGCTGCCCTCCTGCTCGAAGTAGAAGCTGATGCCCGCGTCCTCGAGCATGCGCGACAGGAACGAGAAGTCCGACTCCCCATACTGCACACGGAACTTGCGACCGAGATGTTGGCCCGCGTCCACCCGTGCCTCGTGCACGACGCCCCATTCGTCGAGCAACTGCTGAACGATCTCGAGCTCCGACTTGAACTGAAAGATGCGGTAGTTCTTGCGCTGCGTGAGCAACCACGCACGCGGCTGGATCAACAGGCGGTAGGTCGCAAGGCCCGCCGACTCCACGCGCAACAGCTCCATCTCCACGACCACGCCGTGCCATTCGGGCGATGACGCGGAGCTGCGCAGCGCAAACGACGCCGCATGACCAATCACTTCGTCCAGATCGATGTCCTGGTTCTTGCTTCGAACCAGGAGTTCGATCCGAAAGAGCGTGCTCATCCGCTCCTGTACCGAGAAGGACCGTACGTCGAGCTCATCCCCCGAGGACATGGTCACCAAAGCGTCGTTCGTCGTGGTCATGTTGCTCCCTCGCTCAGCGGTTGATATCGACATTGGGCGACTCGATCACGATGGCCTTGCCGTCCATCACCACAACCGACTTGCCGACCCGCAGGCGGATCTTTTCCCCTGCCTCGATTACGATCGACTTCTTCGCCTTGTGCTTGATGGTCGACTTGCCCTTGATCGTCGCTTCTTTACCAACGACGAGGCCCAGGTCTTCGTCCACGCGCTCCTCACGCTTCAGTTTGACCTTGATGGTCTGATCCTTCACCACGTTGAGCCGCTGCGCGGCGACCACGTTGATGAGCTGCTTGTTCTTCACGTGCAGGTCGTCATTACCCAGCACCACGCAGCCACGGTAGTTGCCGACCACGGTGCGCCAGGAGTTCTTGATCACCATGTGCAGGTCCTTCTGCGCCTGCAGAAACACAAGGTTCTTACCGTCCTTGTCCTCGATCATCACCATGTTGCTGGTGTCGGAGTACTTGGTCATGCGCATCGGCCCGGGGTAGTCGGCGTTGAAGGCTTTGCTCGGCCCACCGCGCTGGTACATGAAGACCTCGCTGTCGTAGGTCCCACCGGCGCCACCGCTGACGACCGCTGGGGTAGCCTTGCCAATCAACGCGGTCAGCGTCTTGCCCATTGGCAACGGATACGGCGGCGGCTGGTGTTCGGTGAAGGTGCGGCCAATCACCACCGGTCGGTCCGGGTCTCCGCCGAGGAACGCCACGAACACCTCCTGACCAATGCGTGGCAGCACCGTGCCGCCGAAGCCTGCGCCGGCCCACGGCTGGTTGGTCGGAATCCAGCAGGAGCTCTGCTCATCCCGACCGCTCTCGCGATCCCAATGAAAGTGCACGCGCACCCGAGCATACTCATCGGTGTGGATCTCTTCGCTCGAGGGACCGACCACGGTGGCGCTCTCGAGTCCGCGCACCTTGGGTTTGGGCGTACGCAGCGCCGGCCGAAACGGCATGTCGGTGAACGCGGCCTCGGCCTGAACGCGCCAATCATCGCTGTGTTTGCCTTCGATCACCGCGGTGGTCACGAGCAAGCCCGCCCCGTTGAGCGCAGCGTGCGGATGAAGGGCGATGCTCAGGACCACGCCGGGCTTGAGTGCCAGCACGTCTGACTCGAACGCCACCTGCCGCGCGTCTTGCCGCAGGCCCGCGAGCCGATTCTCGGTCTTGCGCTTGCCGGTGGCCTCGTCGGTTCGAGCAGCGCCACGGTCGTCGGCCGAGGGCGTGTTCGACCCGGAGCCCTGATACAGGAACGCCCCCGGCTCGTAATCGAACTGCTCGAGCGACTGCTCTGCCGCGAGGCCGCTCGTGTGCGAGAGCCGCGGCTGATCGCTGCTGGCCCGCCGATAGTCGAGGTCCCCAATGGCAAGGCTCCCTGGCCGGACGCGCTGCCCGAGCTCCAACTTCGTGGCGAAGGAGCTGCTGGCTACGCCGGGTTGGTCGTGGAAGCGCAGCATCGGAAACAGCGGCGTTTGCGCCTGCGGATCATCGTCGAGCACGAGCACAGTCTTGCCCTCGTTATCCTCGAACCAAAAGCTGATGCCAGCGTCTTCCAGCATCCTGCACGCAAAGTCGAAGTCGCTCTCGGCGTATTGCACGCGGAACTTCCGCTTCGGGTGCGTGCTGCCACATTGCGCGCGGAACTCGACGTCCCACTCGCCGAGCAGCTGCGAGACGATCTCGAGCTCCGACTTGTATTGGAAGATGCGGTAGTTCTGCCGCTGGGTCATCAGCCAGGCTCGCGGCACGAGCACCACCGTGTAGGTGGCGAGACCGCCCGACTCCACGCGCACCAGATCGATCTCGGCGCATACACCGTGAAAGCTCTGCACGGCGAAGGAGGTCCCCAAGCTGAAGGAGGCGTCCTCTCCCAGCACCTCATCCGGATCGATATCAGGGTTGCGTGAGACCACCGTGGCCTCGACGCGAAACAGACCGCTCATTCGCTGGGTCACTCGGAAGGAGCGCACATCCAGACCATCTCCGCTCGCGATCGTCAGCTGCACCTGGTTGCTGTTGCTCATCGTCTTCTCCATTCGTCCGCGTGCATCAATGCGTCAGGTGCGGTTTGCTGGCCTGCCAAAGCGCGTCGGCGATGTTATTGCCGCCTTCCTTGGCTGCCTCTCCAACCATCTTGAGGAGCGAGCTCTGGGTGTAGACCTTGCCCCACGTAAAGAAGCCTTTGAGCTCCTCATGGATGGCCAGCTTGTTGTCGTAGTGAATGGGCGGCCCACCAATGAAAACGTTAGCGACCGACCCCTGCGCGAGGCTCAACTTGCCCGAGCACTCGGTGCGGTCTTTGATGCGCGCAGCCGGCTTCTTATTGAAGGAGACCCACTGACTGCCTTCCTTGATCTTTGCCCCACCGTGGCAGGAGAGCTTGTCCCCATCCTTCTCGTCGCCACGTGCAGCCTTCAGGCCATTGATCCACACGTTGCTCGAGCCGGTGGCGATCGCTGGATCTCCTTTGTACTCAATCATCTCGCCGATGCCCTCAAGCACCGCTTCGAGCGCATTTGAGAGCGCCCACTCCACCACGAAGCCCACAGCAATGGCAGTCCAGCCGGCGGGCCCGAAGAAGGCGAGCACAGCTTGGACCGCGCGCGTGCCGTAGCGCAGCCAAACGATGAAGCCTAGAAAGCGAAAGAACTGCCCTTCGTTGTGAACGATGTAGTCGGTCTCGCGCGCGGCAGCCTGGACTTCTGGCTTGCTCATAGGGCCTCAACGGGTTGATAGGTGTCCAAGAAACTGTGCAGGGCTTCACGGCAGCGTTCCTCTTCCGCAAACGAAGCCGAGGCTCGCATCACCCACATGCTCTCGCCGAGCGCCCAAAACACGCTGATCTCGAATCGCGCAAGCAACCCGCCCAAACGGTGCGCGACGATCAGTGAGTCGGGAGCCGGCTTCTCGCTCGAGCTACGCTCCACCAGGGTGTAGCCCGGAACGATGTGGTGGAAGCGCGCGATGGCCGCATCCACCTGCTCGGGCCCGTCGGCGCGGGCGCAATACGGTTCGATCAAGACGCGAACCTCACCGCACTCGTAGGTGTAGCGGGTGTGATCGAGCCAGCGTTCATCGACTTCGTAGGCGCACTCGGTGCAGCGGTAGGTCCTCATCGTTGCCTGAACTTTACGGTCTGGAGAAGTTGCTCGGCGCGCGCGTCCACCTCGGCCCGGCGAGCGGCTGGGCCCGCCCATTGGAAGCTGAGCTCCAAGTCGAAGTAGCTCACGCACACGATGCGGTAGTACTCAGCCGAAGCGCGGGTACGTGTGATGAAGCCCATGTCCTGGCCGTCGAGCGGCCCCACCTCGACCCGGTCGTTGTGCAGGACCTCACGCTCGACGTTCGACCCTTTCGGTAAGCTGGACACCACCAGATCGAGGTCCACCTGCTGTTTGCCTTCGCGCGGATTGCGCGCCAGGGCAAAGGCGGTCTCGGCGTCATCGGCTGGCCGATGCAGCTGAATGGTGCGCTCGTGCCATTCGCCGGGCAGCTCGAAGCTGAAGGCCTTGGTCGAGAACCAACTCATGATCGCAGCTCGAGCACGTGGGCAACCTCACTCATCGAGCGGACGGCAGCGCAACCGGTAGCCGCGATCACCTGCGTACGCGTGGTCCAGCGCAAGATCGCCCGCAGGTACTCGACCGCGCCATCCCCAAAGCCAAGCTCCGGCGCGTCCACGAGCAGCAGCGAATCGACGATCGGGGTCTTGGCCGTATACAGCGCAAGAATGAAGGCCTGCCGCTCAGAAGCCGACAGCGTCTCGTAGCGACGTTCACCAGCCGCATCCTTGAACACCGGGTAGAAGCTCGTGCCGAAGCGCTTGAGACCGGCAATCTGCAACCGCGGACAGAGCTGCGCGAAACGCTCGGCGGCCAACGCGCGCTGGCTTGAACGCTCGCTGTGGTCGAGCAAATCGTAAAGATCCGAGAACTTCGAATTGCGCGTCGTCAGCCGCAGACGCAGCGCCGCGTCCTCCGAGCCAAAACTCATCGGCCCGTCGAGGTCGCGGCTGTCATGGAGGTAGTGCACCGAGCCACGCGTAGCGTCTCCGTCTTGCCCGAGTACGCCGCGCAACGTGAGTGAATGATCCTCCTTCGCCATACCGCGCCCGAGGATCGATTCGCTCGCCGCCAGCGCATCGCTAGCGCCGTAACGAGCTCGCTCTTCGTCGCTCAACTCCCACTGAATCGAAACCTTGGCTGCGCCCGTGGACGAAGCGACGAGACCATCCCAGCGAGCGTCGGGCGAGCCGTACTCGGCTACGCGTTCCTTCGCTGCAGCGATGGCGTCCAAGAAAGAGGTTTTGCCGCTGCCGTAGCGGCCGTGGACCACGATCAGGTCGGTGTCGCTGGTACGCGGCAGATCATGGCGAACGCCGTCGAGGCCGCGAACACCAAGGAAGGAGAGATGACGAATACGCATGTGGCTTTGCTCCGTTGTGGTCGTGCGTTCAGCGTTTGGGGAAGCCGCCGCGCCCAGGTTGCAGGTAGACGCGGTTCGCCGACTTGACCGTTACCTGTCCGGGTGTGATCTCGATTCGGCTGCCTTTGACGACGAACTCCATCCGGGTCTTTGACTCGATGCTGAGCGTGTTTTTTGCGTAGTAGTTGATCGCGTCCTCCGACGAGGTGATGTCAAAGGCCTGCCCGACCTCGAGCTCCAGGTTGTTGTCGATCCGCTCGGCGCGCCGCCCAAATACGCTCACGGTTTGGTTGCCGTCGATGGTCACGCTCTGCTTGCTACGCACCTGCGTCTCGTGCTGGTTCATCACCTCGAGCACGTCATCCGTTCCTACCTTGCAGGTGCGATCGTTGCGCACGATCGTGCGCCAGCAGTTGTTGACCGTGATGTTCAGATCCCGCTGGGCCTGCAGGTAGATCATCTGATTGCCGTTCTGGTCGTTGAGCTTGATGCCGCTGCCTTGCCAATCGTGCATCTGACTGGTGGGAGAGTTGGCCGCGTACGGTCCCTTGCCGCCAAGCTCCGAGCCGACGTCACTTGGCGACATCGGCTGGCCACCACCCAACAAGCTGGAAGACGGGCTCGCGGTGGAGCCATCTGCGCCGCCCATCACCATGCGTGGCGTGGACTCGCTCATGATGCCTGAGATCTCTTTGAACTGCGGCAGCTTGTCGGGCACGGGGTTGGTCTCGGTGTAGACCCGCCCGATCACCACCGGTCGATCCGGGTCCCCGCCCAAGAACTCGACCAGCACCTCTTGACCAATGCGCGGGAGATTCACCCCGCCGAAGCCGGTCCCCGCCCAGGGCTGACTGGTGGGTAACCAGCACGAACTCGCCTCGTTGCGCTGACTCTCGCGGTCCCAATGGAAATGGACGCGCAGGCGACCGTACTCATCGGTATGAATCTCCTCGCCAGCAGGTCCGACCACGGTCGCGCTCTCGAGTCCGGGCACGCGCGGCTTGGGCGTGTCTTGAAGGGGCCGGTACGGAAGGCTCGTAGGCACCGCGACGACCTTCACTCGCCAATCCGCGCTGTGTTCTCCCGCTACCTCGGCCGCGGTCAGCAGCAGGCCCTGGTCCATCCCCACCGTGCGATGAGGATGATTGGCGACGCTCAAGCGCGTTCCGGGTCGCAGCGCGACCACGTTCGACTCGAGCCGCACCTCACGCTCACCCCGCCGCCGCGCGAGCAAGCGGCCCTGCGTACGAGCCGCCCCCTCCCCTTCGTCGGTGCGCGAAGCACCGCGATCATCGGCAGCCGGCGTGCCTCCGCCTGAGCCCTGAAACAAGAAGGCGCCCGGCTCGTAGTCGAACTGTTCGAGACGAGCCTCGGTCGCAAGACCGCTCGTTGAAGACAGCCGCGGCTGCGCATCGCTCGCACGGCGGTAATCGAGGTCCCCAACGGTCATCCGCCCCGGCTTCACTCGTTGCTTCACGGTGAGCGCCGTAACGAAGTCAGCTCCTGTCACCTGCGGTTGGTCCTGGAAGGAGAGCAGCGGATAATCGAGCCCGCGGGTCTCCGGCTGATCGTCGAGCACCAGGCGCGTGCCGCCCTCCGCCGCCTCGAAATAGAAGGCGATGCCTGCGTCCTCGAGCATACGGCACGCAAAGTCGAAATCGCTCTCGTCGTACTGCACGCGAAACTTGCGCGGCTTGTGCGTCCGCCCGATACGCGACTCCACGTCAACGCCCCATTCAGCGAACAGCTGCAAGACGATGGCAAGCTCCGAGACGAACTGAAAGATGCGGAAGTTTTTGCGCTGGGACATCAGCCAGGCCCGCGGCGCGAGCTGCAAGCTGTAGGTCGCGAGCCCCTGCTCATCGACCCGCAGCTGCTTCAGCTCGATCACGACGCCGTGAAGCTGCAAGCTGCCGTTCGCGGTCCCGAGCGAGAAGCTCCCGTCTTTGCCGATAACCTCGGCCAGGTCGATGCTCAGGTTGTGCGAGACGGCGGTCAGCCGGACTCGAAAGAGCGCATCCATCTGCTGGGTCACGTGGAAGGAGCGCACGTCGAGCGCATCCCCAGTCGCGACGTCGACTCGAACTTGATTGGACTGCATCATGGTTAGCTCCGAACCTTTGCTGCAAAACCGACGCCACGCTACGAGCGGCGCCCCGCAGTAGAGCACGGGGCTGCACAACGAAAGAAGCAGCCAATCCCAGCTGCAGACGCTTGTCGTTCAAGCGACGCACGAGTGACCAACGCGCTGAACATCATGTTCAAGGGCTGCACAACTTGCAGCTCGCACTTAGACAATCGTCAGCGGCGAGGCCTCGAAGCTGCGTTGCGCCCACACGAAGAGCTTATGGTCGTCCACCACAGGGCTGGACGGACCTTTGCGCACGCTGGTCACGAGGAACGCCAGCGGCCACGGCGGGCCCGAACCCAAGCTTGCCGGCCCATCCACGAACGCTGGTGGCACGCCGCGCGACAACATCGCCTGGTCCATCCCAGACAGAAAGGCCCCGACGTCGAGGTGCGAGTGGTAGAGCACCTTCACCGGCGCGCCTTTGGCCCGCCCTTCACGCAAGGCCGCCTCGAGCTTGCGTTCATGGAAGGCGAAGAAGGTGCGTGCGCTGCGCGGGTAAGCCGACGGATCTCGCTCGTGCAGCTGCTGAGCGAGGTTCTCGATCGGGATGATGCGGTCGCACACGAGCGGCTCGCCCACCGGCCCCGCTAACAGGCCGCACACCTCTTGCTCGGCCGTGTACCCGAGCACCGCCAAACGCTCGAGCTCCTCCAGAACCGACCGAGCGATCTGAAGATTGCCCAAGGTCCACGGTGCGTCGTCCCAACTCATTGCGACCCGAATAGGAGCAAAGTCGTTCGCAGTACACGCCGCATGGCTGAGCCATAGCGCAGCTCTCCAAGCATTAGAATCCCAAGGCCGGGTATCGATCCCGCAGGATCGACCAGCGCTACGGCGCAGAAGTACCCGGAAAGGCCGCAGTTATGAGGCCCCCGGGGCCCCATAGGCTCCGACTATCCCCGTCATCGACGCTCGAGGGGTTCATCTGTGCCCACGCGCGTGACACCTTGTCATGGTTGGGTTGGACCGTGCCTGCACGTTCGCAGGCGATTTGTCGTGTGGGCGAGTGAGCCCGTGCGGGAGGTAACTTATTCCATGCGTAGTACCAGAAGAACTTTGAAGAGCCGACTTGCTCCGACTTCGCTGCTCGCCGCAGCCTGTCTCCTCGCAGCAACGATCGGCCCCGCCTGTGGGGACGACAGCTCTTCAACCGGCGGTAGCCCCACGACGGGCGGCGGTGGCGCCGCAGCCGGCGGCGGTGGCGCCGACGGTGGTGGTGGTGCAACTGGCGGCGGTGGTGCAGCCGGTGGCGGCGGTGCAGCCGGTGGTGGTGGCGCAGCAACCGGCGGCGCCGGTGGTGAGGGCGGCGCTGGCGGCGGCTTCTTTGCCCAGCAGCCGAGCCGCGGCAGCTCGATCGCCAGCACCGAAGCAGGTGATTTCCTGGCCGTGGCCAACAAGGCCACGAACAACGTCTCCATCTTCTTCGTCGACGCCGCAGGCGTTCCGGCGCCTTCCTCCAAGGTCAACGTCGGCGCCGAGCCGACCTCGGTGGTGTTCTCCCCCGACGGACTGACCGCCTACGTCGTCAACCGCCTCGACCAGACAGTCTCGGTCATCAGCAACATCGATGCGGCCTCCCCCACCGTGACCGACACCATCAGCGTCGGCTCCGAGCCCGGCCACATCGCGCTCTCGCCCTCCGGCGCCAAAGCCTACGTGTCGAACTGGGCCGACGGAACGGTCAGCGTAATCGACACGGCGACCGGCGACGTAACCACGGTGACCGTGGGCGGCGCGCCGATGGCGGTGTGCGTGACCAACGACGCCGACGAGGTCGACAGCGACGAGACGATCTACGTCACCGACTTCTACGCTCGTGAGAACGGCACACAAAAAGAAGGCACCGATACGGCGCGTGTTGGTCGAGTGTTTGCAATCAATGCGCAGACCAACGCCGTGACCTCGATCACGTTGCAACCCACCGTGATCGATCTCCCGGGCGTGATGGTCGCAGGCGGTAACGTTGGCGATCCGACGCTCGATCTCGCGTCGAACACCTCGGCCTATCCCAACCAGCTCTATGGCTGTGCGATCAACAACGGCAAGCTGTACGTGACCGCTGTTGGGGCCTCGCCTGCCGCCTTCAATCACACCACCGAGTTCCACCAGAACGTTCACGGCCTGGTGTACGCCGTCGATACGGCCAACAACACCGTGCTCGACTCGCAACTCGCCAACTTGAGCGAGCTTGTACAGGCCCTCCCGGCTGCGGGCATCAACGCCGAAGGGCGCCGCTTCGTCGCGGTGCCGCATGACATCGCTTTCGTGCCCGGAACCGACTTCGGTTACGTCGCCTCGATGACGTCGAACAGCTTGCTTCGGCTGAGCTACGGCGGAGCCGCGCCGGTCGCTGGCGCCGCCACGACCAACTTCCTCGCGACCGATCCCTCGCCCACCGGCGTGACGATCATCGGCAGCAACGCCTACACCTACAACGAGGTTGGCCGCTCCATCAGCCACATCAACCTCGCGTCG
>CAITIQ010000083.1 GCA_903892415.1 uncultured delta proteobacterium | reverse complement strand
CCCTCCGATGGTATCGGCGCAGACGTGAAGGGCACCATCAATGCCGAGCAGATGTTGGACACGCCTGACCGGCCGACGCGCGTTGAGAACTGCCAGCAAGTGTACGAGGTTCTCAAGCGCAAGTTTGAGTTCACGCGAAAGCCTATCTGGGACAAGAAGGACTTGCGCGGCGTTACACGGCGCTTTGCGTTCTTCGTGCCGAACCACGGGCCGGACGCTGTGCGACGGCCAGTGCTCGGCTGCCACACGCTGGAAGGGTCCAAGCCGTTGCGGCAGTTTGTCGACTGCAAATCGGACAGCGCGCAGATCCTCACACGGCTGCACTCGTGCCACGAGTGCGAAGGGTGCCGCACGCTCTCTGACTATCGCATCGAGCTGGATGAGAATGGCAACGCCAGCATCCCGGCGAACACGACGTGCAAGAACATGGAGATCTGCGGCCCAGTCGAGGCGTACCAGCTGTTGCTTCCCTCCGCCTCCGTCATCCAGCCGCTCACTCGCAGCTACTTAGCCAACAAGGGCAAGGCGCTAGGCTTACAGGTCAAAGTGGGCGACGTCATCGTCGTGGAGTTGACCCATGAGAACGAGAAGTACATGCTCGGAGTTGTTACAAAGGCGCACTACAAGCACAGTGGCGAGGACATCGAGGTTCCTTACATGGGCACGATCAAAGCTAGGGATGATCTCGTCGACGTCCGGAAGTTCGAGCCGATGCGCGGGGGGTCAACCGTCTTCAAGTTGTGCCAACAGGCCGAGAAGCACTTCCCTGTGTTCACGGACGACACGCGCAAGATTCTGGCCGTGGACGATCTGAAGAAGGAGGAGGTGCGTCGCGGACGCAGCGAACACGCCCGGAGCGACGACTGTCATGGCTTCGAGTATGCAGCGGCGTACAAGCTCAAGTCTGCGGTTCATGCTGAGATTCTGACGCTAGTTAATGCGGAGGACCCCATCGAGGAGGTTGATTAAACCCTGCATCGATGCTTAGCTCGCCCTGAAACCGGCCGGCGGGCGAGGGATGTTGACCAAGACGGCGTCGAGTTTGGAACTGGTCATGAGACATGTTTAGAGCGCTCACTCCGCCCGCACTTGAACGCTCCCGGGTCATGAATGCGGGCATCTTTAAGTTGACGTGGCCTTCTGCGTGGGATTGTGCTCTCTGGCCATAAAACCGGGTCCCAGCCCCGGCCGTTTCATAGGCGAATTTGCATCCCCGCAAGGCCGCCAGAGGCTGCCCCGCAGTGGCATATTAAATGCCAAAAGCCGAAAACTCCTCGGTTTTGGTACACTATCTTCGGCCACCCCGGGCCGGGGCGGATTTTCGCCGGCCATCCCCGCCGAAATGCCGCCGCCGCCCAAAACACGCCGCCGCCGCGCGCCCTTACAAAGTACCCCCCCTTAAGCTCCTACTCACCCTGCCAGTGTCCCTTCTCGCATCTATACCTCAGTCCTAGGTTGGCTGGCTTGGAACTACTCTGCATTGCTGTCCCAGCCGATTACCAGCATGCCGCCCCTTGACGTGGGTCAATCGGAGCAATGGGCAATGGTCTGTTACAACAAGCTCTGCGCAGTGGACCTACGCCCGGTAACGAGAAAGACAAAGCGCCCGCAAAGTGAGCTCATGCTGGCTCATGTGTATGATTTGACCCCTGCCCTCCAGAAACTGGAACCGACGCTCACAGACCACAGTGGTTTATCCGGTGTGCT
>CAITIQ010000082.1 GCA_903892415.1 uncultured delta proteobacterium | reverse complement strand
GCTGACTCTCGCCGAAGAGACACTCACGGCGATCGCCACCAAGCGCAAGCAGCAGGTGAAGAGCTTGCTCTATGGTCAGGAGATCAACCCCGAAACCTATGCGGTCTGCAAGGCCGACATGCTTCTGAAGGGCGAGGGCGAAAACGCCGACCACATCGTGGGGGGCGCGGAATGGTCGACGCTTTCGCACGACGCGTTCCCGGCTCAGGAATTCGACTTCATGATCGCCAACCCTCCCTATGGGAAGAGCTGGAAGAAGGATCTCGAAGCCATGGGCGGCAAGGACGGAATGCGCGACCCGCGATTCAAGGTCATGCATGCCGGTGACGAGCTTTCGCTTGTCACCCGCTCTAGCGACGGCCAGATGTTGTTCCTTGCCAACATGGCTTCGAAGATGAACGACAGATCGGCCATCGGTAGTCGCATTGCCGAGGTTCACAACGGCTCGTCCCTGTTCACTGGCGATGCGGGGCAGGGCGAGAGCAACATCCGTCGTTGGATCATCGAGAACGACTGGCTGGAAGCCATCGTCGCCTTGCCGTTGAACCTTTTTTACAACACCGGCATCGCCACATACATCTGGGTGTTGTCGAACAGGAAGCCGGTGCATCGCAAGGGCCGTGTTCAACTCATCGACGCGAGCCAGTGGTTCAAGCCGCTCCGCAAGAACCTCGGCAAGAAGAACTGCGAGCTTTCGCCGGAGGACGTTGAGCGCATCAGCCGCACTTTCCTCGACTTCCAGGAAACCCCTGAGTCGAAGATCTTCGACAACCGCGCCTTCGGCTACTGGAAGGTGACCGTAGAGCGCCCGCTGCGCCTGAAGAGCCAACTCACGCTCAAGGCCATCGAGCCGCTGCGCTTCAACTCAGGCGACGAGGAGATCCGCGCCGCGCTCTACGAGGAGTTTGGCGACGAACTGTTCACGAAGTTCGCCAAGTTAGCATCCCGGCTCGACGCCCGCCTCGCCGAGTGGGGCAGCGACGACGAGGAGGGTGACGACGAGGAGGGCAACAGCGCGAAGAAGGGCTTGCCCGAGAAGAAGCGCAAGAAGCTGCTCGACCCGAAGAGCTGGGAGCGTGACGGCCGCTTGGTGGAGACGGCCCTGACGCTGCGCTCGGCGTTGGGGGAGAAGGTCTACACCGACCACAACGCCTTCCGCGCTGCCGTGGACGCCGCACTCGACAAGGCGGTCACCAAGCTGCCTGCCGCCGACCTCAAGGTCATCCTCCGGGCGGTGAGCGAACGCGACGAGAACGCCCCGCCCGTCATCGCCAAGATCCACAAGCCGGGCAAGCAGAAGGCCGACCCGCTGCGCGGCTTGTTCGAGGCCAAGGTGGACGGCAAGCCCGTGATCGTGGAGTACGAACCCGACAGCGACCTGCGCGACACCGAGCAGGTGCCGCTGCTCGAGGACGGCGGCATCGTGGCCTTCATCCGCCGCGAGGTGCTGCCCTACACCCCCGACGCGTGGATCAAGGAAGACGCCACCAAGATCGGCTACGAGGTGAGCTTCACGCGGCACTTCTACAAGCCGCAACCCTTGCGCGCGCTCGACGAGATCGCCGCCGACATCCTCGCCATCGAGCGCGAGGCCGAGGGGCTTCTGGATGGACTGCTAAAGGGGAGCCACAAATGAGAGAGATCCTCGGAAAGGCCAAGACCGTTCGCGAACTGCTCAAGGGCGTGAAGTACTCAATTGACTACTACCAGCGCGAGTACAAATGGCACGACAAGCAAATCCGCGAACTGGTGGACGACCTCAGCGGTAAGTTTCTCGAGGAGTACCAACCTGGCCACGCCCGCACCAAGGTCGCAGACTATCCGCACTATTTCCTTGGTTCGATCATCATCAGCAAGAAGGAAAGCGTCGGGTACATCGTTGACGGTCAGCAGCGCCTCACCAGTTTGACCCTACTTCTCGTGCTGCTGCGGAACCTCCAGAGCGGTCGCACGAACCAGGTAAACGTGGATGAGCTCATCTTCTCGGAGAAGTTCGGGCAGAAGTCGTTCAATCTGCATGTGGAAGAGCGGACGCCGGCGATGGTGGCGCTGTACGAGGACGGTGGGGCGACTTTCAACACCACGGACCGACCCGAGTCGGTGCAAAACCTCGTCGCGCGTTACCGAGACCTCGAGGCGGCCTTCCCCGAAGAACTCCGCAGCGCGGCCCTGCCATACTTCATCGACTGGCTGCTGGAGAGTGTGCACCTCGTCGAAATCACCGCCTATTCCGACGACGATGCCTACACAATCTTCGAAACGATGAACGACCGAGGGCTTTCGTTGAGCCCGACTGACATGCTCAAGGGCTACCTGCTCGCCAACATCGATGAAGGCAAGCGAACGTCTGCGAATAACCGATGGCGCGATCGCATCCGCGATCTCAATGATGCCGGCAAGGAGGTTGAACCCGATTGCTTCAAGGCCTGGTTCCGGAGTCAGCACGCAACAAAGATCCGTGAACACAAGAAAGACGCGAAGCCCGAGGACTTCGACCGTATCGGCACCGAGTTTCATCGATGGCTTCGAGACGCCGCCGAGACTGTGGGGCTTAGGGAAAGCGATGATTTCTATCGCTTCATCGACCGAGATTTCGACTTCTACAGCCGCCAGTACCTCCGACTGATCAGGGCCAGCAAGGCCCCTGTGCCTGGCTTGCAGCGGGTGCTGTACAACGCGCAGCAGGGTTTCACCCTGCAATACATGCTCCTGCTAGCACCACTGCGGCCAGATGACAGCGAACCGGTGATCGATCAAAAGCTGGGTCTGGTTGCGCATTACTTGGACATCCTGTTGACGTGGCGACTGTGGAACTTCCGCACGATTGCGTACTCGACCATGCAGTACGCCATGTTCGTGGTGATGCGTGAGATTCGTGGGCTTGCGCCCGGTCCGCTTGCGGCACAGTTGCACGAGTTCCTGCGCAAAGAGGAAGAGACATTCGCCAGCAACGAACGCCTGCGGATGCATCAGCAGAATCGCTATGCGCTGCACCGAATCCTCGCCCGCCTGACAGACTATGTAGAGACCGAGTCAGGCCAGCCCTCGCGCTATCTCGACTATGTAAGTGAGGGCACTACGCGCTACGAGGTGGAGCACATCTGGGCCGACCACCCTGAGAGGCACACCGATGAGTTCGGTCATCCAGCGGATTTCGCTGAACACCGCAACCGTATCGGCGGGCTGTTGTTGTTGCCGAAGAGTTTCAACGCCAGCTACGGCGACCTGACCTACGAGGAAAAGCATCCACACTACAACACGCAGAACCTGCTGGCGCGGTCGTTGCATCCGCAGTGCTATGAGCACAACCCCGGCTTTGCTCGGTTTGTAGAACAGTCTGGCCTCCCATTCGTCGCCCACGCGCGCTTCAACAAAGGCGACTTGGAGACACGGAGTCAGCTCTACCGGCTGATGGCCGAGCGCATTTGGAATCCTGCGGACCTATTGCACGGGGTGCAGCCATGATCACCGACCTCAAGCCGTATGCGGAGTACAAGGAGTCGGGGCTGCCGTGGCTCGGGCAGGTGCCGGGGCATTGGGACATCAAGCGCGGCAAGTCATACCTGATGACCGTTGATCAGCGCTCACAGGCCGGGAAGGAAGAGCTACTCACTGTGAGTTCAGCTCGCGGTGTTGTGCCGCGACGAACGGCGAATGTGACCATGTTCAAGGCCGAGTCTTACGCCGGACACAAGCTCTGTTGGCCAGGGGATTTGGTCATCAACAGTCTTTGGGCATGGGGTGGTGGTCTGGGCGTATCCCAACACCATGGCATCATCAGCACAGCCTACAGCGTCTACCGGGCGCGACCATCCGCAGGGATCAATCCGCGGTATCTGCATGAACTGGTTCGCTCTGCGGCGTTCCATTGGGAACTGCAGGTGCGATCGAAAGGTGTCTGGATTTCCCGTCTTCAACTCACGGACACCGCATTTCTGGATGCGCCCATCCCCCTCCCACCCCCCGCGGAGCAGGCGGCGATTGTGCGGTTTTTGGACTGGGCGAACGGGCGGCTGGAGCGGGCGATCCGGGCGAAGCGGAAGGTGATCGCGCTGCTGAACGAGCAGAAGCAGGCCATCATCCACCGCGCCGTCACCCGCGGCCTCGACCCCTCCGTCCCCCTCAAGGACTCCGGC
>CAITIQ010000081.1 GCA_903892415.1 uncultured delta proteobacterium | reverse complement strand
CACGCCCGCGACGATCATCAGCGTGGCGCACCTCGACGAGGATGAGCGCGCGCTGGTGCTCGGCGTGGTGCTCGAGCAGTTCCTCTCGTGGGTGCGCATACAGTCGGGCACGCATCACCTGCGCGCGTTGCTCGTGTTTGACGAGGTCTTCGGCTTCGCGCCGCCGCACCCCGCCAACCCCGCGACCAAACGCCCGCTGCTCTCACTCATGAAGCAGGCGCGCGCGTACGGCGTCGGCGTCGTCGTCGCGACGCAAAACCCCATGGACCTCGACTACCGCATCCTCTCCAACGCCGGCGTATGGTTCGTCGGCCGCCTGCAAACCGACGCCGACCGCGAACGCGTCGTCGAAGCCATGAGCAGCATGCCCGCGCAGAGCGGCTCCACCGAGTCCGCCGCCGACGCCAGCGCTTTCGAGCCCGCCCTCGTCACCGACACCGTCAAGAGACTAGCGCCACGGTGGTTCGTCGCCCGCAACGTCCACCGAGCCCCCAGCGTCTGCCTACTGCAATCAAGAACCACCATGAGCTGGCTCCGCGGACCGATGACAAGAGCCGATTTAAAGCGGGTGCGCGATGCTCTCGTGACCGCTCTTGTTCCAGCTGGCTCGTCGTAACGGGGCAGGTTCGCCGTAACGGGCAGGGAGCAACAAGCGCGCCGCCTCTCGGTGCGCACTCCTTGCGCGCTGCGCGGGGCGAGGCGCGTGTTGGAGGAGAAGGCGCGGCTCGCGGAGCCGGAAGCAAAAATGTGAGCACGGGGACCTTCAGACCACGATGTTCCGTCAAACACAGCGTCGCTTCAGCCGCTGCCGCCGAGACAATCACCATGCCCCAACCGATCGCACGGAACCTCGACCCCACGGCTTGCCCGTCCCATTTCTCCGGCACCGTCAACCGCCCGCCGGGCAACGTCCAAGTGAACTCGCGTCCTGTGGCGCGCCTGCTCGGGACGTGTGACTGCGGCGGCGGCAAGGATCGTGTGATCACCGGCGCCGCGACCGTGACGATGAACGGGTTACCCGTGGCGCGCAGGGGCGATTTTACGGTGCACGGCGGCGCCGTCATGAATGGCTCGCCGAACGTCGTGGTCGGCGGCCCCACGGTTGGAGGAGCAACAGGAGCGTCGGCCGCCGGTGATTCAATGTGCAAGCAGCTCGCAGCCGGGCGTGCGTCCGGAAGCACGAGACAATCCTTCGGGAACTGTGGTCTCGAGTCAGTCCGCGTGCTCATCGCGAGGCAGAGCGCGAAGGATGGACGCCCCGTTCCGAGCGAGAACGAGCTGCTGGTTGATACGATGAACCGAGGGGACGTCCCATGGGGTGTGGATCTCGATGAGTGGTACGCGTCGGATCCGAACAACACCTTCGATGGTTGGGCGGCCGACACAGGAGCCTCCAACCCAGACGAACGCAAGCAGGTCCTGACCCGCTACGGGATCGACTCGGAGGTCGAAGAAGCGAGCCTTGATCGCATCGCCCGTCGGCTCTCGGAAGGCCGCGGCGTGATCACCTCGCATGACTCGGCGCTGCTGTATGAGGACGGGTCGGATGGCGGGCACGCGGTGACCGTCACCGGCATCGAGTACGGAGCGGACGGCAAGCCCGAGACCGTGATCGTCGCCGACACAGGCAACGGAAACTGTCATTCCAGAGTGCCAGCGGAGCGCTTTGCCCGGTCGCTGCGCAAGAACATGAACACCACCAAGGAGCCAATCTGGAAATGAGCACCTGCGTCCATCGACAAGAACTCCGAAGGATCGCGATGGAAGCCTGCCCATCGGACGCGGGCCTGCGCCCGATGGCGCCCTTGCTGATCGACGGCTCGCGCGTGGTCGTGCCATTCCAACCGTGGCGCCGAAGCGACGCAGGCTCGATTCTCGTGATCTCCCCTGTAGGCGTGGTTGAACTCTCGCCCTTGACGGGCGAGGTCCAGGTCGTCCGGCCGCTCGCCAAGAGCGACCGGTGGCGGCAAGCGTATCCGCGGGGGCCCCAAGACCTTGGCATCAAGGTGCGCCCCTCGGACGATGTTCGCATTGCCCAGGAGACGTTGAACCGGCTTCAACACCTCGCGTGGGCGACGTTCCTTGGTCTCTCGAGCGCCGCTTCTCGCACCGAGCTCCGCTCGTTCGCAGATGCTTGGTGGAAGTGTCTACCTGTCTGCGAGGCGGAGGCCCACCGTACCCTGGCAAGCACGTCCAACGACTGGGTGAGGAGCCTCGAGGAGGTCCCGACATGACCACCGCAACCGCTCCCTTGCGCGTCATGGACTCGCTGCGCGACTACGCGCTCGTCGTCAGCGAACTGTCGAAGCCCTTCGCGAGGAACTCCGAGGTGTTGCAAGGCCTAGGCATCAGCGCCCAGGAGTTTGAGCGAGCGCGTCTTCGCTGGATCGCGGTCTTGAAGGCGGACCCCATCGCGCGCGCCGAGTTCACGCGAGCGTTCCGAGGCGCGCCAGAGCTGTCGACGGACGTGACCCTGCCGCTCGGAGTCAGAGTCTCGGCCGCCCCGCTCCCGTTCGTGGATGGGCACTTCCGGCCGGAGCCGGTGGCGCCCGCCGCTCAGCGAGCCGATCGAGCGCGCGTCGGGGCGTCGAGTCCGTCCGACGAGACGGACTCGACGATGCTTGGCGGGGGCCCCACCGGTGCGGCGCTGCCGTTCAAGCGCAAGTAGGCGATTCGACTCAACTGAATTGGAGGTTCCGTGGCTGGTAACGAAGAAACGAAATCGAAGGTCCCCCTGGCTCTGTCCCTAGGGGACGACAACGAACTCTGGGTGAGTTCCGCACAGATGCATCAAGGCATCTCCGAGCAGTTTCGCGTGGAGTTGCGCGTGCGAAGTGACAGGCCGCGCTCAGTCGACGCGCTGGTTGAACAGCGGGGGATCCTGCGTTTCCTGGAGGAGCCCACCATCGCGCCGCTCACCGGCGTGTGCACCATGGCGAGGTTCGTTTCGACCGACTTCGACGGCTACCACTACGCGCTCACGCTGGAGCCCCGGACAGCCTTCTTGCGACTGCGCCGGGACCACCGCGTGTTCAAAGACGCCGACGCGCTTGGGCTTGCCTCCATGCTGGTGGCGCCGCTCGCGGAGCGCGTCGGGCCGCTCCTGGCAGACGAGGGGCCGAACCTCCCGACCCACGAATACCGGGTGCAGTACGGGGAGTCGAATCTCGAGGCGCTCGTTCGCCTGCTCGCCGAGGATGGCGTCGCCTTCGTTTATGATTTTGCGAAGGAGTGCGCGCTGCGTCTGGTGCCTGACACGACCGCGCTGGATGTCGGTGAGCGCGGGATCCCGTTCATGGCCGGGGCAAGCCTCGCGCCAGGGAGCGAGCCTGTGGTGACGAGCATCGCCGCCGTCGCGAGGGAGCGCATTCGTCGCGTGCGTGTGGGCGATGACTGGGCCGAGCGTCCAGACTTCGATGCGGCTGCGGAACTTGGAACCGTCACGGCAAGCGACGCCCTGGAACACTACGCCTTCGATTACGGGGTCGAGAACAGCGTCGCCGAACTCGAGCGCCAAGCGGAGATCCGCCTGCTCGAGCACGTCGTGCCTGCCAACGTCCTCGACCTCCAGACGAACGCACTCGTCCTCCCCGGAATGACGCTGAAGGTGACGGGGGCGCCTCATCGAGAGGCAGCCGACCCGCTCTTGGTGCTCGCCGTCGAGTCTGTGTGGCGTGCAGAGGAAGGTGGCGCCCGGACCCTACACCGGGTCCGCTGCATCCGGAGAGATCAGCGCTGGGTTCCACCGAGACCGCCCAAGCCCAAGATCCCCGGGGTTCAGCGCGCCGTGGTCGTCGGCGAAGGCGAGGTCGACTCCGACGACGTGGGCCGCGTGCTTTGTGCGTTCGATTGGGATCGCGGCAAGCTCGCCTCCCGCAGGGTGGAGGTCTCGCAAGCCTGGGCAGGCGCGGGCCATGGCGCGTTCATGCTGCCGCGCGTCGGCGACGAGGTGCTCGTGAGCTACCTCGACGGCGATCCTGACGAGCCCGTCATCATCGGGCGCGTCTACAACGGCAGGAATCGACCTCGGCTCGTGCTCCCCGAGCAGAAGCAGATGTCCGTGTGGACGAGCAAGAGCACGCCCAATGGCGAAGGATTCAACGAGATCGGGATGGATGACACAGCGGGCGCCGAATTGCTCTGGACGCGAGCGCAGCTCGACTATGACGGCGTCGTAGAGCGCGACGCGTCCGGGAAGTACGGGCGTGACTTCAAGCTCGAGGTCGGCCGACACACGAACGTGAAGGTCGTCGGGCTGACGTCGATGGTGTGTCAGAGCCCCGCGACATGGAAGGGAGTGGACCTCACCGTGGAGTCCTCCGGCACCTTCAAGCTGAGCTGCGCTGTGTTGAACGAGAACGTGGCCGGCAACGCCAGCCACCACATTGGCGGGACGCTCCGCCACGAGATTACGGGCAACCAGGTAAGCATGGTGGGCGGAAGCTCTGTCGTTTTCGCGAGCGAGATCTCGCTCAATGTGCCAGGGGCGATGATCTCGATGAAGCCCGGAAAGATCACGCTGATCGCGGGTTCTTCCGTGATCGAAATCGGCCCGACGATCACGATGCGGAGCCCACTCATCGAACTGAACCCCTAGTGCAGCGCCTTCACGAGTCGACGTTGAACCAACTCGCTCACGCGGTCACACAATCAACAGGAATCCCATGGCAAAACCAGCAGCAAGCGGCGGATCGATGACCAACCACGGCGGAGCCCTCGAGCCAAACGAAGGGATCCCCAGCGTTACCATCAACGGGCAGCCGGTGTGGGTGTCGCGACGGACCCACACCTGCGGAAGTCATGGTGCGGAAGGGACACCAACGGGCTCCGAGACCGTTCTCGTTTCCGGGCAGCGCGTGCAGCGGGAGGGCGACTTTCTCCTCGGTAAGGGCGCTCCGAACCGAATCGACGTCGGTAGTCCGAACGTCGTGGTGGGAGGTCCACTCGCGGGCGTCATCGGCAACGCTGCGAGTCGGGGCGGCTCGTTCTGTAGCGAACACTGCGCGCTGAAGCGTGACTGGCCAAACCTTTCTCCGGCGGAGCGTGAAGCCCGCTACAAGCAGCTCGTGGGAAACCTGTTCGAGTCGTTCGGGGCGCCGCCACCGATCCTCACGACCAACGAAGCGGGCGGGGCCGCTGGATCGTGGAGCGACCGTTCGTGGGAGCTCAACCTCCCTCCGGGTGCGTTCGAGAAGTCGAAGCCGCCGACCGCGAAGACCACCCTCCATGAGGCAAGGCACGCCGAGCAAACGTTCGTGGCCGTTCGGCACAAGACCAGCCGGGAGCTCTCGGGCCAGAGCGAGGTGCCCGATCACGTTGAGGATGCTGCCCGGGCTCGTCCCCTCGACCCGCGCTCCGCGGAGGATCGTTGGGCCCGCGTCATGTACGCGGAGAACTACACGAAGGAGGGGCGGAGGGCGCTGAATGAAGCCATCGCCTCCGATAACCGAGAGGACTACGAGCGCCGGCCCGTCGGGCAGGACGCTCTCGACGTCGAGCGCGCGTGCCAATGCCGGTGTTGACCATGGAGCCCATCATGCTGTTGCAGAACCTCGGTACCTTGTTCGGGAGCCGACCTGTCTCCGAAGACGGGCTGACGGCCATCGTCGGCCCCACGGGGCGGCGCCTTGCCGCGTGGGTGACCGAGATCGACGCCGTGCATCACCCCTTGGTGAGCGGCGGCCGGATCGAACGCAACGACTCCGGCGTTTCGCGCGTGCACTTCTCGCTTCGAACTCCCTTTCGGATCCATTGGGCCCAGGTGACTGCGGCGTTCGGGCCGGGGGAGGAGGGGATGGCTACGTTGGACGCTTGGCATAGCCCCATTCCCTACGACTTCGAGGTTCGGCCTGACGAGCGTGGCGCTGCGGCGCAGTTGACGCTGTGGCTCACGTCGTGGTCGAGGGACCGTTCGGGATGGACGGATCGCCACACGCCGCGTGAGCCGCTCGTCACGCAACTGTCTGTGCGGCAACGAAGGCTCGCTCCGAAGGCTCGCGAGCTTATGGTTACGGAGGCAACATGAGACTGACCGAGATATCAATCGATGGCGTGCGCGGGGTGACTGTGAGCGCTCGGCTTGCCGAGACTGGCGCTCTCGTCGTCACAGGCGCGGCCGGCGCTGGGAAGACGGCGTTTCTCGAGGCGATCGTCGCCGCCAAGGAGAGCGCCGGCGCCTACGGGCTCCCGCCACACGGTCCGACCTTCTCGCGAGGCGGGCGCGGCCGGGTGAAGCTGCTGATCGAAGTCGATGACCCGGCAGGAGGCGCACGCCCGCGTGTTCCGATCGACTGGGATCTCAGCCTTGGGCCAACCCAAGCGGTCGCTCCGGAACTGAGCCAGCGCCTCCGCCGCTACAGCCTATCGCCTGCCGATTGGAAGGTTGAGTATTTCCACGCTGGGCGGTCCATCAGTGACAGCGGCCTCGATCCAGAGGAATCGGCCCTGCGGCTTTCGAAGTCTCCGCAGAAGTATGGCTTCGTTCCAAAGTACCTGTCTCAACTGGCACTTCAAGAGGCAGCTCACGTCCTCGCTGCGCTACGCCGAGATGGGATGGCCGTCGCCGAGGCGGACGATGCCCCGCGCTCGCGGTTTACAACCTCGCTCACAGCGCTGGCACCAGGGCTTCGATGGGACGGTGCAGGAGATCACGGGGACGTCCTCGGGTTCGTTCGGCGCGATGGCACACGGGCCTCCTTGTCTGAACTCGCTGACAGCGAGCGAATGCTCGTGCTCTTTGCGGCAAGCTGGGCTGCGCTCGGACTCGAGCGCTCGTTGGTCCTCGTCGACCAACCTGAACTCGGCATTCACCCAGCGCAACACGTTGCGTTGTTCGACGGCTTATGCTGGCTCGCGCGGGCTGGCCAGCTGATCGTTACAACGACTTCGCCCGCGATCTTGAGGCACGTTCCGCAGTCCTCGGTGGTGGTGCTCGACGCGTGAGCCGTCCGAGGCCTGAGAACGATCGTCCGATTTCTGAGCGCTGTCCGGCCCCGCAGGCAACATCCAAGTAGACCTCGGCGCAGCGCGCTGAACCCAACCCACAACCCAGCCACCAGCAAAGGCCTTCCCAATGTTGTACTCGCTTCAGGGCTTCCCCAAGCTCCTCTCCATCCTTGCACTCGCGTCCGCCTTCCTCTTCGGCTGCGGCCTGTTCGAGAAGGAAGAAAGGGAAGGTGGTGTCCCAACCAAGCGACATCGACGCTCGGACGAGGACGCGCCCGCGAGCGAAGGCTCGCCCACGCCGAAGTCCCGTGGCTCCAGAAAGTCGAAGTACGATGTCGCATGGTCGACTGCCCGCGACGCGCCCACGTCGACCTTTGGAGTCGACGTGGACACGGCGAGCTACACGCGCGTGCGGGCCTCCTTACGCGCAGGCGTGATCCCTCATCCCAAGGACGTCCGCATCGAGGAGATGCTCAACTTCTTTCGCTTCTCCTATCCGGCGCCAGAGCACGCGGCCTTCGGGTTTCTCACCGAAGTCGCGCGCGCCCCGTGGAACCCCTCGCACAGGCTGGTCCGCATCGGGATCAAGGGCCGTGAGGTGTCGAACAAGGAGCGCCCCGGCGCGAATATCGTCTTGGCCATCGATGCCTCGGGCTCGATGGCCGGGCCGGACAAGCTCGAGCTCTTGAAGGACGGCTTTGCGCTGATGGCTGAGCGACTCGACGAGCGCGACACGGTGGCGATCGTCGCGTACGCCGCTGGGGCCCGCGTGGTCCTGCCACCGACGAGGGGCAATCAGCGCGCCGTGATCATCAACGCACTCGATGCGTTCAAGACGGGTGGCCCCACTGATGGCAGCGAAGGGATTCAGCGAGCCTACGAACTTGCCGCGACCTCCTTCATCGACGGCGGTATCAACCGCGTGCTGCTCGCGACCGACGGTGACTTCAACGTAGGCACCACCGACGTGACCGCGTTGGAGTCGCTCATCTCCAGAAAGGCGCGCACAGGCGTCTTTCTCACGGTCCTGGGCTTCGGTAAGTTCAATCCCAACGATCGGCGCCTCGAGACCCTGGCCGACAAGGGCAATGGGCAATACGCCTTCGTCGATTCGCGAGCCGAGGCGCGACGCCTCTTCAGTGAAGGTCTCTCGGGCACCCTCCAGACGATCGCCAAGGACGTCAAGGTGCAGCTTCACTGGGACGACAAGGCCGTCGATTCCTACCGACTCCTCGGTTACGAGAATCGCGGGCTGGCGGCGGAGGACTTCTCGGATGATTCGACGGACGCTGGCGACATCGGCGCTGGCCATACGGTAACGGTGCTCTATGAGGTCAAGCCCGTAAGCCAAAGCTCGTCGGAGAGGACCCTCGGCAAGCTCTCCATCCGTTACAAGACACCGCAAGCAGTCGAGAGCCAACCCATCGAAACAGCGATTGGGGGCGCTGACACGAGCGCGCACGATATGTCCACGGACTTTCGATTTGCTTCCAGCGTCGCGGCGTTCGGCTTGGCTCTGCGCAGCGCGGACGAGCGCCGCCTCATGCCGTGGAACGACATCGCCAACCTTGCGGAGCAGGCCCTCGGCGACGACGCGGGCGGGCACCGCGCCGAGTTCGTTCGTTTGGTGCGAAAAGCGGAGGACCGCTACGCATTTGCGGGGGGCGGCACGAGCGGCGGCGGGGACAGCGGCACCGGCGTCGCCGAATGCGACGCGTACATCAAGAAGTTCAGTGACTGCTACAAGGCCCCTGCTGCCAGGGCTGCTGCTGAGCCCGGCCTCAAGGCGATGAAGGACGCCTGGAAGGCCACCGCAGCATCCCCTGGCGGTAAAGATGCCCTCAAGACTGCCTGCAAGGCCGCTCTCGACGCCTTCCCCACGGCTGCCTGCAGGTGAGTAGCAGCGCTGCCTTCCAGGCTGCGCACATCGAGAGCGAAGCAAGCTAATCACAGCCAATCCGATGCCGCGTCGCTAAGAACGCCCTGGCGCATTCCTACGACTTTGCATAGCCCAGCTCCTCGGCCGTGAGCCCTTCTTGCGCCCTGCTGAACGGCGCGACGCAGGGGAGGTCCGCGCGGTAGAGTCTACCACGGAGCCAGTGTCGACTCTGGTCACGTCGTAGTCTAGGATCCGGGCGTGAAGGCAGACATCGAGAGCCGGTTTGTCGGAAACCTGGACCGGGTAAAGCGCCTGGTCGAGACGTACGAGTCTGCAGCCTCCGGATCGGGTCGCCGCCCTGTTGATACGTCCGACACACTGCGCGCCGCAGTCGTCTTCTCGCACGCCACGCTCGAAGATCTGCTTCGAAGTCTCCTTGCCTGGAAGCTTCCCGCGGCAGCGCCCGCTCATCTCAAGGACATCCCCCTAAAGGGGAAGAAGCCTCGCTCGTCTTTCACACTGGATGATCTCGCACCGTTTCGCGGTTCCACGATCGACGACCTGATCTCGGAGTCGGTTGAGGCGTACCTCGAGCGGTCAAATTTCAACGACCCGGGCGAAGTTGACGACGTGCTTGATCGTATCGGTCTTAAGAAAGCGCTCTTCGACCCATATCGAGACAAGCTTGGTCCAATGATGAAGCGTCGACACTGGATCGTGCACCGTGCCGACCGAAACACAGCCTACGGGCGAGGGCACCACGCGGCCCGCACTCTGCAACAAACGACCGTTGAAGCTTGGGCCGACGCGCTGCGCAGGTTCGGGACCGACGTATTCGCCAAACTCTAGGAGAAGGACCAATGGCCACACAAGCTGAGCTTCAGGCAGCACTGACCGATATGCCGAACATCGACAACGCGACAGTTGTGGGTGGATTGACGCTTGTGGCAACTGTAGTCTCTGGAACGTTCCGAGACCAAGACGAGGCAGATCGTCAAGCGCTCGTCTGGTCCTATCTTCGAGGTCGACTTGGCGCGGACGAGCTGCAGAACATTGAGTTCATTTTTACAAACACCCCGGAAGAGGACACAGCCGCATAAGGCGTAGGCGACTACCTTCGGCTCGCAGTGCCTTGTGACGTCGCGGCACGAGCCTGATTGCGTTCCCCCGGCAGCCCCTTCAGGTTCTGAGAATCGCCCGAAGCAATGAACGTCCAGCGTCAGCTAGGTAGTTGATGCTGAAGGTCGTGGGGGATCAAGGTTCGGCACGAGGGTGACAAACACACCGTTCTCCTCGAGATGAGTAAGTAGGGTGCGAGTGTTGCTGACGCTTGAACTGTAAGAAGGTTCCGCGGGGCTTGAGTTGTCAGAGAAGTAAGGAGCTTGCGGATTGCTCGCCTTAAGGAAGTAGAGGAAGACGACCGAGTCGTAGCGCCCACAAAGGGCATGTGCAGCGGCCTTCAGCAGGGCCGCTTTGAAAGGGCTGGGCGTACTCTTCTCCAGATCGAACTCGAACGCACAGCGAAAAGGTTCTAAGACCGCCGCATCCGGATGCGTCCACGTGCCAAGCTATGTGCCTGACTACCACGCTTCCGCGTTGCACCCTCATAGTCAACCCGACCCGGCCCCAGCCCTTTCTTCACGAGGAAGTCGGTCAGATGACTTTCAAGTGCGAGGGTGATGGGTTGGTAGTTGGCGCCCGGTGAGGGATTGTCCAGCCACCTTGAATTGCAGCCACTACCGACCGCGCGAACTCTCGAGAAGTGTTGCGGGGATCCATTTCCTTGGGCACACCAAGGTACCGGCGTTCAACTGCGGGCGGAAGCCGAGCCGAGCGCGATGGCGAGTCACCCGGCCTTGGCATCCGCCGCCGAATCAGCTCTGATCTCCGCATTAAGATCTTCGGTTTGCTCTCAGTCTTGGCGTTCGCGGCGCTCGCCGCCTTTGGAGATGACGGCGCAACCGGCGGCGCTCTAGCGCGACCGGAGGAGGCGGCGCAGGCGCCAGTGGTTGAGGCAATATGAATAAGGAAGGCGAAGACTGTTACGACGAGATCCCACGCTCGATCGTGGCTGATGTGACAAGGCTCATCGAGACGGCGCACCCCATCGACGTTGCTGCGATTCCGCGGCTCGAGCAAGACGTCGCTCAGCTGCGCACGGTTCACGACGACGCGACCGAGGACGAGCTCGCGTTCGTCGCAGCGTTTACAGCTTCGGCTTTCGAGGCTGCAAGACGACGCGCGACGCGTGCTTGAGTTCTCGCTCTTGCCGTTCTTTAGGTTGAGTAGGACGTTCACCTAGCGTGGTACGTGAAGATATGAGCCGCAGCGTTCTTGGGTTGTGCTTGGTGCTCGTGAGCTGTGAGACAGAGCTGCGCCCCGACTGCCCTAGCTTCGAGGCCCCCGACGAGTGCAACACCCAACAGGGATGCAGCAGCTTTGCACTCGTCAATGGCGAGAACGCTGAGGGTACTTGCTATCACCTGTGCGCGCCGTGCGGCCAACTGTGCCCCGCCGACCCTGAGACCTGTCCGGACGGTCTTGTCTGCGTGGAGTCCGGCATCCTCTCGAGTGGACCCGAGCAGATCTTGGGCGTCGTGGGCCTTTGCCTTCCGGCAGGTTCCACCAGCAACGAGTAGTGGCGGCGACGGTAACCGCAATCGGTCCCACGTACGAAAAACATCCTGAGCGCGAGATTGCACGAGTCGGACTTGGCGGCCCGATGCCCCGCACGATGCGACAGATCGACCGCTGTCACTCTGAGACTCGGCGCAATGTCGCACGTGGCGGCGGTATGCCCGCCGGATGCGCGAGCGCTCAACGTCCTCCGCGCGAACAACTACGCCACCAGCAGAAACCACGCTGCAAAGGGTCACCCGGGCAAGAGTTCGCATCCACAAACTGGCTCATTAACGCACTCGGTGAATCCCACCAGAGCGGTTGTGCTGAGGATGATAGATCCCAGCGATCGAGCGCTTCTGCTTTCCGAGCTCCGCCGTGAATGTTCCCCTGACCATCCGCTCCAAGGCCAACGCCTGCTTCCACTCGCACGGCGCGCCGGGCACGATGACGTGCTCCTACAGGAGCTGAGGGCCGATGGGCTGCTCTGGCTCGTCCGCCTCACCTGGAAGCCCGCTTCGGATCCCAATCAGCCGTCCGCTCGTTCGTTTTCGAGCCTTCAGAGCTTCGTGGAATCCTTGGAGCCCTGAGGTCGTCTGGGAGCGGATGTTCCAGCTCTCGACGCGAAAGCTGGGCGGTCTTGGGCCGGGTGAGCAAGCCCGCACAGAGCGACTCCCCCGAGTCCGCCGCCGACGACAGCAGCTTCGAGCCCGCCCTCGTCACCGACACCGTGAAGAGACTAGCCCCACGGTGGTTCGTTGCACGAAACGTCCATCGCGCACCCAGCGTCTGCCTATTGCAATCAAGGACCACCTTGAGCTGGCTCCGCGGACCGATGACAAGAGCCGATTTAAGCGGCTATCGGGGAGGGCGGAGGAGGGATGATGGGAGGCTGGAGGGCTTGCGGGACCCGCGATTGGAGAGAACGACCGATTGGGCAGTTGCGTGGTGGGGCGGTCTAGGAGACGGGAGGACGGTGCTGTCCCAGAAGGCGGCGCCTACTAGAATGGGTAATGCAAAGCCGAGAACCTTGCCTACGTTGGACTCAACGGCCGCACGTCAACGCGGAGCCATTGTCACCCGATTGCAGTCCTAACTAATCGGCACAAAGCGACGCCGTTTGAACCATGGTTTCCACCTCCCCCAAAGTTGCCGTCCGAGAACTCGCTGACGCCATATCCCTCATTTCCGAGCGTTACTGGTGCGCCGGCTGGCGTCATGGGATCGAGTTCTTGATCTGGGACAAGATTCACGGAGCCGAGCTGGTTCGTGGCAATCTGCCACTCACCGACGAGGAACTTTCAGCCATCCGCACAGTTGCCTCACCGATTGATGGCTGGTTGTTGCACACAAATCAGGGACTCTTCTCCGTCCCGCTCGACGTCTGGCTCCCGCTGTATCGGCGCTATCGCACAGGTGAATCCATGGCAACGATTTTTGACGCTGCGGATGCTCTCGTCCTTCCCGAATGGAAAGTGGATTGGTCGTGACTCGGACGACACTGCCTAACAAGCCGTTGATCGGTCACCCTTCGGGCTCCCTCTTCCGCCCACGGGTTAACGCCAATACTTTCGCCGGACGAGACAGGAACCTCGTATGAACCTCGATCTGCGCTTCCCGAAGCTCAATGAAGCGCTCGTTGAGCGCCTCATTCCTTTGGCCGAAGAGCTCGATGACCTCGCGTCTTCCGGCGCGGACTGCGCTCACAAGATCGACCAGTTCAACGCGCTTGCCGGCACCGCCTTCCGTGACCCGAACGCATTCCACTACTCGGGCGCGTGTAGTTCGAGAGCGTTCGTTCGTGATGCACTCGCTACCACTCTAGTTACGGAGTATTCGGGCCTTACTGATCAAGATCTCCTGCACCTTATCGGTGCGATTCAACAGGGCGACTGCGCCGATGAAGCTTCGTTCTGGGTACAGGTACTCGAGCTCAATCTTCCGGGGGCGCCGATCTCCGACCTCCTTTTCTACCCGAATGAGGTGGTTGGCCTTTCGTGTGGGGCTCTGTCGGCCGACGCGTCGCCGCTCGACATCCTGCGCGCTGCGCGCTCACCGGCCCCTGCAGAACCCATCCCCCAACGCGAATCGCCCGACCCAGCTCGCTGACCGCGAGATCGCATGCGACGCCGGCCAATAGGAGTTAGCCGGACTCCAGCATGCGCAGATCCGGTGAGATTCACTGCTTGATCCATCATCCTACTATAGTAGGATTGTGCACATGGGTGAGCCCGCAGCAAAACTGTCTGTCACTGTTCCGAGTGAGCTGGCCGCCGAGATCCGCAGGCGTGTCGGCGCCAGGGGCGTTTCTGGGTTCGTGACGCGCGCCATTGCGCACGAGCTGGAACGCGAGCAGCTCGGCGCATATCTCGAAGAGCTCGATCGCGAGTTCGGCCCGGTCCCCAAGGAAGTCCTTGCGGAGGCGCGACGTGCATGGCGGAAGCGCTGATCCTGGATTCGGAAGCGCTGAACGCGCTCGCGAACCCGGGCGAGCGCGGTGCGCTCGCGCTACGCATGCGCGCGGTGCTGCAGATCGCTCGTGACCATAGCGCTGTCGTGCGCGTCCCGGCACCGGTCCTGGCGGAGGTCTGCAGAAGTCCGAAGCTCGATGCTGCTGTGAACCGCGTTCTCGGGATGAAGGGTATCGTTGTGGCAGAGCTGACCGAACGCATTGCGCGGCGAGCCGGCCACCTCCTCGCAAGAGCCAGGCTCGCGTCGGATCATGCGGTCGATGCATTTGTCGTTGCGACCGCGCTGGATTATCCGGACTCTCTTATTGCGACGGGTGACGTCGGTGATATCGAAAGGCTGGCTGCCGGGTTCAAGCAGGTCCGAACTTTTCGCATCTAGAGACGCCGGCTAACAAGGCGTTGCTGCAGACCTCTCCTTATGCCGCGTGATGCTCTTACAGTTGTCAGCGTCGTCAAGGATGAGGACACCGCACACCCCGTCGCCGCCACGTGGCGCCCGGTGATCTGCGAAATCGTTCGAGCGTTCTCCCGTGGCGACTACCTAATGTCCCAGCCGGTGGCCTGTATCCGCGGAGATGCGAAGCCTGCTCTACGACCTGAAACCAGAAGCGAAGTCTGTTCTCGATGCCTGGCGCCTACGATTCACAAGCGAGTGAGAAGCGTCGACGGTCAGCCGCATGGCCCACACGTGCCCGTAGACGCTGGCTTTCTCGGTCAGCGACCGGGGAGATGGGTAACCAGCGTTAGCGGAGATGTCTAATACTCCCGAGAGCCGCCCAACATGCGTTGCAGCTAACGGATCGCCCTCGGTCGCTTCGCGCTCCCTCTTCCGCCCGCAGCTTAACGCCAATACGTTAGCCGGACCCTTGTAATGCCGAGCATTCGCGACGCCCTGAAGAGCCTTCAGAACTGGTCTCGTCGCCGGAGATTCCGCGAAGGTAAGCTCCTCTCGCAGTTCATCGCCAAGGACGTTCGCCGGGACATCTTAATCGTCTCGACTGCGAGGATCGACGAGGGGATCATTTCCGGCCGTGTCCGCACGACGAACGTTCTCTACGCATCGAGAAACCTCGTTGCACCCGCAGCGCTTGAACCGGCTCGCGAACTTCACATCGATACGATGTGGCAATGGACCGGGCAAGACTGGGGTGGGCTGCCGGATGGAACCTCGATCGCAGAGCATTATGGGGAGCAGCCGTCGGGCCGGCCGCCAGCCGGTGGCACATTTGATGATGGATGATGGGCGAGTGATCGTCTCGGCTGAGGCCGAGGTACAGATCAGATTTATTGCGCCGCGCAGGCGCTCCCGAAGCCTGCTGTAGCCGGGTCCGGATGCATGACCGTGCTGCTCGTCCTTCTGCCCCTGCGGCTCGGCATGGCCTACGGCATTGCGCCCTTCCTCACCGCCCCTTGGCATCCTCCCCCGAAGCAGCTCTGATCTCCCCATGAAGATCTTCACCTTGCTCTCGGTCTTGGCGTTTGCGGCGCTCGCCGCGTGTGGGGATGACGGCGCAAGTGGCGGCGGCGGTACAGGCGCGACCGGCGGTGGCGGTGCAGGCGCCAGCGGTGGCGGTGGAGCAGGCGGTGGCGGCGCAGGTGGCGGCGAGCCCACGCTGTGCGGTGACGTCCTCATTTGCGATCCGGGGACCGCCTGCGTGGAGCAGCAGTTCCCGCCGGTGTGTACGGACAAAGCGAACAAGGCCGATCCGTGTCCGGAGGGCCAGACCGATACCTTCTGCGGTGGGGCCGGCATGGCTTGCTGTTGCGAGCCACCGCCTCCGGCCGATTACTCCTGCATCGACGCAGCCGCTTGCGGCGGGACGGTCTCCTGCGAATGCCTCGAGAACATCTGCCCCGAGCCGCTCGGCTGTGTGAACACAGCGACGCCGGGCAAGGTGGCCTGCATCGAGCCGGCAATGCCTTGATTGAACCGGCGGTGCGCTTGGCGTAGGGAGGCCCATGTCGGCCCTCGTCACGCGGCACTTGCTGCGCAATACCTCGATCGCGGACCTTTTGCGGCGCAGCCTCACGCTCGCGCCCCGTCTTTGGTTGCTGCTCTTTCCGTTGTTCCTCGCGTTTCTCGGCCTGCTCGCCGCGATCGTGAAGCTCGACCTGATCCCGCTGGATACGAACCGCGCTGGGCAGCTGTCGCGGTCGGGTCGCGAGCTTTCGGCCACCCTCGTTTATGCCGTGCTGCTCGGCTCCGCGTCGTTCTTTGCGCCCATCGTCTCCGGGCTTGTCGCTGTCGCGACGATCCGCGGCGCCGTGGCCGAGCGCATGACCTTCTCGATGATCGCGGCCGGCGCCTCGCGGGCGTTCGGTAGCGCGGTGGTGTCGGGCGTGATGGTCGCGACGCTCGCGTCGGTCGGCAACGGCCTCTGTTGGTTCCCCGGCCTGTTCGTCCTGGCGTACTTGATGGCGGCGCCCGCGGCGGCGACGGTCGAACGGCTCGGCCCGCTCGAAAGCCTCAGTCGCTCGGCGTCGCTCGCGAAAGGCAGCGTGGTTCGTCACGCCGGTGCGCTGTTTCTACTTTGGACCTTTATCGGCATCCTCGCGCGCTTCGCCGACATGCTCTCCCCGGCCGCGTGGCAAGGCTCAGGCACCGGCCAGCTCGCGCTTTACGCCGTGGCCACAGCGCTGGTCGCGAGCTTCGCCTGCGTGTGGCAGGCGGCGCTGTTCGCCATCGCCTACAACGATGCGCGTATCGGCGCCGAGGGCCTCGAGATCGACGCGCTCGCGGCCCTACTCGGCGGCGGCGCGCAGATCGGCTTGGACACCGGCGCAGCGGCGCTCTCCGAGAGCGGCCTCGCGCTGCGGCAGAAGAGCCGCCGCGTGATCGTGATCATCGTCGCGGCGGTGTTCGGCCTGGGCGTGCTCTCGATCGTCGGCTACCCGCTGGTGCAAGAGAAGCTCAAGCAACGGCAACGCGAGGCCCAGTTCGAGCTCGACAAGGAGAGGTACGCTCGGGAGTTCGCGCTCGAGCAGGAGCGGCGCGCTGAGCCTGCCCCGGTTTGGTGGACGCCCAGCAAGGGATACGCTCCCTGTGAGTACCATCGATGCAACAACGCAATTTACGCCCCGATTCATTCAAGAAGGACGCCGTACGTCGCCTGATGGCACGCGGCTCCAAGACTGTT
>CAITIQ010000080.1 GCA_903892415.1 uncultured delta proteobacterium | reverse complement strand
GTGCGAGGCCACCGCCATCAGCGCAGCCGAACCAGCAATGAAGAGGGCGCGCGGTATGAAGCGAGAACGTAGGTTGATCACGTCGTAGTTGAAGGGGCCGAGCACGAGCCGATGCACGCTCGTCGTAGCGAGCGCGGCCACGCCCAGGAACAAGACGGTGAACAGCAGCTCCTTGAGGCCCGCCCGGCGCAGCCGCTGCGAGAGCGCGAACAGCAGCAGACCGAACAGTGCGACGCCGCCGGCGCGAACCAACTGCAAGCGGCGCTGTTCGGCGTAGAACCACGTCCAAGCAAATGGACCGTGATGCCCCCGCTCGGCGAGCCACTCTTGATTGCGCGCGCGCGCAGCTGCCACGGCCTTGCGACGGTCCTCTGCGTAGGCGCGCGCGTATCTGAAGTCAGCGATCTCCTCGATCACGTCCAAGTCGTCCTCCACTGCGCGCATATGTTTGGGCATCCGTAGGCCGCTGAGCACGGCGAGCAACGGCGCGGTAACCCGACCATCAAAGCGGCCTTCCACAGCGGTTTCATGGACGTTGAGACCTGCGAAGCAAGCGAGCACGTCGGCCACTTCAGGCTGCGCACCGCCGTGCCCACCGGAGTCGGTGTGTCCGTGGTCCGCGGTGAAGATCACGAGATCGAAATCGAAATCCAACCGGTCGAGCAGGCTGCCAATCTCCACGTCGGCGCGTGCTACGGCCTGTGCGTACTCGCTCGAGATCCCGCCGTAGTGATGCCCCGCCTCATCCACGTAAAGCGGGTGAAAGAGGTTGAACTCGACGAGGTCCGGGTCCTTGAACAGGTCCTCCGCGTAGCTCTCACCAACATGGTATTGGTCGAAGCCCTCCGGGAACAACTCGCGAAACCAAGGCAAGTGGCTGCGGCCGTGGACCCTTCTCCCGGCCTCGCGCGCGACCTCGAAGATCGACTCGACCGGCGCTGGCGTCGTCAGGTCGTTGTTGCGCACACCGGTGCGGTCCACTTCGACGCCGGAGGAAAGCAAGGTGTAGACGGGCCTCGAGATGGTCAGCTCGCCCTGATGGGAGAGCCTGCACTGTCCGCGCTCGAGCAGCCGCCGCGTCACCTTCATACCGAGCGCAGCGTCCCTGCGCAGACCGTCCACGACGATCAGCACGGTGTGCCTCGGAGTGGAGGGCAGAGGCACCTCGACGCGGTCCTCGAAGGCGACCAAGAAAAATCCCGCATGGTTCGGCAGCCGATCGATCGTGCTGATGCCGAGCAGGAACCCAACCACAGCCGCAAACGCAGCGAAGACCGCAATCAGCGTCTCGAGTCGGGGCGAAGCGACCTTTCGGGGCAACATGCGCCTAACCTTCTTCGGAGGCGGGCCAGCCCGGATGCCCGATCATGTCGCGCACGGCGATGGGCTGCCCACTCATCGACTCGAGCCGGAGCGTGCTGCCATGCGTGATTTCGCCGCTGCCGCGATAGCCGCGACCATCCGCTGCGATTGGGCGCAGGTTGGCCTGCAGCAGCACCATCTGTCCTTGATGGAGCGAAAATGAGCGATAGCCGGGCACGCAAGCTGCTGGCCAAGGCCGCGGAAGTTTTTGCGCCCACGGGTGCGCAGGATCAAGAAACTCCGGGCTCGCCACGTCGTCGAAAGGCCAATAATTGCCCGCGCTGAGCAGGACTCGAACGCCGTCCCGGCTACGCAGGACCACGTTTGGAAGAGTCATCTCGTCGGCGACCTTGTGAAAGGTTCGACGGACGCCGCTGATCAGCTCGCTCTCTGTGAGCTCTTTGGGATTGGCGTTGTAGCCAGTGCCTAGCGCAATCACCCTCTCGTCGACGAAGCCAACCTCGATCCGCAAGGCGTACACGTCGCCGCCGGTAAGCGGATTCTCAAATCGTTCGCCGCCGTCAACCGCCAACAAAAGCTGCGCTCCCTCGAGGGATGAGGTCCCCTTGAGGTCGCTCTTCGACCGGCGTGTCCGGAGCCATTGGAGCAGAGATGCAGGCATTGATCGTTCGCAGCGTATGGACTCTTCCGCACGAGCTTCTAGCGCAATCGCGGCGTGGTCTCTCGTTTGTGCTCCCTCCAGGGCAACGCGAGGGTGGGCGCCGCTGTGCGTGACCAGCGGAGCAACGGTCGACCTCGAGTCGGAATCGTGCTGGCGGCTCGTTCCTAAGACGTGCTTCTGTAGATTTCACAGGCAAATGATTGAGCGAGGAGCAGATCCGGAGGGGGCCCTGCGGTCGATGATGGTCGTCGTCGACGCGATGGCCACCGTGGGGGTCGATCGCAAGGTTTCGCGTGAGGCGATTCAGGCGGGCTCGTGGGGCGCGCTCTACGATCGTGAATTGACTCCACTCTCTGGCCTGTGCGCGGCGTTGATGATGCCGTTCGGCACCTACGAGCTCGTTGACTTCCTCGGAGCGAGTGCTCCCACAGTCGGAGAGGGCTTTGGCCGACTGATCAAGTATTTGCCGGTCGTGAGCTCGTACAACACGTTCGTCACGGAGATGCTGGGCGACGAGGTTCGCCTGCGTGCCACGCATATCGGGGGAGAGGCTTCATGGTTCTCCGACGAGTGGCTGCTAGGCGCGACGGTTCGAGGCTTCCGCGGCATCGTCGGGATTGACACCTTTCAGGTGCGGAGGCTCGAGCTTCGTCGGAAGGATCCAGGCTCGAACGTGTCGTCGTTCGTCGAGCAGGCGATGGTCCCCCGGATCGTGTACGGGCAAGCCAGCGCCGCGCTCGTGCTTTCTCGCGAACTGTGGGAGATGCCCAGTCCACGCGCCAACTCCCGTCTCCACGAGGTGTTGCTCATGCACGCGGACGAGCTCTTGCGCGAGACGAACAACAAGCCACCGTCGCTGGCGCATCGGGTGCGACAGGAACTCGTGCCGGAGCTCCGCGGAGGGGACCCAACGGTGCAGACCGTCGCGAAGAAGCTGGCGACCACGCCGCGTACGCTTCAGCGTCGGCTCTCGGAAGAAGGGACGAGTTTCATCGAGATCCTCGACAAGATCCGCGCGGAGCTCTCGACCCGCTACCTAGCGGACCCGGCGCTGAGCATGACCGAGGTCGCGTTCCTCTTGGGCTTCTCCGAGCCGAGCGCCTTCGCGAGGGCCCATCGGCGATGGTTCGGTCGCGCCCCACGGGAGCGGAGCGCGCTGACGCAAACTATCCAGTGAAATGGAAGTCAGGAGTGGGAGCCGAGCGTGGCGGTGACGACCACGACCACCCCCACCGGCGTTTTGGTCGGTAAGGCGAGGCGACGGGAGCCTGCTCGATGGCGGGAACCGTTGGTCAGCGGCGCAGCATCGTGTCGACCGCCGGACCTATGGCGTGCTTCTCCTGCATCGGGTACGAACGGGCATGCTCGTGCACCGCTGGGACGGCCCGATCGACGACAAGGAATGGCGAACGTTCGTGGAGACGCAGGGGTTCGGTCAGCTGGTGGCTTCGGGCCGCAATCGCGACGTGCCTGTCATCGTCCCAACCCAGTTCGTATTGTTGGAGAGCCGGGTCGTTCTCCACCTGGCGCGAGGGAACCCAATCTGGTCGGCGATCGCCGAGAACGCGCTCGTGGTCCTCAGCGTCGCGGGGGATTGGAGTTACATCCCGTCTTCCTGGAAGGCGATCGGGAACGAGGATCCGCGTCGCGGTATCCCTACGACCTATTACGGCTCGGCGCAGCTCACCTGCCGGGCAGAGGTCGTCGACGAGCCGGAGGCAATTGCCGAAGTCCTGCGCACGCAGCTCGCCGCGCTCGAACCCGGGAGCGACGTCGTCGACCCGCTGGAGCACCGCGCGAGGCTGAAGGAGATTCGAGGTCTGTCGCTCTCGATCGAGAAGGTGCAGGCCAAGTTCAAGTACGGTGGAAACGTGGACCGCGAGCACCGCCTGGCCGTGGCTGAACGGTTGGCGCAGCGCGCGGGACCGGGCGATGAAGCGGCGCGCGCGCGGCTCCTTGCGCGCCTCGAACCGCTACCACCAACATGAGAACCGAGGTCGTACAGGACGTCGAAAAGCCCGACGGTGAGCTGCTCGCGGAGATCGACGGGTTGCTTGTACGGGCCTACGGCGGCGCTTCCCGTCGGGCGCGTATCGAGCGCTTCCTGTCGGTGGATGACGCTGGTTGGGTGATGCTTCGACGCAGCGGTCGAGTCGTCTCGGTGGGGGCGTTCATCGGCTACCGTTCAGCTGGATTCGGCTGGATCGGGCTCGTGGCGACCGAACCGCACGCTCAGGGTGGTGGCTTGGGTCGCGTGATCACCGAGGCGTTGATCGAGCGTCTTCGGCGGATTGGCTGCGCGGCGGTGCTCGACGGCTCGAAGTCCGGCGCGCCGCTCTACGAACGCATGGGGTTCGTGGACTTCGGGCTGAGTCACGCGCTCACGGCACCCGCGCAACTCGTGCTCTCCGACCAAAAGCCCGCTGGCCTCGAGGGCCTGCAGCTCGTGCCGATCGGCCCGGAGATGATCCAGAGCGTGCTGTCCTTCGATCAGCAGTCGTTCGGCGCGGACCGGCGCTCGCTACTGCGCTATCTCCTAAAGGCCTATCCGGGCAGGCACGTAGCGGCGATCACGGAAGCTGGATTGGTCGGCTACGGCATTGCGCAACCCGATCTCCTCGGCCCAATCGTTGCCGAGAGCGCGACGGCCTTGCGTGCGATCGTAGCGTCGCTCCACTCGCTCGACTTCGGCTCCCCGCCTTCGCTGCTCGTGCCTCCAGAGTGTGCGTTTCTTCCCACGCTGCTGAAGCTGGGCTTCACCTCCGCACGAACCCTTCGTCGGCAACATCTCGGCATCGGCGAGCTACCCGGGCTGCGAGGCCGGCTCTGTGCACAGGCGAGCTTTGGCGAGGGTTGACGTCGCGACAGGCTCTTGCAAGGCAACCTCGCGCGGCGTGCCCTCGGCCTTCACTCGAGGGTCAGCTTGCGGGTGAGGGTGCCTCGGAGGCTCCCATCGGCGTTGAAGGAGCGGACCGTGAAGGTCCGCTGCCCGAGTTGGCTGAACGTCGAGCGGACCGCCAAGCGGGTCGAGCGCGACTTCCCGCTCACCGAGTCGGTCAGGAGGAAGCCGTCGGCGCGGACCTCGATCGAAGCCGCGCCGGCGGGCGCGCGCTCGAGGCCGATCTCGTAGAGCGCAGCCCCCATCTGCTTGATGTAGACCGCGGTCCCGCTGGTAACGTCGATCGAGCCGATCCCGCGCGCCACGGGCGTGTCGGAGGCATCGAGGCCGATCACCTCAAACAGCCGACCGTTCTTCTCGCTCGTGAACTCGTACGAGTCCGGGAAGTTCGAGCCATCCGCCTTGGTGGCGCTCCCGATCTCGAAGCCGTCGACGCGGTACTCCACCGACGCAACGTTTGACGGCGCCAGCGCGCGGAGCTCGTAGCGGCCGTTGGCTTGCCTTGCCCAGTACACCTCGAGCGGAGCAAGATCGTTCGCGGTCCAGAACGCGAGCCCGCCAGGCTCGGAGATCGCGAGGTTGAGGCCCTCGGTGTAGGTCTGCGTTCGTGGGCCCCAGCAGCTCCAGTTCGGCTGGCAACCGTTGTAGTAGCGGACCACGGTCTTGATCCATTGGTCGCGAAGCACCGGGTCGCTTGGATCGAAGGCGTCGAGCCACGCGAGGGCCTTGGCATCGGTCTCAGCGTTGGTGGTGTAGATGGAGTCCCGCACCATGCCGACGACGTAGTCCACGGCGTGGCCCATCTGTCCGTCGATGGTCAGAACGTCGGAGCCATACGCGGCGAGCGTTTGGTTGAAGGTTCCCGCGTCGAACTGAAAGAGGCCGAGGCCACCCTCCTTCAAACTGCAAGGGCCGTCGCCGGAGCCTGCGATCACGGGGCCACCGCCACAGTCGGCCGAGACCGGGCCCTTGCAGGCCCACGTCGCCTCAGACCAACACATGACGAGGCCCGTCTCGGAGTTCGCGATGCCGGCGAACAGGTAGCCACTCTTCTTGACCCCGCGCGTCCGCAGCGCGTCGCGAATGCGCTCGTAGCGGGGCTCCTTCTCCGCCGCCGTAAGCGACTCCTGAAGGTCCTCGGACTGCTCGTTCGGCGCATCGTCCAACGAGCTCCCCGGCGCGCAGCTCGCAGCCATCGAGAGCAGCGCGGCCCACGCTAACACCGTCAGGCGTCGTGCAGTGAGGGAGGCCGGGGAGGCGGTGCGTGAGTCAACCATGCCTCGACACGAGCACGCTGCGGGCCAGCGAAAAAACTACGGTCTTGAGGCGCCAATCCTGGGCGTTGGATCCAGCGGATCCAACTGAAAGGATCCAAGGGATCCAACGCCGCTCGCGTGGATCTGCAGCTGCCTTTCGGATGCGTGAAGTGGGTGCGTGTCGGACACGTGCTTTGCGTAGCGGATGTGCTGGGCTCTAGAGGGCACGGCCGATCGCGAGCACCCTCTGGCTCGCGCTTCGCTGTAGAATGCCGCGATGAAGATCGAGAATGTTCCGTTCCAGACCACCGACTGGTCGCAAATCGTCGCGACCGAGCACCCAGGTGAAGTCGGCGTCGCGCGCTGGCGCACGGTCGAGCAGGGCAACGTACGCGTGCGGATGGTTGAGTATTCGCCGGGTTATGTCGCCGATCACTGGTGTGAACGCGGGCACGTGATCCTCGTGCTCGAGGGCGAACTCATCACCGAGCTGCGCGACGGGCGGCGCTTCACACTTGGGCCGGGCATGAGCTATCACGTGGCCGACGGTGATGGCGCGCACCGCTCGGTGAGTCCGAAGGGCGCGAAGCTTTGGATCGTCGACTGATGCGCCTTCGCGACCGTGGCACGCCGTCGCTGTTGGGCGCTACTCTCGCGCGCGATGCGCTCCTCTTTCATCGCAATCTCGTCTCTCTCTCTCCTTGCGTGCGGCGGAGCCAATCCACCCGCTGGTCCGGCAGCCGGCGCGTCCTCAGCGGAACTGGCGCCACAGGCAACCGCTGCGACCACCGCAGTCGCCGCGACTGCGAGCGCGTCGGCGCCGGCCTCTGCGGCGCCGCGCGCCGCTCGCGCGCTGCCCATTAGCGTCGACGGCACCAAGCTGCGCTGCGCCGAAGATCGCTGCCGTGGTGAGGTCGACTTCAGGGGGCAGATCCGCTTTCAACAGATCGATCCGGAGACGAAAGCCCGCTGGGGCCAAGAGGCCGAGCTTGCGCTCATCGATCGCGGGGCAAAGTTCAGCAGTGAGCGCTATGAGCTGCGTGCGCCTGCGCTCCACGAGGTGTTCGCGTCGCGTGCCGCCGACGACTTGGTGTTGCCTGATGACGGTCCGAACGGGCTAATGCCCGTTCCGAGCGACGCAATCCGCGTGGGGGTCGAACTCGAGCTCCGCTTCCCCGATGGCGTCGTCGCGCGCGGCCAAGTGGCCCTCGCCGATAGGGCAATACGCCTCGGCTTCGGCGAATGGATGCGCACCATCAGCAAGGGGCCGTTGCCGTTGCCTGGGGAGCCTGCCTACGAAGGCGCGCCGCGCGCGATGTGGGTCGAGTTTCCGAATGAGGTGCGCGGCAGCGCGCGCTCGGCGGCAGAGCTCGATTGGGTGCTCGTGTTCGACGACGTCAAGCGAACGATTGATTGTGAGCGCCGTAAGAAGGGCAAGACCGAGCGAGCCAGCTTCCAGATCGACGACGTGCGCGGGCGGGTCTTCGAGCGACGAACCGGCAAGCTCGTTGGGGAGAAGACCCTCCCGGATCCCGGCGCACCGAAATGCAGTGAGTTCTTCCAATTACTTGACGAGGACATTGGCGGCGCGTTGGGCATGCGAGACAAAACGGCGTTCGTGCAGATCGCCAACTGGGCGTGGAGTACGCTGCGAGCTGGGACGCCGTGATCGGCGCCCGGATCAGCCCGCGTTCCAAGCTTGGGCGGTGAGCTCGAGCGAGCGCAGGCGCGCGGCGTCGTCGTAGATCTGGGCGGTGATCATCAGCTCGTCGGCGCCGGTGCGCTCGGCGAACTCACGCAGGCCGCGCCGCACCGTGTCCAGCGAGCCGGCGACGGTGCAGGCGAGCACCGAGTCGATCATCGCGCGTTCAACGGGGGCCAGCACGAGCTCCGCCTTCGGTGGCGGCAGCGGTCGTGGCCGTCCGCTGCGCAAAGCGAGAAACGCTTGGTGAACCGAGGTCGCAAGCACGCGGGCCTCTTCATCCGTGTCCGCCGCGAACACGTTGAGCGCGAGCATAACGTAGGGTTTGCGCAGCGCGGCCGAAGGACGAAACTTCGCGCGGTAGAGGGCGACGGCGGCCTCGAGGTGCGTCGGCGCAAAATGTGAGGCGAACGCGTACGGAAGGCCGAGCGCGGCAGCGAGCTGCGCGCCAAACAGGCTCGATCCCAGGATCCAAATCGGGACGTCGAGGCCGGCGGCAGGCACAGCGCGCACCGGCTGCTGCTCCGCGGAGCTGGCCTCGAAGTAGCCCATCAGTTCGAGCACGTCCTCGGGGAACGCGTCAACGTCGCCGCTAAGGTTGCGCCGCAGCGCGCGCGCCGTCAGTTGATCGCTCCCGGGCGCGCGGCCGAGCCCAAGATCGATGCGCCCAGGATAGAGCGTCGCCAGCGTCCCGAATTGCTCGGCGATGATGAGCGGCGCATGGTTCGGCAGCATGATGCCACCGGCGCCGACGCGGATGGTCTTCGTCGCTGCTGCGACGTGAGAGATCACCAGCGAGGTCGCCGCGCTGGCGATGCCCGGCATATTGTGGTGCTCGGCCAGCCAGAAGCGTTTGAAGCCTAGCCGCTCGGCTGCCTGCGCCAGCTCCACGCTGCGCTGAAATGCCCCACGCGCGTCGCCGCCTTCGACGATCGCGCACAGATCCAAGATCGACAGCTGCACCATCTACAGCAGATAGCGCGATAAGGCGCCGGGCGCCGCTCCATCGTCGGACAGTTTGCGGCGATGCACGGAACTCCTGCAAAGCAGGCCGCCCAATCTCGCGGCTTGTGCTGTGCGGCCTGAGTTGCTCCAACTTGCGCCCGGCTGTACTGACTCAGGGCTATGTCCACGCGACCGAATTGGCTGTTCCTGTGCGTCTGGTCGAGCGTCGTCGCGTGCAGCGACGTGGGCTCGAGGTTGCCTGTTCGTGTCCCGCCAACGCAGGAGCCAGCGGCCACTCCGAGTACGCCGAACCAGTACTACCTGCGCTTGCCATGGCCGGGGCAACAAGGGCGCGTCGAGCTGGGGGACGGGCGCATTGGCTTCGTCACCCGCGGGGAGCGCTGGATCCTCGACGCGCGCGGTGCCGTTGTCGCGCGCGTCCATTCCGACGCGTTCGTAGTGAGCGTCACGCACGTGGCCGCGGAGGAGGGGACGAGCTTTCTGTTTTCGACCCGCGACGGGCTGTACGCGAGCGAGACGTTTGATGGTCCGCTGCAGCGGCTGCTCGGCGAACAAGCCTTGTACGTTGCGGGAGGGCCTGGCTTCGCCTTCGTTCGCACCTCCGACGGGCGCACGATCACGCAGAGCTTCGCGAACGGCACGCGACCGAGCTTCCCGCTCGGGACCCAGAGCGTCGGGGCCTCGAAGAGCGGCGCTATCGGGGCCGTGGTCGATGGAGGGCTTTCGTTCCTATCGACCGACAAGGGCGCGCATTTCAGCGACGTGAGCAAGGCCGTGGGCGAGGCCTCCGACGTGGTGGTGCGAGGGGGCAAGCTGTACTTCATCAATGCGAGCGGCGAAGCCTTCGCCGTCGAAGGCGAGCGTCTCGTACCAGCCCTGCTCCCGGTTGAACCAGCACCCAAGAATGATCCCGCGTGGTCGCGCAGCGAGAGCCCTATCGAGGTCGCTGTAAGCCGCGGCGCTCAAATACCCGGTGAGCGCGCTGTCTTTGCTGAGGCCGGCGCGGTCTTCACCGTGTCGCTCGCGACCGGGGAGATCGTCGCTGTCGAGCGCGGCGTCTTGCCACCGGACGGGCAATGCACTCCCGTCGCCCTCAGCCGAACGACGCTGTTTCTTTGCGGCAAGTCGGTGTTCGCGCGAGGCCCGGGCGGCAAGGTCGAGATCGAGCAGGTCATGGTCGCCGAAGGCAGCTTCGTCAAAGGTTTCGGTGATGCGCTGCTTTACACGGCGGGATGCGGTGCGACCACCAAGTTGGGCCTTGCATGCGTGCGCCACGCTGACGGCCGCTGGAGCGAGCTTGATCGTTCGGGCGAGCTGTCCGAAGCGCCCGCGGATCATCCGCTGCAGATCCGCGCGTGGATCCCCGACGGCGAGGGCGCGCGGCTCTTGGTCGAGGGCGAGGGAGGCGGCTTGTGGGACGCCAAGACGGGGGCCAAGACGGCGCTCCAGCCCGACGAGATCACTCGTCTCAGCCAGCTGTTCGTGCCGCTCTCGAACGCTGGCTTTCTCAATCGACATGGGGTCGACGACGAGGGACGCATCGTCGGTGTCGGACGCGACGGCATCGGCTTCCGCGTGCTCGACTCGGGCCACCGCATCGAGCTTTCCTCCTTTCGGTTTTCGAGCCCGAGGGTCGCCGGCCGCCGTGTGCTCGCGCGCGACAGTAGCAGCAACAGCTATTGGCAATCCCAGGACTACGGCTTCACCTTTACCGAGGTCGACGGCCCGCCAGACGCGCCGAGCCAACGTGAAGACGTGAGCGGCTGCTCCGACGCCGGCTGCATTTTCTCGCAATGGCTGCGCGCTGGCTGGGAGCCGCGACCACCTGTCGCACGCCGAGATGAGAGCTTCGCTGCGGGCGCTGGCTCGCGACGCGCGGTCAAGTTGCCGAGCCTGCGCTGCACCGTCGTTGGAGCACAGACGCGCAAGGCCGCACCGAACCTCCAGGAGCGGCTCGGCTTCGGGGCCGAGAACTTGAAGGCCGACGAGCAAGCGTTCGTCGCGCTCTATCCATTTGGCGGCACGGTCGGCGGCTCGTTCCTCGAGAGCACGCACCTGCGCGCAATCGTGACCGGCAGGCAACCGCTTCTCACCGACGACCCCGCCTCCTCCCAACGCGCGGCGAGCCGGCGTGTCCGCGCGATCGCGCCGTTCGATACAAAGGCTGCCGTGTTCGAAAGTACGCTCAACCTATCGGAGCTGTTTGACGTCGCCCGCTCGAGTGGCGGCGCCGGTCCGGATCTGGCCACGCTCGACGAGCGTGGGCAGTCCATCGCGGTCGTCGGCGCTACGCCCTCGCTGATCCTCTCGGGCCAGAGTGGGCCATCTCTTTGGCTGCGCCCCAAGGAGCGCCCCTTCACCTTCTCCTTCCCCGACTCTACCTCGCCCCCAATCGTCGCTGCGGCCGAGCTGAAGAAGGACGAGCTCGCCGTGCTGGTGGCACGCGACGATGGCGCGCTGGTCGTGCGCTCGGTCGGACGTGGACGCTCCAACGATCTGTTCCACATACCCCCGAATCTCAGCAACGTCTCATTCAGCCCCACCGACACGCTGGCGATCGGCCCTGATGCCGAGCTCGGCGTGCTGCGCGTGCGCACCGATGACCCGCCTACCCAAGAGAATCCGGCGATCCTGATCCGCCCGGGCAAGCCGAACCTCGCGTTAGCCCCGTGGTCGACGCTCGCTGCCGACGGCTCGGCAGGGTGCTCCGCGGCACAGGGCTTTCGGGCGGTAATCAGCACCAAGGTCCCGTGGCTCGAGGCGCTTTCTCTCGGCACGGAGGGCTTCAGTGAACGCCCGGGCCTGCTGCTCGTGCGCTGGAGCGCCGAGCGCGTGTGTTTGGAGGCCG
>CAITIQ010000079.1 GCA_903892415.1 uncultured delta proteobacterium | reverse complement strand
GTGCTACCTACTCAAAAAGGACCCGGCGATGCTCAAGCCGACCCTCGATTGGGTCGCCACCGATGCCCCGAACTCGTCGGGGGGCGCGAAGATGTGGTTTGGTCACGCCCCCGCTCCATTCGACGGCCCGCTTTACAGTGACTCGCTGTTCGCCATGCCGGTGTTCGCACTGCTGACGCGCCCAAAGAAGAAACGTTAGCCACCGTGACAAGCGTCGTTGCCACCTTCCTGGCCAGCCTGGGGCTCTTGCTGCTCGCCTTGTTTCGGCGTCGGCTGCTGGGCTACGCGCGCGAGTCACGGCTTGCGCCACGCCTGCTGCTTTGGGCGTTTCTCGGAGGCACCGTGTTGGTCTGCACCCTCATTCTATGGTTGGGCATACCGCGCACGCTTTGCCACTTGGTACCGCAGCCTGAAGCCGCGGCCTTCGACCTGGCCGAGGGCGTCCACTACAAGCGCCTGGTGAGCCAAGAGCCCGCTCGCACCGTGCACGTGGTTTCGTTGGATCTTGGGCGGCCGGGACTTCGCTTCGTGGTGCCAGAGGCCGACGCACAAGGCTCTTTGAGCGCTCAGACCACCAGCCAATTTCTCGAGCAGACCGGGGCGGATCTCGCGATCAACGGCGCCTTCTTCGAGCCGTGGAGCAACCGCATTTTCCGCTGGTTCCCGCACGAGGGCGATCTCGCCAAGCCCCTCGGCTACTACCGTCCGCACGCGTTGGCTGCACAAGACCCAACGCCCCCAAGCGAAGGGACGCTTTACCTCAGCGCAGACGGAGCCGCAGCGAGCGCACGCATCGGCGGCGAGCCACCAAACGAGAGCGCGCTCGCCATCACCGGAGAGCGCATCTTGCGTGATGGCAAGTTCGACGGCTTCTGCGAATCGCCCTTCGAGTTTGGAAGCAAACAAGCCTATACCCCTCACCCGCGCACCGTCGTTGGACTGAGCGCCGATCGGCAAACGCTCTGGTTCGTCGTTGCAGACGGTCGGCAACAGCGGCGCAGCGAAGGAGCGAGGCTGCCAGAGTTGTGCGAGCTCTTGCTCGCCGAGGGCGCCGCCGATGCGGTCAACCTCGACGGTGGAGGCTCGAGCACGCTGGTCAGGCGCGGGAAGGACGGGGCCGAGGTTATGAACCATCCGGTTCACCGTCGCTGGCCCGGCCGAGAGCGCCCGATCCCATCGCACCTCGGCGTGGTGTTCTGAGGGCCTCGTTGGCGGACTGGACGCTCGCACGTATGTTTAGCTGACGAACCCGACTGCGTAGCGGCTTGTGAGCTGAAGTACGAATCGTGCAAGCAAGAGCACCAGGTCTATAGCGACTGCATCATGGCCACCTTCGAGGATCCATGCGTCGCCCAAGCCCCCGACGGATGTTACGAAGCGATCGCCGACCTGCAAGCTTGCAAGGGAATTCCCTGCGACGTGCCATCGTGCACCGAATGGGCTGATGAGTGCCTCTGCCTCGGCGAGTGCGGATACACCTTCGTTGAGGTCGCCTGCCGGTTGGTCGATGGGGAAGTTGTCTGCGATTGTTCGCGTGATGGCGAGTACTTCGGGCAATGCGTACAAGAGGCCTTCTCCTGCGATCCCGTCGGCTCCTGCTGTCACGAGCAGTTGTTCTGACCCGCGTCACGGGACGCTCTACCTTGGCGCAGACGGAGCCGCAGCGAGCGCACGCATCGACGCTACCGACCCGCCGAACAGCTGCGGCTAGCGCGCTTGTGGGTGTCAGGCGTCGCTGTTACGAGGAAGCCATGCAGCTGAAGACCCTGTTCGCCGTAGCCTGCTTGGCGGGTTGCGCGCGCGCGGAAACCCGTTTGCCGAGCGAAGCACGGCCTGATGTGAGCGAGAGTGCGGCGCTCACGCCGCCTGCGGCTGCGGAGGCGCGCACGCTGAAGCGGGCGTCGCAGCGGCTTGTGTGCGACGGCCTCACCGAGACGCTGGAGATCGATGCTTACGTCACGCGCGGGACGCCCGCGCTCGAGTCGTACGCAAAGGAGGTGGAGATCCTGCTCGGCCTTTACCAATCGGGTGCTTGCCAGTCTGGCGCCGTGACGTCCAAGGTTCGGACACGTCTGATCGAGGTGAACACTGACCAACTCCGCGCTAAGGCGGACGCGGAGGGGATCGGCACCGAAGCGTTCGAGGAGGGCGACCGGACCAAGGCCACGGTGGTACGCGGTCACTGGGGCTTCGTGCTCAAGTACCGTTCGGAGCGAGCAGCCATGACCTTGCATCCCGGTAACCACCGCGGCCTCGAGTTGTGGTTGAGCTCGAAGATGCGCGAGCTTCGCAACCTTGCGGAAAAGCAGGAGGTCACGATCGGCGTAGTGACGGGCAAACAAGAGCTCCAGCTCTCGGAGACCCGCAGCTTCGGTCCGGCCTCAACGCGTGTCTCGCTTGAGGGGATGGTGACCTCGAGCTTCCCGTTCTACCGGCTTCAGCCGGTCGATTTGCAGGGTGGGAGCGCGGCGGTGCCAGCAGACCTTCGCGGGCTCATCGTCACGCAGCCCGGCGAGCCCTACACAGACGCTGAGTTACGCCGCATCGACGAGTTTGTCGTCTCCGGCGGAAAGGCCTTGGCGGTCTATGTGAGCGCCGCAAGCCCAAAGCAAGGGCGAGCGGTGATGGACGCTACGTTGGACACGATGGGAGTGGAGCGGCTCCTGGCCGGGTACGGCATCAAGCTGAGCAATGACCTTGTACTCGACTTCGGTCGGGCCGCATCAGTCGCTGACTTGAGCACGCGAACGCCCTATCCCGCAGCGGCGGTGCTTGGCGGCTCAAGCCCCACTTCCGACGGGTCGCAGCTGGACGCATCGTTTCCTCCCTTCTACCGACTGCCACGGTTGGCCTTTCCGTTCCCCTCGAGTTTGGTCCTCGAGCCGAGTCGGCAACCCAACGCCACGTTGCGCGCTGTCGCTCGTACATCGAACGAGTCGATTGCCATCTCGCCGGGCACGATCAACCTGACCCCGCCCATGGTGTGGCCAGCGGAGGGTGCTCGCGCGTCGCGCGTCATCTCGGCATCGGTCGAGGGCTTGCTTCGCAGCGCGTTCGCAACGGACAGCGCTGCTCCAACGTCGAAGCAACCGAGCCGAGTGCTCGTGGTTGCCTCCTCGCAGTTCCTCGCCAACCCGTTTGCACGCGCGAACAACGCGATCCTCCCCCCTCAGCTCGAGCTGATGGCACCGAAAGAAGGACCGCTAGAGGCTCCTGTGCGCGCGTACGCATCAGACCACGGCCAGGGGATTGTGCTCTCTTTCAAGAACACGCTGGACTGGTTGCATCTGGAGGACGATTGGGCCGAGCTCTCAGCGACGGTCGCCGAATAGAGCTGGCGAGGCCCTACCCTCGCGGACGCTCTCTCGAGCTATTGACGATGGCGTCGAACTCCTGTTGTTCGATGAATTGCGGAGTGTAGCTGCCCCCGCGCTGCTTGAGCTTGCCGTAGAAGGCGCGCAGATGGTTGCGAGAGCCCAACAGCAAGAGGTTGTAGGTGGCGATGATATCGTCATGGGTGACGTCTTCCTTGGCGCGTTCAATGTCGCGAATGTCGAGCTCTTCGATCGTACAACCGACGCTGAGCGCAGCCAGCTCCGATGGCTCACCTTGCTCGACGAGCTTCACGTAGAGGGCCTTGAGTTCTTGATTCGCGAAGCTCCCGATCTCATCGCTCACGACGGGATCCGCAAGACCATAGGCTTCCAACAGCTCAAGCATCGAGTCCATGTGGTTCTGCTCGCTGTCTTGAATGTTCACGAACGGATTGCCGTAGTCCTCGAGCGAGCGGTACACGTCGCGCGCGAGCTTCTCCTCCTCTCGCATGAACAAGAGGGATTCCACCTCAAGCTCGGAGAGTGACCCCGACGCAGCCTCACCGCCCGAGGCTTCGTCCGACCCGCTGCCAGTTCCTCCGGGGCCGTGCCCAGCGCAACTCGTCAGCACACCAAACCCGACCGCCGCAAGCCATCGCGTGAACATGTTTTGCTCCTCTGTCAGTAGGAGTCGGGCTGCTGGAGAAGGATTCGACGTCGACCAACAAAAGCTCGTTCGCTCAGCACAGCTGTTACCTTACGGAAATGAACACGACCAATCCCTACGCTGCGCCTCAAACGAGCGGGGACGTTGGACCGAGCCAAGCCAACGGCTCGGCCGAATACGCGATGGTCGTTGGACGCTTGCTCTCCGCGATGAGCACCACCAAGCCGTGGATAACGTTCTTCGCCGTAGTGAGCTTTCTCTTCGGCTCGCTGTCCGCCCTCGGCGGATTGTCGGTGCTCTTCGTATCGATGGGACGCGGGCAGCCCCGCAGCCCGCTCGCGATGATTGGGCCGGGCATTGCGCTGTTCTATGTGCTGTTCGCTGCGCTTTACCTGGTCATCGGTAAGCTCTTGTGCAGCTACCGTTCGGCGATCAGTGGGTTTCTCATGACCGAGGGCAGCCCAGAGATGCTTGCCGTGGCTGTTGATAAGCAAGCCTCCTTTTGGAGGTTCCTCGGCATCCTTATGCTGGTCTCGCTGATCCTCTACTTCTGCCTGCTGGTCTTCACCTTCTTGAGCGTATCTTCGGGGACCGTTGGAGCAGGCCAGCAGTTTCTCGACTGAGCGTGCTTTGTGGCTCAATCGACCAATCGCAAGTGAGCGATTGTCGCTCGAACCGCTGCTGGCGCTGCATGCGCCGGCGATGTTCGAGCCGCTTCGAGCTCCGGCGCTCTACGCCTGGATCTCGGTCGTTCCGCCGGTTTCGCAGGAGGCGCTAGCTGCGCGTTGGCTTCGAAACGAGTCGCGCCTTGCGCCAGACGGCAGCAGCGCGTGGCTGGCCTGGGCGGTCCGCTGCGGCGACGCAATCGTCGGTAAGCTCGACGCTGAGATCACGGCTGGGGGAATCGCCAGCAACGTAGGGTATTTGTTCTTCGTCGATCATTGGGGCAAAGGCCTCGCGAGCGAGGCTGTGCGCGCGCTTTCGGATCGACTTTGTGCGGACGGCGTGCGCGAGCAGCACGCGACGGTGACGGTCGGGAATCATGCATCCTGCCGCGTGCTCGAGAAATGCGGCTTCGAGCCGAACGGGCTGTTGCCTGCGAACGATGTCATTCGCGGCGTCGCCCACGACGACCTTGCCTACGTGCGCCGAGGCTGACCTTCAGAAGCTGCACAGGCCGTAAACGCACGAGCGAGAGCCTCGCGCTCGAGACCAAAACCGACGACCACCAAACGGCTCGTACGCGGTTGCTCATCCCACGGCTCGCCGAAGCTGAGCTCGAACCGATCTGCGACGCCCTGAACGATCATGCGGTTGGGCACGCCCGCTACAGCGAGGATGCCCTTGGTACGAAGCAGACGGCCGGAGAAACGCTCGAGCTCGCTCTCCATGAACTCGGCAAACAGGTCGCCGTCGAGCTCACCGTCGAAGGCGAGCGAGATCGATTCAAATACGTGTTCGCTTGGGCGGTCGAGCGAAGGCCGCGGCGGTGCGAAATCGGCGCGCCTTTGCGCAAGCAACGCCTCGAGCGTGGCGTGCGCCGGGTCATCGAGCTCGCCGTGGCTAGCGGTTGCGACCAAGGCAGCGCCGTTGTGTCCGGCGACCAAGGTCTGTGCTCGCTCACGAGCGTCGCCGTCACAGCGATCGCCCTGCGAAAGCACGATGATGTCGGCGAAGCCCACTTGCTCGATCGCGAGTTCGAAGGCTGAGAGCACCTCGACGCGCGTCGCGTCGACGACCGTGATGATGCCGTCGAGCAGATGCGTGCCGTGCTGCGCGCTGCCGGCGACGGCGTGAACGACGCCGGCGGGCGACGCGGCTCCCGAGGTTTCGATCAAGATCCGTTTCGGCGGAGTTGGCGCCGAAACCAGCTCGGCCAGCGCACGCACGAGCTCGGCTTGGGTCGAGCAACACACGCAACCGCCGGTGATTTCGATCAGGGCGCGCACACGTGCGTTGAGCAGCGCGCCATCGATCCCGACCTTTCCAAGTTCGTTCACGATCACCGCGATCTCCCCGCGCTCGACGTCGGAGAGCCAGCGGTTCACCAGCGTGGTCTTGCCGGCACCGAGAAAGCCGGTCACGACCGTTACCGGCGTTGGTGAGGAGGGCATTCGCGCATGCTCGCGATTCCCGCGAGAGTGCGCAAGCCGAGGTTGTTACTGCCGTTCGAGCGGGCTAACCTGCAGCCATGCTTATTGCGCGTCAGGGGCTCGCCAAGCCGTTCGGCCTGCTTTCACTGCTGCTCAATCAGAGCTGCATCTTGCTTTATCAGGGTGACGGTGGAGCGGGCGGCGGCGGTGCGAGCGCTGGTGCAGGCAACCCGGGTGGCGGTGGAGTGGGTGGAGTAGCAGCAGGCGGCTCAGCGGCGGGGGGTGCGGAGGTCGGTGGTGGCGGAGCGGGCGGCGGGCCGGCAGGTGGAGGCGGAGCAGGCGGAGATTGCGGTGACGGCGGGTCGACGGGGGATTGGCTGGTTGACGTAGGCACGTTCACAAATGTTGATGCACTTGGTCGCTTTCAGTCGATGGTGGAGATGCCCAACGGCAACATCCTCGTGGGCGGCTACTCGGGAGCTGGCTTCACCACCGTGAATAGCGAAGTGATTACGCCGAACACCTTCTTTCTGCTCGAGCTCGATGCGAATGGGACGCCCTTTCCTCCGCTGCCTTTGGATATAGCGGTTGCCGGAGATGAACCCACCCTCTCAATGGCTCGTCGAGGCGACGACGTTTACGTGGTGGTTTCCACCACCTTGCTTCTCAACCTGTTTAGGTTCGACGGGCAGGTCTACCCGACGCTTAGCTGCGGCTCCGCTGGACTCAAACTCGGGAGCCTTGCCTCGAACGGCGACCAACTGCTGTTGGCCATGCAACTCGGCGGGACGATCACCTGCACCACGCCGAAGCCTTCCTCGTGTGACCTCACGGCTGACGCGCCCAGCACGGTGCTCTGGCCCGTGGAGGACAACAACGATTTGGATTGTGCGAAACACATCGTGGTGCCCCCACAACCGGGGGACAGCTACTTTACTGCACCGCGCATTGCACTCGGACCAGTGCAGGGCGGCAACCTGGCCGATCTCTTGGTCACAGCTTACGGCGGGACCACAAACGGGTTCAGCCACCGCCGGGCCCGCAGCACCATGATCGGCACCACGATCAATCCAAACTTCAATCACGCAGAGATTGGCCCCCACAGACAGCCACCCCTCCCTGTGATACCAGCGGTGTTTCAGACTTCGGGTAACGGAGTCGATACCGCCATCCTCGGCGGGTCACGAGGCGGAGTGATGGAGGCCCAGCAGTTCTTCATCGCCCGCGCTAGTGGAGGGCAAGCAAACGACGGAAGCCACTACGTGAATGACACCAGCTCCCGGCTCGCGGCTCTTTACGCCAACGAGGACACCTTGCTGGCGGTAGGCGAGTACGATCCGATCGCACTCACCGAGCTTGTAGTGCCCGGGGTGACGTGTGGCGCGCTTTGCGCCGGTTGGCTGGCCTTCGACAAGGACCTCAAGGTCGTGGCTCACCGCATTGCGAAGGGCGAGACCGTACGGTCTCGCAGCGGCATCCTCGTAGGCCAGGCGGTCTACTGGACTGGGGACTCGTTCAACGACCTCCAGCTCGGCTGCGACTCACTCATGATTCCAGCAGACGGCCCTCCACATGCCTTCGTTGCGCGCAACGCACTTTCCCTGCCCTAACTCGAACGATTGCTGAGGCGGCTACAGCCGCGAACGCACCACCACCGCAACCACCAACACCACCGCGACCGCCATCCCGAAGAGCGCGGTGCGGCGCTCGCGCGGTGGCAACGTGCGGAAGGCCGGCTCCGTCAGGTTGGCGCAAAGTCCAATCGTGACCAACGCGGGGACGGCGAGCCCAAGCAGCGCCGAAGCGGCGAACGCGAGCAGCAGCCCCAGCGTTGCGCCGACCAGAGTGCGCAACGTCTTCAATTGATGGCGGCGCATCACCCCGACGAGCAACGCGAGGAACACGAGATCGCCTACGCCGAGCAGCAGGCTGAGGGCGTTGGTCCCCGGTACCGGTACGGCCAGCGCAAAGACCGAAAGCGCGCGCTCGCTAGCGGCGATCGAGTGCGTTGGCCCCTCGGGGCTCAGCACCGAAGCGACGTCCGCTGCAGCGGCGACCACCGAGGCCGGCAACACGTGCCCCGGCGAAGCGATCCGCTCCCCCACCGCCGAGCCCAGCGCCCGGCCGATCGCCAAGAGGGCGGTCACTTGCAACGCGAGCGTAAAGCGATCGAGCCCAACGCGATCGACGACCAGGAGCAGCGCTGCAGCGCCTGCCAGTATCGCCAGCGTCATTCCCCCTGCGAGCGGGAGGAAGTCGCGGTCTTGCGCTGGTCTGCGCAAAAATATCCCCACCAATACGACGACAATGCCCCAAGCCGTCGCGCACAAATCGGCGAGCGCGGCCGGCACCGGCAAGGAGGGCGCAAGCCATGCGAGCGCGCTGGAGGCCAAGCCGAGCGCAGCAGGCACCAGCACGACCTCCAGCCGTTTCACCGCTTGATCGCCTTGTCGTGTTCGGCGAGCGATTCGCTGAAGGTGTGCCGTCCGCCGCCCTTGGCGACGAAGAAGAGGTAGTCGGTGTGAGCGGGCGCGAGCACCGCGCGCAGTGAGCGTTCACCGGGGTTGGCGATCGGCCCGGGAGGTAGCCCCACGTTGGTGTAGGTGCTGTACTGGTTCAGCTTGTCGCGGTTCATCGCCGGCGTGACTTTGCCGTCAAAGCCTTTGCAGCTCGGCACTTCGGTCGGGCGGCGCAAGCAATCGTAGGCGCTCGAAGGATCCGACTGCAGCAGCTTGGGCGTGAAGCTGTCCCGCGTGAGGCGATTGAGAAAGACGCTGGCGATGATCGGCCGTTCGTCATCGACGGCGGCTTCCTTCTCCACGAGCGACGCCAGCGTGAGGATCTCGAAGCGACTCCAGCCGAGCTCGTTTTGCAAGGCGAGCAGCGCCGGCTCGTGGTCTTCAGCGATGCGAGTCCAACGCCGATTCGACTCGCGCACCATGCGCTCGAGGACGCTGACCGGTTCGCAGTTCTTCGGGAACTCATAGGTCGCCGGGAACAGGTAGCCCTCGGCGCTCTCGATCGGTTTTGTGGTGCCTTGCAGCTCGAGGCGTTTGAGCTGTTGTGGGTCCCGAGCGATGCGTAAGAACTCCGCGCGCGAGACGATGCGCAGTTTCTCCAAGCGCTCGGCGATGGCGAACATGGTGAAGCCCTCGGGGATGGTCACCTTGACCTTGGGCCGCCCGTCCGAACGCGCGAGGAGTTGGCTGAGTTCGCGCGGGGTAGCTCCACCGTCCACGAGGTGGTTGCCCGGGGCGAAGGTGCGCGGCGAAAGCCAAAGATACGCGGCCATCAACGCACGGCTGGAGACGGCCCCTTGATCGTGCAAGAGCGCAGCGATCTCGCTCGAGCTCGCGCCCTCGGGCACGTCGATCTCGAGCGCCGACCCTGCGAGCGGCCCCTCGGCTTCGGCGAAGCGCGCCAGGTACACGCCCCCACCGAGCACGGCGATTAGCAGCGCACAGAGCGCGACGATCACAGCCTGCCAGGCCCGAGACAGCTGCAAAAAGGAACGCCGCTTCGGAGCTGCTTTGCGGCTCGATCCGGAGGGCCGTGCCTCGGGCTTTTGCGAGCCGGGTGCACGGACTTTGGCGGGGCGGGCTTTGGGCGCCGGCCGAACGTTCGGTCGCTTCACCCGCGAGCCCAGGGCTTGTAGGGAAGGCCGCGTCGCATCGCGCGCAGCCTAGCGCGTCACCTCGCGCTTGCGAGTCTTTTTCCCATTCGCCGAAGGTCGGGTATAGCGCGGCAATGGCCGCTCTCTTGCCGCTTCCCCGAGTGCTCGTCCCTCACCCGCACGTGCGAGTCGACGATGCGATCCTGGCCGGCAGTCCGCACGTCGTGGGCTCGAAGGTCCCGGTGCGTCGCCTTTGGGCCTGGCATCGCAGTGGCATCACGGTGGAAACGCTGGTGCGCCGCTACCCGAACCTCGGGCCGGGCAAAATCCTTGATGCGCTCTCCTTCGCCTACGACAACGTCGACGTGATCACCGCCGACCTCGATCGTGAGCAGTCCGTGCTGAGCGACCAAACCAAAACGGCGGCGCCCGTTCCGACGAACCAACTCGCGCTGCCCTTCTCCGGCGAGCCAGCGAGCCCAACGCCGGCGAAGCCCAAAGCCAAGCGGCGCTGAGCTGTTGCAGCTCGCGCCATCAAGCCATTTGCACTGTAAGTATTCACCGTCACGCGAACGGGCCAACGGCTTAGGGCGTGAGCAAACAATGTGCGCCGCCGCGTGAGCCGCTATTGACCGGCAATGCGTCCTTTACAGCGCGCGGCGGACCGGACTAAAGAGCGTCGCGCGGGGCCAGTATGAGCCCGTCTTTGCGCTGGGGGTTTTCGGTCGAGCCCCAATTCGGAGTGGCTCGGGGGTTTTGAGATGCCCGTGCCTTCCACGGTGTGGGCTCTTGAATGCATTGAAACGCAAGACTCTACTTGCGCAAAAGTCACGCGGTTTAGGGCCTTTACGGCCCGCCATTTTGGAGGTTTTCATGAAGGTCAGTCGCTGGAAGGTCGTTGCTCTCCCCGTCGCTTTGTTCGGCGTTGCTTCTCCCATGCTCGCCAACTGCGATGCTCTCTCGGGTATCGCCAAAGACCCGTCCAAGCTCGGCGAGCTCGCTGAGGGTTGCCCCGAGTACGACAAGGCTGACTTCTCGGGCATGCAGCTCGACGCGAAGATGAAGGGCCTGCTCGATGCCTCCGCCAAGTTCGACAAGCTGGCCGTCGAGATGGAGCTCGGCCTGATCGAGTCCTGCGGCGAGCTCGGCAAGGCGCTCGGCATGAAGGAAGAGGAGCTCAAGGCTGAGGCCGGTGGTGGTGAAGGCGCCAAGAAGGCCTGTGAAGCAGTGGCCGGCAAGCTCGACGCCTTCATGAAGGCGAACCTCGATGCCAAGCTCAGCATCACCATCACGCCCCCCAAGTGCTACGCGTCGATCGACGCGATGACCTCGTGCCTCGCTGACTGCGGGAGCCCGGTGAGCCCGGGTGAATTCAAGGCCTCCTGTCAGGGCGGCGAGCTCTCCGGTGAGTGCAGCGGCAAGTGCGAAGGCTCGTGCAGCCTTGAAGCAGGCGCCGAGTGCAAAGGCACCTGCGGTGGCTCCTGCTCCGGCAAGTGCGACGTGAAGTTCAGCGGCAAGTGCGGTGGCAAGTGCAACGGCAAGTGCGACGGCAAAGACTCCAAGGGCGCCAAGTGCGCGGGCACCTGTGACGGTTCCTGCGACGCTCAAGCTGAGGGTTCCTGCGGCGGCACCTGCGAAGGCAAGTGCGACGTGAAGTGTGAAGCCAAGGTCACCGGCGGCTGCAAGGGTCAGTGCACCGGCGGCTGTGACGTGGACTTCAAGGCCCCCAGCTGCACCGGCGAGTTCAAGCCGCCGAAGGTCAGCATGGAGTGCCAGTCGCAGTGCGCCGCCAAGGCCGCTGGCAGCCTCAAGTGTGATCCCCCGGGCCTCACCGTTCTCGTGAACGGCAAGGCCTCGGCGGAGCTCACCACGGTGATCGGCGCCCTCAAGAAGGCCCTGCCGAAGATCGTGGAAATCAACCTCGGCAAGGGCAAGGTCCTGCTCAAGGCTGGTGCGGATCTCGGCACGCAGATCAGCGGCTCGGTTGACGCCATCGGCAAAGCCAGCGCTAAGGCTGCTCTTTGCGCCGGTATCGCCGCCAAGGGTGTTGCGACGGCAGCAGCCGGCGTGACGCTCTCGGTGGACGTCAGCGTCAAGGTCAGCGGCTCGGCCACGGGCAAGGTCGGCGGCTGAGGCTAGCTCACCAGCCTCACACGGTTGGTTGAAACGGAAGCGGGCGGTTCCTGAGAGCCGCCCGTTTCGCTTTTGTTGGTCAGGCTACTGAGGGACGACCAGCGGCGTGGTCTGCGTCACGCCGGCTCCTTGCGGCGCGGCTCCTTGAGGCGCTCCTTCGGCAGTCCCGTCAACCCCATCGCAGTTCTGATCGATCCCGTCTCCCAGCGTGTCGGGGGCCGCGGGGAAGCGCTGGGGATCGTGGTCTTCGCAATCGAGCGGCCGGCCGTCCGAAGCGCCACCGCGACAATCCACTGCCCCGTCGCGATCCGCGTCCTCACACGTTGACCCTTGCGGCTCCTGCGGCTGGGGCATCGCCATTCCGTAGCAAGCCATCAGCGTGACCATCGTCACCCCCGCAACAGCGGCCTTGGCTACCGAACGGAGCGCCGAGCCCGAGCGTTCAACTTTGCCGCAGTGGGGACACGCAGCCAAACTCTGCGGGACGAAGCCCCCACAACCTTCACACGCTGACAAAACGGCCATCATTCCTCCGAATGCTCCAACGGGTGGGAGCGCCCGCAGCTTACGCGGCAACCGCTCGACGCTGCACCTGTCGCGGCGGCGAACTCGGCCGCATGCCTCAATCAGGTCTAGATCCCCGCCTGCTCGCCCCCGGCACCAACCACGGCAAAGGACATCGTCGCGGTCGAGCGAGCCCAGGCGAAGCGCCCCTGCGGCGTAACCAGAATCAGCCCTGATGCGCCCTGCAGCCGCTCTTGCAGCCTCGTCACCGCGAGACGGGCGGCCTGCTCGGCCGACTCGCCGGCTCGCAGGTAGCTGGCCGCCACTTGCGAGAGCCCGAGCTTCAAGATCGCCTCGCCGTCCCCAGTGCAGCTGACCGCGCAGGACGAATCGTCCGCCAGCGTGCCAGCCCCAATGATCGGGGAATCGCCCAAGCGCCCCACGCGCTTGCCCAACGTACCGCCGGTGCTGGTGCCAGCGGCGAGCTGCCCTGTGGCGTCTACCGCTACCGCGCCCACGGTTCCACCGGCCCAGCCGCCACTCCCGCCGTCGGCGCGGAACTTCGCCAAGGCGGCCCGTGCTTCCTCGGTCACCAGCGCCTCAGCCTCCACCTCGGTGAACCCGCGCTCGATCGCGAAGGCACGCGCTCCCGGCCCAACGTAGAGCACGTGCCGCCCTTCCTCGAGCACAGCGCGCGCAACCTCGATCGGGTTGCGAAAGCTCATCAGCGCTCCCACCGCGCCGGCCGCGAGATCGGACCCGCGCATCAAGGAAGCGTCATGCGAAACCTGCCCTTCGGCGTTGAGAGCCGCCCCGGTACCAGCGTTGAACTGCGGTAGATCCTCGAGCACCTTCACCGCGGCTTGCACCGCATCGAGCGCCGAGCCGCCTTCGCTGAGGCGCTGATAGCCGGCCCGCGCCGCTGCGCGACAGCCCTCCACATGCAACTCGCGTCGCTCGCTGGGGACGTTGCCGGCTCCCCCGTGAACCAGCACCAACGGAAGCAAAAGCCCGCCACCCGACTCGACGTTCATGGCGGCTGAGCATAGGTGAATCGCAGCTGAAAACTGGATCAACCTTGCCGCTTCTGTCTAAACCGAGACGATGAAACGAGCTGTGTCCGCCGCTGCGCTGTTGCTGCTACTGCCGGGATGCCTTTCCCTCGGCATCCCTTCTGAATCCAGCGGCACTGAAGAAGAGGAGTCCGTGCCGGAGTCGGACCTCGTCGCGATCGGGACCTACGAGGTCGACGCCGAGCGCGTCGCCAGCGACTGCGGTGAAGGCACGATCGTACTCGCGCCCTCCTGGACCTTCGAGACCACGCTGAGCGAGGACGAAGAGGGCGAGCAGATCTTCTGGGACACCGGCAGCGGGCCCAAGCCGGGCGAGCTACGCAGCGACAAGCTCTCCTTCTCCTTTGACGCGACCATCGTCAGCGACCTGCGCAGCCCGGCGACCGACGACGACTGGCTACCACCTTGCCGAATTCGCCGCGTTGATTCGCTGGACGGAGCCTTCGATGAGGACGACGCCGAGCGCAGCAAGTGGAAGGGCAGCATGAGCTTTCACTTCGAAGCGACCGAGGGCTCCGACTGCTCCGACATGATCGGCCAGCCAGGCTTTTACGGTCAGCAGGTGATCCTCGGTAAGCTGCCTTGCGACGTGCGATACGAGGTCAACGCGTTCGGCGTCAGCGACGAGTAAACCACGACGAAAAAAGGCGCTCCAGCCTTTGCCAGAGCGCCTCGGCCCACGTGGGGGCTCGGTCACAAGACGGAGGCTCCGCCGTTAGGCTGAGCGTCCCTCCACGTGAAGACCGTTGAGATTGTGCATGTTCTTTCCCTCCTCCGGCTGGGCCGGCACCCCAAGCGTTTCCGACGTCACCGTTGGCGCGCGTCAGGGGTGTTTCACGTTGTTGTCGACCTTGCGAACAAGGTAGACGGCTTCATCTGCAGTGCCAGGGTGCTCCCCAGCGAGACCATCCTCGGAATGTCCGGCCGCAGACCATCCGCTTGTGGCGGAGTTGCAGCGAGAGCGTAGCACCCGAAGTCAGGCCGTCCACTTCGAGGGGTTCTTTGGTAAGGTGCGCCCGCGGTGCCTACAATACCCCTCAATACCCTCCTTCCTTGGCTACTTGGGCTCGTCGGTTCGCTCACGGTGATGGGCTTGGTGCGCAAGCGCCTGCTTGGTCAACAACGAGCCATCGCGTCCTGGCTGCTCGCCTTCGTTGCCGTCTTCTGTTTCGGCATGCTCGCCGGGAAGATGGGCGTCGCGCTGCCTCAGGTCGCCTCGGATTCTGCGCACGTGCGCGGGCTCGACGTGGTCAAGGCTGGCCTGGCCGTCTTGGCGATGAGCCTCATCTTTTTCGAGATGAAGCGCGCCGGTGAAAAGCGCTTCGTCGCCGAGAAGTGGAAGCGCTTCATCGGCGTGACGATGGGCGTCGCTGGCATCATCCTCTACTTCAACAGCTTCAAGTTCGGCTATCCCAAGTACTTCCACCGCTGGGACCAGTATCACTATTACATGGGGGCCAAGTACTTCCCTGAGATCGGCTACGACGGTCTCTACAAGTGCTCCACCATCGCTCAAGATGACATCGGCAAAGTCTCGGTGGACGTCGAGGGCAACGGCAAGTTCCGCAGCTTCGATCTGCGCGCCGAGGTACGTAAGGGCGACAAGAAGATCCGCAACTTGGGCGGAGACAACCTGCTGATCAAGGTGGATGACCTCTTGGCCAATCCATCCATCTGCAAGGACCGTTTCTCCCCCGAGCGCTGGGAGGAGTACAAGAAGGACGTCACCTTCTTCTCGACCCAGTGCTACGTGGATAGCTACTGGACGCAGATGCAACAGGATCACGGGTACAACCCGCCTCCTGTTTGGACCTTGGCGGGCTACTACTTAGGTAACTGGGTGCCAACCACGGTACGCAACATGCAGGCCTTGGCGGCCATTGACGTCGCCTACCTGCTGGCCACCTTCATCGCGATTTACTGGGCATTCGGTTGGCGTGTCTTCGCCATCGCCGGCATCTTCTTTGGCTGTCAGAGTTCCGCGCCGTTCTTGTGGACGGGTGGAGCGCTGCTGCGCCAAGACTGGCTGTTCTTCTTCGTCTTCGCCGCCTGCTTGGCGCGCAAACGCTACTTCGCCTTGGCCGGCGCTTCGCTCGTCTACTCCGCGCTCCTACGTGTGTTCCCAGGCCTCGCGGTCGTTGGCTGGCTCATCGTCGCCGGGCTCCACATGGTCTATCTCCAACACGTGCCCGGTGCCTCCTGGTTCAGGCGCATCCGGTTCAGAGGGATGGCGCCGAATCACTTGCGCATGCTGATAGGCGGCACCGCAGCCGCCGTCATCCTCATCGGTTCCAGCGCGGCCGTGGTCGGCACAGACTCGTACACCAAGTTCTTCAAGCACACGATCGAGGTGCACGACAAGACGCCGCTCACCAACCACATGGGCCTGCGCGTCATCCTCGGCCACGATATGGGCTTCGAGGGCTCGGGGCGTATGCGTTACTCCAAGGACGGCTCCAAGACCGATCCGTTCGAGGGTTGGAAGTCGGCGCGTGTGAAGCGCTACAACGACTACAAGCCAGTCGCCTATACGGTATTCGCGACCAGCCTGCTGGCCTCGATCTTGGTGATGCGGCGAACCAAGAGCATGTGGGTCGCACAGGCGCTAGGCGGTATTTGGATCATCCTCGGCAGTCAGCTTACCTGTTACTACTACTCGTATATGTTGCTCCTGGCCGTCCTGTCCAAGGTCAGGCGGAGCACGGAGATCTTCCTGCTTGGTATGGCAGTGATGAGCCAGGTCGGTTGGCGCAGCATTGGCTACAACGACGACCGCTACATGTACCTCTCGCTGATCTCGTTGCTGGTCAGCTATGTCGTCATGTTCATGTTGGCGCCTCGTGAGCTGCCGAATTGGAACCCGCGCAAGGCCAACCTCAAGTGGTACGACAAGCTCTCCGGCGCTCGGCTCGGTACGCTCGTGAGCCTGCCCCCGGGGCTCGTGATGCTGGTCATGGGCGCCATTCGCCAGGACTACTCGACCATCTTGATGGCGGCTGTGCCCGTCCTCGGCGGAGTGGGCCTCTGGCTCTACGCCGAGAGCCTCGCCAAGCGCCCCAAGCCCAACTCCCCTAGCCCCACTGTATCGGCCAAGAGCCCCTCGTTCGAGGCAGCATGAGTGATCCGCGCGAACAAGAAGTTGCCCCCGAATTGAAGGAGGGCGCGGCTGGCGCCTTCCGTCGCGTGCCGCGAACCGGCGTGATCTTCGTCATGGGGGAGGCCGCTCGCCTCGGCTACACCTACTCGGCGGATCCCGGCGAGGATGATTGGTGCAACCTCGGTCAGGGCATGCCGGAGACAGGGCCGCTACCCGGCTCACCCGACCGCTGTGAGAGCGTCGCCATCGCCGTCGGCGATCAGGAATACGCACCGGTCGCGGGCGTTAGCGAGCTGCGAGAAACCATCGCTTCGCTCTACAACAACCTCTACCGCAAGGGCATGCCCTCGCAATACACGGCGGAGAACGTAGCCGTCTCCGGCGGTGGGCGCATCGCGCTCACCCGCGCAGCCGCCGCCTTGGGGCAAATCAACCTCGGTCACTTCTTGCCCGACTACACTGCCTACGAAGAGCTGCTGGACGTCTTCCGCCTGTTCTCCCCCATCCCCATCTTGCTCGAGGGAGAACGCCAATACGACTTCTCGGTGCGAGACCTGCGCCGGGAAATCTTGGGGCGCGGGCTGGGCGGCATTCTGATGAGCAACCCGTGCAATCCCACCGGCAAACACGTGCGCGGTGAGGAACTGGCAGCTTGGGTCAACGTCGCTCGTGAGCTCGACTGCACGATGCTGATGGACGAGTTTTACTCGCATTACCTTTACGGCGTTCCCGGCACCGCACCGATGGAGAGCGCGGCGCGCTACGTCGAGAACGTGAACACCGACCCGATCGTGATCTTCGATGGGCTGACCAAGAACTGGCGATACCCGGGTTGGCGAGTCACCTGGACGGTCGGTCCCAAAGACGTCATTGACGCTGTGGCCAGCGCTGGCAGCTTCCTCGACGGTGGCGGCTCCAAGCCGATGCAACGCGCCGCCATTCCCCTGCTCGAGCCGGCCAACGTCGAGCGCGAGACGGCCGCAATTCATCGCAACTTCTCGAAGAAGCGCCAGCTGATGCTCGAGGGTCTGCGGCGCATCGGCGTTACGGTGGACGTACCGCCGGAGGGCACCTTCTACTGCTGGGGCTCGGTGGCGAATCTGCCTGCGCCCATCAACGACGGCATGGCCTTCTTCCGTGCGGCGCTCGAGCACAAGGTGATCACCGTGCCCGGCCAGTTCTTCGACGTAAACCCCGGGAAACGTCGGGCCGGCCGAGCCTCGCGCTTCGCTCGCCATGTGCGCTTCTCGTTCGGTCCGTCGGAGGAAGTGTGCGTGCGCGCACTCGGCCGCTTGGAAAAGCTCGTGTCGAGCCTGCGCTAGCCGTTGCCTTCGTGGACACGAGTCGAGTTCGTCCGTTAGGCTGAAGCTGTGAAGGCTTTGCGCGACTCGTGCCGTGATGGCCAGCTCGGGGCGGTGCTCTGATGAGCTCCGGCGCGCTCTTGGGTGGTCGCTACGAGATCCTCAAGCGGGTGGCCGTCGGCGGTATGGCCACCGTGCACCTGGGGCGCGCGGTGGGAGTCGGCGGCTTCGAGCGTTTGGTGGCGATCAAGGTGATGCATCCGCAGTTCGCTGCGGAGCCCGAGTTCGTCACCATGTTCCTTGATGAAGCGCGCTTGGCAGCCCGGATTCGCCACCCCAACGTCGTGCCGACGTTGGACGTGCAGGAATCGGCGGACGGCCTGTTCCTGGTGATGGAGTACATCGACGGCCCTTCGCTCCAGCAGCTGCGCAAAGCTGTCGGGACCAAGCCAGGCGCCATTCCCCTGCCCATCGTCTTGCGCATCATGATCGAGACGTTGAACGGCCTGCATTGCGCGCATGAGCTGCGAGACGATGAGGATCAGCCGCTCAACCTGATTCACCGCGACGTCTCGCCGGTCAACGTTTTGGTCGGCACAGACGGCGGCGCACGCATCACCGACTTCGGCGTCGCGCGCGCCGAGGCACGCCTCTCCTCGACCCGCGGTGGTCAGCTCAAAGGCAAAATCCCCTTCATGCCGCCGGAGCAGCTGCTCAACGAGGAGCTCGATCGGCGTTGCGACGTTTACGCGGCTGGCGCCGTCTTGTGGGAGAGCATCGTTGGTAAGCGGCTGTTCCACGCCGACAGCGACGGCGCCCTGCTGACGATGATCCTGTCCGGCGCGAGCAGCAAGCCGAGCGAACACGACCCTTCGGTGCCCCCAGCGATCGACGCTGTGACCATGAAGGCGCTGGCCAAGAAGCGTGACCAGCGTTTTGCTTCCGCCGCCGACTTCGCCGAAGCGCTCGAGCAGGCCGCCGCTGAGTCCAAAATCGCGATCGCCCCCGCCCGCGCTGTTGCGGCGTTCATCGCTGAGGCCGGCGCGCACAAGAAGCTGGATCTGAAGGAGGTCGCAGCCTTGCGTCGCGGGCTTCCCGGCCGAGACCCGATACCATCGTCCCCCGGCGATCCAACGCCCCCAGCGCGGGATATCTCGCGCCCCTCTGCTCCCTCCCAGGTCACCGCCGCGGACGTGGCAATGAGCGCTGCGCCGGTGTCGCAAAAAGCCCCGCGCTCGGCGATGCCCTTCGTCCTTGGTGGCGCTGGGCTGGCTGTGGCGATCGCAGCCGCCGCCTTCTTCGGCTCACGCAAAGACCCAGCTCCAGCGGCGCCAGTCGCGGCCGCAAGTGAGGCGCCGGTGGTAGCGGCCAAACCCAGCTCGATCGAGGTGCTACCGATGGCAGCCTCGAGTTCGCTAACAACGGCCAGCGCCAGTGCTTCTGCCCGCAGCACCGCCAGCGCAGCCGCGTCCATAAAGGGCGCCCCGCAAAGTCTGCCCGCGCTCCCAGCGACCCCGGCCGTCAAGACGGCCTCCCCCAGCAAGACGGCCTACAACCCCGACCGGCTATGAACCAACGCATTTGGCCCACCGCGCTCCTTACGCTCCTGCTCGGCCTCGCTGCACCCACCGTCGCGTTTGCACAAGAAGACGCGGCCAAAGCCTTTGAAGAAGGCCGCAAACTCTGGGACGCCAAAGACGCCGCCGGAGCCCTCCCACGCTTTCGCAAAGCGGTGGACGCAACCGGTAGCCCGAACGCCCGACTCTACCTTGCGCGCTGTCTGCGGGAGACGGGCAACCTCGTGCAGGCCTACGAGGAGATGGCGCTCACCGTGCGCGACGCTCGCGCCAAAGCCGACAGCGACGAACGTTACGCCGCCACCCGGGACGCGGCAGCCGCCGAACTAACGTTGCTCGAGGCACGCGTTGGCCGCGTGGTGATCGCGTTGAGTGAAGAGCTCGCGGGAGCGGTAGTCACCTTGAATGGCACAGGCGTAGAGACCGCAAGGGTTGGAACGCCGCTCGCGGTTGCGCCGGGCGAGGTGCAGGTCAGCGCAGTGAAGCCAGGCGGCGTACCCACGCGACAAAAGATCGTGGTTGCGGCTGGTGCCTTGCAAACCATCACCCTCTCGGCCGCTGCCGCTCCAGCGCCTGGCGGCGCTACCGCAACCCCAGCCCAGCAGCCGCCCGCGGACGACGACGGACCGGGCTTCGGCTTGGTGCGTGGCTTGGGCATTGGCGTCGCGGCGCTTGGGGTTGGCGGGTTTGTAACGTTTGCGGTGGGCACCGTTCAGGCCAACGACGCCTTCTCCACCCTCGAGGCGACGTGCCCCGTCGGTCCCTGTGAAGACGCGGCGTCGCAAGACACGATCTCGAGCGGAAAGACGGCCGAGGTCATTGCCAACGTTGGGCTCGGCGTGGGTATCGCCGGCATCGTCGCTGGCACCTTCATGCTGATCTTCTGCGGACCGAGCGAGCCCGAGCAAACAGCATGGGAGCCCACACCGAACGGGCTGCGGCTGCGTTTCTAAGCGGTCCAACGGCTGATACGCATTAGCCCAATAAACCTTAGTCTTACGGCTTTACAGGAACGCGGGGCGGGACCTTGGTTGGCACCTCGTCCCGCAGCAGCTGCTTGACCGCGTCCATCGCTGCGCGAGGTACATCGCAATGGCCCACTGACGTAGCGAGCTGCCTGCCAAAATGTTGCTCCTGGCCGAGCGAAAAATCAAAATCGAAGCACGCTTGCGAAGCCGCACAGCTTGGCGCAATACCGAGATAGGGGCCGAGCAACGCGTTATTGGAGCAGTCGTTGGCTGGGGCAACCGAGTGACGAAAGGAGAAGGTCTTATCGACGTTAGCTGGGATCGAAAGGCTCGCTCCCGGCTGAAAGGCGTCCAAGAGAATGAGCCGCTTCACTCGCCAAGGCGTCGCAACACGCTCGTCTTTGGCCATGCGGGCGGCTAAGTCCACCGCGTTCACGCCTCCCCACGAATAGCCAATAACGTCCAGCTCAACGACTTCATCCTGGTCATCGAGCTTGCCGTCGTGCGTCGTATCCAACGCCTCGAACACCGCCGTCCAAACCGACTCGGCGTTGGGCATCGGGAAGGTGCTGAAGGTTGGGTGGCAGGGCCCGTTCCGGCAGTCGTCGATGCGGCCGACCACGAGCGGGGACTCGCAAAACGACTCGAACGTGCGATGCCCGCCGGCGCCGGTCAGGCAGACAGTTCGCCGAGACGCTGGCGCTCGAGGGTTGGCGGCCAGCGCGGGATCGCTCGTCGAGGAGGGCGCTGCGGTAGCTCGCTCGCCCGACGAGCCGGTGGCCGACGGAGGGGCCGGCTGCGGAAGCTGACGATCGCTGCCACCAACCGACGCACACGCGCCGACCAGCACCAAGCAGAGAAGTCCTTCCCCGCGAGCCAACCTCATACACTCATATTCAAGGTCGCACTTCGACCCAAGGCAGGACGACCAGCCACTTCTCCGTTCCCGATCGATTGCATAGTAGCCAGCTCAGCATCGGATGATTCGGGAGCTGTGCACAAGTCCCTTGTACGCTGGAACACCTGCCGACTCGAGACCCCCAAAACGCCCAAGAGCGCCCGCTGATCCCAAACGAAGGCTGCTGTGGCAGCCAGCGTGGCCGCCTCTAGCGCCAAACGAGCGCCAAGCGGCCAGCCGAGGCTGGCAAAGTAAGCCTGTTGATAGTGCAGATGGCGGTACTCCTCCTTCGCTATCCGGCGCACGACCGCACACAGTGGCGGGCATGGCACGTGGTCCGCCAATAGCTCATAAAAAACGATTCCGACGATCTCGGCAGCAGCCAACACCAACATCTTGGTGCGAAAGCCTATTAGCCTACGTACTTGGCGAAAGGCGTTGGCCGTTCGCACATCCGTCCTAACGGGGCCTCCCAGCGCGCGCACGAGCTTTCCCAGCTCCCGGGCATGGCGCCCTTCCTCTGCAATGTAGAGCCGCATCGTCGTAACAAAGTCAGCGTCACCGCGGGCGTGACGGACAGCCTCTGCCACGATCCGGCCTTCCCCAGTCTCGCCTGCCTGAAAGGTAAGCAAGGCGTCAATCAGCGGTGCGCGCAGAGCCTCGGGAACAACCAGCGAAGCTGGTACCTGGGAGTCGGGACGATGCTCATTGCTTACAAAGGTCGGCAAGAAGCGGCTCGAGTTCATGGTCTTCATGGACTAAGCAATAGCGCTGAGAAAACCGGCTAATCGCGTAGTCCTCGTGGAGAAGCCTGCAGGCTTGTGAGCAGCGCTACAGGCTCATGAAGTTTTCGTGGAGGCTTCGCCGACTTCCTGCGAAGGCGGACGTTGTACGCGCCGCTGGCAAGCTAGCGATGGCGGCGCGCTGGGCGTCGACGGCGCAAACCGGCCAGCGCAAGGGCGCCAAGAACCACCCAACTCGACGTGGAGCTGGGAGCACTCGTCACGCTACAACCCGAGCTCGCTCCGTTGCTCGACCCCGAACCGGAAGCCCCCGAACCGGAGTTGCTGCCGCTATCCGCTCCACCTTCGCACCCGGGCGGGAGCGGCGGACACTCGGGCGGCGTGCCCTTGGTGTCGTAAACAACGAAGAGACGATCGAGCGGGGTTTGCGAGGGCGAGGCCGCGAGCGCGAGATCATCGGTCAGGGCCGGGCGTGAGAGCTCGGCCGACATACGGGAGATCCAACGTTGGCTCGGGGATATCCCCGCAAACAGCGTGTTAACATCTGCCTCGGCTTCGGCAACAGCGCCGGCGCCGAGTTCATCGCCATAGCCGCTCGCCTGCGGGTCATCCTGAGCGACCGCGATCAGGTTGTCGAAGTAGTTGCTAGTGTAGAGCGGCTCGGCCGCCTCGAGGTGCCAAGCGAAGCCGTCACTCTCCGCAAAGCGCTGCTTTCGAAGAGCGGAGTAGTTGCTCTTGGATACGTCCCAATCCCAAACCAGCTCCTCCTGCTCAATCATGAAACTGGGGAAGTTCTGCGGCTGATAGCGGCCTTCACTCACCACCCAAAGCGTGACAGCCGTGGTCGCCCCCGTGCCTGCTGCCACCATACGCAAGGGCAGCGTAAGACCGGCGCCAGGAGTCGTAATGCGCACCGGCCGCATCGCATCCACACCTTGGCCTGGCACCAAGCGCATGGCCAAAAAGTCGAAGCCATCGACGACGTAGGAATCAACCACGTCCTGAACATCGGCCGGAATGACGTAGCCGTGGCTCGCTAGCCAGTTCGCGAGAGCCTGCGGGTCCGACGCCGAAAGCTGCACCGTCTCATAGGGACCTACCACCGCTTGGGCGATCACCTCGACACCGCTACCGGTCGAACCAGCAGGACCTGGGCCCGGCCCAACGGCTGACCCGCTTCCACTACCGTTGAAGCAACCACCCGTGCAATCAATGGTAGGCGAAAGGATGGTGGTTTCCGTCATAGTCTCGAGCGTTGCGAACAACAAATCAGAGGACAGACCGACCTCTACTTGCCCCTGAATCGGCAGGATCCAGGCGAAGCTCTCCGGGGAACCTGAATAGCTAATCTGGTCGTAGAGAGTTAATTGAGTGTCTGAAAGGCTGAGCACCATACGGTGGCCCGTTACCTGGGTATTCTCGCTCTGTGAGATGAAACAACCTCCACAGGCGTGGGCCTGTGTGGGCACCCCGATCGAAGCGACAATGCCGGCACCAACGAAAAGCCCTACTCCAAGCCACCCATACTTCATGATGGCGATCCTGGCCTAACGAGCCATCGGCAGCAAGACAGCCACGGTGGTTCCGCGCCCAAGCTCGCTGGTCAGGATCAGCTCGCCGCCCATGCGGGTGACCAGCTCGTGCGCGATCGCCAAACCAAGCCCAGCGCCCGAGCGCTGCTGTGGCTGGGTCTTTGCGCTCTCGCCCGGGGCGCGAGCTCGACTACGTGCCGCGTCCACCCGATAGAAGCGCTCACTCAGCTTCGGCAGGTGCTCGGCGGGAATACCTGGGCCGTCGTCGCTAACGGTTATTCGACCGCGTCCGGCCTGCTCATCAACCACCAGCGAGACCTTCGCCGTCGCGTACTTTAGTGCGTTATCGGTCAAGGCCCGGACCACCTGCCGCAAGCGCGCCAAGTTCGCCTGCGCAAAGACCGTCGAGCCGCGCGCATGGAGCTCGAGGCCGTTCTCCTGGGCCAGCGGCCCCAAGGAGGCCGCCACCTCTTCCGCGACGTCGAGCAGCGGAGTCGGCGCAAGTTCGAGCGGCGTCTCGGCCGCGTCCAAGCGCGCGAGCTCCAGCATGACCGAAAGCAGGTCGGCGAGCTCGGCGGCGTCCTGGCCCAACTGCCGAGCCTCCGCGCCAGCGACCGTGGTAGCGCCCCCGAGTTCGGCGCTGAGCAACTCGGCGCGCGCTCGAATCACAGCGACCGGCGTGCGCAGCTCATGACTGGCGTCGCCAATGAAACGTTGCTGGCGCGCGATGGACCGCTCGATCGGCCCCATGGCACGGCTCGCCAAAAAGACGCTCGCCAGCGCCCCGAGCAGTAGCCCCAAGCCGCCGGTCACACTCAAGATCACCAGCGTTCGCAGCACCGCCGCTCTGGACTCAGCGGTCGGCTTGGCCAGCTGCAAGACGCTGTCCACTCGGCCCTCGTAGCGCAGCGGCAGCGTATGGACGCGCATCGGCTCGCGCCCCACCAGGCGGTCGTTGAAACTGGACTCACCGCGCAGCGCTGCCTCCTCCCCCGCCGGATCGGCTGGCGCGGATAGCGGCGGGCCACCGTCGATGCGTTGAAGCTTGCCCTCGCGGCCCCAGCTGACGAGCAACGGCGCCTCCGAAGCGACGAAGACGTGCGTCTCGTCGGATGAGGTCGTGCGCGCAGGTCGCTCGGAGCGCCGCCCGTCCTCGTGCTCGTCGTCATCTTCTTCGTCATCGCGCTCGCGGCTTGTATGGCGCTCGCTCTGCTCATGCTCAATCAACGCCGCGACGCGCAGACTCGCCTCCCGCAAGTCCTGATCGATGGCCCGCGAGGCAGAGCGTTGCGCCGAGAGCCCAGCGGCTCCCAGCGTAAGCAGCAGCACCACAGCAAAGACCGCCAGGTTGAGCGCAGCCAGGCGGTAGCGGATACGCCGCAGCTCTCCTACCGTGTTCACTCAGGCGCCCAGCGCATAGCCCACACCGCGCACCGTGCGGATCAGCGGAGCTTTGCCCTTGGTATCGATCTTGTCGCGCAGGTAGTGCACATAGGTATCAACGATATTGCTGCTGCCGTCGAAGTCCTCCGGCCAGACAGCCGCGAGGATTTGATCGCGCGTCAACACTCGACCTGCGTTCTTCATCAGGTGCTCGAGCAGTAGAAACTCGCGCGCCGTGAGTTCGATCGTACGCGCGCCCCGCGTCGCCTCGCGCCGAGCAGCATCGAGCGATAGATCGCCTACGCGGAGGACGGTTTCCCCCTCGGATTTGCGGCGCAAAAGCGCGCGCAAGCGAGCCGCGAGTTCAACGAAGGCGAAGGGCTTTACGAGGTAGTCATCCGCGCCGGCGTCGAGACCTGCAACGCGGTCATCCACGCTGTCACGCGCCGTGAGCATCAAGATCGGCGTCGAGTTCTTCAAACGCTTGAGGCGCATGCAGATCTCGAGGCCGCTCATGGTGGGCAACATCACGTCGAGCAGGATCAAGTCGAACTGGCTTACCTTTGCGCGCTCAAAGCCGACAAAGCCGTCCTCGACGGCTTCCACTTGATAGCCCTCGCGCGTCAGATTTCTGGACAGGAGCTCCCGCAGCCGAGGCTCATCTTCTACGACCAGGATACGCACGGCCTCACCCTACCACCCTGGTACGAACTTGCATGAGAGGGCTCTCATCTTCGTCTCAGGCCGCTCTCAATCGCGCTCTCTACGGTTGCTTCATGAGCAACTCGAACCTTGGTCCCAAGCCGACTCTCAAGCCTGGCGTCGCACTCGCGATTGTCAGCGCAGGTGTCACCATTGCAGCAACCCTAGCCATCGGCTTTGCGCTGGCCCAAGCCAGCCAGCCGACGCTCGCTCCGGCAGCGCAAGATGAGCCTTTGCCGCCAGGCGATCGGTCGAACTGGAGCGACAACACCGTCGCAGCAGAGGCCCAGCCGCGTGGGCGTCGCGAACACGACGACGACGGCGACGAGGGCGACGATGACGACGAGGACGATGATGACGACGACCGCCACCGCGGTGAAACCCGGCAGGTTGCGACGTTGGAGCGCGCCGGGGGACCGTCGGCGATGGCTGCGCCGATCCCCGCAGCCCGTCGGAGCACCCGCGTACGCACCCGGAGCTCGTGATGGCCAGCTTCCGCGCCATGTCGACGCAGGTCAACCTGCTTTGCCCGCTGCAAAGCCCGCGCGAGGAGAAAATGCTCGCGCACTTCGTGGCGGAGCTGTTCCAGGCTTCAGAGCGTCGCTTCAGTCGCTTTCGAGAGGACAGCGAGCTTTCACGCCTCAACCGTGACCCAGAGCTACAAACGTCGCTATCGCTCACGGCAGCGCTCGCGCGCGCCGAGCAGTATCGGCAGTTAACCGGCGGGCTCTTCGATATTCGCGTAGGGCAAGCGCTCCATCGCTGTGGTTACGACCGCTCCTTCCAACCGGGCGGGCTCGATCGTGCAGAGCCGGTGGCGACCCCTGAGCCGCCATCTGAATCTGCGCCATCGCTCGACCTCGGGGGAATGATCAAAGGCCACACCGTCGATCGCGCGCGGGCCCTGCTCCCCGCCTGCAGCGTGCTCGACGCCGGCGGCGACATCGCGCTCGTCGGCGCAGGGCCGGATGGTCGCGGCTGGCCGGTGGATATTGAAGACCCGCGCAACGCCGAGGCTACGCTTTTGACGCTGCGACTCGCCGACTGCGCGGTCGCGACCAGTGCGAAGAATCGACGCACATGGCAGCGAGCGGGCGAGCTGCAGCACCATCTGATCGACCCACGCACCCAGCGGCCGAGCCAATCCGACCTGCTGCAAGCGACGGTGGTAGCGAGCTCGACCGAGCTGGCCGAGGTCTTGGCCAAAGCGGCGTTCGTCGGCGGCAGCGAGGTTGCGCGTCGCTTGATGCGTGTTTGCGATACCCAAGGCGTATTCGTCCGCGAAGACGGGTCTTGGTTCCTCGTTGGCCAGCTTGAGGTAGACCATGGCGAATAGTCTTTGGATCGCAACCCGAGCCCTCGGGATAACAGCGTATTTGCTGCTCTCGATCGCGATGGTGGTTGGGCTCAGCCTCTCCGCCCGAACAGCGCCGCGAAGCAAGCTCGTAAGTCCGATGGCCTTACATCGCACTCTCTCGCTCCTGGCGATCCTCACGACGCTTGGCCACGCGGGGCTGCTGCTCTTCGACGAGAAGGTAGCCTTTGGGCTGGGTGAGCTGCTGATTCCGCTCCGCAGTAGCTATCGCCCCATCGCGGTGGGCCTCGGCACGGTGGGACTCTATCTACTGCTGCTGATGGAGTTGAGTCAGCACCTTCGCAAGTGGATCGGGCAGACAACCTGGCGAGCCATGCACGGATTGACGTTCTTGCTCTACCTCGCAGCAACCTTCCACGGGATCAGCGCCGGCACCGATTCGGCGCGACCTGGCCTTTGGCTGCTCTATCTCGGCTCGGCAACTGCGGTTACTGGCGGCCTATTTTTAAGGATTTTTCGCGTATTGGTACCACTGCGAGCGGGGCACCGTGGGTAGCGCGGCTCACTCCCAACGAACCCGGCAGCGGGCGTTGAGCTCGGAGAGCGCCTCGACCTCAGCAACGAGGTTGCGCGCGCCCGCCACTTCGCAGGCAGCCCCCAAAGCCCTGGTGATGTTAGAGACGATGCTTGCCGTATAGAGCCTGGCCGGAAAGTCGATCTGAACCGTTGCAGCGTCCCGCGCTTGTTCGACGACTCGGAGCTCTGTACCGCGGCGAAAGGCTCGCCAGCGATTGGCCGCTCCCAACAAAATCCGCTCTGGTCCCGCAAGGCGAAAGAGCACCGCGTACAACGGCGAGCGCATGAGCCGCCGGTTGCGCACGAGAATCCACTCCGCGAGCATGCCTGGTTCCATGCGCTCTTCGTGCGCCATCACCAACGCATTGAAGGCGACCTCCGAGACCCACTGGTTCGGGAGCGGCGGGTTGTCGAGCAAGGCCACGAGCGTTGCTGGCAGGCCCTCTTGGACAAAGGGCACAGGCGTCGATCCCAACAGGCTCAATAGAATGGAGCCCTTGATCTGGCACTGCCTGTGCGAGTCGAGCCCGTTGGGAAGGCGGCGCAAGTACTCGGCTGCTTTGGGGTATCGACGTTCATCCACCGATCGCGGGTCCGTTGGGGTTGTACGACACAATCGCCCACGCCGCTTACCAACAAGGCGCACATTTTGAGCCGAGCTTCCCGCCAAAGCCCATCGTCTGAGCCTAAATTCGCGCAATGGCGGCGCTCCGGACGTGTGTACACTGCTGCGAATGTCTGACCGCCAAGCACTCGCAGCCTTACCACCTGGCCTTCTTGAGGAGACTGGCACCAAGCGGCTGCACATTGGCGGCACCCAGCGAAAGGAAGGCTGGATTGTCTTCAACGCGCTGCCCGGGGATTACGTGGACATCCTGGGAGATGTGCGGGACCTCAGCCAGTTCGAGGACGAGAGCTTCGACATGATCTACGGGTGCCACATCCTGGAACACCTCTCGTACATCAACGACCTGCCGAATGTGCTGAAGAACCTGCACCGTATGTTGAAGCCCGGCGGGCGCCTCTTCGCTAGCGTGCCTGACCTTCAGGTTCTAGCGCGGCTATTCCTTCATCCCCAACTCACAGGTCCCGAGCGTTTCCACGTGATGCGCATGATGTTCGGGGGCCAAATCGATGCGTTCGACTTTCACTACGTGGGCCTCACCGACGAGTTCCTGGTTGATATGCTGGGCCCGCTGGGCTTCAGCGACATCTATCGAGTGCCGGAGTTCGGTCTATTCAAGGACACGAGCAGCATGCTTTTCAAGGGTGTGGCGATCAGCTTGAATATGGTTGCGGTGCGCTGACGAGCTGCAAGCTCGATGAGAGTCTTCTCATCAAGCGCTCAGCTGGCACTCAGCGGGGCTGTGCATGCTCGAACATCCTGGTATGGGACCTTCCAACCCGCCTCTTTCACTGGCTCTTGGCGGCGAGTGTGCTTGGGGCCTTCGCCATTGGTTCGTTCGTCGATGACGATAGCCCGGGCTTCTCGCTGCATATGCTGCTCGGCGCGCTCGCCGCGTTCATGGTGCTATTGCGAGTGATTTGGGGGCTCGTCGGCTCGCGCTACGCTCGCCTCTCGGCGTTGGCTCTGGGGCCAACGGCGGTGATTGACTACTTCCGAGGGCTGCTGAAAAAGACCGACAAACGCTGGCTCGGTCACAATCCCGGCTCGAGCGTCGCCATCGTTGCCATGGTGCTGCTCGTGCTCGCCGTCGCTGGGAGCGGGGCGCTGATGGGCTCGTATCACGCGCTCGAGGAGCTTCATGAGATCCTCGCCTATACGCTCATGGCCACCGTCGTCGGCCACGTTGCAGGCGTCCTCCTTCACACGGTTCGGCATCGTGAGAACCTCCCATTGGCGATGCTCGATGGGCGCAAACAAGGCGCCCCGAAGGACGCCATTCCGTCGAGTCACCCGCTCGTTGCGCTGGGCTTCCTCGGCTTGACCGCGGCCTTTGGCTTGACCCTGGTCCAAAGTTACAGCCGTGCCGACGGCACGGTTCGGCTGCCCCTGCTCGGGACCACGCTTACGTTGGGAGAGGGCGCTGAACCTGGCGAGGCCGCTGAGGGCGAGAACGCCGAGGACGACGATTGACCGCTGGCCCCTTTACGATGGCTCAGGTCAGCAGGCCTCGTATCTGCTGCACCGACTGCTCGGCCTCCTCCGCCGTCAACGCCTCGGTCACGCGGAACGCTGCGCCCTCGCGATGGACGAGCCATACCTCCTGCAGACCGAGCTGCCACGGTCTGAGCTCCACCGCTGCGAGCGCCTCGAGCGAGAAGGTCGCGCTCGTACGCTTCGAGAAATCACGAATCGCCCGCAACTCGATCTGATCGCCCTGACGACGGAGCCGAACCGGCACCAGCCAGAGCAACACGATCCGCGCGACTACCTGCACTGAAAACCAGGCAAACAGCGCTGCTAGCGTGGCTGTGATGATGTAGATCAGCCCGTCACGGATCGAGGGACTTCCCCACACAATCACCGCCCCCAGCGGGACGAACAGCAGGCACCCAAGCGCGAACGGCAACAGCACCAGCAACACGAACGCGAGCGATATGCCCGAGGGCCGCCAGGTAAGCGACTGCTTGTCGCTGGCTGCGAGTACGATCGACTGCGAGTGTTCGCGCAGCGTTGGATCACTGCACCACTCCAACCCACAGCGTTCGCAGCTCCAAAAGGAGCGCCAACCGCTGTTGGGTCGCGGCGAGCGATACGACTCGCTCGCCGGCCCATCACAGTGCGCGCATGCACGCAGTGAGGCGTCCTGCTTCACACGCATAGGCCAGCAAGCCTAGCGGCTTCGACGCAGGACGCCAGGCTCGACTTACTGCAGAGCAGCCATCGCAGCGTGACCCTTTTGCACGTGCTCGTTGGCCTTGATGCCATCGAAGTAGGCCTGAGCGTTCGCCGGCAGCGTGATGCCGAGGAAGCCCGTCCACGAGAGCACGATGTAGGCGTAGAGATCGGCGGCGCTGAGCGACTTGCCGTTGAGGAAGCTCTTCTTGCCACCGTCGAGGCGGACCATGAGCTTCTCGATGCGACGCAGGGCGTTCGCCACGGCGCCCTCACGGGCCTCCGGGCTCAGCGTGGGGTTGAACAACGCGCCGACGCCGGTGTGGAGCTCGCTCGCGACGAAGGCCACATCATTGAGGTACGCATAGCGCTCCGGCGTGCCTTCCTTCGGGGCCAAGCCAGCGTTGCCTTGGTCCGCAAGGAAGGTCAGCGTGGCGACGTTCTCATTGAGGATCGAGCCATCAGCGAAGACGATGGTGGGGACGTTGCCCTTCGGGTTGATGGCGTAGAAATCCGCGCCCGACTTGGTCTTGTGGGTCGGGAGATCAACCGTCTCCGAGTCGAAGGTGAGGCCGCCGATGGAGGCCGCGAGGAAGTTGGCTGCGCCGCAGCTGGTGGGTGTGTAGTAGAGCTTGAACGAGGTCATGGCGCGCAAGGTAGCTGGGGTTGTGGCGATGGGTACAGCCACAGTCGAAACTCACTGTTCAAATAGTGCGACAATCGACCTGGTCTCGGGCCGGCAGTCCTAGCCGCGGCCCAACACCAGCCCGGTGGCCGTCTTCTTCTTGCGTAGCTCCTCTGGCGTACAGGCCGCGACCAGCGTTCCGCCGCCGGTGCCCCCTCCGGGGCCGAGCTCGATCACCCAATCGGCCGCGGAAATCACCGAAGGGTGATGCTCAATCACCACCACGGTATCCCCGCGGTCCACCAAGCGGCCGAGCACGCCCATCAGCTTGGCCACGTCGCTCGTATGCAGCCCGGTGGTGGGCTCGTCCAAGAGGTAGAGCGTTGCACCCTGGCGCGAGGCCGACCCCAGCTCCGCCGCCAACTTCAGCCGCTGCGCCTCTCCGCCGGACAGCGTGTGAGAGCCCTGACCGAGCTTCAGGTAGCCAATCCCAAGCTCGACCATGTACTCGAGCGGCCGAGCAATCTTCGAATGGGCGGCAAACACGCCCAAGGCCTCTTCCGCCGATAGATCGAGCACGCCGCCAATCGAGTAGCCGGACCAGGTCAGCTCCAGCGCCGCCGCGTCGAAGCGCAGCCCATTGCAGGCCAAACAAGGCGTCACCACGTCGGGGAGGAAGCTCATCTCGTGCGAGACGCTGCCCTGCCCCTGACAAGCCTCGCATCGCCCGCCGCTCGCCGTATTGAAGGAGAAGTAGGCCGGCCCACGGCCGCGCATCTTGGCTTCCCTGTTGAGCGCAAACACCTTACGAATCGCGTCGTAGATACCTAAGTACGTCGCCGGCACCGAGCGCGGCGTGCGCCCGATCGGCGATTGATCCACGAACAGCGCCCGCGCCAGCGACTTGGGCACCACCGCCTTGTCATGTGCTCCCGGCTTCTCGGTAGCGAGCTTTTGCGCCTTGCGCACCGCTGGGCCCAAGATGCGCGTCACCAAGCTGCTCTTGCCCGAGCCGCTGACGCCGCACACCACCGTCAAGCGGCCCACGGGGAAGCTCACCTTGTCGATCTTGAGGTTGTTCTCGCGAGCTCCGAGGATGTCCACCGTCTCGGCTGGCTTACCCACGAGCTTCTTGCGCGAGAGCGACGTCGCGGCCTCGGCGAAGGCGCGCGCAGTGGGCGAAGCTGGGTCGCGCAGCACGACGCTGGGTGCACCTTGCGACATCACCCGGCCGCCACCAAAACCGCCGGTCGGACCGAGATCGATCAGGTGGTCCGCCGCGCGGATCATCTCAGCGTCATGCTCGACCACCAGCACGGTGCTGCCGGCCTCGGCGAGCTTGCGTAGATTGCTAAGTAAAAGGTGCGTATCGCGCGGGTGCAAACCGATCGTCGGTTCATCCAAGACGTAGAGCGCGCCTGTTAAGCCGCTGCCCAGCTGGGCGGCGAGCCGCAGCCGTTGCATCTCGCCGCCGGACAGCGACCCGGCCGGCCGGTCAAGCGTCAGATAGCCAAGCCCCACCGACAAGACGAACTGCAGCCGACGTACGAGCTCGGCTTGCGGTGCTGCGGCCAGCTGCAACTTCTGGCCGGTGAACACCAACGCGCCGGCCCAGCGAGCCGCGCTCTCCAGATCCAGCTGCGCGACATCGTGATAACGCCGCCCGGCCAAACGCTGAGCACGCGGTAACGGCGAGAGCCGCGAACCATCACAAGCCGAACACGGAGGGCTGTGCGGGTCCTCTTTATCCTCCTTGCCGCAGCCCTCGCAAACAGCGCATTGCCCCTGCTTGGTATTGAAGGAGAACCAGCGCGGATCGAGCTCCGGAATGCTGTCCCCGCAGGACGGACATACGCGCGCGGTGGAGATGCGACGCGGCAACGCTTTGCCCTTCGGCACCACGCGCACAGCGCCTTTGCCCAGCCGCAGCGCTTGATCGAAGCGCGCGCGCTCGAGGTCGGACGCGAGGCCCTCGAACAAGACGAACTCCACCGTATGCTCCTCGCTCTTCTTCAACTTGGGCGGCGGCTCAACCGCGCGACGCGTACCGTCGACGATGGCTTCGCTAACGCCTTGGCGGGCGGCCTCGACGAACAGATCGGCGTACAGGCCCTTTCGGCCCTCCACCGCCGGAGATAGCAAGGTAAACGTACCGACGGTGGCCCGCGCGTCGTCGAAGGCCGCATCGGCGCTGCGGGTCTCGATCGAGACATCGCACTTGGGGCAGGTGGGCTCGCCGGCCTTGGCGTAGAGCAGCCGCAGATAATGCGCTATCTCGGTCACCGTCGCGACCGTGGAGTTGGCGCCGGTTCTCGTGGTGCGCTGCTCCAACGCAATCGGCGGGGGCACGCCGAGCACCCGCTCGACGTTGGGCTTCTGCATCGTCGGTAAGAACTGCCGCGCGTAGGGCGTGAGCGTCTCCAAGAAGCGGCGCTGCCCTTCGGCGAACACGACGTCAAAGGTGAGCGTGCTCTTGCCCGAGCCGCTGGGGCCGGTCACCACGGTGACCTTGCCGTGCGGGATGTCGACGCTGACGTTCTTGAGGTTGTGCTCGCGTGCACCCTCCACCGAAATCACCGCCGGCAGCGGCGGCCGCTTTCGAACTGCGCGCGAGGCCGCCAAGCCACCGCCTTGCTCAGCCATTGCCCGCGCTTCATCGAGCGAAACGCGCGTCTTTGTATCGGCCTCGAGCAGCTTGCTCGGTGGCCCTTCGAACACAAGCTTACCGCCCTCTTTGCCGCCGCCCGGCCCCAGCTCGACAATCCAATCGGCGGCTGCGACCAGCGCCAAATCGTGATCCACGACCACAACGCTACCGCCGCCCTGAACCAACGCGCGCAGCGCCGCTACCACCGCCTTCACCTCGTCGGCGTGCAGCCCGGCGCTGGGCTCATCGAAGAGGAACAGCTGGTTCTGCTTGGACTCGGTCAGCGCGCGAGCGAGCTTCAAGCGCTGAGCCTCGCCGCCGGAGAGCGTAGAAAGCGGCTGCCCCAAGCTCAGATAGCCCAGGCCGAGCTTGGCCAGCGGCCCGAGCGCGCGAATGATCGCCGGATCGGCGGCGAAGAAGCTCAGCGCCTCATCCACCGTCATCGCCAACACGTCGGAGACTGATTTTTCTCGGTGGGTGATCTTGAGCACCTCGGGAGAGAAGCGCTTGCCCCCACACGAAGCGCATACCAGCGTGACGTCGGCTAGGAACTGCATCTCCACCGTCTCCGAGCCCTCGCCCGAACAAGCGTCACAACGTCCGCCGGCCACGTTGAAGGAGAAGTACGCCGGGCCAAACTTCATCGCCACGGCGGCGGGCTCACTCGAGAACAACGTCCGAATCCGACTCCAGGCGGCCGAGTAGGTGGCAGCGTTGCCACGCGAGGTGCGCCCAAGCGGAGATTGGTCCACCAGCAAGACGCCCTTGAGCTCCTCGATACCGCTGATGCCTTCATGGGCGAGCGGCGGCTCCACGTCGGTCTCGCCGAGTTGACGCGCCACGGTGCGATAAATCACCTGCTCCACCAGCGAACTCTTGCCCGAGCCGCTCGCGCCGGTGACCAACACGAAGCGGTCGAGCGGCAGCTGCAGCGAGAGCCCGTCGAGGTTGTTGCCGCGCACACCTTTGATCCCAAGCGAGCGCGCTTTGCCTGCGACGCGCGGCGTTTGCTCGGCGCTCGGCAGCACGGCGGTGAGCGCGCGATAGGTCGCCGTACGTTGGTCCGCGAGGAGCGCCTGCGGCGAGCCGTCGAACAGCAGCTGGCCGCCTTGCGGGCCCGCCCCTGGCCCGAGCTCCACAATGCGATCGGCCGCGAGCAAGAAGGCAGGGTCATGCTCGATCACGACCACCACGTTGCCCCGATCACAAAGCTTCTGCGTGGCACGCACGAGTGGCGCCACATCGCTCGCGTGCAGCCCGACGGTGGGCTCATCCAAGACGAACATCGCTCCGGTCAGCGCGCTGCCGAGCGCCGCGGTAAGCGACACGCGCTGGGCCTCGCCGCCGGAGAGGGTGCGCGCTTGCCGATCGAGCGTGAGGTAGCCGAGCCCGACCTCGGCCAAATAGCCCAGCCGCGAACCGAGCTCGCGCGCGGCGATCTTCCCTTCGGCCGTACGCAGCTCCATACCTTCGAGCAGCGCGTGGGCCTCGCGAACCTCGAGCGCATGGAACTGACCGAGGTCCAGCCCCGCGACGCGGTACAAAAGCGACTCCGCCGATAGCCGCTTACCGTGGCAAACGGCGCACGGGTCGTAGCTGCGATAGCGCGATAAAAGCACGCGCACGTGCATCTTGTAGCTCTTGGTGAGCAGCCACTCGAACCACTTTTTGACGCCCGGATAGCGGCCAGCCGTCCAGCTCCCCTCGCCTTCGAGCACGCCCTTTTTCTGCGCCTCGCTGAGGCTGCTCCACGGTCGATTGGTGGGGATACCCTGTTTGGCGCAATACTTGAGTAGCGTCTTTCGCTCGTATTCGGAGGTCTTGCCGCTCCAGGCGCGGATCACTCCTTCTTCGATCGAGAGCGCATGATTGGGGAGGACCTTGTCCCAATCGATGCCCACGGTGCGACCGAAGCCGCGACACTCGGGGCAAGCGCCGAGCGGCGATTGATAGGAGAACAGCGCCGGCGCCCCCGCGCGGAAGGACTTGCTGCAAGACGGGCAAGACAGGCCCGCGGAAAATTTTAACGTCTTATCGCTATCAACGAGGTGCACCTCAGCGGTGCGACTTTGCTTCCACGCCGACTCGATGGCCTCGGCCAGACGGTTGCGCTCGCTCGGCGACGCCTTCACGCGGTCGGTAAGTACGCCGAGCAGGCCCTTGCCCTCCTCCAGCACGGCCGAGGGCGCGAGCGTATCGAGGTCCCGCACCTGGCCGGCCACGCGCACCCGCACATAACCGAGCGCGGTCAGACGTTCGCGCGCGTCGAGGTAGAGCTCGGCGCTGTCGAGCCGCATCGGGTAGGTCACCACCACGCGCTGCCCAGGGTGCTCGCCGATCACCCGCTCGGCCGAGGCCAGCGGATCCATACGCTCGGCGAACACACCGCATTCACTGCAAAGCGGCATCGCCTCGCACGAATAGAGAGCCGAAAGGTAAGGCTCGAGATCGGCCATGGTGGCCACGTTGGAGCGCGAGCTGCGCACCGGCGCGCGGCGGTCCACCGCCACACCCGCGGCGATCGGGTCGAGCGACTCCATCGGCGGGCGGTCCAACCGCTCGAGGAACTGACGCGCATAAGGCGAGAAGCTCTCGACGAAACGACGCTGACCTTCGGCGTAGAGCGTGTCGAGCGCGAGCGACGATTTGCCGGCGCCGCTCGGCCCAGCCAGGACCACCAACTGCCCCGGCTCCAAGGTCAGCGAGACGTCTTTGAGGTTGTGCGTACGAGCCTTCAGCAGGCGGATCGGCAACATAAAATGGACTTAAGGACTCTGGCGGAGATTGGTTGGAGAGAATTGGGTCGAGACCGAAGCGAGGGTGGCGCCCGAGGAGCGAGCACCGGAAGCCTACTCTTGTAGGCTGAGGAGCACAGCGACGAGGCCGCCAGCCGCAGCGAGAGTATCGGACCCATTCGCCCGACTAATCTTCGCCAGAGGCCTCAGGCCCGCATCCCGAGATCGGCCAGGTATTGATTAAGCAAGGTCAGGTCATTGGCGTGAGCGCGGGCATCCTCGAGCGTGATCGCTCGCGCCCGCACCAAATCCGAAAGAT
>CAITIQ010000078.1 GCA_903892415.1 uncultured delta proteobacterium | reverse complement strand
GTCCCTATCCCTGATGTGCTCGCGGCAGTGCGCGCTGCTAAGAAGCGTGCATATGTCGGCGGCAACGCGCTGTGGATACTGCATCGCATCCCGGAGGCCGAGGACGACGTGTGTCTAATTGCCACGCTGGCCGGCATTGACGCAAGCATCGACCCTCTCGCCCCGCCAGAAGGGACGGCTGTGGAAGTGGTCGACCCTCTTCCCATGGACGAGCTACCAGATGGCGTCTTCCACGACCACGAGCATTATGGCGAGACGCGCCATTTGCTGGAGCGTCTGGCTGCAGAACTGGATGTGACGGCATGGGCTGGGAGACAGTCCACGCGAGACCTGACGAGCGCCCAACGCAAGCGGGTGGTAACAGACCCGCGAGGACTCCGGTGGTTACGCAATGATCGGGGCCCTGACCAGCTGTTGGTGCCACCAGCAAGTCGATCACTCATCTTGCAGTTGGTACATGCCGAGAGCAACCATGCTTCGGCGCCAGGATTGGCTCGCGAGGTGCAGCGTAACTACTACTGGCCAACCGTGGCGGAGGACAGTGCGACGTGGGTCAGGCGCTGCAATCAGTGCGCGCTAGGCAACGTTCGTCGAATCCTACATCACAACTTGTACGCGTCGTCGTCGTACACGCTACCACGGCACACCATTGGCTTGGACTTTAAACGCATTAAGGTCGGCAAGAATGTGTCGGAGTTGTTGCTGATGGTGGATCGTTTTTCGGGCTTCGTAACGCTCGCGGTACTCCCAGAACGCACCGCAGCGTGCGTGATCAAGGCCCTCGATGAAGAGTTTGTCTCCATCTTCGGACCACCACGCGTCGTCTCGTTGGACGGCGCCCCAGAGTTCAGGTCCAGCAAGTTGAAGAAGTGGGCTCGTGCGCAAGGCATCAAGCTCAAGACACCGCTGGAGTACTACCCAGATGCGGCTGGTGCGACGGAGCGCGTGTGGGTGATGATCCGCACAGCGCTACGCCGGCTGAAGGACTTCGCCGCGTGGCGCGTGGAGCTGCGGCAGGCTGTGTACCAGTACAACACGTTGTCCAGAGGCGACCGTGCATCACCGTTCACAATCTTCTTCGGCGGCGAGCCCAACAAGATTTCGAGCATGGCCGCGGCGGCTGCTCGCCCCCCAGCGGTCTCGGACACGGATGTGCACTCGGTGCTGGCAGACGGTGCCGAGGCCATCCGCCAACGAGAGGCCGCGGATGGCGACCTGCGGCGCCGCATTCAAGCGGTGAAGCTCAACAAGGAGGGTAGGACCCCTCGGACCTACAAGGTGGGCGACCTAGTATGGTATTGGGCCGAGAGCACGGTCCCGGCGCGGCGGGGCGATTCCCGACCGCGAACGGCTACGACGCCATGGCGTGCTGGAGTAGTCGAGCTGGTGGACGGCGTGCGGTGCAGGGTGACCCCCCTGGCGAGGGGACGGGGGCGGAGGACGTTCGTCGAGCGACACGTCACGCGCCTCAAACCCAGGGCACTTGAAGCTGAACCACCACAGTTGCCACTGCTGGACGTCCGCGGGAGCCCAGACAGTACAGCAGCGTCGGCGACAGAGGCGGCGGGGACTACGGACACGGATACCGAGAGCCAGGGCGCCACGCGCAGCGTGAGTGCCTCGGCTCCAGCGGAGACCAAGGGTGTTCCAATAGCGACGGCGGACGAGGCCGTCAGGCCGCAGGTACATTCCCGACGGCGGGATAAGGCGGCCACGTCCACGGGCCCGCGTTCCATTATGGTCAGGCGCCATGGAGTGGCGTCGCCGGCCTTTCCCGGGGCATTAGTGGATGCTCCTCGTGTCGCGAGACGACCTGTGAAGCGCGTGAGGTTTGCGATGGATGCGGTTCGTCCACCATCCACGATCACGCCAATCCATCCTCCCCAGATGGGGGAGAGGCGCAGCAGACGCGTGCGCAAGTCCACATCTCGCCCCGACTGGTAATGTGGGGTGACCATACTCCCGCGCAATGCACCGG
>CAITIQ010000077.1 GCA_903892415.1 uncultured delta proteobacterium | reverse complement strand
GTTCACGAGATCGTCCAGCGAAATCTTCTCAGGGTCGGTATTGATCGACATGCGCTCCTTGACCAGTCGCGCCATACGCGACAGACCCACGGAGAACTGATTCGCGATCAATTCGCCGACCGAGCGGATGCGGCGATTACCCAGCTGATCGATGTCATCCACATCGCCACGGCCTTCGTGGAGTTCCACGAGCTGCCGCATGATCTCAACGAAGTCTTCCTTCGTGAGCACCGTGGTGGACATCGGCGTGTTGAGACGCAGACGCTGGTTGATTTTGTAGCGACCCACGCGACCGAGGTCGTAGCGCTTCGGCGAGAAGAACAGCCGTTCGAGCGCCTGCTTCGCGGTCTCACGATTCGGGGCGTCGCCCGGACGGAGGAGCGCGTAGATCTGCTTGAGCGCCTCCTCTTCGTGCTTGGTCGGATCCTTGGCGAGGGTGTTCTTGATCAGCGTGGACTCGGCACGACCCGAGGCGACGAAGACCTGCACCTTCGTGAGGTCGGCCTTCCGGATGCGCTTGATGACGGCATCGGCGAGCATGGTGCCCTTTTCGGCCACGACTTCGCCCGTATCCGCGTCAACGACGTCGCGCGCCAAGGTGCGGCGCACTTCGCGCTCACCGCGGTCAATCGCGTCCTGTTCGTCGCGCAGATCGATCTGGGTATACGAGGCAAACACCTTGACGGAGTCGAGCCCCTGCCGCACGAGGCGGTTGAGCACTTCTTCGGTCAGTTCATCGCCCTCACGCACGAGCAGCGCGGCCTCGGCGCGTTCGCGCTCGGCCTTCGCCTTCTTCGTCTTCGCCTTCGGCGCGTCGTCGGGAGTGACCTCACCTTCGAGCGTGATGTCTTCCGCGATGATGGCGCCCAGCAGCTCACGGAGTTCGGTGCGGGTCTCACGCTTCATCGTGAGATCGAGTTCGCGCTCGGCGAAGAACAGGCGCAGAATATCGCGGTTCTCACCGTAGCCGAACGCACGCAGGAGCGCCGTGGCGGGGAACTTCTTCTTCTTGTCGCTGTGGCCGTAGATCACATCGTGGCTGTCCACGGTGAACTCGACCCACGATCCCCGGAAGGGGATGATGCGTGACGAGAGCAGCCGCTGCCCGTTCGGGTGCGTGCTCTCCTCGAACACGACGCCCGGGGACCGGTGGAGCTGCGAGACGATCACGCGCTCGGCGCCATTGATGACGAACGTGCCCAGCTCGGTCAGGAGCGGCAGTTCGCCAAGATAGACTTCTTTCTCGATGATGTTTCGAGGGCGCTTCCCGTCGCCGGTATCCTCGAAAATCACCAGTTGGAGGGTGGCCTTGAGGGGTGCCGAGTACGTCATGTCGCGCTCGATGCATTCGGCGACAGAGTACTTCGGTTCACCCAGGCTGTACCGCACGAACTCCAGCGAGAAATTCTCGTGGACGTCCGTGATCGGGAACAGGTCCTTGAAGACACGCTCGAGGCCGACATCCTCGCGCTCCTGCGAGGCGGCATCCAGTTGCAGCAGCGACTCAAAGGCGCGCGTCTGGATGTCCAGCAGGTGGGGCATATCCATGCCCGTCTCGAGCTTCGCGAACGAGATCTGGTTCATCATATCCTTAAGGGGCTCACCCTCGTGCGGGGTGCGCCACGCCGGGGACCCCGGGGGCGCAAAGCGCGCCGTCCCCGACGGGCCGGATCACCAACAGGTGACCCGGCCCACCGGGGCGGAG
>CAITIQ010000076.1 GCA_903892415.1 uncultured delta proteobacterium | reverse complement strand
TGAAAGCTCGACCCGCACGACCGCACCGCCGTCATGCGCCGGCAGAACGAAGAGCGGCTGGGTCGATTCGAATAGCTGCAGCTGGCCGCGCTGATCGCCGATCGCGACCCGCTTGCAGTCGGGCGTCGCGCCGATCGAACGCGGCTCTCCCTCGAGCTCGATCACCTTCTGCTCCAGCTTCTGTTCCGAATCCGACTGGCTCAGGAAGGCGACGCCTTTGTGACTGATCATCACCGCACGCGAGCCGTCCTCGGAGATGGCGGCGCCCATGGTCGTGCCGCGCAGCACCGGCAGCGACGTCGGCGGCGACGACGAGGCGCTCTCCCCGGAGAGCCGCTCCAGCAACAACTGCGAGGAGCTGAGGCTCGGCACAGCGTGCAGCAGCCGCTCACCGTTTTGCGAAAGCGCGACGTGCGTACTTTGCGGCTGCACCGAGAGCGGCTCGACCGCGAGCGGACGCTCTGCGACAGCGAGCCGGACCTTCTTGTCCCAGCCGATGCTGAGCAGCGAGCCGGCGTACACAGCGACATCGGTGATCTCGCCTTCATGCCCCGTGCGCGTCTCGAGTCGGACGCCGGTGGCCACATCGTAGAGATCGGCGTTCACCGAATCACGCACCAGCGCGAGCCTGCCGTTCGCGACGTCGAAGTGTGGCCGGCCCTTCCCAACCTCGAGCGCGAGGTTCCGCTTGTCGGCCAGGTCGAAGATGCTGAGCTTGCCCTCGACGGCCGAGGCGATCACATGCTCTTCGTCGGCCCAACGCACCTCGGCGATCTTCTGTTTGCCGAGGGAGAACTTGAAGAGCTCGCGACCGCTTGCAAGCTCGAAGCCCTCGACGTAGCCATCGGCGGTACCGCGAACGAAGGCTTTGCCTGCAGGCGAAACAGCGGTGCTCGTGGTCTCCCCGCGCGCGGCCGGCAGCATTTGTTGGCGCGCGCCATCGCGCAACCAGCTCGCGTTCTTGCTGGAGAGCGCCATCACGCCTGCAGGTCCGAACTCGACGAATTGGAGTTCGCTCGTTCCCGACCACACGCTCTGCTCGCGCGCAGACGTCGAGTACTCAATCAGATCGCCCTCGCTCGGCAGCAAAAAGAGCGCGGTCCCGTCTTGGTTGAAGCGGAGCGCCGAAGCGATGCCGAGCACCTCGCTCTCTTCCCGCACGAGTTCGAGCGAGGGCAAGGCGTAGAGCCGCAGATAGAACTTCGAGTTACGATTGTCGGAGGCCGCCGTGGCGAGAAAGCGTTGATCCGGCGAGATCTCGATCTTCCAAACCAGCCCGCGGTGCGGCAGCCGATGCAGGATCTTCCCGCTCGCCGCCTCAAACACGAACACGTCTTCATCGGAGCCGGCCGCGACGATCAGCCCGTGCAGTTCGGAGCCTGCGACGTGGAACATCGGTCGGGCCGGGCCCTCCATCACCCGCGCTCCAGCACCGCCGGTATCAAGGCGCGCGAGCTCGAGCAGCTCCCTGCTGCTGCCCGACGGCGCAGCCTCCTGCGAGAGCGCGAGCGCCGCGCGATAGAGCGCGTAGGCATCGTCACTGAGGCCCTTGTTCTCGGCGCCGCGGGCCTCGGCTACGAGAGCGCGTTGCTCGGCGAGCAGCTTCTCGCGGCTGGCCTCGCGCCTGCGGCTCTCGGCCTCGGCGGTGGCCGCGGTCGCCCGTTGCCACTGCACGAACATGAAGCCGGCGAAGGTGGCCAAGCTGATGAAGGCCGCAGCGAGCAGACCGTTGCGCACACGCCGATCACGCGTCGCTGCGCGCTGACACTCGTCGGCGAAGGCCTGCTCGATCTGCGCGAGCGGCTCGCGCGCACGGCGCAAAAAGATCGAGAGCTCGCTCAACAGCTCGCCGCGCCACAGCAGGCCGCGCGGGCGCGAACGCGACTCCCACTCGCGCGCCGCCTGGCGCAACGCATAACGAAGACGCTGGCCTTGTTCGTCTTCCGAAAGCCAACCAGCGAGCCGCGCCCAATGCGCAATCAGCGCCTCGTGCACCAGCTCCACGGTGCTCTCACCGCTGGCGTCCTCGGTCATCGTCAAGAGCCGCGCCGCCACCAGCCGCTCGATCACCCGCTGCGTCTCGGCGGCCTCGCGCGCGGCCGAAAGCAGCTCGGCCAAAGGCACGATGGCGCGCGTCTTTTCGCCGGTGACCAGCCGCAACAGCAAGCTGCGACAGGCCGTTTGCTCGGCCGCCGAGAG
>CAITIQ010000075.1 GCA_903892415.1 uncultured delta proteobacterium | reverse complement strand
GGCCTTGCGCACGCGGGCATAGAGCAGCCCGGCCAGCCCAAAGCCGAGCAGCACCCCCGTCGCGATCAGCCCGTAGAGCAGCCGCTCCGAGGAGGCACGGCGCTCGGCCAAGGTGCGCGGGTTCTTGTGGCGCACGGCTACGCCGAGCGTCTTGTCGAGGCGCGCAAAGCCGATTGGAGCCGTGAGCGAAGCGGACGGCTCTTCGCTGACCATCGTCGCCTCGAAGCTGGCCGATAGCGCGCTGAAGCCGGCTGTGCGCTCTCTCAGGGCCTGCGTTAGGTCGGCGCGCGAGCTCGCCAGCGCCAGCAGCTCACCGCTCGAAAGAGCGCGAATCACGCCCAGGCTTTCACCATCCGAGAAGCGCAGCACAGCAGAACTTCGCTGTGCCTCTTTTGCCGCATCGCGTAGCGCGGTTCGCTCAGCGAGCAAGCTGGCTTTGCTTTGTGCGCCGGCATCGTTTGCAAGAACCACCAGCTCCCCGCGCAGCTTTCCGGTCGCGCGCAGCCCAGCGATCTCTCGCGCGGTGAGTTGCCGCTCCACAGGGTGGAGTTCCGCACCGTGTTTACGCAACCAATCGGCGAGCCGTTGCTCGAGCTCGGCATCGGCTTGGCGTGATAGCTCGTCGAGCGCCAACGCCGGCCACAAGAAGCGCTCGCGGTCGTCTTGCAACGACTTACACTGCTCGAGGATGATTCGCACGGCTTGCGCGCGGCTTCGACCCAGCTCTGCGCGTGCCGACTTGCATTGGGGAGTGGGCTCCGACTCTGCTGCTATTCTGGAGGTCAGCAGGTTCAATGAAGGTGAAAGCGATACCAGCGTAAACGGCGGCTCTCGTAGCAGGCCCAGCTGCTCTTGTGCCGCCGCTAGCTCGACCTTCTCATCCAGCGTCGTAAGCTCGTTGCTGTGCTGCTCCAAGGCTTCGCGCACGAGCCGTACGGCTTGTTCGGCCTCCACGCTGAGTTCCGTCGTGGCCTCCCGCTCGAGCGCAGCCTGCTCGTTCGCGATCGCGCGTTGACCCAAGAAGCCGGTGGCTATGGAAGGGACGAGCGCCACCAAGAGGATGAGCAGCACTTCATTGCCGGTCCTCACGGTGGCTCAGCGCGTCAGCATCACAAACTCGACGGCGCCTTGCTCCGTCCAGCCGGCACCGACGGGCACCAAGGTGAAGCTGCCTTTGTTGATGCCTTTGCTCGCGAGGGCTTTGGCGACCGCATCCAAACGCGCCTTCGCGCCGCTGAGCGGGTCTTTGTCATCGGCCGAACCAAAGCCCCAAATCTCAAACTGCTTGGCTTGCTTCAGCCGCGGGGCGAGCTCTTCAATGCTCTTTTGCCCCGCTGCGTCGAGGGCGGTATCTGCGCCGGCGAACTTGATCTCCTCATACATCGCCATGCGCGCGGGCTGCATGCAGGAAAGGCAGGGCCGCGGACCGACGAGCACGGAGTTAGCCGAATGTTTTTGCCACTCTTGCTCGGCTAACAGCCCAAACGAGCTCGCGACCTTGGCCCAATGCTCGCTCGCCTTGTTCAACGACTCGGCCGCAAAACGCTTCTGCTTGTCGAAGGTGGTTTGGAGGGCGAGCGGTGAAAGCCCACCGCTGCACAGGCCTGGCTCGAGCGCTCGCAGCGCGTCCTGAGCAGCCTTGAGCTGCGCACCGAGTTTTCTCCAGGCGTCTTTGCAACCAGGCGCTGTGGGAGAACAGAGTTCCGGCTCCCCGGCCCAATACTTCCCGATGGTCTCGAGCGCCTGATTGAGCTGCTGCTGGTCGCCCTGCCACTCGGTCTTGATCGAGGCGGGAAGGCTCTCCGCCAGCGGCGCCTTGGGAGCGCTCTTTAGCTGCTCGGCCCAGGCGGGGAGCGCCGGAATCGGCGTGGTTGGTGCAGCGCTCGTCGCCGAGGTCTCGGGGGCCGCCGAGGCCGAGGGCAAGACCACCACGGAGCTTTCGGGCGCGACGGGCTCGGAGGGAGTTGCCGGTGCGCACTGAAAGCCGGCCAAGGCCGAGGATACGAGCAGCGCTCTGCGGGCGAGAATTGCAGCCCTGTCCGACGGTTCAGTCATGCCGCCAGGGTAACATCTCCAGCCGGTCATCGGTCCAGGATGCCAAATGCAACAGAGTTGCATTTGGGGTCTCTGCGAGTTAGGAAGCCACGGTGTGCCATCAACACCGCATCGCTCTGGTCTGCTTCGCCGTGCTCGCGCCGGCAGCGGCCTTCGCTGGGGAGCCCGGCGAGACGAGCGAACCGGCACACCTGGCCCCGGCCTCGGAGGCTGATTCGCCGCCGCAGATCGTCGACCGCAAAGACCCGGAGTACCCCGCGCGCAGGCTCAACGAGGAACACGGGGAACACGCCCGTTTGCCCGAGCTCGACGTGGAGGTCGAGGTCACGCTCGATGCAGCCGGCAAGCTGGTAGACGCCCGCATTCTGGTCTCCGGCGGTGCAGACTTCGACGAGTCGGCGCTAAGCGCCGTGCGCGCTTGGTCCTACAAGCCCGCAGTGAAGGCTGGCGTCGCCGTGCCCAGCGTCTTTCACATTCCCATCCACTTCGAGCCGCCGCCGCATGAGGAGCCGGTGACCGTCGACATCATCGGGCGCAAAGCCGCACCGTCGCGCGGTATCTCCGATTACCGCATTCCGGTCGGTGCTTTGGCGCGCGTTCCGCGCAAGAGCGCAGCCGACTACCTCCGGCTTTCACCCAGCGTCTTTCTGCTCAAAGACGGTGGTGGCGAGGGCCACGCTGACCGCATCTACTTGCGCGGCTTCGACGCGCGCGAGGGCCAAGACATCGAGCTCTCGATCGATGGCATCCCGGTCAATGAGAGCGTCAACTATCACGGCGCTGGCTTCGCCGATCTAAACGGGATGATCCCGGAGCTCGTGAGTTCGGTCAGGGTGCTGCAAGGCCCGTTCGATCCGCGTCAGGGCAATTATGCGGTAGCGGGCAGCGCCGATTACGCCACAGGCTTGGCCGACCGTGGGCTCACCGCCAAGGTCACCTACGGCTCGTTCAATACCTTTCGCTTCCTCGGGCTCTGGGGGCCAGCCGAGGAGAGTGAACGCACCTACGCCGGCGCTGAGGTTTATCGCACAGAGGGTTACGGCCAAAACCGCGAGGCCTGGCGCGCCCGGGCGATGGGTCAATATGAGGGTAGGCTTGGAGATGCGGCCAGCTTCCGTATCTCGGCGCTCGGTTATGCCGCGCAGTATCAGAGCGCCGGCGTGCTCCGCGAGGCGGACGTCGCCTCGGGTAAGAAGGATTTCTACGATACGAACGACCGCAATCAGGGCGGGAGCGCCATGCGCTTCCACCTCGGCTTCGACGTGGAGGCACGCCAATCCGACACCGTGTTTGGCGTTCAGACCTTCGGCATCTTTCGCTCGATGCGCCTGCTCGAGAACTTCACCGGCTTTCTTTTGGATGAACAGCTCGGTCGGCAGAAGCCCCACGGCCAGCGCGGGGATCTTTTGGATCTAGGCGTGACCGCAGGCACCTTCGGCGTGCGCAGCTTTGCGCGGCACAGCTTCAAGTTCCTGGATCTCGCGCAGGAAGCGGAGCTCGGTCTCTTCACCCGCGGTGACATGGGCTCCAACCTGCAACAGCGGGTTGCTCGTTCGGGCGACGCTCCCTACAAGACCGAGGCCGATCTCGACTCCAAGCTCGCCAACATTGGCCTGTACGCCGACGTCGCCATGCGCTTCCTGCCGTGGCTCGTGCTGCGCGGTGGCATGCGCGCCGATCTGTACGCCTATGACGTCCAAGACAACTGCGCGATCAAAGACGTATCCCGGCCACCAGAGGAGAACCCACCGGGCGATCAAAGCTGCCTATCGATGCAGCGCTTCGGGGACTACCGCGAGCCCAACCAACATTCGACCACCGCGTCGATCTTGCCGTTGCCCCGGGTGACCGCAGTCGCCGGGCCGTTCACCGGCTTTAGCTTCTCCGCCTCGTATGGCCGCGGGGCTCGCTCGGTGGACCCGAGCTACATCAGTGACAGCGTGGATACGCCCTTCGCCGAGATCGACTCCTGGGATCTTGGCGTCGGTTATGGCCGTAGCTTCGAGGACTTTACGCTCACCGTCTCCAACGCCTTCTTCGTTACCCACGTCACCAAGGATCAGATCTTCAACGAGACGGAAGGTCGCAATACTTTGGCCGAGGGCACCACGCGTGCCGGCTGGTCGATCGGTGGGCGGCTGGTCGGGGACTTCTTCGACACGAACCTCAACGCTTCGCTCGTGCAGTCGCGCTTTGACGATACAGGTCTATTGGTGCCCTACGTACCCGACGTGATCGTGCGTAGTGATTCAGCGTTGTTTCACGATCTCTTCGATCTCGACGGCTCTCCGGTCAAAGGGCGTGCCGGCCTCGGCGGCTCCTTCGTTGGCAGGCGCGCCTTGCCCTACGGTCAGCGCAGTGACGTCATCTTCCTGCTCGACGCCTCCGCGTCGATGGCCTGGCGCTTTCTCGAGTTCGAGCTGACTGGCACCAACTTGGCCAACCTCGACGTCAAGCAGGCCGAGTTCAACTACGTCTCTGACTTCGATTCGAGCAACCCGGCCAACCTCGTGGCTGCTCGTCACTTCGCCGCCGGTGCGCCGCTCGGCGTGTTCGGTACGCTCTCCGCAACGCTTGGAGGTGGCTCGTGAAGCAGAGTCGCAAGCGCGCGCTCGGTTGGTTGGCTGGCCTTGTGCTCAGCAGCATCGCCATCCCCAGCTGCATCGGGTCGACCGGCGGTGACCTGCTCGAGTTCGAGGCGTATGTGGCAGGCGCTCAGGGTGCGGCCAACGGCCAGTATACCTTTAGCAATGACCGCGGCTTTGAGGTGACACTGAGCAAAGCCACCCTGCACCTGGGGGCGATCTACCTCAATCAATCGGTGCCTACGTCGGTATCATCGGATACGAGCTGTGCGCTCGCTGGCATCTACGTGGCGGAGGTCTTCGCGGGGATCGACCTGGACGCGCTCGATCCCGAGCCGCTGCTACTGCCCAATCTGGGCGTCGCAAACACCGACACCGCCCGCACCGCCGAGGTTTGGCTCAGCAGCGGAGACATCAATGCTCCCAGTGACCCGACGGTGGTCGCCGAGGTCGAGGGCGTCGCGAGCAAGGCGGGCGAGGAATATCCGTTTAGCGGCCGCATCACGATCAGTAAGAACCGGGCGCCAGTCGCTACGGATCCAGCGCTGCCTGGGTCCAAGCCGATCTGCAAACAACGCATCGTCACGCCGATCTCGGTCGAGTTCACCCCGACGCAAGGTGGTGAACTCCATCTGCGGGTGGACCCAGCGGGTTGGTTTGGCAACGTGGATTTTGCCGAACTCGAGCAGGTAGACCAATCCCCGCCTCATTACGAGTTTCAAGACGACGATAGTGATGCGCCGAGTCGCAATCTTTATGCCGGTATCCGGGCGAACTCCGGAGTTTATTCGATTGAATGGCACGCTGGTGCCAATGCTGACGACTAACCATTAACTAAAGGTAAATTATGAAAAAGCTCAGTGCCCTTGTGCTGCTGGCCGCGGGAGCTATTGCATGCGGCGACGATGCGGGAAGCGGAGGAACGGGTGGAAGCGGCGGTGCCGGCGGCGGAGAGAGCGGCACCATTCAGGTGCAGATCTCTGGAGAAGAAGCTGGAACCGACGGCTTTCTGTTTCCTACCGGTAGCGAGGTGGCCTTCAGCGACGGTTGGGAGCTCAAGTTCGACCATGTGTTTCTGACGGTCGGCAGCGTCACCATCAGCGAAAATCCCGATACGGCGCCGGCCGATCAAAGTCAGACGGGCGAAGCTGTGGCCAAGGCTGAAGGGCCTTGGGCTGTGGACCTTGCCATTGAAGGCACGGCGGTTGGTGCCGGCGGTGAAGGCACGGCGGTGCCGCTGACCAACATCACAGGACAAAACCTCAAGGGGGATGCGCCCTTCGCCAGCGATCAGCGATATGCCTTTAGCTTCGAGACGGTGGCCGCGGATGCCGCCGCAACCAAGGTGAACTTCGCTGACGATGAGGCCGCGAGCGCAGCCTATGACGCTGCGGCGGCTCAAGGTTGCACCGTGCTCTACGTTGGGACGGCCACTTTCAAAGGCACCGATTGTCAGGTGTCAGACGCTGCCTATGACTTTACGGCCATCCCGAGCGAGGTGCCGTTCAACCTCTGTTTCAAGTCGCCGACGCGTTACTTGAACTGTCAGAACCAGGACAACCAGGGAGACCCCTTCCCGGATGAAGAGTATCAGCGCGGACTTTCGATCAAGGCCAACGAGCCGACCCTTGCGCAAATGACAATGCATCTCGAGCACGCGTGGTACTCCGACGTCGAGCACGAGCCGCTCATCTACTTCGATCAGTACGCAGCGCAATTGGTGGGTAAGCCGGCGGGTACCGAGCTGACCGTGGAGGACTTGGTAGGCGTGGATCCGTCCGCGTTCACCGATGGTGCAGGCGCTGCGCTACCGTGGCGTAGCTGTGATGGGTCGGCTGTTCCCGATGGGGATCGCAACTTCCCCGCTGGTTCGATCCCGGTTGGTCCTGGTCAAGACCCGAGCGAGGGCTTCCGCGACTACGCCGACTACGCCGCCTACGTACTCAGCACGCTCGGCCATCTGAACGGTGGCGAAGGGCTGTGCTACGTCGAACGCGATTATCCGTCACCGCAGTGAGCTCAACGCTCTTCGGGGTTCGCCGGCGTATCCACGCTGGCGAGCACCATGGGCGCTGCCACGCGGTAGCCGTCGTCGGTGCGCACGAGCCACTTCGGCTTAGCCGGATCAAGTTCGAGAGCGTGCCGTAGTCGATGCATCGCGACCTGCATTCGCTTGTCGTCGCGCGCGGGGTGGTACTTGGTAACGCCCCACGCTGCGATCGCGAGTTCGCCCTTGCTCGCGGCGCCGCCCGCGCGAAACAGGACCTCGAGGATCTTCAGATGGAGCGGCGTGCTGGCGAGCTCGACCACCGCGCCGGACGGCAGCGCCACGCGCTTGCCGAGCACGTCGAGCACGAACGCTTCAGCGCGCGTTTGCCCTGCGGCGATTGCCGCGACCACCTTCCGATCGAGAGCATCGAGTGAGCTCGGGCGGCCCATTAGCGCCGCTGCGCGTCGCTGAGCGACCGGGCTGGACAGCTCGCTCCCATTGTCGCACAGGCGCGCGAGCTCGGCCGGTGAGCCCGCCTGCGAGAGCGCCCATTGAGCGAGCGCGGCCTCTGCGCGAAAGCGCGGCGAGCCAAGCGCCGTCGCGAGCCTGTCGAGTTCGAACGCTGTCGCGGCAGTCGCGTGCTTGGCCCCGACGTCCTGCGTCGTAGCAGCAGCGAGGAGCTGCGCATCGAGCTTGAGCGCGAGTAGGGTTAGTTCCTCGAGGCGGAGCCCTTGGCCCCGCGCAATCGCGAGGCTCGCATCGACTCGCGCGGCAGCCTCCTCGGGTGCTTCATCGAAGAGCGAGAGCTCCGCGTGCGCGCGCAGCACCACCAGCTCCACCTCGGGCGTGTAGGCACCGCGCGCTGGTACTTCGCAGCGCTCGCCTTTACGCAGCAGGGCCAGCGCACGCCAAGCCGCTACGAGCGTGGCATTCTCGCCCTCGAGATCTCGCTCCGGCGTGCGAGCGGGCGCTGTGTGCGCGAGCAACGCCGCGTTCACCTGCGCGCCGTAGAGGTAAACGACGAAGTCAGGCACGACGGCCATCCGCTCGTCGGCAAGGTACGCGCGCGCATCGCGGTCGAGCGCAGCGTACGGACCGAAGGCGGCGCGCAGACGCAAGTCGTTGTAGCGGACTGCAAAGCGGAGCGAGAGCGATTCGTCTTCAATCAGGTGGGCGTGCTCGAGGATACGCCGGGCGAGCTCAGCGTGACCTCGTTCGGTTGCCATCGCCAAGGTCGCAAATACGGTCGGCGCGGGAGCTCCGATGGCCGGCTCTTTCACGCCGAGCAGTCGCTCGAGATCCGCGAAGCGAGAAGCCGCGAGCAGCGCGCCGACCAGCGCGACGCGGAGTTTGAGGCGCTCGCGCTCGGGCATGCGTTCACTCGCCTCGAGCGCCGATGAGAGCCGCGCGCCGGCCTCTGTGCTCCGCCCGAGTCGCGAAAGTGTGGTCGATAGGCGCAAATCCCGACTAGCCCGCAGCAATTCATCCGCTGGCTCGACGCCCTCGAGTACCGCCAGCGCGCGCGTGGGCGCCCCCGACCAGCCGAGCACATCGCCGTAGAGCAGCAGCGCCGTGTCTCGTACTTCGCGCGCTGACGGATCTTCAACCAGCGCGAGCACGCTGCGTTCGCTCGCGGCCACGTCACCGCCGTGTGCCAGAATCTGGCACCACCGCAAACGATCGCGCGGCGCCTCGGGCTGCGGCTGTGCGCGCGCCCAACCGAGCGAGCGGCCGGAGAGCAGGGCGTGCGCTACGTGCAGCGCATGAGACAGGAACGCCGGCGCGCAGCCGCCACGCTCTGTAACAACCAGATCGAAGATAGCCTCGGCGTGCCCGTGCGCCATCAACGCCTCGAGGTGGTGATCGAGGAGCGAGGTCACGAGCGCTTCATCGCCGAGCAAGGCCGCGAGCCGCACAGCGTCGAATACCGCCGCGGGTCGCGGATCGGCTAGGGCGATCTTGAGCGCTGCGCGTCTCGCTGTGCTCACCTCCTCGGCGGGAGGACGCAGCAGCGTACGGAGGTTGGGCACGACGCGCACTCCGAGCGGTCCCCATTCGACGAAGCCGTAGCCAAAGAGCTCTGCCGCGAGCGCCTCTGTGCTGGCGTCAGCCGGCGCTCGCACCGGAACCTCGAGCTCTGCGAGCGCGTACGCGAGCAGTCGCGCGTCCACGCCCAGGTCGACGGCGATCGAGCGGCGCACGTCGATCCCGAGCGCATGTTGACGCGCGAGGCGCGGTGACCCGCCTGCGCTCTCGACCACCGCGCGTACGCGCTCACCCTCGAGGCTTGGGCGCACTTTTCGCGCGATCGCCCCGATCTCCGCGTCATCGAGCGGCTCGAGCGGTATGACGCGATCGACCAAATCGTCGTAGCGTGGCCGCCTCCGTGTGGTTACCACCACGCGCGCGCGGCGAGCCCTGCGCGCGAGCGCGAGCAACAGCGCGTCAACGAGCGCCTCCTCGAGCTCGTGCAGGTCCTCGAGCACGATGGGTACGGTCACACGCTCCATCGCTGCGGCGATGCCGAGCACGAGCGCCACATTTTCCGCCGGCCGCAGCGTTTCCTCGAAGGTCGCGCCTGTCTCCGCGGCGATCTGTCGGCCCAGCTCAGCGAGGAAGGCGGCCCCACCGCCGAAGTCGCTCGCCGAAAGAACCATCGCTTCGCTGACACGCGCCTTGTTCAGCGCTGTGAGCACGAGCCCGGTCTTACCGAGCCCGGGCGCGCCCCAAACGATCGTCAGCGGATTCGACCGCAGGCGCCCCACCAGCGTCGCGAGCTCGGAGGCGCGCCCCTCGAAGAGCTCCGGAGGATTGGGAGGCGCGTAACTCTTCACGCTGCGGCGGAGCCTAGACGGCTTCCTGCGGCTTGTCATGCAGGCCAGAAACCCGCTATTGGCTCGCGTCTTCCCGTCAAGAACATGATGTAACCGGGCGTAACCGGAGGTGGAGGGGGTACCCGCAGTAAACGTTCTCGAGCGGGCCGAGGGAGCCTGCCTGAGGAGAACGTCCAATGCTCAATCGTATGGTTTGCGTGATGCTTTTCGCCGTTTCTGTCGCTGGTTGCACCAAGACTCCGGAGAAAATCTGCGACCGCTTCGCCGAACTCGAGGCCAAGAGCGGCAAAGCAGGCGGGAAGCCGGCTCAGGAGGAGCGAGCGAAGTGCGTGCAGGACCTGGCGAAGATGAAGGAGACCTCCCCGGAGGCCTACAACTGTGTGGCTGGCTGCGTGGATCAAGCGACGCACGAGTCCGCCGCGGGCTGCACCTTCGCTTGCGTTCTCACCGATCCGAAGCTGAACGAAGCAGAGAAGAAGCAGGAAGACGCGCTGAAGGACGCGAGCGCAGCTGGGTCGAAGGAGCTCGAGAAGGTCGTCGGGCAGCCCGTCAAACCGATCAAAGGAAAGATGATGACCTTCGACGACAAGCCCTTCAGCTTCTCGCTCTCGCTGGCCGAAGGTTTCACCGAGGACGCGTCGATGGCCACCGACACTATTCGAAGCTGGGATGTAAAAATCCCCGGGCTCCTCACCGGGCCGAACGTGACGCTCATGCCCACGCTCGCCCCCGACTTCGAGCGCGACGTCAAGCAGGCGGCCGAGCTGAAGGAGACCGTCATAAAGAAGGAGAAGACCGACAAGGGCCACGTCCTCATCACGGAGAACAAGGGCATGCTCAAAGCCGAGGTCGTGGTTACCGCGGGCGCGCGCGCAGTCTCGTGCAAGGCCTCGCTGTACGACGAGACCGCGGCGCAACAGAAGGACAAATTCCTCCCGTGGCTCGAGAAGATGTGCCGATCGCTCGTCGTCGAATGAGCTCGCACCTTGCGGAGCGCGATCCTGTTCGGCTGTTCGCAGGAACGTCACATTGGCTCTGCTAGCATTGCGAGGTGCGGTTGCGAGTGTGGGCAGTTCTTGGGGGCATCGCGAGCACGAGCTGCAGTGCAACGCTGCGCGAACATCTCGACGCAGGGCGCTTCGAGGATGCCTGGGCGACGACGTGTCCCGGCGGCCGGGACGAGGCGCCTAAGACTTCGCAGCGAGACAGGCTGAGGCTTCAGGCAGAGCTCGAGGCCCGCACCAGCTTCGAGCTCCGCGGTAAGGCAATCACCGGCGCGGAGGCTAACGCAAGGCTCGGCGCCAAGGTTCTGCCGGATGACGTCGCGCTCGTTCAACTTCGGGTCGACGTCTACGAGGCTCCCGGAAGCTACGTTGCCTTCGAGCCACTCGGCTTGTCGACTCCGCAGGTCCTCGGTGCGTGGCATGGTCAGGCCTTGTGGAAGCTCTCCGGGCTCGATCCTGGAAGCGCTCCAATCATCACCTTCAGCGCGGCTGGCCTCGCTCTCGACGCGTTGCTCGCTGTGACAACGGGAGGGCTCAGTCTCATGGTGGACCCAAACTTCCGCAACGTGCAGAGGAGCGCCGGCGAATATCGGGAAGGCAATGCTTCTCGCGCACAGACCCGCGCACTCCAAATGCTTGGTAAGCTCGACCACCCCCGGGTCGGAGACGGCGAGTTCGGGCGGAACCTCGACGACTTCGACACTCGGCTATACGGAAACTGCGAGGCCTCGCTCGATCAGCCCTGCGAGTGGGTCGTCGTGCTCAGCCTCGAGCGCGGTCGGTCCACCGGACACATCGACGCCCAACCGCTCATTGAGCTCGAGGCTCAGCCGGAGCAGCTCCGCTGGCGCTGGGCCTTCGATCACCCCGTGGAGTCGCATTGCCATCTCGTGACCGAGACGGCTAGTAAGCTCCCGCCCGGCTCGTCGCTGGCGCAGCGTATCAACGCGCTGTTCAGCGAGGGGCCATTGCGGATGGGCAAAGCGGGCCGCGGAACGACGCGATGAGAAGCCTCACACTCATCGCGCACAGAATGACTCGTGCCAAGTTCAAGTGGCCCAGGGGCCTTCGGCCGTTTTCTTCGAAGAAGGCACGAGTCATTCTTGCTGCTGCATCCACCTTCGGTGGAATGACCCGTGCCCTCGTCGTGTCGGTGGCGCTTATCGGATGTGCTGCGGCAGAACGGCCGACCCTGGAAGCTTTGGTCGCGCGCAAGCAATGGGTCGACGCATGCAAACGGCTCGGATACGGCGATCGAATCGAAGACGTCCGCGCTCGGAAAGAAGGTACGCGGAAGCTCGGGGTCAACTACCGGACCACCATCGATCTCGTGCCCGAGACGCTCGAGCGCGCCAATGAGCGGTTCGGCCGAATCCTGCTGGGCGGCGAAGTTAGCGCCCTTGAGGTCTCAGCCCTTTCCGAAGGACCCAGCGTCGGGAGCACGCGCATCATGATCGATGTGCGCTACGACGGGACGCTGTGGAGATCGCTGGGAACGCACCAAGCCGACCGTGTGCTCTTGGCTCGACTATTCGGTAGCAACCCAACGATCGAGGACCCGCGGATCGTGAATGAGCCTCCCAAGGTTGGGCGCATGGACGAGGAGTCCGAAGCCAAGGAAAAATACAAGAAGGCTGTCGAGCGCTGCGATTCCGACGCTAACCCGTGCAAGCAGTGGTTTCCGCTCGCACGCTTCGAGCCCTCCCTCGGCCCCGAGGAGCTCGTGATCCACCTTCATCTCTGGCTAAAGGGACCCACCGGTAACTGCCGAATGGTGACGCAACGAAGCATCCCGCTCCCACCGGGGAAGACCCTTGACGAAAAGCTCGCCGCGCTTGCTGCGCGAGGCCCGCTCGAGATCCGCTGGGGTGAGTAACTGCGGTCAACGCGCGTAGCAGGCCTCGGTTCCGAGGTACCGCTTGTGTCGCGCGTCGATCTCGGAGCGCAGCTCCGCCGAGAGCGGCTGGGCCAAGGCCTCGAGCGCCTCGAGCAGGTGCTCGCTCGATCCCGGCCCCACGAGCACTGAATCGACCTCGGCGTGGCCGGCCAAAAAGCCATACGCGAGTTGCAGCAGGCTGAGCCCGTGAGCGGCCGCCAAGCTCGCATAGTGCTTCGCCTCGGTGCGCAACGTCTCGGTGAAGTAGCGCTGTTGGTACAGGCGATTACCGTCAAAGCGCGAACCGGCCTCGACGCTCTCCGCCAGCACGCCGCGCGCGGTTAGCAGGCCTCCGGCCAAGGGATTGTAGACCGTCGTGTGCAGCTGATACTTGGCCGCAAAGCGGAAGTACTCGAGGTCCAACTGACGAATCAGCACGTTGTAGAGCTGCTGCGACAGCGCCGGCGGCTCGATCCCAAGCTTGCCACAAAGCTCGACGACCTCGAGGATCTGCCAGGAAGCAAAGTTGGATACAGCGAAGCGCCCAATCCGCTTGCGATTCAACAGCTCGGCCACGGCCTCGAGCGTCTCTGCTAGCGGAGTCAGCGGGTCCGGCATATGCAGGTAAAAAACGTCCACTCGCTCGCGGCCCAGTCGCTTGAGGCTCGCTTCAGCCGAACGGACGACCTGCGCTTTGCTCAAACCCTCCGACTTGCCTTTGATGCGGTCGGCTCCCACCTTGGTGGCTAAAACCAGCTCTTCGCTGCGGCCCTTGAGCGCGCGACCGACGATGCTCTCCGAGAGCCCACCACAATAAAGGTTGGCCGTGTCGATCACGCGCACGCCGCGCTCGAGCGCGAGGTGAATCAGCTTGATGCTGTCGGCCTCGTTCGTCCGCTTGCCGAAGTTCATCGTACCCAGCGCTACGCCCGGGCCAGCCGCGGTCGCACGTTTGGCGAATAAAGAGTCCACCATCACGAGCTCCTCCGAGCGCGGCGAGAGCGCCGCACACTGATGAGCGCGCCCGCGGCCAAAAGCCAAGCGAGGGCAGGGCGGTTGCTCGAGGCCGCGGTATCACACGAGCAGCCACCGCCATTGGGGCCTATGCCGCTGTCCAGGTTGCTACCGCCAGCGCCGCCGCCAGCCTCGCCTCCAGCTCCACCACCGCCGGTATCAACCACGTTGCAGCTTTGCGCATCGGGAATCAGCGAGGGGAACGGCGTCTCTACGATGCCGCTGAAGCCGACGTCATCAAACTCCCAGCCGATCTCACTGGCGGCTTGATCACTGCCAATGCGAAATCGAAACTGCACCGTTTGGCCGGCGAGCGCCGTTCCAAAGTCCAGCGTGACTGGCAAAAGCTCCGGCCAATTCAGGCTCTCCCCGGCGTAGGCCTCGCGGTCGGATAGGGGGTTACCGGAGATGTTGCCCAAGGTCGCTGTGTACTCAGGGGCTGCGTAATCCGCGACGTCCTCCCAGGTATCCCCGCCGTCTACGCTCAGCTCGATTACGCCGCCATCCCAATAGATAAAGCTGTTCAGGTCGTTGGGGTCCTGCAGGCTCGCTTCAAAGCGATACCGATGATTGAAGCTCATCGTTAGCGGCTCGTCGCTCTTGACCGTTAGTGGCGGCGAGACCAACGCCGTATCCGAGACCGACGAGTAGTCGAGCCCGTGCCATAGCCGGTTACCGCCCTCCTCGGTATCGCGCGACCAAATCAGCTCACTCGCATCACCGTCCCGTTTCCACTGCTCCTGGTCACTCTCGAAGTCGTCGGTGGCCGAGGCCATCAGCGTGGTGTCGAAGCTAATGCGCGGGTGAGCCGTGTTCAGCACCATCGGGTTGCAGGAGGAGGGGTTCTCCACCGTCGTGACAAGATCGAGGAAGCGCGGCGCGGAGTCTCCCGTGACGGCTACCGCGAACTCGAGCTGCAAGGTGGCAAAGCCCTCCAAGGTCTCGACCACCGTCTCCGCGCCGCCTGGAAAGCTGACACCGGCGGAGTCGGAGCTGAGAGTGACCTTCGTAGCGAGCGCCGGAAGGTAGCCACGGTTGGCCAAGGTCACAGTGATTTTGCCGCCCTCCCCAACGTCCAGCGCACCGTCGCTATCACAGGTCTCCCCCGAGTCATCGAGCGCTACGTCTACGATCGTAACGGCCGGAGCCACCTCGAAGCCCTCGACGACGCCCTCATTGGTGAACGAGTCGTTGGGTGGAGAAACAGCGCAGGAGCCTGCTCCACGACCCGCGAAGCCCTCGGCGATGATCAGCGCGTCGGGGGGGTCCGCCGCGTAGGCTACTGCGATCAGCGCGTCTCGCTGCTCGGTGAAGGTGGGCTCGATCGGCGCGAGCTGCATACCGGCTACGACGTAATCAGCCATACGCCGTCGAGCCTCCTCAAAGTCGTAACGAGGGTTGGGCTTGGCGCTCTCGGCGAGCAAGTTCAGATAGCCATCAAACAGCATCGAGGCCCAGACCTCGCCCGTCGCGTGTACCTCGGCATTGGGTACCCCGGTCAAGGCGCCGGGGGCCGTCATCGGCAGCTCGGCGGAGTTCTGAATATGCTTGAAGGTGAGCGGGTTTTTGCTTGGGTCCTTGCTGTACGGAAAGCGTCGCGTGCCGAAGTAAGCAGCGTCTTGGTCGGAGACGGTGGCATAGACCGCGCTCGAGAAGGCGCCCTCGAGGTTGTCCCCCTCGCGTACCGCCAACATCAAAGCGATGAAGTCGGCCCAGCCCTCGCTCTCACCGCCACATTGGTTGAGGCCACAATCGACGAGGCGGTGATGCAGGTAGTGGCCCCACTCGTGAGCAACTACCAAGTTGTCGATCGTGCCGTCCGCCAGTGGGCCGGTGCTGCGCTGAAGCTGCGCCGTGGTGGGGCCATTCATAAGAGCGGTCTTGAGCGCGTTGCCGTCGGCCAGGCTGATCGAGAGGAGCGGGATCGCCACCGCTACGCCATCGGACGGTGGCATGAAGGGCGGTGAACCCGCTTGGTTGTTGACGAGCAAGACCCCAACGGCGCCAGCTGCCTCAGCCCTTACCGCCTTATCCTCGAAGGAGCAGTCCCCGCGGTCGATCAAGGCGATCCGGCCGGTGAGATCGTTCTGGATGGTCTCACAAGCGTTGCTCGTCGAAGCGGTGCCGTCGTTCACCAAGATCACCTCGGCGCTGACGTCGAATTGTTGCGGGCCGAAGCTGGCCCGATTGGTCACCAAGGTCTGGGCCAGGGTATCCACGCTGAGCGAGCGACTCTCGGTACCGCGCCAAACGAACATCTGCATACGCGGGCTGCTGCCATCCGCTGGGGTCGCCATGTTGGCGTTGTTGAGTGCGCCGTTGTCGTAAGCGTCTTGGCCCTCACAACGCAGACGGTCACCATCTTCCCCACCGCGACCATAGTTGTCGAGCTGGGCGTTGCCGGCCGCCTCGGTGAAGCCGGAGTCGTACCAATAGTCGTGTAGCCAATTGGTGGTAAAAAACAACTGCGTGATCGCGGCCTCTTGTTGCTCCTGCGTGTCCAGCGGACCAAGCGTCGGATCGTAGTTGTGGTCGAACTCGAGCGGGCCGGTGAGCGTCGCGCGCACATCTCCGCCAGCCGAGCTGTTCGAGTCATCGTGATCGGTGTAGGCCTCGACGTTGTTACCGCGCGAGTCCACGGCGTCCGCCGGCAACCACGGATCGGCGAACTCATTGAAACCGTCGATCTCGATCAGCGTCGAATTGACGAACGGAGGATAGCTGCCGTCGGGGACGCCAGTGGGGTGGGGCGTGAAGTCAGCGATCGGGCCGTCGAGCGGGCGATTGTCCCCAGCGGCATCAGCGAATACACGATACTTAAACGCTATATCGCTGGTGAGGTTGCGACGCCCGAGCAGCGTGCCGTCTACGGCGTTCAGATAAAACGAATACACGTCTTCAGCAGCTCCCGGCGAGGCGGAGAAGGCCTCTACATAGTAAGCGGGGATCAGCTTGCGAGGCGTCGCGTAGTAAACTTGACGCACCCGCACCGGCCGCGAGAGCCGCAGGCCGGAGGCCGCGTGACCGGTCGCCAACGCATAAGAGAGATAATCTCCCTTGCTGCCTCCGGGTACTGCTTCGAAGTCCTGCTCCGAAAGCGCGAGCCCACGGTGTGCTGAGAGCGTCAGCGCGATGGCCTGCTCGGCCGTGAGCTTGAAGCTTTCGCGGCTGAGCGCTTCTACAGCGTCGGCGCGCAGATTGCCGCTGATCGCCACGAGAGAGTGGTCGCGTCGCATGAGCACGCTGGCCTTCACTCCCACCACCGGAATACCACTCAGCCGCTGTCGCAGCGTCACCATCATGCCGCCACGGCCAGTGTCGTGAACGCGCTGCTCGGTCGCGCTCGCCAGCGCCGCTGAAGAAAGACCGTACAGCGCGGCGTGATTGCGCAGATGCATCAACGCCGCTTCTTCACTGGAGACCACTGCAGCACCGTGCGGCGCGTCCAACATGCCCCAAACAAAAGAAGGCGCGCCGGTGCGAGCATCGGTATGCGCGACGCGCGAGGCCAGCGACTGCAACGCTTGGCTCACTGGCAAGGCGGCTCGCGCAGCGTTGGGGTCGGGGAAGGAGCGGTCGACGCTCGGAGGAGAAGCCAAAGACGGCCCACTCAAAGCGAAAGAACTCGCGAGAACCAACGCAAAACTAAGCAGACCCGGTCGAACACGTCGCATGAGACGTACGCTAGCGCACTTCCTGAAGAGCTTCGTGAGCAGTCTTTGGCGCTTGCTCCCGTTGCGCGCCGCTCGTACGCGAACGGGATGGGCGCTCTTCGCGGCAGTCAGACATTCTCCAGATTCTTCGTCATCGGCGAGCTCGCGGATGATGAGCCGGCGGCTTTGCTAAAGCGGATCAAGACGCAGACCTTCAAACCGCTCGATCCTGAGGAGGACCTGCCTGAGCGTCACGGCTGGGCCAACGTGATGGACCCTTTCGATCTCGAGCTCGATCACGAAAAGGTGTTCTTCAACGAGTATCTGACGCTCGGCTTCCGTCATGATCGTTGGGCCATTCCGGGGCCGCTGCTCAAGTCCCAGCTACGTGAGGCTGAGCAGAAAGTGCTCGAAAAGAAGGGCATCGAGAAGTTGGGCAAGCAAGCCAAAGCCGAGCTCAAAGCGATGGTGATCAAGAAGCTGCGTCGTCAGCTCCCGCCCGCCACCAAGAGCATCGACTTCGTTTGGAACCGCAATGAGGGCTTGGTGCTCTTCTACAGCCACGCCAAGCGCTTGCGAGAACTCGTCCAGGAGATATTCGAGAAGACCTTCAAGGTGCAGCTCTTGCTCGAGAGCCCAGGCACCGGCGCTGAACGCCAAGGCATGGATGCAGCGCATACAAAGGTATTCGCCAACCTCGAGATGACCTCGTTGGCCATGGCAGAAGGGCCCGCGCCCATGATTCAGAAGGAGCTGTCGTGAAAGATCTAGCCGGCCTGGTCGAGCTCAATCGCTTCGTTGGGCGCGAGTTCCTATTGTGGCTCTGGTTCGAGAGCGAGATCTACGAGACCAACCTGCACCCTTCCAGCGCCGGGCCGATCGCGCTTTGGCTGGAGAGCCAGCTGACCTTGTCCGCGGAGGCCGAGGAAGCGCGCATCAAATCCGCGCAGCCAGGTATGGCGCCGGAGGCCAAACAAGGGCTGCGCCAAGGCAAGCTGCCGAAGACGGCCAAGTTGCGGGCGATCATCGGGGAGAATGAATACGAGTGGACGATGAAGGCCGACGAGATCGCCCTCTCGGGGCTCAAAGTGCCTGCGCAACTCAAAGCCAAAGAGGACGCCTACGAGGCTTTGTACGAGCGCATGATGCTCACCTCCGAGCTCGAGGCGCACCTCGAGGCGCTGTTCCGTGACTTCATCGCCCTCCGTTTGCACGCCGCTTGGGAAGAGACGGTGGTGCCCGAAATGAAGCGCTGGGCGCGCAAGAAGGACGTAGATGAGGCGAACTACTCGCGCATCAAGAAGCGCATTGTCTCCCGCAGGAGCTGAAGTCGAGCGGTCATTGCGCAGCCCAGCACAAGGCCGCTAACGTCCCAGCATGCGTGGATTCCTGTTGGCGGTGGTTGCTTTCTCCTTGTTGGCCTGCAGTGAAAGCAAGCCGAAGAAGTCGAGCAACGACGATGACGACGAGGACCGGCCGCGCAAGAGCAAGTCGGAGAAGGTGAAAGCCTCGGCTAGCGCGCAGACCTCGAGCGCGCCGCCGCCCGCTGCCGCTGCTGCCTTCGTGCGTGAACGGCCTCAAGAGCCGGCCGGGGTGGACGCCTGCGCCTTCACCGGCGGCGTCGGTATGGCCTGCCTGGCCGCGCTGCGCGCCGAGCAAGACCCGATCAAACGGCGCTACATGCGGCGCCTCACCGACGCCGAGGCCCGTCAGTCGCTCGATGAAATGGCCAAAGGCGAGCCGCGTGGTGTGGCCCACCCGGAGGTCGCAGCGATGTGCGCCGAGACCGGCCCGTGTGGCGCCAAGGACGCAAACGGCAACGCGATGGATGACGGCTATTCCTGTTTGACCAAGGCGCAGTCGCTGGCCTTCGACAAGGATCCCAGCGCGGCCGCGGTGCACACGCGCGCCTGTCAGTGTGATGCGGTGGGCGGGCAGATTCCGGTGATGGGTGGTTATCTCGCTTGTGATGGGCCCGACAAACCCGTGACCCGCGGCCAATCCCTCAGCAGCGATGAAGCCAAGCAGATCCGCGATTGCGCCGAATGTTCGAAGGAGACCGGCGCTGTCGCCTGCTCCCTCGAGATCGCGCGCCTGAGCGCCAGCGACCCAGAATTAGCTAATTATCTAAAAACCGTACACGTGCCGCGCTGCAGCCAGCCCTGAGTCGGATCTTGGTGGGAACAGGAGCCGCATCGCGTTGTCTCTGCTCGCGTGAAGCGACTGCTGTGGCCCCTCCTGCTCCTGCCTTTGCTGGCTTGTTCCCATCAAACGCAGGCAAACGGCGCGCTCGAGCCTACTGCGCCGTTGAACGCCAGCGCAGCCGAGCCGGCCGCGGACAACGGCTACCAAGCCATGCCCGCAACGCAAGACGGTGCTTGTCGTCCACTGCCAACCTGGGGTCTTTCGGGTCGACGCGCGCCGAAGCCATTCCGCCGAAGGCGGATGCAGTGAACAGAATGACTCGTGCCTTCTTCGAGAAAACGGCCGAAGGCCTGTTGGACCTTCGACTTGGCACGAGTCATTCCGCGGTCCCGCTCCGGGGACGTCGAACTGAGGGCCTCCTGGCCACGTACAGGTTAGGACACCGCATGAACTCAACGGCAACGTACTGGCTGACGTGCCTCGCCCTGCTGGGCTGTCAATCCCAAGAGCCAGCGCCAGCGCTCAGTGCCGCGGTTGCCGCTTCCGGCGAGCTGGTCGCCGACGTCGCCGTCAGTCCCGTCGCTTCGGCGAGTGCATTGCTCAGCGCTTCTTCGAGCGCGAACCTGGATCCGCAGGCCGCGCGCGAAGCCGCTTTGAAGGATGCGCTCGAGTTTCACGCTGCTGGGGCGCCCAATGCACCGGTATGGGATGACCCAAACAGCTCAACATCCCGTCGCTTGGGCCCCGAGTCCCCGCCTCCCAGCGTTCGCATGGGCACTACGACGGTCAGCGGGCGCCTGCCTCCCGAGGTGGTCAAGCGCATCGTGCGACAACAATTCGGCCGTTTTCGGCTCTGCTACGAGAACGCCCTCCGCGCAAACCCGACGCTCGCCGGCACGGTCACCACCACCTTCACCATTCGTAGCGACGGCAGCACCAAGGGCGTATCCACCAGCTCGGACCTGGCCGACAAGACTGTCGCTCCATGCGTCGCACAGGTGTTCACCCACTTGTTCTACCCACAACCGGAGGGTGGCGTCGTGGAGGTCAGCTACGCGATCTTGTTCAGCCCGTAGCCGACTAACTGGCGTCGCAAAAAAAGTTTGGCGACCAGCGCGACAAGCGCGCGCCACCTCCGTCCGAACGGGAGAACAGGGAGGACGACCCACGGCGGGTCGCCCCCACGGACTCTCTTGGAGGTTTCGGATGGATTCGCGATTTGTAGCGCTCGGCGCTTTCCTGGCTCTCTCGACGACCGGTTGCTTCATGTTCGGTGCTGGTATGGGCGCAAGCACCCCCATGCCCGACGCAGAGGTCGCAGCCGTAACGACCTGCAAGACGGGGGACCTCACCGCCATCAAGAAGAACCTGATGTTGGCCGGCTACTCGATCGACAACATCGATCAGGAGACGCTCGAGACCGGCTTCAAGCAGACCTCCGCCGCTTACGGCGGCGGCAAAGAGTTCGTCAAAATCATCGCCGTCAAGGTCGATGACGAGACGACCAAGTTCAAGGTCCGCGTCCGCACCCAGTCGCTCGACAAGATGGAGACCGGCGAAGTGAAGGACTCGATGGGCCGCACCATCGCCACCGACTCCACCGTGGTCGAGAACAAGAACGAGAGCGACCAGGCCTACTACGTCGAGGCGAAGGACCAATACACAGCGACGCACAAGGAGGTCTGTGGCGGCTGACCCCTCAGCTCGGGCTACGTGGCTGCGTAGCCCGCCCTGGCCGAGCATGGTAGACGACGTGCGCAGGCATGGCGTCGACCGATCCGCTGGTAGAGGCATTCGAGCAGGGCGCTTGCGGCCGTGGGTCGCAGGCGTCGCAACTGGCTGAGCGCATTCGAACGGCGATCGCATCCGGCAAGAGCTCCTTCCCAGAGCTGACGGTGGCGGACGTCGCCATTGCGCGTCACCTCGGGCGTCATATTCGCGAGGAGGCCGACTGGAATCGGCTGCGCCCAGGCGAGTTCTGCCTCGCGCTAGCGTGCGGGCTGGGAGAACCCGCGGCGCTGCAACGCTTCGAGTCGCTGTTTGCAACCACGCTGGAGGCCGCTGAACGGCGCTTCCAGCGCGCGGCCGTCCCAACCGAAGAGCTTTCGCAGATCCTCCGTGAACGATTGTTCGTTAGCGGCGGTTCGCCCAAAATCCTCGAGTACTCCGGTCAAGGCTTCCTCGAGAACTGGCTACGCGTAACCGCTGTTCGAACCTTCACTGACGCGGTGCGAGCCGGACCCAAACGCGAGGTCCCCTTGCCTGAAAGTCTGCTCGAGGTGGAGAGCGGCGAGGACGCTGAACTTAGTTATTTAAAAACGCACTATCGCGAGCAACTCAAGCAGGCCTTCGAGGCCGCCGTTGGCTCATTGGAGGGCGGCGCACGCAACCTCCTGCGGCAGAGCGTGGTGCAACGTCTGACGGTCGATCAAATCGGCGCGCTCTACGGCATTCACCGTGCGACCGCGGCTCGGCGTGTAGAAAAAGCGCGCGCAGATTTACTCGCTGCGACGCGCACGCATTTGATGGAGCAACTTCACGTGGAAGAGAACGAACTCGACAGCATCATGAACCTCCTGCGTAGTCGCATGGATCTAAGCGTCGGTCGTGTGCTCGCCGGCTCCGATGAATGAGGGCTGCCCCGACGACAACGAGCTGACCAGCCTGGTCGAAGGGCGCCTTGCGGGCGCACAGCTGCTCCGCCTGGAAGAGCACGTCGACAGCTGCTCCTCCTGCTCCGAACTGCTCGCCGATCTCGCAGCGGTGCTTTCTCCCTCGGAGGCGAGCGCGCCTAGCAAACTCAATCGTTATCAGCTCGTCGGTGAGCTCGGCAGCGGTGCGCAAGGCGTCGTCCATGAAGCGTATGATCGTCAGCTCGGCAGACGGGTCGCGCTAAAACGTTTACGGCCTGACTTGGCGCTCACCTCACCGCAGCTGATGGCCGACGCGCGACTGCGGCTCGAGCGTGAAGCCCGCATGTTGGCCGGCCTCTCCCACCCCAACGTAGTGGCCCTTTTCGACGTCCAAACGGAGGGCGACGAGATCGTCCTCGTGCAAGAGCTCGTGCTCGGTGAGCCGCTGGACGTCTGGTTGCGAGGCCGTTCTCGCGCGCTACCGGCGTTGCTCGAGGTCTTTGCGCAGGCCGCCGCCGGTCTTCACGCAGCGCATGGCGCCGGCGTAACCCACCGCGATGTGAAGCCCGCCAACCTGCTCGTCGGTCATGACGGCCGGGTGCGAGTTACCGACTTTGGTTTGGCCCGCGCGGGTCACGTGGATACAGCGTTAACGCACACCGGCGCTGCGGTTGGAACGCCCGCGTACATGGCGCCCGAGCAACTCGCAGGTCGGCCCGCCGACGCTCGCTCCGACCAATATTCGTTGGCCGTCGCGCTCGCGGAGGCGCTCACCGGCGAACGCCCGCTTCCGGGCGCCACGGCTGAACAGCTCGCTGAATCGCAGCAAGCCAACGCACGCGAGCCGCTCGAAGCCGACCTGCTTCAGGCTCTCGCCACGGCCCTCGCGGTGCAGCCCGCCCAACGTTTTACCGACATCGCTGCCTTCGGTGAACGTCTGCGCGCAGCGCCTTCCTCCTCCAACAACAAGGCCGTTGACGCTCGAACGCTGCGTCCACCGGCGAGCCCCGTTGCCCGGCAAAGCGGCGCTCCGCGTGTGGCGCTGATCGCCCTGCTCGGCGCCGGCGTGGTTGGCGGCTTCATCGCGTTGCGGCGCAGCAGCGACGCCACGAGCCGTGAGGTCACGGACGGCCGCGCAGCCGAGCCCGAGGCCGAGCCAACTCCCAACGTCGCGCCCTCCTCGCTGCCACCATCGCCGCCCAGCGCCCTCGCCTCGCTCGCACCCAGCTCCGACGAGGCGCCCGGGCAAGCCGCGCCACGGCCCTCGGCGAGCGCCCTGGTCGCCGGCCAACGCTCGGCCGATCTGCTGCTGCTCGATGCGCGCTCCGCAAAAATCAACGGCGATCCGGCTGCGTGCGTGACGCATCACCAAGCCATGGCCAGCACCGATGCAGCGTTTGCAGCCAGGCCCGGACTACAACGCGAGCGCGCCGAGTGCGAAATGCTGGCCGGCCAATGTGAATTAGGCCGCAAGCGCATGCGCGGTTTACTGGTGAACCAATACAGCGCTGCAGAACTCGAGCCTGCGCTCAACGCGCTCACGCCCGCCGCTTGCCAAAAGTCCAACGCCAGCGTGCCGGCTGACCCGGCTCTGGCCATTAGCGTCGATGATGCACGCAAACTCGTGGCAGCCGCTCATGAAGCCTGGAAGGCCGGCGACGTCGCCCGTTGTCGCAGCCTCGGTAACGAGGCCACCCGCTTAGCGCGCCCGGGCTTGCCACAAGACGTCTCCGTACAACTCGGCAGCGTGATCGCCATGACCAGCGAGTGCATGGCCAAGAACGGAGATTGCGCCACAGCGCGCAAGAACTTTACTGCGCAATACCCAAAACTCTATCCGCAGTTGGTCGCCAACGGCCTCGATGAAGCCCAACGCGAAACCATGTTCAAAGCCAGCTTCCCAAACTGCGCCAAAGCCCCGTGAGCCGCTAACTCTGCCCCAAAAAGCGCGCTTGTTCGGCTTTGCGCGGTCCGCGTTCTCGCCATGCAAAGCGTGACAAGAAGCGGTTGGCGCTGCCTAGAATCAGGTCGGCGGTCATAGCTCCCAGGCTGGGGCCAAATTTGAAGGCGTGACCACTGCCGCCGGTGGCGATGAATAGCCCATTATGTCCGGGGTGCCGGTCGATGATGAAGTCTCCGTCGAAGGTATCGCTATAGAGGCATAGCCGCGTCCGCACCACCTTGGCGCGCGCGAGCTGCGGTAACCTATTGGCAAGGAATTCGCGAAAGAGCGGCTCTTGGTCCAGCGCGTCGGGGCGGGGAAAGAGCGTTGGGTCCACCGTTCGTCCGGCGCCGTGATTGGCGATCTTGAGCACCCCGGCCTGCAGGGGAAAGCCGTACCAACCGGCCCGCCCGATATCGGCGGCCCAGGGCGGAAACACGCTGGCTTGATGCGCCGCGGGCGTCTCCACCTCAAAGTGAAACACAGGCAGCCCAACCGCCTGCAACCGATCCCCGAGCTCCGGAAGCACCGCCGCTGAGGACGCGCCGCAGGCGATCACGATGGCATCGGCGCGCAGCAGCTCCCCGCTCGCCAGCCGCAGCGCCGGACCTTGCGTGAGCTCGAGTCGCGCCGGCGTGTTCTCGCGCAGCGTTACCCCGAGCTCTCGGGCCTGCTGCGTGACGAAGCGCACGACCTCCCCGCTCTCGCCCCAACCACCTACTGGATTGAAGTAGCCCTCGGCAAAGTTCGCCCGCTCCCAAGCGGGATAACGCCTGCTTAGCTCCGCACCGCTGAGCCGCTCCAAGGCGTAGCCCCTACGCGATAAAAGCTCATAACTATCGGCCTCGAAACTGCCCGGTAAAAACGGCACGCTCGAGGCGAATAGCAGCCCAGTCTCGTGAAAAAGCGCCCGCCCGGCTTGTTCATTGAGCGCCCGCCAGCGAGGCAGGGAGTCCTCGAATAGCTCGGTATAAAACGAGTCTGCGCCGTAGTCCCCGCGGATCAATTTGCTCAGATCGGTGGAGGCCGCATCCGGGTGAGGGACGGCGCCTTGCTCGAGGACAGTGACGCGCGCACCGCGCTTCCGAAGCTCGAGGGCGGTGGTCGCGCCCACAATCCCAGCTCCCAGAATCAGAACGTCCATTCTCCTTCGCTACCACACGCGCAGCTCCAGCTCCCACCATGAACTCGCTTTCTCCCCGGAGGCAGGCGACAATCCCGCCATGCAGAACGGTGCCGCCTTCGAGGAGGACTTTCGCTCCAACTTTGACAAACTTTCGCCGCGCATCGTGCGGCAATGGAGCACCGTGGACCCAGCCTTGCTCGCCGCGGCCAAGGGGGATTGGAAGGCCGTGTTGGAGCTCGTGGTCGCCGCCACAGACCGCGCGCCGGCCGAGATCGAGGCGAAGTTGCGCGCCCTGCTCACCAGCGATGAAGAGGAGCCGGGCAGCCTCGCAGACCGCTTTGGCAAAGCCAGTAAACAGATGGACGAAGTGACCGCTACGGTGAAGCGCTTCGAGGCCTTCGCCGCGGAAGAGGCCAAGCGCATGAAGGGCAACGTCTTGCCCGAGGCGGAGACCAAGATCCGGGCGAACTTGTGGACCAGCCTGCTGATCGCGCTCGGGCTCGGCTTCGTGTTGGGGCTTTGGCTGCGCGGCGGCCATCGGCGATGAGTTCTACGAGCGAGGAAAGCGGCCTTTCGCTGCGTTTGCTACGCGCGCTCGAGACCTTGGCGCGCGCTCACGCCGAACACGCAAAGAAGGAGGCCGAGCGCGATCTCTCGCGCATCATCTCCGGGGCGATCTTGCTCGCCATCGCCCTGCTCCTCGCCGGCGCGGCCTTCGTCGTGTTGCAGCTGGGAGCCGTATTCGCGCTGCATGAGTTCGCGCGTTTGGCGTGGACCTACGCCGCGTTGATCGTGGCCGGCGCCAACACCAGCATCGCCCTCGTCGTCTTCCTCCTCGGCCGCGCCCGCGTCGCACGACCGGTAATGACCGAAACCCGCCGCACCTTGAAGCAGGCGATGGTCGTCCTGCGCGGCTAACCCGCGAAGGCCTGCAGCAGGTCTTCATAAAGATCTTCGACGTCCTCGAGCCCAATCGATAGGCGCACCAAATCCCTGGGGACGCGGCTCGCCGGGCCCTCCACGGTGGCGCGATGTTCGGCCAGGCTCTCGGTCGCGCCCAATGAGGTAGCGCGGACGAAGACGCGCAGCTTGCTGCAAGCCGCTAACGCTGCGGCCTCACCACCGGCGAAGCGCAAGCTCATCATCCCGGAGAAGCCGCCATCCATTTGCGAGCGCGCCAGCGTATGACCAGGGTGCGAAGCCAGGCCCGGGTAGAGTACCGCGTGCAGCGCCGGATGCGGCTCGAGCCGCGTCGCCAGCTCGAGCGCCGTTTGCGAGCAGCGCCGTACGCGGACCTCCAAGGTCTTCAGCCCGCGCAACAAGAGCCAAGCCTCCACATTGCCGAGCACCGCGCCGGCGTCATGACGGTGGGTGCAGATGCGCTGCCAACGCTCATCCAGTTGGGCGGTGATCAGCGCGCCGGCCAGCACATCGGAGTGGCCGTTTAAGTACTTGGTCGCTGAATGCAACACGAGATCCGCCCCCAGCTCGATCGGTCGCGTCAGCACCGGCGTGGGTACTGTGGAATCAACGCACACAGCAGCACCGGCGCCCTTGGCCAGCCGCACCACCTCGCGCAGATCGGTCACCTCCCAGCTCGGGTTGGCGGGCGTTTCCACCCAAACCAGCTTGGTTTGTCCGGGTCGCAGCGCCGCTGCGAGTTGGCTGTTATCGGTAAAGTCCACGAGCGATAGGGCGATACCCCAGTCCGCGGCAAACTGTGTCGCGAGCTTGCGGAATCCCCAATAGCAGGCCTGCGGTACAATGAGGTGGTCGCCCGGGCGGAGGCTCATCAGCACCGCGTGCGCGGCTGCTAGCCCGGACGAGAAAACGAGCGCTGCCACCCCGCGATCGAGCTTGCTGAGCAGCGCCTCGAGCGGTGGATACATCGGTGAGCCGTCGCGGCTGTAGTCCACCCCGCTCAACAAACGTTGCTCGCCATCCCGAGCGAAGGTGGTGGACATGGCAATGGGCGGGACCACGTGGCCGTTGCTATCGGCCATTGAGCCTGCGCGAGCAACCAGGGTGGAGAGCTTCTCAGACTTCATGATGCGCCTTTCGGCTCGGGGTGGGTTTTAATCGCTTTGAGTCGTTGCAAGAGCTCCGCGCGCAACGCGGGCTTGAAGGCCGGGTGACCGCGCTCAGCGTGCCACTCCGGCTGCAAATCGGGGCAGCCGTACGCTTTGAAGACCGCTTGGTCGAGCGCAACCAGCCTGTCCCGCAGCGCGCTCAATTGCTCGTCGAGCGGCGGCTCACAAAGCTTGCGCATCAACGCCGAGAGGCCGATGCGCCGCTCGCTCAATAGAGCATTGCGCGCCTGCTCCAGCGCCAGGCCTTGGGTCGCCAACTCGGCATCCGCCTCGAGTGCCGGAAAGCTGCCGAGCGGCGGCGGTAAGGTCTCAAACACGTCGGAGGGCGTATAACGCAGCCCGTCCCCCAAGGTGGAGCTATGCAAACGAGCCCACTCGGCGTGCAGCCGGCTATTGAGCCAAGCGAACACGGCGAAGGACGCGGTGGCGATCACCACCAGTTGGTCCGAATACACATAGCGGTTGGCCAGACGCACAGCCACGAGCTGGCTCGAGACGCGCGGTAAAACCAGGACATGCTCCAAGCCTTCAATCGCTCGTCGTAGGTTGGGCCGATGATTGGCGAACCTCCACCAAGAAAGCCGATGCGCACGGTCGGCCGGTGTCGCTTGCAGCCCGTCGCGGAAGGGCTTCACGCGCTTGCGCAATAACTCCAAGAGGTCCGCATCGGCCTCGGCCTGCTCCAGTGTATCCCCGTTAAAATCGACTACATGACGGTGCGCGGCGAAGTCCGGGCTCTTGACCACCTCCTCCCCGCCGAGGAACGGCTTGATGCGCCTTTGGCTTTCGGGCCGCTGCTCGAGCGCCTCTTGTAACTGGGGGTGCAGCTCGCCGTTCACGTCATCGAAGACAAAGCCTTTGCCGCGCAAAAAGCAGCCAATGAAGGCTCGTTGTTGCATGGTCGCGTGCAGCGGCGGTCGCTCGTGAGCGTGGCTGGATAAGAAGGTATCAATCGAGGCCACGGTTTGCCCGTCGAGCTGGGCCGGCAGCGCGCAAGCGCCGCGCGTCAGCCACAACAGGCTGGTAACCACGCCTGCGTCACCGGGCCACGGCACCCGCGTTTCGGCCCGGGCGATGGTGGCGCCGCGCACAATCAGTGCTTGCAGCCCGCCCTCCCGGGTATCTCCTTGCGCGATGGTATTGGTGGTTACCGCGGCTAGCACGCCGCCCTCGCGCAATACCTCATAGCCACGCCGTAGAAAGTGAGCTGCTAAATCGGTATTGCCGTTGGTGCCTGGCGTCTCACGCTGCAGCGCTGCGGCATAGTGCTCACCGTGCACCGTGCGCAGCCTTTTGCCGCCCAAAAAGGGTGGGTTCATCACCACCAGGTCAAAGCTCGTAGGCGTATCGGCTTGGTTGAATAGCGCAGACCAGCGCGTCGCCACGAGTTCGGCCTTGGCGCCCTTGCTCAGCATCGCGTCGGCCTGAACGAGCTGACCGTCAAAGCTCTCTTTTGCTAATTGGGCGTCTCCTACCGCGAGCCACACAGCACGCCGAGCCAAAAGCACTGCCGCCGCATCAAGCTCAATACCGTAAAGCCGCCGTGCGAACTCCCGCCGCGTGCTCGCCGAGGTCCCACCACTAAGTCGCAAAGCCGCGCGCAGAAAAGCGCCGCCGCCCATCGCCGGGTCGAGCACGCTCGGCGCGCTCGCTTGTTGCAGAAGCTCCAGCGCCGGCTCGAGCAGACGCTGCGCGATCGACAG
>CAITIQ010000074.1 GCA_903892415.1 uncultured delta proteobacterium | reverse complement strand
CTGCAAAGCTCGCCTTCCTGCGCCGGCTGCTCGAGTTCACCCCCGACGAGCTCCTCAGGCAGCGCGCAAACTCGGGAGGAAGAACAAACTTGGTCCGCCAAGCAATCCGGATCTGCCAAACACTGGTTGCGACATTCTCCGTCGGCGCCGCAGACGAGCGGCTCGGGACAATCGCTATTGAGCAGACAGCGTGACTCCTCCTCGAGCAGGCACACGTTGCCGCCATCGGTCGTTACGCAGCGGAGCCCCAGCGCGCAGTCCGAGCTGACCAAGCACGCCTCATGGCACACGCGAAAGGCACAAACAAGCTCTGCTTCGCAGTCGGAGTTGACGACGCAACCGGAGCCCAGGGCAGCAAGAACAGCCTCGGTACTGGCCGAGCACCCAGCTCCTGTTATGCCTCCGATGAGGGCGAGGCCCAATACGCCTGCAGCCAATGTTCTCGGCAGCCGTAACGCTCTAGTCATATGCACCGTGCGCTCCATCTCAAAAGCGGCCGACGGCTCCCACGCGGAAGCCCTGCTGATTCAGTTCAATGGAAGGAAGAATCGCCCAATCTTCGACGGGGCGGCTTTCATAGCGCGATAGGTCTTCAGCGCCTGCCGCGATGACGCCGCCGGTAACGGCCGCACCGACCCCAAGGACCAACGCAATTGCCCCGCCAATATCCAAGCCCAAGGTGAGGTTCTCGAGGTCGAGCAGCGCCAGCGTTTCGGCTGTGCAGGCCTTGGCGCGAGCCGGGGTGGCCACATCACAGACAGCAAAGCTACCGGTGTTGTTGTCGCTGTCTGTCGAAAGCTCGCTGACCTCTTGTCGATTGAGGGTGTTGCTGCCAAGCAAGATGGCCCCTGTGAGCGCAAAGAGTGAGCCTGTCCCAAGGGCCGCAAAGCCAGCGATCTGATCTCGGTCCCGCTCATCACGGCGGCGCTGCACTTCCTCGGGTAACGGCGTGAGAACAACGAGGCGTCGCAGCTCCGCTTTGGTGCCGTCGAGCTCGAGCGGTAGGGTCATTGTCAGGTAGCCGCTACGCTCGAGTCGCAGTTTGTGTGGACCGAGCGGTAGCTGCAGGTCGGTTGGGTCGGTTTGGAGCGTTCCGTTGACGAACACTGCGGCGTCCGTCGGGTCCACGGTTAGTGCGACTCGTATCTTCGAGGTTGCTGCTTGCGAGCGATCTTGCTCGAGCTCGAGGGCGATCTCTGCGGAGCCACCCTCCGCTAGCACCAGCGTTTCGGCCCGAGGCACGTAGCCCGCGCGTCGCAGTTCGAGGCGATGGCTGCCCGGCTCTACGCCGAGCGACGATATCAGCGGAGTGCGCCCAACGAGCAGTCCGTCAATAAGGATGTCCGCTCCGGGGAGCTGGCTCATCACGCGCACCTGGGCGAGCTTGGAAGCCAACGGCTCGAACTCAATCGCCAGCTCTACGGTTTGCCCGGGCTCCACCCGAACTGCTTTGCGAAAGGGTTTTTTCCCTTCCAGCGTGGCCTCGAGCAGCAGCTCGCCGGCGCGTACCGGGAGCGGCTTCGTCGCGCTGACCTGCTTGCCGTCGATATGGATGGTCGCGCTCGGCTCAACTTGCACGTTCAGGTGGCCAAGCAGGGCCCTTTGTTCGGCCAATACCTGTTTGGCCTTGCGTTGCCGTTGGGGCTTGAGGTTCCCCGGCGATTGGAGCACTCGCTCGAGAGCCAGAACCGCTGAGACAGGATCCTTCAGCTCGGCGTGGGTTAGCCCGAGATTGTAGAGTACGACAGGCAGTGGCGCGACCGCATAGCTCGCTTGGAAGCGCTGCAACGCGTCCCCGTAGGCGCCCTGCTCAAAAAGTGTAACCCCCTCGATGAACAGCTGCTTACCTTGAGCGTCGCTTGATTGGGCGTGTGCGCTTGAGCTCGTTGCCAAACAAAGGGCGAATAGACCGATAAGCAAGGGTCGCATTACGGATACTCCTCTGGGCGAGCGAGATTGCCGGCCTTCGCGCTGCCTTGCGGCCTTCGACTCGCTGGCGAGGCGGTGGCGCTGGTCTGGGAGGCGCTGGAAGAGGCAGCCGAGCTAACGCCGATCGCTGTGCTCTGCGTGGAGGTGGAGTCGGCCACCCGCACAGACGGCTGCTCAGTCGGAGTATTGGTGAGAGGCTCGGGCCTGGCTGGGGTCGACTCGGCTACGCTGGTCGCGCTGGTCGTGGCTGCCCCGGGGCTGCCGAGCTGCGCCAGCGGGATAGCCAGCACCAGCCCGAGTACGAGCGCCGCGGCGCCAAGCCCGATGACCGTTGGCAAACGTGACCGTGTGGGCTGCTCTGCTGACGCTGAAGCAAGCCCCATCGTAGTGCTTCCGGGGATGATCGAATGGCCTTCCGCTCGACGTTGGAGGTCAGGGTCGAGCACGATCGTGCTCCGTCGTTCAGGAGCTTGCCGTGGGCCTAGCGCGCTGTCGGCGACTCTTGACGGTAGGGCGGAAGTCCGTCCCAAGGATTCTTCTTCGTGGCGAAGAGCCTCCGCAAGCGCGCGTGCGCTGGCAAAGCGGAGGTTCTTGTCGGTGCAAAGTGCCTTATCAACCAACTGGAGAACAGTGGTTGAGAGCTCGGGCCGCAGTTCTCCCAACGGCAGGCGTTCTCCAAAGCTAATCTTTCGGAGCAAGACCATTAGTTGATCGGCCTGATAAGCCGGTCGGCCGCTGAGGCATTCATAGAGCACGAGACCGAGTGCATGTACGTCGGTACGCGCGTCGACGTGGCCGCCGCCATCGAACTGTTCTGGTGCCATGTAAGCCGGCGTGCCGAGTATGGTCGAGCCAGTGGGCGAGGCCATTCGCGTATGCTCGCCCGCGAACTTCGATATGCCAAAGTCCAATACCGTAAGGTCCTGGTTGGGCTGCTTG
>CAITIQ010000073.1 GCA_903892415.1 uncultured delta proteobacterium | reverse complement strand
GTCGCTCGGTCAAGCTGCTCGCAGGCAGCAAGCTGGTGCTCGAGTCGAGCTCGTCGAACTGCGGTGGCAAATCGCAAGGTCCCTTCGCGGCCGCCGAAAAGTGGGTGGGTCAGGTGGAGGCCGCTGCTCCCAATGAGCTCGGGCCCCGCTGAGCATGACTCGGTCCGGACGCGGGCGGCCTCGAGAAGGTAGGCCGCCCTCTCGAGCCTAGTTCGACTTGGCCAGCTGCTCGCAGGCTGGCTGGTCCTTCAACGCGCACGCCTTCTCGAAGAAGGTGCGGGCTTCGGCTGGCCGGCTCTTCTGGGCGAGCTCGCCGGAGCGTCGGCAGGATTCGGGGTGGTTGCCTTTGCACGCGGTCTCGAAGGAGCTGATCGCCAGGGGCAAGAGCGATTGGTGCTCGTTGCTCTCCTCTTCGTAGTGAGCTTCCACGTCGTCGGTGGAACCAGCGACAGCTTCAATCCTGTAGCCACCAGCGTAGTGCACGTCCACTCCGAGCATGGCCGCTTTGCCGGTCTTGAAGCAATCGAGAGGGCGCTCGGAGATCTCGCAATAGCGCTTGCAGGTCTCCGCTTGTCCGCACTCCCCGTCCGGGGTTTTGGCGACCTCAGCCTGCTGTTCCTCCAGCTCCGCCTCGAGGCGCGCTTGCTCCGGCGTGAAGACGCTCTTGAAAACGGAGCAGCCGGTGAGAGGTGAAGTTACGAGGGCTGCGGCAAGGATCGAGAGACCGTAGGAAGCTTTCATGTTCCGCGGCATACCCCACCGCACCGTCCACACTTCCCCCATGTCCGATTCTACGGCCTGGGCCCTGGCTCGGCTCGCGCCGAGCGTGCCCGCGCTCGGCCTGCGCCTCGCTAGCGCGCGTCTCGGAGCTGCTTCCGGAGTTCGCTCCCTTGCGGTAAACCGGCCTCGGAGAGCGCACGGCCCATCGTCTTGTTTCCGGAGTACCCAGCCAGCTGGGCGACCTCCGACAGCGAGAGTTCATCCGACGAGAGCAGCAGCACCGCGGCGGTGACGCGCCAGCGGACGATGGTCTCCCTCCACCCGCGATCCGGCAGGTCGAACTCAGCCTGGACCTGCTGAATGTTCCGCAGAAATTGGCGCTCCCCGACGCCCGCGCGCGCGACGATATCCACGAGCATGGGTTTGGTCGCGAGCGCCGAAAGCAGCGGAAAGGCCGCTTCCATGCTGCGCACGGCGAGCGTTCGACCCTCCTGCTCATCTGCTTTGGACAGCGTATTGCGCACAATTCCATCGCGAACAAGCTCGTCGAAGAGCGCCGCTCCACAGCTCAAGGCGCGCGCGCTGTCGCCGGTGTACGTTGGTTCCCAGAGCTCGCGGAATGCCTGGCCGGTGGCCGCGGAGACCGCGATAACCTGGACCTCGTCGCTCGAAGCGTTGACCAGATTGCCGGGCTCAATACGCACGGCTACAAGCGACACCTTCGGTCCTTGAGAGGTGACCCAGTTGGCCGGGTCTGCCGCCGAGAGGAGAGTTTGGGGCAACACCAGAATCGAGCCCGGAGGCACGCTCGAGTTGCGTACACGCAGCGAGCCGATGGTGGGAAATACGAGCAGCCGCCAATCTCGCTTGGCCCCACTGACAGCCGGAACGAAGCGGTTGTCGAAGCGGAGGCCGTCGAGATCGAGAGCATAGGCCCCGAAACGACGACCCAAGATCACTCGCACCGCGATGCTCGCGCCTTTTCGGCCGAAGTCGAAGCGAAGTGGAAACATGAAGGCGCGACGGTAGCACGCGGGCCTTCGGCGATTTCCGTCGTAGAATCGCCAAGTCGATGGGGCTTCAACGAGTAGGCTGGTCGTGAGCGGAGTGGAGGTGCGCGCCTTTCCGCCGGCGGAAGTGCCGTTTGCGCTGGGGGAGAGCCCGTTTCGGCTCAAAGGAGTCACCTTCCGCGAGTCACTGACCCTTTACGCGAACCTGCCCGGCAAGCTCGATGCGGTGCTGCGAGCCTTGCCCGACGACGCGCATCGCAAGTACTTTGCCCAGCCTTTTACGGCCTCGGGTTGGTACGACGTATTCGCGATGACCCAGCTCGACTTCGCCGCAGCCAGCGTCGCCGGCGTCTCGCCCTTCACCATCATCCAGCGCGCCAGCATCGACCAAGCACGCACTGCCATCAGCGGCATTCACCGTGGGCTCATCAACATCCTCTCACCGAAGCAACTCGCCTGGGCGCTCCCCCGCGTGATGGCGAGCTTCTTCGACTTCGCGCAGTGCACCACGCGCGGCAGCGACGATGGCAAAGTTACGGGCGTTTGCCAGGGCGTACCCAAGCTCTTGTGCCCTTGGTATCAGGCCGCCTGCACCGAATGGATGCTCGAGGCGCTGCGTATTCGCGGTAGCAACCCGCAGGCGAGCTGGCGTGCCCCCGTGGTCACCGGACTCAAGCACGGCGTCGCGGTCGCGCGCATGGAGTTCGAGCTAGTGACCTGATCATCCAAGCTTCGGCATCGCGTTCTTGCCGATCCCCTGAATGCCCGCGTCGATGAGGGCCTGCCGCTCGCCAGGCGTGAGCACGACGAAGACGAAGACATCCGACTGGTAGCTCTCGAGCGCATAGACGCGACGGCTCGAGCGGTGTTTCTTCAACGCAGCGTCCACGACGCTTGCAACCTCCCAGACGAACGCTTCGGTTGCGACGGTCTCCGCTCGAGCGCCAGCGCGGATCTCGAGGTGGGCCGTGCCACCTGCGATCGCGAGTTCCGCAAAGCGTACGGGCTCACCTTCGAGCGTTGCATCGAAGCGGGCAACGATGCGATCGCTCGCCTCGAACCAGTGGCTGTCGTGTGAGATCGTCCGCGGCGACCGACCGTCGAGCAGGAGCGCAAGCGCGCTTTTCGCCGGCCGGGTCGAGCTGTCGAAGACGGACAACAGCAAGCGATCGCGCTCGGACGGTTCCATCGCTGGCAGCAGGTTGTGGCTGACGAGTGTGTCGAAGAGCGCCACGAGCTTCGCCGGGGCAGCGGGCATCGCCACGCGCTTTGCCCGCTCGAGGATCACCTTGCCGCCGACACGAAGCAAAGGCGCACGCACGAGATCGTCGAGCAGCATCGCCAAGAAGTGCCCCCGAGAAAGCTCGACGCCGAGCCATGGCGGCGCCAGGGTGATTGAGACCGGCACTTGAGCGAGGCTCAGCGCGACAAAGTCCTGCCCCGGGCGACTGAGGAAGAGCTGCTTCTTCAGCCAGCGCAAGCGGTAGCCTTGTTCGTCAGCACTGGCCCAATAGCCGCGCCGCCAAGGCGGCGGAGAGAAGTGCTCGCTGCCAAGGGCGGTCTCGATCGTAGCCTCGCGCTCGGCATACATCCCGAGGTTGGTAACGCGATCATTCTGGCCGAGGGGACCGGAGGTGCTCTTTTCGCCAGTGCTGCGGTGGATCGTGTCGCAAAAATACTCAGGCCCTACCCTGCGAACGACGTGGATGGCCTCAGCGTCCCAATAGACGTCGGCGACATCATCCGGAAAGAACGAGACCACCTGGTCGCCACCAAGCACACGAACCTCCGAGCGCATCTCGAATGGGCCATACGTTTGAGCGAGCACGCCCCAAACGAGCTCCGCGTCAAACGCGCGAATGCCGTTCGGGTACTCGACCAGCCGCTCGATCGTCCCAGCGCCGATTCGCTCGGGCAAACGTGAAATGTGCGAACGGCCCCCCTGCTGGACGCAGAGGGCGTACCGACCGATCACGTGGGTCACCGACAGCTCTCCCCAGTGGCCAACTTCCTTCCCCGCACGATCGAAGGCATAGAGCACCGACCTAGCGCCCGGACCAACACTGCTAGCGGCCAAGTAGACGTGTTCGTTCGAGCCGCCGACGATCCTGGCCCCTTGCTGGTTCGTTTCGATTCGCACCCAATTGACGTCGCTGGTGTCGCCCTTTGCTCGCTCCTTCTGGAGCTTCTGACATTTCTTGACGAGCCGAGTAACGGCTGGCTCCTTGGAGCCGCGCGCCAGCAACTCAGCCAGGAGTACCTCAAGCGAAAACGCACCGAACGCCCCCGTCGTGACGAGTTGCTCGAGGGCCAGTGTGAGGTGCGCCTCGGTCCAAAGTCCGACCGGGACAGGGCCAAGTACCTCCGCCGAGAGTGGGCGAGTCGAGGCCCACCGGGCGTAGTCACCTGCGAGCGCAGCACGCGCTGGCTCAGCGAGGCGCGCGACGATTCCCTCGACCCCTGCAACGCCACGCGCCATCGCTGCACGCAGATCCTCCACTGGATCGAGACCGTCATACAGGCGCCGGCGCGCGCGCTCCAGCGCTAGCTTTCCGTTCTCGCGCACCCACGCGTCAGGCAGCTCGAGGGCCAGGGGTTCGAGGACATGGAGCGGGCCGACGATTCTCGCGACGATCACGTCCCGGATGTTCCTGCCAGAGCCCTCGCACGCGACTTCGGTGCCCACGGCAAGTCGTTGCAGCACGGCCTTGACCTCTTCCGTTACCCCAGCGATCGGCTGAACTCCGTGTGGAGCTACGAGCGCGAGCGACGGACCTTCTTGCACAGTCAGGGACCACGGCATCGCCGAAACGTTAGCAAGAGGCAGCCACGCGGCCCAGGGCCGGCGCGATGGCCGCGCGCCCCGCTCACTCGATTCTCTGTTCGCCCGCCGGAAGCAGCTTCGTCGGTGGAGCTTTGGGATCGTAGGGGGTGCCACCTCCCTGTTTCAGCCCAGCCAAACCCGCGACGAAGCCACCAATGGCAACCGGTACAAGCAGCAACAACCTGCGCCGACCATCGGCCACAGCTAGGGCCGCTAGGAGCAGCTGAGCGGGCGATATCAGCAACAAGAGCCAGCTCAGCCAAAGCTTCGCGGTGGAGCCGCCGATGAACTCGATGCCCGCCTGATACGGCGAGCAAGCCAGGTGCAGCTGACGCACGAGTTCGGCGTACTCAGCCACGCGATCCTTGATCTTCATCCCCGGCATCACGCAGCGCGAGCGAATCATCAGCGGTCGACCGCTCCGCCGATGCACGATGGCAACGTACGCGCCGAGCGTGTGCTGCAAGTTGATGCGCGTGATCTCGGAGAAGCTCACCGCCTCTTCGCTGCTAGCAAGCTGAACCACGAGCCTCTCCTGTTCGACGCGAAAGAGCGCCAACTCCGAGGGCGAATGGGTCGCGAGCTGAAAGTGCGGTTGTTCCTTCAAGGTATCGTCCATGGCCCGACTTCTTGGCTCATTCGCAGCGGCCCGTGGTCATCGCAAAGCGAACCGGCTGAGAGAAGTCAGGCTTGGGCGTTCCCATGTAGTACAGCCGCAGCTCGCCATCGACGAATACGGCGCTCGGACCACCCACCAACCCCGCATCCCATTCGCCTGGCAGGCCGGAGAGGATCGGGTGCTCGAGCTTTGGCTGGAACTCCCCGGCCCAGCGCCTCCCGAAGCCTTCGAATCGTCACCGCACCCGAGCGTCCCACAAACTGCAAACCCAAACATGAGCGCGCCGTACGTCTGCTTCACGGCCACAGCATACAGCGGCGGTTAGGCCTCGATCGAGCCTTTGCGGCGGCGATCACTGCCCGAGCCAGCGACTATTCTCACGTGAGGCCACGCGACAGCTCGCGAGGTTCCTGCGACAATTGGTGAGTGGCTGGGCCAAGCGATGAACTGGAGGCGCGTCGCCGCGAGCTGACCGAGGCCGAAGCTGAGCTCGACGACGCGTCCACAAGCAGTTGCCGTGGCGGCGCTGGACGCTCGGCGCCATCGCACTCAGCGCGCCGCCTGGAGGCCTCTACTTCGTGTTCGGCAATGCGGGTCTTTCGTTCGCAGCCTTGCTGATGTCAGCCTTCGGGGTCTTCTTGTGGCGCCTGCTCGAGATAGGCGATGACGACCGCCGATCGGCACGCCGCCGGCGCGCTTCTGATCCCACCTGCGCGGCCCCCGCATCGCGGGACAGGTCCACGTGCTACGAACTCTGCTCCGAGAGCAGCCCAACGAAGCTGAGCACCGTGCCGAGCGCAAGCAAGACCACCGCAGCCGTGCTGCCGCCGGACCAGCCGCGGATCACGACGATGCCGGGATCCTCGGGGTGGACCAAGAGCTCGACCTCGGCGCCAAGCTCCGGACAGCCTGTTCCAAACATGCCGCTCTCGTAGCGGTGCACCCGCTCATCGACGCTGAACTCGACGGTCGGGGCGTGCAACGCGGTGCCAGATCTCCGAGTGATACGACGCTGCACCACTTTGCCACGAAGCTTGCGCGCCGAGCGTTGAAACAACCAGCGCTGCGCAGCGAGCCCAATCCCCACACTCTGCAGCAGACCGCCGATTACGACCAGTTCAACGCTCATGGCCGCCGCCGATCACCTGCGTCTCGACCTGGCCGCTCGGCGCGGTGAACACCATTGCCCGCATCAGCACGAAGTTGAGCGCCGGAACCAGTAGTGACGTCAGTGCGACGGCGAACACGTTGGGCAAGCCCGCCCAGTCGGTGAGCAGCAGCGGAGCGGCCGTCGCGATGCCGTAACCCACGAGCGAAAGGCCGATGAAGCGCGGAGCGGCCTGGCGATGCGAACGGTCGGAGCGAAAGGTGAAGGAGCGATGCGCGGTGTAGGAGAAGACGCCGGCGAGCACGTAGGCCACGAGCGAGCCAACGGCTGCCGGCCAGCGGGTCAGCTCAGAAAACGCCATCGCCAGCAGGGCGTACAGCAGCGTCGACACGATCCCCACCAAAGCAAAGCGCGAGATGCGCGCCGGCGCCGAGTTACCGGCTTCAGACACGCCCGACCACGAGATACTGCGCACCCACCGGCAGACCGCTGATCTTGGCCTCCACCTTGCGGCCCAACCGATGGCCCGTGGGAAAAACCAAGAAGTGCCGTGCAGGCTCCGGCGTAAGCCCTGCGTCCAGCATCAGCCGCCGGGCCCGGCGACTGTCGAGCAGCACCGCATCATCATCGAATGGGCAGCGCGCGACCGAGAGCCGCGTAAGCGGATTCCACGGGTTGTGCTCGATCAAAATCACCCGCCCACCAGGCCTCACCACCCGGCGCATCTCGCGCACGAACTCGGTCCACGCCGGCGGCGGCACGTGATGCACCACACACACGGCCGTCGCCACGTCGAAGCTCGCGTCGGCGAAGGGCAGCTTGCTGTCCACCCCGTCGCGGTACTCTGCCCAGGGGTGTTCGGCCCGCGCACGTTCGAGCGATTGCGTCGAAAGATCCGTCCCAGAGAGCGAGCCGACGAGCGGCTTCAGCAGGCTGTGCATCTTGCCGACGCCGCAGCCCACGTCGAGCAAAGACGGCTTGTTCTCCGCGCCGAAGCTCTCGGCGAAGACCTCGCGCAAGAGGTCCACCTTGGCGGTCAGGAAGAAGTCGTGCTTCAAACCCGAGAAGGCGATCGAGTCTTGAACGACGTCGTCGTAGCTGTTGCGGTAGGCGTCAAAGCTCGGCTCGCTCACGGCGGTGCTCCTTAGAAAGCGTTATGACCGGTCAACGTCTGACCGAGGATCAACGTGTGCACCTCGTCGGTACCTTCATAGGTGTAGACGCTCTCGAGGTTGAGCATGTGACGGATCACCGGGTACTCGAGCAGGATGCCGTTGCCGCCGAGAATGGCGCGGGCGGTGCGGGCGATCTCGAGCGCGATCTTGACGTTGTTCTTTTTGCACAAGGAAACCTGGGCGGGGAGCAGATCCTTCTCGGCTTTGATACGCGCAAAATGCAGCGCCATCAGCTTGCCTTTGGCGATCTCGAGCGCCATTTCCGCCAGGTGCTGCTGCACCAGCTGCTTGGCGGCGATCGGCTTGCCGAAGGTCACCCGCTCGCGCGAGTAGGAGAGCACGCTGTCGAAGCAGGCCCGCGCCGCTCCCAAGGCCCCGAAGCTGATGCCGAAGCGCGCTTGGCTGAGGCAAGAGAGCGGCCCTTTGAGCCCGACAACGCCAGGCAGCACGTTCTCTTGCGGCACGCGCACCTCGTTGAGCACGATCTCCCCCGTCGGTGAGGCGCGCAGGCTCATCTTGCCGTGCACGAGCGGGGTCTCCAGGCCCTTCATCCCACGCTCGACGATGTAGCCGCGAATCGACGAGGCATCCCCGTCGTCGGTCTTCGCCCAGACCACCGCCAGCTGCGCGATGGGCGAGCTCGTGATCCACATCTTGGTGCCGGTGAGGATCCAATCGGAGCCGTCCTTCTTGGCGCGCGTGGTCATCGCCCCTGGGTCGCTGCCGGCGTCAGGCTCGGTCAGGCCGAAGCAACCGACCCACTCGCCTTTGGCCATCTTGGGCAAGAACTTCTGCTTCTGTTCTTCGCTGCCGTACTTCCAGATCGGGTACATCGCCAAGCTGCCTTGCACGCTGGCGAAGCTGCGCAGCCCGCTGTCCCCGTACTCGAGCTCTTCCAGCGCTAGGCCGTAGCTCGTCGGCGACATGCCGGCACAGCCGTAGCCGCTCAGCGAGGCGCCCAACAGGCCGAGCTCGCCCAGCTCCGGAATCAGGTCCGCCGGGAACTGCTCCTTGGCAAAAAGCTCTGCCGCACGGGGCAAATAGCGCTCTTTGACGAAGCGGCGCACGCTCGCGCGGACGAGCTTGTCCTCCTCGCTCAGCAGATGGTCGATGGCGATCAGGGTGTCGAGGTTGACGGGCTCCGGCATGGCGCTGGTTTAGGCCCGAATGAGCAACGGAGGCAAGACCTGGCACGGGCCAGTTGGGCGCCCGCGCGCGGATCGCGCATCTACGCGCCGAGCCTTTGTGCTAGTGCCAACCGCTGCCGTGACGCCGTCCGATCGACCCGGCCATCCCATGACCGAACCCAGCGCCCAAAGCCGACTCCAAACGGCTGTTCGACATTTCCAGGTAGCAGCGCTCACTGCGTTGCTCGCCGGCGGCGTGGACGGTGCGCTGAGCGCCCGCAGCTTGAAACTATCGCTCGCCAACGGCCTGCTGCTTGGCGCCGGGCTGGTCGTGGTGGTCGGCGCGCTGTTCGGCTTGCTGCAAGGGCTGCTCGTGCACGAGGCCGGGCGCCTGCTCACCAGGTTCGGCTTGAGTTCGCGCATCGCAGCTAGTTTGTCGAGCGATCGGCAGGCCGAGCGGGAGCCGGTGGTGCGCTTGCACACCTTCCTCGGCCTGCTGACCGTGCTCACGGCGTCGGGCGTGGTCGCGCTCAAGTTGCTCGTGGCGGGGCTGACGTCGATCAAGGATCCGGAGCTCGCGAACAGCATGTTGCTGCTCGGGGTCGGGCTGCTGGGCGTCGGGCTGGTGCTGAGCGGGAGCCTGCTGCGCGGCCTGATGTCGCGAGCCGTGGCCGCCTTCGATCGCCGCATCGGACTACCCTTTCCGCGCTGGAGCTGGCTGCGCTACCTGCTGTTCGTGCTCTTGCCGCTGGGCTACGGCATCGTGCCGCTGTTCCAAGAGCACGGCGTGCAGCTCGGTATCCTCAGCGTGCCCTTCGGCGCGATTTTGTTCATCGCTGTGCAAGGCTTTTTCCTGCGTCTTTGGGATGCCCGGCCCAAGCGGCTGGCCGGCCCGCGGCTCAGCTCGGCGCTCGGCTGGGCCACGCGCGCGCTGGTCCTCGGCGGCGTGGTCGCAGGAGTGCTCGTAAGCTCGCGTTGGAAAGGCGCAACCGCGGTCACCGCGGAAGGTCACCTCTTGCCCGTCGCTGCCGGAGCCGTTCGCACCCTGACCGACGTGGATCGAGACGGCATCTCCTCGCTCTACGGTGGCAAAGATTGCGCGCCCTTCGATGGGCGACGCTCGCCCTCGGCCAAAGACGTCCCCGGCAATGGCATCGACGAAGATTGCAATGGCGCTGACGCCACTGAATCTGCGCTGCTCGAGCTAAAGACCTTCTCCGAGCGTGCGCCGCGCGATGGCAAAAAGCAGCTCAACGTCGTGTGGTTGGTGGTGGACTCGCTGCGCGCCGATCACCTCGGACTGTACGGCTACAACAAAGAAACCAGCCCCCATATCGATGAGATCGGCAAAGACAGCTGGGTCTTCACGCGGGCCTATTCGCAAGCCTCCACCACCCGGCTGAGCATGCCCAGCATGCTCAGCGGTCGCCTCCCCGACACCATGGAGTGGAAAAAAGGGCCGGATCCTGCGCCTTCGGTCGGCATGCTGCCCACCTTGCTCAAACAAGAGGGCTACTCCACCAGCCTGGTGATCAACCAGTACGTAAAGAAGGGCCTCACCGGCATGCAGAAGCCTTTTCAGCACGTGATGGCCACGCCCAAAGGGGCGGATTGGCACAGCGGGGATCACGCCGTTGGCTTGGCCATCGCCGAGATCGAGCGGGCGCAAAGCGAGAACAAGCCTTTCTTCATTACCGTGCACTTCGACGACGTGCACCACCCGTACAAGGCCCACAAAGGTCGCTCAGTGCCCAACTTCAACGGCGCCACAAAGGATCTCGGTAACTACGATCGCTGCATCGCCAGCCTGGACAACCTGCTGCGCGTGCTCACCGCCCATCTCAAAAACAAGGAGCTATGGGACGAGACGGTGCTGATCATCACCGCGGATCACGGGGAAGAGTTCGAGGAGCATGGCAACACCATTCACTCGCTGGCCTGCTACGTGGAGTCGGTGCACGTGCCGCTGATCGTGCGCATTCCCGGAGTTGCGCCGGCGCAGATCGAGGATCGCGTGGCCCTGGTGGACATCGTGCCCACCCTGGTGGAAGCCCTGCAACTGCCGAAGAACAAGCTCGAACTCGACGGTCAGAGTCTGTTCGTGCCCGTGTTGGCGCGCGAGCACGTCCAACCGGAGCGGCCCATCTTCTGTTCGATCTTTCAGCTGATGCGCGGCCGCACCAACTTCTTTACTCGCGCGGTCAGCACCGAGAAGTACACCCTCGTGCACGAGGCCCTGAGCGACAAGACCGAGCTGTTCAATGACGTGGAAGATCCCGGCCAAAGCAACGACATTGCCAGCGGCAACCCGCAGGTGGTGGAGGAGCTGATGGCCACGCTCAAGGCCGGACTACGCGGCAATCTCTGGGAGATTCGTAGCTTTCAGTAGGCGGCGTGTCGCGCGCCTCGGGGCCGCGCAGCGGCTCGCAGCTATGCACGTATGGTGGATGCTGGTATGAGGGCGCCCGTGTCTGACCAGTCGTCTGCGGAGCAGTCACCTCCTCCCGACGAGAGTTCGGGAGCCGAGGAAGAGGAAACGGTAGAGCCCACGCCCGAAGCGGAGGAGCCGGCCGCGGGTAGCCCGTCTGAAGAGCCCGCCGAGAGCAAGCCTGAGCCGGCCGCTACCGCAGCGAAAACGCAGCCTGACCACAAGGCTCCAGCCTCCAAAGCTCCCCGCGAGCCGCAAGAGCCAACGCAGCAGGAGCCAGCCGATCCTGCGGCCGAGACGCTCGCGCTCGGGCTGCGCGGTCTCGCCCTGCTGATGGGCATCGGCGCCTCGATCGGGCTCTTCTTTTGGCAGAGGTCGCTGGGAGACGCGCTCGTCAACTTCGTACGCAGCAACACGCTGGGCGGCCCCGAACGACGTGCGGTGCTGAAGTTCGTCGGCGTGGGCATGGTGGTGCCGCTGCTCCTGGCGCTCGTGTACCTGCTACCCCGACGCAAGAATCTGCTGGCTGCCACCGCCACGATGGAGTCGATGGCGTGGCGGCTCTCCCCGCTGACGCTCACCGCGGTCATCCCGCTGATGTTCCGTTGGGAGCTTTGGAAGGGAGCTGACATGCAGTTCCTTGTGCTCGCCTTGTTCACTTCGTGGACGTCGCAGAAGCTCTTCTTCCGCTCGCTAACGGCCCCGGTTCCGCTCGGGGCTCGTGCTTCCGCGCTGCGGGACAAGGTGCTGGCCTTCGGCGAGCGCCATCAGCGCCGCATTCCGTGGGTGGTGGTGCTGAGCGGCTTCGCCTTCTACGCGGCGTACTTCTCCTTCTACACGGTGCAGAACCATCACAACCTGCGCACCGCCTCGTACGACCTCGGGATCGAAGACAACATCGTCTACAACTGTCTGCGCGGCCACATGATGAAGGCCTCGCCGGTGTTCGGACCGGAGGGCTCGCACATCGGGCATCACGCCACGCTGTTCGCCTTCGTCCTGGCGCCCTTCTACGCCATCTCCCAGCGCGCAGAGACGCTGCTCATCATCCAGTCGGTGTTGATCGGCGCGGCGGTGATTCCGCTATTTCTCTTCGCCAAGAACCGCATCGGCCCCTGGCGCGGCGCGCTGCTCGCGTCGCTGTTCGTGTTCTACGCGCCGATTCACGGCGCAAACTTCTACGACTTCCACTACCCGCCGCTGGGCATCGGCTTCGTCTTTTGGTCGGTCTTTCTGGTGGACACCAAGCGTTACCGCTGGGCCGTACTCACGGTGATATTGGCCTTGTCGGTACGTGAAGACATCGCGCTCTGCATCTTCGCCGCCGGCGCGTACTTCGTGCTCACAAAGACCAACCCGAAGGCCGGTGCGGTGATGGCGTTGGCTGGCTTCTCCTACTTCATCACCATGAAGATGGTGCTGATGCCCATCTTCCGCGGAGGTGAAGAGTCCTTCATTCACGTCTACAAAGATCTGCGTCCAGCCACCGGCTTCAAGGGCTTCACCGGCGTGCTCGCCACCGTGCTGTCGAACCCCGGCTTCACCCTCAGCACGCTGCTCACCAGCAAGAAGACCATCTACGTCCTCCAGGTGATGTCGCCCTTCGTCTTCCTGCCGCTGCGCCGGCCGATCGGCTTTTTGTTCGCCGTTCCCGGTGTGCTGATGACGCTGCTCTCCAGCCGTTACGCCAGCACCAGCATCTCCTTCCAGTACACCTCCCACTGGGCGATCTCGATGTTCCTCGGCTCCGTGGTGGTCCTGACCGACGAGCAACGGCCTCGCTTCGCTGGGGACCTGTTCGGTAAGCAGCGCGTCAGCTCGTGGCTGTTCGCCATCACCGTGGGCATGCTCTGCAACTCCTACCAACACGGCGGAATCTTCCAGCACAACACAGCGCAAGGCGGTTTCTGGAAGTTCCAGTTCGAGCGCAAGCCCGCGGACATCGCCCGCTACAACGATCTGCACACGCTGATCGCGCAGATCCCACCCAAGGCGATCGTGGCGGCGAGCGAGTTCACCCTGCCGCAGATCTCCAACCGGCCCAACGCGTACACGCTGCGCACCGTGGGCGTCAAAAACGCCGAATACATCCTGTTCCCACGCGCGCTGACGGCCAAAGAGCTGCCCAAAGTGAGGCCGTTGCTCGAGAACAAAAAGTTCGGCGTGGTGGCCGAGGCCGGCGAGTTCGTCCTGGCCAAGCGTGGGCACTCCACCGAGAAGAATGAAGCGCTGCTCAAGCGCATGGGCAAGACGCCAAAGAAGGACAAGAAGAAGCCGGCACCGGCTCCCGTCGCTCCCAGCGCCACGCCCAAGTCGCCGACTGCGGCTCCGCTCACCGACGGTGAAGTCCCCTCCGACGAGCAAGCCGACGGCATTCCCTCCCCGCCCTCCGAATAACTCCTTTCCCCCTTCGCTTAAGAGCCATGGACCGCCCTACCCTTTCTTTCATCATCCCGGTCTTCAACGAAGAACAAGTCATCCCGGAGCTCGACAAACGGCTGCGTGAGTTCCTCAACCCGATCGAGGAAACCTGGGAAATCATCTTCGTCAACGACGGCTCCAAAGACCGCACGTTCGAGATGCTGATCGAGCTGTGCAAGACCGAGCCGCGTTACAAAGTGGTCTCCTTCGCACGCAACTTTGGCCATCAGGTCGCCATCACCGCCGGCATGGATCGCGCCGAGGGCGACGCTGTCGTGATCATGGACGCCGATCTGCAAGACCCTCCCGAGGTCGTACGTGCGATGCTCGAGAAGTGGCGAGAAGGTTGGGACGTGGTGATCGGCCAGCGCCTCAAGCGTCACGGCGAGAGCCTGTTCAAGCGCGCCACCGCCGCTGGCTTCTACCGCTTGTTGCGCGCCCTGGTGCCGATCGACATCCCGCTCGACGCCGGGGACTTCCGCTTGATGAGCCGGCCGGTGATTTTGGCCATGCGCGCGCTGCGCGAGCAACACCGCTTCGTACGCGGCCTCGTCTCCTGGGTTGGCTTCAAGCAGACCGCGGTCCAATACGATCGCCCCGAGCGCTTCGCCGGGGAGACCAAGTACCCGCTCAGCAAGATGCTGCGCTTCGCCATCGACGGCATTACCTCCTTCTCCGTCGTCCCGCTGCGGCTGGCCACCTTCCTCGGCGTCATCGCGGGAGCCATCGCCATCGCCACCTCGCTCTGGGCGCTGTTCGAGGGCATCTACGGAAAGACGGTCTCCGGCTGGGCGACGATCATGATCACCGTCTCCTTGGCCTCTTCG
>CAITIQ010000072.1 GCA_903892415.1 uncultured delta proteobacterium | reverse complement strand
CGCCAATACGAGACGCTCGCGCGCCTCGTGCCCGATGAACCGACGGTCGCCGTGCTGATGGCGCTCTCACAAAACGGGCTGGGCAAGTTGGAAGAGGCCGTGCGCTGGACCGAGAAGGGCCAGAAGGCAGGTGCACCCGATGTCGCGCAGGGGCCGCATGCAACCGCGCGCGCCTTCGCCGGTTTGTTCCTCGCCTGGGGACGCGTCGAAGCGAAGAAGGCTGGTCGCAACGACGAATTGAAGACGCTGCTGGCGCGCACCGGCAAGTTGCTCGGCAACACCAAGACCGAAGGCCGCGTGCGCGTGGTGCTCTCCTGGTCCCACCCTGAGCTTCATCCCAGCCTCTTCACCAACGCGCTCGGGACGATGACCCCGGCGATCGAAGGCGATATCAGCCTCGGTCTGACGCAGGCGGTGCTCTCGGGGCAAGGCGCGATGGAAGTTCGGCTCGAGCCCGCAGAGCTAGCCAAAGCAGCGCGGCTCGGCGCCAAGGCCACGCTGACCACCATCTTCGCCGAAGGCACCGACGCCGAGACGATCAGCGTGAACGAAATCAGCTTCAACAAGGAAGGCCCAGCGACGCAGCGCTTCAAGCTCGCCGGCGGGACCGTGGAGGTGGGCCAATGAGCTTCGAAGATCCGCTTGTGGCTCGCGGCAAACGCCCGTGGGGCCTGCTGTTCATCATCCTGACCATCCTCGGCTTGGGCGCCGTGGTGATCGTGTTCCGTCCCAAACCGAAGCCGCCGCTCGAGACGCGCATGGTGGTAACGGTGGCGGACCTGCAGCCGATTCACTCGCGGGTGACGGCGTCAGGCAACGAGGTGCGCGCGTTGACGCGCCTCGCCGTCGGCGATCCGATCGCGACCGATGAAGGTGGTCGCGCGCGGCTCCGGCTCGACAACGGGACCGCCGTGGTGCTCGACGGCAGCACCACGATCGAGCTGACGAAAGACGGCTTCAAAGTGCTGACGGGGCGCGTGTTCGTCGAGGCGAAGACCTTGCCCACCCTGGTGGAACTCGAGCTCGGCTCGATCACGGCGGTGGGCAGCACGCTGTTCGTCGAGCGTCGCAAGAAGACCACCGCCTACGTTGGCAGCGGTGAAGTGACAGCGCGCAAGGCCGGTAAAGAGGCGGCCGTCACCACCGGCGACTCGGTGGACTTCGACGAGAAGCTCGAGGTCAGACCCGAGCGCGGCTTCGAAGATTGGACGGCCGGGCTGGCAGCGCCTTGGTCGGCCAACGGCGCGCTACGCCGAACAGTTGGAGAAATTTGGGGGCGCACAGCGCCCGGAGAGGTCGGCTCGCCGCTGACCATTCGCAGCCAGGAGGTGCAAGCCAGCGTCTTCGGCGAGATGGCTACCACCGTGGTTCGAACCACCTTCTTCAACGCCGGCAGCGTCGAAGTACTCGGCGACTATCGCACCGGAATTCCGGAGGGCGCGCTCGTCTCCGGCTTTCGGACCAAGCGCGGGGACGCTTGGAAAACAGGCCGCTTGGTGCTCGCCCATCGTGCGCAAGCACTCGACTTCGAGAAGAGTCGCACAGCCTCGGCCGATCTCTTGGAGTGGGCCGGTGAGGGGTGGCTCCGCGGCACCATCAGCCGCATCGCGCCAGGGCAGCTGGTGACGGTGGAGGTCAGCTACGTCGAGTGGCTGCGCGTTCGCCCGGGCGATCAATCGCACCAGGTTCAATATCGTTATCCGCTGGTTGGTGAAGAGGCCTCGCCGCTGATCGGCGACTTCACCATCGTGGTGGACGCAGGGCCGGCCGAAGCGACCCGCGTCGCTGCCGGTATGGGAGCCGCGGTGGACGAGAGCAAAGTGGTGCTCAAACGCAGCGACTTCCGTGCTTCCGCCGACTTCGTGGTCGACATCGAGATCCCGCGGCCGCTGGCCAAGGCGCGCGCTTACGTGGTCGACGGTGCGCCCGACGATCAGGAGACCACCGTCTTTCTGCGCACCGAGGCTCCTCGACTCGAAGGCACGGCGGAAGAAGGCGTCTCGCTCGCTTTGGTGGTGGATACCTCCGCCAGCGTCGATCCTTCTCTGCTCGCCGCAGGGCGCGCCTTCGTCGAGGCGCTGCTCGGCAGCCTGGGTCCCAAAGATCGCGTGATCGTCCTCGCCGCCGACAGCGAAACCCGCGCGATTGGCCCGGCAGAGATCGGCTTCGCCGATGCAGCGCGCAAGAAGGCGATCAGCGACGGACTCGCGGCGCTCACGCCCGCAGGCGCGACCGATCTCGGGCGCGCGCTGGAGGCCGCCGCCAATCGTTTGCCCAAGGACGCACCGAGCGGCATGGTGGTCTACGTCGGAGACGGTTTCCCGAGCGTCGGGGATCGCACGCCGGAGGCGATCGCGGCTCGGCTTTCGCGTCGCAAGGCGGGCAGCCCGCGGCTCGGCGCAGTGTTGGTCGGTCCCAGCGGCAATCGCCGCTTGTTCGCTGACCTCACGCGCGGCTCCGGCTTTCTCACCGAGATCGCCGACTCGGAGGAAGGCGCGCGCGCGTCGGTCGATCTGCTCGGCAAAGCGATCGTGCCCACCGTCACCGGCGTGGAGGCCAAGCTTGGTCCGGCGGTGGCGCGCAGCTACCCGCGCAACGAGGCCGCGGTGGCGCAAGGCAGCACCATCTCGGTGGTCGGTAAGTTGGTCGGTGAGACGCCCACGTCGTTCGAGCTCAGCTACCGCCAGGGCGAAAAGACGGTGAGCGAGAAGCGCTCGATCGAGCTGTTCCAGATCGATGATCGCGGCGATCTGGATCGGCGCTGGTCGGAGGCTCGCGCAAGCTCGATGGCGCTCTCCGGCAAAGGCCGGGAGGCGGTGACCGAGTCGGCGCTCAAGGCCAAGCTGCTCACGCCGTGGACGCTGTTTAGCACCGACGGTCTGGCTGAATCGATGGCGACTCCGCTCGAGACCCGCGTGCTCGATCTCGGGGTTTCCGGCTCTCCCTTCGCCGTTTCACTCTCCGACAAGAACATGGAGTTCCGTTCCTTCAGCAGTGAAGAGGACGCCGCTTCGGGTTGGGCCGAGCCTTCGCTGGAGACCGCGGTCAACCTGGCGACGGTGCGCACACTGCAAGAGGCGCGCGGTCAGATGAAGGCTTGTCGCGATTCGCGCGTGGCCCTGCGTCCCGACTTGCCGCCGTCGGTGGCGATCGAACTCAAGATGGATGGTGACGGCCGTCCGAGCGACATCGTGATCCAGAACGCTGGGGATGACGCGCTCGCACGTTGCTTGACCACCGTGGTGGCGAACCTCTCGTATCCCAAGGTCTTCGCCAAGCTGTCGGTGACCGTGCAACACACCATCGTTTGGCCGCTCACCGAGAGTTTGCGCGGCAAAAAGTGTTCGCCCACGTCGACGCTCTCGGTGCCTTTGCGGCGTGGTGTATGGCGTGAACGGCTGGACCGAACCGAGGCGTACGCAGCCTATCTCGAGGCCAAACGCGGCTGCGAGCTCGAGTCCTGGACAGCCAAGCGCGCTCTGCTCGAGCTCACGCTTTCCTGGTTTTCGCGCCGTGGTTCGGCCAGCCTCGAGGCCTTGGACCTGGCCCAGAAGTTGAGCGACATCGCCGAAGACGAAGCAGCCAACTTCTTGCGCAAGGAGGCGATCAAACGCAGCTCACCGGCCGAACTGCGCCAGCTGCGCAAGCGGCTCTTGTTCCAAGAGCGGCTGCCGATGGCGGCCTTCCTCGAGCGCTACAACAAAGCCAAAGACGACGCCGAGCGCCTCAGCATCATCAACACCTTCAGCGTGCTTGCGCCTCATGACCGACGCTTGCGTGAGCTGTTCTTGAGCTTGCTCTTGTCCACCGGTCGCAAGGCCGAACTCGTGGAGGAGATCAATAAGCTGCGCGTGGATCCGTTCGCCGACGCCGGGCTGATCGCGCACGCCGCTCATCTCTTGCGTCTCTCGGGGGACGAGGTTGCAGCCAAACGCACCTACGGTGAGATCGCCGAGCGCTCCACCGAGGATCCGTGGGCGCTCGCCTTCGTCGGGGACAAGCTGCGCGCTGAGGGCTGGTACGACGACGCGACCTTCGCCTACGAGGGCCTGCTCGCGTTGGCTCCCGGAGACGGCTCTGCGGAGATTCGCCTCGCCCTCGCTCATGCTGGTGCCGGTCGCATCGACGTTGCGTTGCGCGGGCTCGCTGCCGTTGGTCGCACTGGTGGTCGCGACGGCCAGGCCGAGGTCGCGTTGCTCGCCGAGCGTTTCGCGGCGGTGCTGGTGCGCAGGACGATCGCCGCCGAGAAGACCTCCAGCGAGGAGCGCGCAGGGCTCGAGCGCACGCTCGCCGAGATGGTGCCGCTGCCGGCTGGCGTGCCGCTGTTGATCGAGCCGCCTGCGGGCCGCAACGCGCCGCGCACGTGGATGGAGCGAGGCGCCGAAAAGGCGCGAGAGTTCGTCGCGCCGGAGGCTCTGCTCGGTCGCGTGGGCTTGATCGCCCTGCGCGTCGAGCCGAACAAGGAGGGCGACGTGTTCGTGGTGCTGACCAAGGACAAAGAGCTCCCGCCGGTCGAACCCTACGTCGTGCGGGTTACGGCCTTGGTTGGTGGTAAAGCCGTCTCCACCGACGTCACCCTGCCCAACAGCGGTGAACGTGTCGAAGTCCCTTGGAATGGCACCACCTTTGGCGCACCCAAGCTGATCAAAGGGCAGGAGGCTCTCTAAGCTCGGCTGCACGCAGCAGCTGACTGCCGCCGCGCGCGCAGCCTGATACACTGGCGCGCGGTGCAACCGAAGAAGAAGGCTCCTAAGAGCAAAGCCAAGCTGCTCACGGTCAAGGACTACCAGCGCGCTGCCAAGCAGAAGCTGTCGAAGGCTGCGTACGACTACTACCGCTCCGGCGCTGAGTCGGAGCGCGCGCTGTCCCGCAATGAGGAGGCCTTCAGGCGGCTGGTGGTTTGGTATCGCGTGCTCGTCGACGTCGAGAATCGCGACCTCTCGACCAAAGTGCTCGGCTTTCCGGTGACCAGCCCGATCCTGATCGCGCCTACGGCCTATCACAAGCTGGCTTGCCCCGAGGGCGAGCTGGCGACGGCCCGAGCCGCGCAGAATAGCGGGACGATCTACGTCGCCTCCACGCTCTCGACCACCTCGCTCGAGCACATCGCCGAGGCCTCCCAAGCGCCGAAGTGGTTTCAATTGTACGTCCACAAAGACCGCGTGTTCACGCAGTCGCTGGTCGCGCGTGCGGAAGAGTCTGGCTACGACGCGCTGGTGGTAACGGTGGATACACCGCTGCTTGGCCGACGTCTGCGCGATGAACGCAACGGCTTCTCCCTGCCGCCCGGCCTCGAGATGGCCAACCTCAGCTCGGCGTTGGTCGAGCAAAACGAAGACGCCAGCGCGCTCTCGCACTACGTCGCCAATCGTCACGATGCAGCGTTCACCTGGGCGGATCTGCCCTGGTTGCGCTCCCTTTCGCATCTGCCGATCATCCTCAAAGGCATCGTCCGGGTGGATGACGCCGTGCGCGCCGCAGACGCAGGGATCGCGGGCATCATCGTTTCCAACCATGGGGGGCGCCAGCTCGACTCAGCGCCCTCGACGATCGAGGCGTTGCCGGCCATCGCCGACGCAGTGGGTAGCCGGCTGGAGGTTTTTGTGGACGGCGGCATTCGGAGCGGCGACGACGTGTTCAAAGCATTGGCGCTTGGCGCCCGTGCGGTGCTGCTCGGTCGGCCCATCCTTTGGGGGTTGGCGGCGGAGGGGCAAGCGGGAGTCGAGAACGTGCTCAAACTTTTGACGGAAGATCTTTCGCGCGTGATGGCGTTGGCGGGCTGCAAACGCATTGCGGACATTGAACGAGGCATGGTCACGGTAGGAGCGAGCTCGTGAGTGATCTTTCCCTTCGCGCGATGACCAATGATCATGGCTTCCGTGTGATCGCCGCCCGCACCACGGACAGCGTGCGCGAGGTGCTGGCGCGGCAGAAGGTCAGCGGTGAGTTGGCGCACGGCCTGGCAGATTTGGTCACGGCAGCGGTCTTGCTGCGTGAAACCATGGCGCCCGACATCCGCGTGCAAGGGCTGCTTCGCGGGGCCGGCGGGCACGGTCAGCTCGTGGGTGACTCCTTCCCCGACGGGGGCGTGCGCGGGCTCGCGCAGGTCAAAGGGGATCGCGGCGCCTTCTCGATGGGCCCCGGCGCTCAGCTAAAAATGATGCGCAGCCTGGCCAACGGCAGCCTGCAGCAGGGCATCGTGGACGTCGGCACGGCGGGCGGGGTAGCCGAGGCGCTAACGCAATATCTGGCCGAGTCGGAGCAGCTCGTCAGCGTGGCGCGCGTGGGGTCGATCTTCGCTGGGGATGAGCTGTTGCAAGCGGGCGGCTTCATCGTGCAACTCCTGCCCGAGGTGGACCGGCCGCAGCACATGATCATGACGCAGCGTTTGGAGGACTTTCCTCCGCTGGAGAAGTACCTCTCAGAGCCCGAGTTTTCGGCGCAAATGCTGATCGACGAGCTGCTCTTCGGCATGCCCTCCACGCCACTTGGACGTCAAGAGCTGCGCTTCCACTGTCGTTGCGACGAGACGCTGGTTCTCGGCGCCTTGGCCACCCTGAGCCGACAGGACCTGCAAGAGATGGTTGATGACGGCGAGGGCCTCGAGATCGATTGTGACTACTGCACTAAGCACTACGACATCGCCATCGAGCGACTGCGGGCGCTGCTGACCGAGTCCTAGGCACCGCATTGGTTGCGGCGGCGTGGCTCAACTTGGCTCTCGTGAGGGCCCGAGTAACGCAATGATTGGGAATTTTTGAGGTCGCGGTTGGTCTGGTTGTTGCTGGAGCAGCGAGGTCATGACCCGAACCAAAGCTTCCTTCCTTACCTCCTCTCGCTTTTGTACGGCTCTCAGCTCCACGCTCGGTCTGGTCGGTGCGCTCGGGCTCGGGCTCGCTGAGCCCCAAGAGGCCAAAGCGTGTGGCGGCTGCTTTGCGCCGCAAGATCCGCCGACGTTGGTGACCGGGCATCGCATGGTGATGTCGGTTTCGCCCACGCAGTCGGTGTTGTGGGATCAGATCCAGTACTCCGGTGAGCCGGAAGACTTCGCCTGGGTCTTGCCGGTCAAGGCCGGCGCACGGGTGGAGGCGTCCACGGCCGCTTTCTTCGAGGTGTTGGAGGCCAATACGGCGCTTCGCGTGATCCCACCGCAGCTCGATTGTGGCGGCGGCTCTTCGAGCGGTTGCTTCGCCTCGAATGATCTCGCGGCCGGCGGAGACTTTGAGGAGAGCGCGGATCCCACCGTGGAGGTTCTGCACCAAGGGACGGTGGGCCCCTACGAGACGGTGACCCTCGGCACGGACGAGCCGGGCGCGCTCAATACCTGGTTGTCGGAGCACGGCTACAACGTAGACCCTTCCACGCAGCCCATCATCGATAGCTATGTAGCCGAGGGCTTCGACTTTATCGCTTTGCGCCTTCAGCCTGGTAAAGGCATCCAGCAGATGACGCCGGTGCGCGTGGTGATGGAGGGTATGAACCTCAGTTTGCCGCTGCGCATGGTGGGTATCGGCACAGGCGCGTTTACGCCGATCGTGCTGTATGTGCTCTCGGAGGGCCGCTACACCACGGCGAATTTTTCTGAAGTGGCTATTCAGCAGAGCCTCCTCTCTTGGAACTTCAAGACCTCCGAGTCGAACTACACCGAGCTGCGTGAAACTGCGTTGGCGCAGAACGATGGGCGCAGCTTCCTGACCGCGTTCGCTGGCGAGGGGCCGTTTTTTTATAATGACTTTGACGGTTCAAACGGCATGGTGGCGAGCTACCTGAATCAGGCCTACACCAACAACGAAGCAACCACGCAATGCCAACTAGGGCTGATTGATGCTTCGGCGCGGGTGGTCAATCCGTGCCCCCCGGGTGAGCCTTGGGATTCGCCGGCCTGTGGCACGGTGCAACAGGGTGAGCTCGACGTTCGCGCCCTTGGCTGCGTGGGTGTGGATGATATGGCGGTAGCGCTGACCGGCCTGCGCCCCAATCTCACCTGGGTCACCCGGCTGGAGGCCAACCTTCCGCGCGCCGCGCTCGATCAGGATCTCACGCTCGAGGCCGCTGCATCACAGGACTACGTGACCAACCTACCGCAAGCGGTGATCGCCCTCGAGCCGGAGGGCGCCTGCCCGAGCGGTCTCATTCCGCGTGTTATTCAACCAGGCGAGACCCCGCGCGGCTCCTACTTCATCTTCGGTGGCATGCTAGTGGCCGGCGCCGCGCTGATGTCGCGAAGGCGAATGATGCGCAGCGTGTGAGCTGGGTAGCTCCTGAGCTGGCTAGATAGCTCCGCAGGCGCAGAAGAATGGGTTTGGAATGCACATGGCAGCGCACTCGGGCTGCACCCCGCACTGGTCCATGCACTCCGCGCAATTCTGAGGATTGAGGGGTATGGGGCAGTTGGAGAGGCCGCCGCCCAGACCGCCAAACCCGCCGCCGCCCAGACCGCCAAACCCGCCGCCGCCCAGGCCGCCAAACCCGCCGCCGCCCAGACCGCCGTTGCCGCCGTTGGTGGTTCCGCCGTCGCCGCCATTCCCTCCGTTGGTGGTCGTGCCGCCGTTGCCGCCGTTTGCACCGCCATTGCCACCACCACCATTGCTCGGTCCCGCGCCCGACCCGCCGCCGCCTGTTTCAGCGGGCATTTCACAGTTGCCCGCTTCATCGCAGCTCACAGTCGCCTCAACGCAGTTTCCTTGAAAGCAGGTTGAGTTCTCGTCGCAAAGCTTCCCGAGACAGTCGCTGTCGAGCTCGATAGGCAGGTAGAGCGGCCGGCTTTTGATGAAGCCTACTCGGCGCCGGGCGACGATGCACGAGCCCAGCTTTTCCGTATCCATGGTTTTTTTTTTGCGCGCGGTCTCGCAATCAGCGAGGGTGCCCGCGCCAAACGCGCCTTCAACTGCCGCCACGACCAACACATCAATCAGCCCCATCGCGGCCCTCGGCCGGCGCAAGCGTTGGCTGCGCGTGCGAAAGCTGCGCTCTATTTGCCAGTCAAGCCTGCCAACCCTGCTACCCCTGAGCAGCTCTCAGTTCGTACAGGTCATTGGACCAAAGGGTAGTGACTGATCACTGGCGATACCGAGCGTCATCTCACTGTCGTGGTCGGTTCCGAGATAGTAATGCACTTCTTCGGTCGTGCCGCCGATGCGCGATAGATCCCCGGGCCCGGTCTCATAGCCTGCTGCGACCACCACGGCGCGCGACGGATCCGCTGCGTTGCGCAGGATCATCTTGGTACCGGCCGGCGGGCGAGCCGCGGGCGTCCAATACATATTTACGTACCAACCTTCGTGCGCCACCGGGAAGTCCGCTGGGTCCGAAATCCCAGCGCCGTAAAAGTCCCCGCCCTCGAGCGGCGCCCAAACTTGATTGCGCTGCATGACGAGCTTGGTGGTCTGTTGCGATAACGCGTAGTGCTCTGCCAATTCCTCGGTAGCGGTACTAGGGAATGGGGCGGGCTCGGCGGCGGTAACCAGGTGCGCCTCCATCACCACCGGCCCGGTAGCGGGCATTGCCAGGTGATTGCCGCCGTCTCCGACGCGAGCCATCTCCCCGGTCTCCATTTCACAAGCGCCGCTCGGCACCGGAATGAAGCCGATCTCAATTTTGAACGGGCCTGAGAGCTCGGTGCCGGAGCCGTTGACCCAGGTATCGGCGATCACCCACGCCGAACCTGCCGGGACGTTGGCGGCGGCCTGCTTGTCACCGCGCGCAATACAGCCGTCGCCGGAGGGCGCCGCTGGATTGAAGGTGGTCAGCAGGTGCACGTCGATGTCGGTGCCAGCGTCGTCGTAGATCGCTGCGCTGAGAAAGCCCGCGCTCGGAAGGTCCACGCGGTAGATCGCCTCCGGGCCGCTCTCATTGGTGGCCGGTGCGCAGGCGTACGAGTCGATGGAGTCGGAGGTAACGCCGCTCGCCGTGTTGGTCTGCTCAACAAAAACAAACGTGCCCACACAGGTAACGCCATCCGGACACGGTGCCGAGCCGCCGGGCCCAGCCGAACCACCGTTGCCACCATTGCCGTTACCGCCATTGCCACCTCCACCGCTCGCGCTGGTTGCGCCGGAGCCCGTGGTGATGACGCCTCCGCCACCGCCAGCACCGTCGGCGGTGGTGCCACCACCACCTTCACGCTCGATCGGCTCTTTGGTGACGCAGCCTGCCGCACAAAGTGCAGCCAAAGTCAGCAGGCCAAACCTCATTGCGGCACCGGCGGCGCCGACGTGGTGGAGCCTGCGCCCCAGAAGCTCAGCCCGTCGGGCGTGGTGATCAGCGTGGTGATCGGCGTACCGTTCTGGATCGTGATCTCGAACAGCTCGCCCTGGTTGGTGAAGCCGTAAACGCTGCCAGCCCAGAAGGCCGTGCCGAAGACCTTCTCATAACCGAGCGGACCGAAGCTCTGGATGATCGTCCCCGTCGCCGGGTTGATCTCCACCAAGCAGTCTTTGCACGTCACGCTGGGCTGCCCGGGGGCGTCTTTGATCGTCAGGTAGGTGGGGCCGTTCTTCACCGAGACCACGTCCCCGCTCGAGATGAAGTCGTTGTTCCAAGGCGAGCCGATCGGCGTCATGGCGCCGGTACCCACGTTGATGCGCACGTATTGATCGTCGAGGAAGCCAACCAGCGCCTCTTGATTCGGATCGAGCGTGCCGGCCGGTACGAAGGAGAGCGAGTTCGGGTAGTCGCCAGCCGCGATTAGGGTGCACTCGGCCGTGACTTTATCGATCGAGTAAAGGCCCTCGGCGTTGGTGCCATACAAGTTGGAGTCCTTGTCGAGCGCGATGTCCTCAATGTTGGAGGCGCCTGAGAAGGGACCGACGTTGCCGACCGCTTTCGTCTCTGGGTCCAACCGGAACAGGGCAGACTTGGAATGACCGAACACCTCCGCCTTCCCGACGAAGCCGCCGCCACTTCCTCCACCGCCGACCTGGAAACCGCCGGCCGAGCCAGTGGTTCCGCCGTCCCCACCGCTACCACCAGCCGGAGCACCCCCCGCCGAGCTACCACCACCGCCGCTGCCACCATCAGCGTCACTGCCGCCCGACCCGGTACCGCCGGCGGCGCACGCCGAAACCAGCCCGGAAAGAGCTACGAACGACAAGCAGCGGCGCGAAACGAAGGTAAGAGGGTGCATCGGCAGCACTCTGAACCGGGGGTCTTTGCGATTCAAGTGCCGGTTGCATGCTTTGCGTCGAAGGGCCGTCGGCTGACAGCGAGATGGACTTTCGGTGACGCCGGGCTCCCGAGCCTTCGTATCGTGATAGCTTCACGCGCCCTTCCACTAGCCGCGAGAACGCACCCATGAGCGACAATCGAGAGGACCCCAAGCGCCGTCAGCGGCTCGCCTTTCTGTGGATCAGCGCCGTCGCGCTGGTCGCCATTCTGATCGTCTCCAACGAAGTGCTGCTGCCCTTCGTGCTGGGCCTGCTGGTGGCCTACATCCTGCTGCCGCTGGTGCTGCGCATCGAGAAGTTACGCGTCCCACGATTTGCAGCCATTTTGCTGGTCTATGTGGTGGTGCTCGGGGCGATCGGCGGCTTCATCGCGGTGATCATGCCCAGCATGATCAACGAGGTCCGGGCCTTCAAAAGCGAGGTGCCCCATCTGATCGAACAAGCGGAGACCAAGTGGGGCCCGGCGATCGATGAGCGTTTGGCCAGTGTCATGGGGCAGCCCGCCGAGGAGCCCGAGCCGGCGCCCGATGCCGATCCGCGCCCCCGCTCCGATGCACCGCTGCTGATCACGCCGCGCGAAGACGGCGGGTTCGAGGTTCACGTCAACGAGCGCACGCAGTTCCGCCAAGTGAACGAGGGCACCTGGCGCGTCGAGCAGGTCGAGCGTGAGAAGGCGACCGGCAGCAAAGCGCTGCTGCGCAAGGCCCTCGACCGCGCTTCACAATACGTCGCCGAGAACTCGGTGGAGATCATCAAGCTCGGCCAGAAGATTGTCAGCGCGGTCTCTCGCGGCATCTTCAACCTGTTCATGACCTTGATGCTCGGTGGCTACATGATGCTCACCCACGAGCGCATTCTCAGGTTCTTCCGTGAGCTTTTTCTGCGCTCGTCGCAGGACTCGTTCGACCGACTGCTGCGCCGCTTGGACCGCGGGCTTTCGGGCGTCGTACGTGGGCAGCTCTTGATCTGCCTCGTCAACGGCGTGCTTTCGGCGATCGGCTTTTGGCTGTTTGATCTGAAGTACTGGCCGTTGATGGCGCTGATCGCGGCGATCGGTTCGTTGATACCCATCTTCGGGTCGATCGTGTCGGCGTTCCCGGCGGTGGCCATCGGGCTCACCCAGTCGCCAGGTACCGCTTTCGCTGTGTTGGCTTGGATCATCGGCATCCACCAGGTCGAGGCGAACTTCCTCAACCCAAAGATCATCGGGGATTCGGCCAAGATTCACCCGGTGCTGGTGGTCTTCTCACTGCTCGTCGGCGAGCACTTCTTTCAGATCAAAGGCGCCCTTTTCGCCGTGCCCTGCCTTTCACTGTTGCAGACGATCTTCCTGCATTTCCGTGAAACCACGATGGGCCTGAAGGACCCAACAGCCACCCACAGCGGTAACACCATCCCGCCCGAGACTCGTTCTGAGGTCATTTCCTAGTTCCCACCCCCGGGGCGTGGAACTAAGACCCTCCCAGTCCCGCGCCCGGGACCCGGAGAGTGCCTGTGGCAAAGCCTTCATCGAATAAGCTCGCAGCCAAAGAGCGAGAGAAGCTCGTCACCGATTCGCGCAAGAAGCAGGTCGCGCCGGATCCGCTTTCGGCCGAGAACCTGCGCAAGATGGGCCTGCGCATCGGTATTCCGGTGCTGCTCGGCTGGGCCTTCGCCATTTGGGTCGGCGGCTGGATTTTGCCGGCGATCATGGGCGTGATCACGCTCGCGCTGATCGGCATCACGATCTGGGCCGTACGCTACGCGCAGCGCTCGCGCGCCGTGGTGAACATCCTCCAGAACGCTGACACTCCCGAGGGCCGCAAAGAGGCGTTGGAGAAGCTCAACACCAACTTCAAGAAGGACGACACCGCCGCCATCTTCGCGCGGGCCCAGCTGGAGATGCAGGAGGATCCGCGCAAGGCGCTGGCCACGCTGGAGCAAATCAACCTGGTCAAGGTGATGGCGCCGGTGGCAGATGAGGCTCGCGCCCAGCGGGCGATGATTCACCTCATCCTCGGTGAGACCGATGAAGCCAAGGAGCTCGTCGACAAGATCGATCTCGGGCGGCACAGCGAGGTGAAGTCGCGCGCCACGCTCACGGCGATCGTCGGTGAAGCCTTCGCACGCTCGGGAGAGGCCAAGCGCGCCGTCGACCTGCTCGAGAAGTTCGACCTGTCGGATGCGGCCTTCGAGGACCTCAAGCCGCAGCTCTTGCGAGCCAAGGCCTTCGCCTACGCCTGGGCCAACAACACCAAGCAGATGCGCAAGGTGCTGCAAGATCTGAAGGCGATGAACGTGCAGTACCTGATGGGCTTCGTCACCCGCAAGAAGCACCCGGGCGGCGTTTCCCCGCGCGGCGTCCACCCGATGCTCGAGAAGGAGGCTTACGACATGGTGATGAAGAGCGGCATGGTGCAACGGCGCGTGGAGATGCGTCGCTGATGACCGCAGCTGCTCGTGACGTACCCTCGGTCGAGGTCTCTGGTTGGGGGCTCTATCCGCGTGGGTTCAGCCAACTGGTCGAGCCTGAAACGGTGAGCGAGGTCGGGCGCGCGCTCGATCAGCGTGGCTCAATACCGCGCGGTCTCGGCCGAAGTTACGGGGACCCGGCGATGAACTCGGGCGGCCAGGTGATGGGCCTGCACCGGCTCGATCGCTTCATGCACTTCGACGAGGGCACTGGCACGCTGCAATGCGAGGCCGGCGTCAGCTTGGCCCGCATCATCAGCGCTTTCGGCCCGCGCGGCTTCTTCCCGATGATCACGCCGGGCACCAAGTTCGTCACCGTCGGCGGCTGCATCGCCAATGACGTTCACGGCAAGGGGCATCACGCGCAGGGCTCGTTCGCGCGCTCGGTCGTGTCGATGCGTGTGCTCCTCGCCGACGGCAGCATGGTCACCGCCAGCCGCACCGAGAACGAGGATCTGTTCTGGGCCAGCTTCGGCGGGATGGGGCTGCTCGGTATCGTGGTGGAGGCCACCATCCTGCTCCGCAAGATCGAGACGACGTACTACCGGCAAAAGGCGATCGTCGTGAATGACCTCGAGCAGATGCTCGACGCCTTCGCCGAGACCGATTCGCTTTATCCCTACTCGGTGGCCTACATCGATCCGATCGCGACGGGAGCTCGCCTCGGTCGCGGCGTATTGACGGTCGGGGACCACGCGCGCGTGGAAGATCTCCCGGCCAAGTTGCGAGCAGAGCCGTTGCGGCTTTCGGGCGGCGCTCTGGTGGGCGTGCCGTTCGAGTTGCCTTCGGCGACGCTCAATCCGCTAACCGCGCGCCTGGTGAACGGCGTGATCAAGACCGTCTTGGCGAAGGCTGGGGCGATTGCGCATTACGAGAAGTTCTTCTACCCGCTCGACGCGGTAGCCCATTGGAACCGCGGTTACGGGCCGAGCGGCTTTACCCAGTATCAGTTCGTCATCCCGATGGAGGGCGGGCGGCAGGTGATGCGCAGCATCCTCGAGGCCATCGTCTCGTCGGGCAGTCTACCGTTCTTGAACATCCTCAAGCGCATGGGCGCCGCCAGCGGCGGGCATCTCTCCTTTCCCTTCGAGGGCTACACCTTCGCCATCGACTTCCCCATCCGCGAAGGTACGGCTGCGCTCACCAAACGTCTGGACGCGATGGTTCGCGAAGCCGGCGGTCGCATCTACCTCGGCAAAGACGCCTTCCTCGACGCCGCAACCTTCTCCGCCATGTATCCACGCTTGCCCGAGTTCCGCTCGATCAAAGCCAAGTACGATCCAAAGACGGTGTTCACCTCGGATCTGGCGCGCAGGGTCGGCTTGGTCTGACTGGATATGCCTCCCCCGCGTGCTCGCTTCGCTGGATATGCCTCCCCCGCGTGCTCGCTCCGCTCCGCTTCGCTGTGCGCGCTCCCCCTCCTTAGCCAGGCTTCTCGCTGCGCTCGGCGCGTGGCTGGAGGGGGCGGCCGCTTGGGCGTTATCGCCATGGCTGGAGGTCCGGCCGCTATTGGCTGAACTTAGCCTTGGCTGTGGCGTCGGGTTAGTACGGGAGTGGGCTAGTGCCTCGGGACGTTGGCTATACGTTCAACGGCCGAGACGAGATGACCGAGGCGATCGATGACGATCTCGACCTCTTCGTGACGACTGATGAGACGGTGACCCTCGACTCCGACGGGGTGCAGATGAGCGGTGAGCTCACGCGCGTCGTCACGACGAAGTGCACGGGCAGCACCGAGGCGTGTAACGCTCTCGGATTCGATGACCTCAAATGCACACTCAATACGGACTCTGTGGGCGTCCGCGCGGACGAAGCGGCAGAGGCTGTCCCGCCTACGCAGAACACGGCCAGCGAGTAGCGAGCACTTCCTGAGGAACTAGCGCAGATTCTCGGCTCACAAGCGTCGCACATGCTCAAGGTCCTCCAAATTGACGACGACGTGCTCGTGTTGCCTCACCCGTCGATGCCACCAGGCGCCCTCACCAACTCCGCTGCACCTTCAGGCTGCTCTCGAGACGGTTGCACTAGCGACCGTGAGTCGGACTACGGGCGGCCGCTGCTTTCGTGACAGGGGAGGAGTACGTGGCTGGGCTGTACCACCGCACCGCATATGCGCTTCTGCTCACGGGACCGCATAGCGAGAGCGCCGCGCCGACGGCATTAGCCACAACGGACAACCCGAATCGCGAAGGCGGCGAAAGAGCGATGCGCAGCTGACGCACCACCCAAGGCCACATCGCGCGCTCACAAAGGCCTCTCTCCAGCGTCAGCGCCAACGAACTTCGCACCTTCGTACGGAATTCGACCTGGCTTGCTGACGGTTGTGCCTTGACGCTTGGATCTGGACCGAAACTAATTGATCCACGACATCCACTACGCAGCGGGTCGAGCGCTGGGTCACGAGCCAAGTGGTACAAGGGGCCAGGTTGTTGTCTGCAGACCATTAAGCTGGCATAAGTGTGGAGCTGCGTCTAACGTGGAACCACAAGACGAGGCGCTTGGGGGCACCTCGCACGGAAGGGATCGACCATGTTGAGCCGATTGGGATTTGATAACCGCATGGGCCGCGTGCCGGCGACGTACGGATTTGATGTTGGGCGCGGAGGCAATGGGTACTTGGTACCGGTGATACCGAAGACGGACTTTTCGTTTGATGGCCGGGCGGCAACTCCGCCAAATGCCGACCAGGACGTTCCCATCGCGGTTGGCATCGATAGCTCAGCGTGGGTGTCCGGCGTGATTCTGGTCCGCGTTCATTCGAGAGGGAGCTGGCCGTCCAACACGGCGAGCCTCAGCGTCGTAGTCCAAAACATGATGCTCGTGCCAGAAGAGCCGGACGTTGTCTTCTTCAGCACAACCAACTTGGTCAGCACGCCAATAACCATCACAAATTCAACCACAGCGCCAGCTCTGTTCGTCTCCTCGCTCGCAACCATGGGACCCCAACTGCGCGTGCTGGTCCGGTTCAGCCAAGGGACAACTGGCGTGACCGCAGCACAGAACATCGCCATTGGCGTGGACCTCGTGGGGCGACCGGCCTGAGGCTGCTATGATTCACTTCTTGGTCGACCAGACGATAGAGGAATTGCGCGATTGGGATAAGCACCACGCGGCAGATGCGCTGGTCTCGATTGCAGCGTACGGTCGACCGAGTGACCCCCGCTATGCCGCTATCTGGCATACGTCAACGCGAGCGGGAGGTGAGCCCGGACGCACCATTTTAGTCTTCTCAGGCGCCGAGCCGATGGAGGCCTATCCTTTCCGACCCGGCGGAACCTTGGACTGGAGTTCGTTCGGAACCAATCTGGTTCCGCTGCTCGTAACCGCTACCGGGGACGTGAGAAGCCACGGAGAACTCGGCGTGCACACCACCTGGGTGTTTGAGGAATACCCCGTGGGCGGCAGGGGTAGGCTCGCTCCGCCACCGCGTCGTGGCATTGTAGCAGCCAGCCTGGAGTCCCTGCTCGAAAGGCTCGGGCCGTTCGAGCTTGGTGTGGGCTATGGAGCGCGCGAGGGATGCAGCTCGCTCGAAGTGGTTACGTATAGGACCGCCGACGCGAACGGCAAGCGAGGAGACCCAATTACGCGGTTTTTGGCGATTGCCAGCAGCGGTGACAAGACGCCCTATGACCTCTTCGAGGCGAAGGCCGACGACGACCCTCAGTTACGGATTGCCGATAACCAATTCGGGGTAATGGAAGCACCCATCATGAAGAAGGCGCGCGGGAGCTATATGCGCCTTCACGCCGCCGTCCCGGCTCCGAAGAACAAGAACGGTGCGCGCGCAACCGTGATGCACATGAAGCGGGATACCTATGAAGCCTGGCCCGCTAGCCTTGAGGAGGACTTCGCCTGCGGCACGATCACCGACGGGCCACTTCGGCGGGGTGAGCTGAGCTTCAACTTTGATGTGCGCTATTACCTGCAGAAGCTCGTCCCACTTGAAGTCCGAGCAAACGGCTTGTTCGGGGATATTCGCTTTTGCGTTACCTGGGCCAAGAAGCCCAAGCCGAAGACGCGCTACTTCAGGCTGTGGTCCGGCGCTGAAGACGCGCCGCCGCAGATCAAACTAACCCTGCAGCAACCGAGCTCGCCTCACGGTCGCCCAGCCTTGCCCTTCCCGGAGTACGATGAAGCCACCAATAAGAGACTATTGATCATGCGCGACGCCATCGAGGCGCGCATGCGCGAGAAGAACATTAGCAACGCGCAATTGGCCATCGCCGTCAACGGCCGGCTCAAGCTAATGTGGAGTCTCACCTGCGGTGAAGCCGGTTGGACCATGACGCAACCGCGACACAAGTTCCGCGTGGCAAGCTCCACCAAAATTCTCACAGGCATGCGCGCGGTAACACTCGGGGAGAGCTTCCTTAAGCAACCGCTGGTGTACGCCCTCGGGGTGACTCCGCCGGCAAACCTGTCCGGCACTGAACTCTCCGACTGGGCTGACTTCTTCAGTGTTCGCATCGAGGACTGCCTGCGCCACACCAGCGGGCTTGCGACCGCGCGAGGCTACTTCACTGATGCCTTCAACTTCGGCCGCATGCAATTGCCAGTGGCTCCCGGGGACCAAACCCTGTCCTACGACAACAACGCTGTTCCTCCACTGATGGTGTGGCCACCACGAGAAACGGAGGGCTACTCCAACGTTGGGTTCATCTCGGTGGGCGAGGCGATTGGGATGGCGGACCTGAAAGACCCGAGCCGCTACTTCGACGCCATGACCCAGTGGTTCCCGCTCAACAAGCTCTTTGGGTTGGCACAAATCGTCCCCGCGACCAAGGACGCAAGCTTCGACGCCGGAGAGGCACCGATCCGCTCTCCCAGGGCAGTACAGCGCGATACCTATGTCAACGAGAACGCCATCCCTGCGGCAGAACGACCTCCTTATGTCTCGGGCGGCTACGGCCAATCCGATGCGGCGTTCCTAGGCGGAACCGGGGTCTTCAGCATGTCAGCGGCCACCTTGGCCCGACTGCTTCAGATCAATCATCCGCAGGAGTCCCCTTCTCCGCGCACCGGCGTGCGGCTGACCTTGGAGCAAGTGGAGCGCCTGCATGAAAAGCAAGCGGGCCTGGTGACGCGGGTCAGCCGCCAAGAATTCCCAGACGACAGCGAGAGCCCGCCGATGTTCGGACTAGGTTTTGCTTCCAGATTCATCGAGGCGCCAACGGTGGTTCCGGTGCACGGAGCCACCGACAAAAACTACGACTACTTACAGGCTAGTTGGGGCGGGGATATGTTCGGGACCGGTCGGACCGATTACGTGCACCTTACCTATTTGCCTACCCAAGGGCCGCCACAGTCGATGACCGTGGCGTATTCAACCAATTGTAAGGACCGGCTGCTGCCCAGCGTGGCGGATGGGGTCATTAGCACACAAGCAAAACTCATCTTCAACTCCGGAGGCTGGGACAATGACGTGGATCTGTTCCCAGCGCTTGACCTTGATTAGCCGGACTCTCGCCCTCGCTCTGCTCGCTAGCTGCGGCGGAGAACTGCCGCTTCCGCCCGAGAGCGAAGAAACAAAGCCTATCGAGCCACAAGGGCGCAAGTGTCCGCTGCCCAAAGACAACCCGGTGATTCTCGACATCACGGGAGAGAGCATTGGCAATTTGTTCGCTGTGGCCTCGGATGGTAGGCCTTGGTTTTGGGGAGATGGCTATCCGCCACAGCGGTATGTGCGCGGCGATGAGAAAGACGAGCCATGCCTGACGGCCATTGATGCGAATATCAATCGTGCGGCGCTTTCCTATTTCAACGAGGTTGTGCTGCTGGACTACAACCTTTCTGCTTTCACCTTCAATGACGTGCCGCACTTCATGAAGCTACCGGGCGGCGCCAAGCCGGTGGCCATTCAAGCGGACCGTGACTACATCGCCCTGGATGACCAAGGTGGCGTCTGGGTGCTGCTCCAACGGCTTATTGACGGTGATGTGCCAGCTACAGGCGAGTTTGCGCAGGCAGACTTGCCTGCTCCTGCCGCGGCGATTGAGGCGGATGTTGGCTATTGTGCTCGCTTGGTCAATGGGGAGGTTTGGTGTGTAGACAGTCTGCCCGATGACTCCGGGCGCTTCGGCTTGGGAATTGGTGTGGAGCTACCGGTCCTGACCAAGCTGCCGATTGAAGGCGCCAAAGACTTCTTCTTGGGCTTTGCGAACTCCTGTTGGTTGGATCAAGCGGGCGCCCTGCGTTGCGCAGGCGAAAGCTTTCCTGACCCAACCTTCACCGAGTGGATTCAACCCTCCTATCAATTGGTGCCCGACGTACCTCCGTTTACAAAGCTATGGTTGCGACAACAAGGCGGGGGTTGCGCGTTAGCGGAGGATGATGACCTCTGGTGCTGGGGCTACGACTCGTTTGACCTGGCCCCGCCCGACAAGGCTCTCCCTCCAACGCCGGTAGGGAACTTTCCAGGCCTCAAAGACGTGGCTATGACCCTCTACACAACCTGTGTCTTGCGGGCGGACAACGAGGTCGTCTGTAGGGGTCGCGCCTCCAAAGATTATAGTTGCGACGTGCCTGACGAAAACGGCTGGTACACCATTGTCTTCGGCGGCTGCGGCGGTGAGGGGCTTTAGTGATGTCGTGGCTTGATCCCATCGAACACCCAAAGGCTCTGAGCCCCGATGATGCTGAGCCCGAGTTTGATCGCGAGAACGAGCTCTTTCCGCTGATCAAACGCGCCACCTACAGCTTTGACGGCCGCACCTCCTCCACACAAACGTTGGTGCTGGCAGACGGCGTGGACGCCACGCGCATGAGGGTGGGCGGGTTGGTCATGCTGGTCCACAATCGAACCGGCTGGGGGACCACCGCGGATCTTTTGGTCTTGGTGAACAATGTGAGCTTCAGCCCGGATGACCCGGACGTGGCCTATGTCGATAGCTCACGCAACGTGGGAAACTCCACGTTGATTCAGCAAACGCTGCCAGTCGTCCCGTTTTACGAGGTTGTTGGTCTAACCCCGCCACTCGGCCCCCAATTGCGTATTAGTCTGCGTTTTCGCCAGGGCCTCATCCAGGCGACGTCCCAATCCATCACGCTATCCATCTATTTGACGAGTCGGACACGCCTATGAATACCCACGAGCTGGTCGAGCGGTTGAAGGCGCAAGAACTCGCTCGCAGTGAAGCAGAGGCAGAAGCAGCCGCTGCGGCGTGGCAGCAGGTTGACCCGGAGGACGTGCCGCTGGAGGAGCGAGTGGAGATTGTCCGCCGCTTGGAGCTGAGCTTCGACGGGCAGCTCGATAGTGTGCAATCGCTGCCCTTAGCGGTCGGCGTGGACGCCTCGCTGTGGACGAGCGCTGTGCTTGTCTTGCTTGTACACCGCGCTAAAAGCCTCGCGCCGGACGCGGGCCTCAAGGTTTCGGTCGAGTCGGTGGAGCTTGACCCGGACCAACCCTCGCAGGTCTTCGTTGGGAACGAGGTGGCGCTGGCAAGCTATGATTCCCGCGAGCCAATACCCCATCTCCAGGTCTCGCCGTTCATTGCCCCGTGG
>CAITIQ010000071.1 GCA_903892415.1 uncultured delta proteobacterium | reverse complement strand
GGGCATCCCGGTGATCGGATCGATCCCGTACGGGGCTCCGGGTTGCATCGCGTATTGCGGGGGAATGGGCGGCGCGGCGAAGGTGCCGGCTGCGCCGGGCGGCGGCCCCCAGCCGCCACCAGGAGGAGGAGGAGGAGGAGCGCCATAGCCACCCGGCGGACCACCGAATCCACCACCGCCTGGCGGTGGTGGTGGTGCACCGGGAGGCGGCCCCCAGCCTCCGCCCGGCGGCGCAGGCGGTGCACCCGGAGGCGGACCCCAGCCCCCACCCGGTGGCGCACCGGGAGGCGGCCCCCAGCCTCCGCCGGTTGCTTGTTGTGGTTGGCTCGACTGGGAAGAGACGTGATTCATCGATCGCCAGCGTCGCCTACGTCGCCCAGCGCTTCAACGGGAACCGGAGTGGAGAACGTCGACGTCGAATCTGGGACGGTTTTTCGGCAGGGCGCGTATCCTCCGGCGCCCAAAGGGGACTCACCATGGCCGACGAGACAATCAAAAGCTTCCAAAAGGAAGTTCGCCGTTTTCCGCCCTCCGCCGAGTTTTCTTCGCACGCGCGCGTTCCCACTCGGGAAGCGTACGACGCGCTGTACAGAGAAAGCCTCGACTCTCCCGAGACGTTTTGGCGGCGTGAGACCAGCGAGTTGGTGTTCCGGGAGCCGTGGACCATCACCCAACGCACCAAGGGTGAAGTGGGCGGCGCGACTTCCAAAGCCAAGTTCCCCTTCGTCGAGTGGTTCGTTGGCGCCAAACTCAACATCACCGAGAGCTGCCTCGACCGCCACGTCCAAGGCGCCCGCCGCAACAAGGCCGCGATCATCTGGGAAGGCGAGATGGGCTCGACCCGCTCGGTCACCTACGGTGAACTCCACCGCGAGACCATTCGTTTGGCGAACGCCCTGGCGCGCATGGGCATCGGCAAGGGCGATCGCGTGGCGATCTACATGGGCATGATTCCCGAGGTCGCCGTCGCCATGCTCGCCTGCGCTCGCATCGGCGCCGTTCACACGGTGGTCTTCGGCGGGTTTGCCGCGGACGCTCTGCGCGACCGCATCGCCGACTGCCAGGCCAAAGTGGTCATCACCCAGGATGGCGGTTACCGCCGTGGCAACGTGCTCGCGCTCAAGGAAGTGGTCGATCGCGCGGTGGCCCAGCCGGAGGCCAAGAGCGTCGAGAAGGTGGTGGTGTTCCAACACCTCGGGACGTCCTTGTGCCCCGTTACGATGAAGGAGGGGCGCGACGTCTACTGGCATGACGTGGTGAAGCAATCGCTCGAAGGGCCGGCAAAAGAGGCGATCGTCGTCGACTCCGAGCACCCGCTCTTCATCCTTTACACCTCCGGATCAACGGGCAAACCAAAGGGCGTTCTGCACTCGACCGCCGGCTACTTGGCGAGCACGCACACCACCTTCAAGTACGTCTTCGATATTCGCGAGGACGATATTTACTGGTGCACCGCAGACGTCGGCTGGGTCACCGGGCACAGCTACTTGGTGTACGGCCCTCTGTCGAATGGCGCGACCTGCCTGATGTACGAAGGTGCGCCCAACTTCCCGGATTGGGGCCGCTTTTGGAAGGTGATTGAGCGGCACGGCGTCAGCATCCTGTACACCGCTCCCACCGCCATCCGCGCCTTCATCCGCCAAGGAAATGAGTGGCCAAACAAGTACGACCTCTCGAGTTTGCGGCTGCTCGGTTCGGTTGGAGAGCCGATCAATCCGGAGGCCTGGGTTTGGTATCACGAGGTGATCGGTCGTGGGCTCTGCCCCATCGTGGACACGTGGTGGCAAACCGAGACCGGCGCGATCATGATGACCACGCTACCGGGCGCCTCCTTCTCCAAACCGGGCTCGACGGGGTTGCCGATGTTCGGAGTGGAGCCAGCGGTCGTTCAGAAGGACGCAGCAGCTCCCGGCGGCTATCGCAAAGTCGCGGCAGATGAGGGCGGTCTGCTCATTTTGGAGCGCCCTTGGCCGAGCATGTTGCGCACTGTCTGGGGCGACGACGCTCGCTTTCAACAGCAATATTTTTCCGAGATCGAGGGCGTCTATTTCACTGGCGACGGCGCCAGGGCGGATGAAGACGGTTATCACTGGGTCGTCGGGCGCATCGACGACGTTCTCAATGTCGCCGGCCACCGCATCGGCACCGCGGAAATCGAAAGTGCGCTTGTGTCTCACCCCAGCGTCGCCGAGGCCGCCGCAGTTGGCCGACCCGACGAGTTGAAGGGCCAGGCCTTGGTGGTGTTTGTTTCGATCAAACCCGGACATACGCCCAACGCAGAGCTGGCCGCGACGCTCGCCGACCACGTCGGCAAGGAGATCGGCAAGTTCGCCAAACCGGACCAAATTCGCTTCGCTGACGCCCTGCCGAAGACTCGTAGCGGCAAAATCATGCGGCGGCTGTTGAAGGACGTCGCTGCTGGTAAGGAGTCCACAGGCGACACCTCCACACTCGAGGACCTGTCGGTGATGGCCAAGCTCCGAGCCGACGATGAGTGACGGTCACAAGCGGAGGTTCCCCTTTGACCGAGGGCCAGTTAGCATCGCGGGGATGCTGCGTCGTTCTGGTCGCTGGTGGGCGGGGTCGGTGTTTGGGGTGGGCATGTTTTTGTGCACCTCCCAACTTCACGCTCAGCCCAAGCCGGTGGATCCCAAGCTTGAGCAAGCCAAGGTGCACATGGCCGCTGGTACCTCGTTCTACAACGAGCCTCCGCAGGGCCACCTTTGCGAAGAAGCCTCGGTCGAGTTTGGCAAGGCGTACGAGTTGTCGGGCTCGTGGAAGGCGTTGCGCGCTCTTGCGATTTGCGAGCAGTACCTCGAGCGTGATGGCGCCGCGATTCCTCACTACGAGGAGGTGCTCAAGCGCGCGACCGACATGGCGCCCGAGGACCGAAAGCAAATCGGAGATGATCTGACGCGGCTGAAGTCGGCGCTGGCCACGCTAACGATGACGAGCAACGTCCCAGCCGCCCGGTTGATCGCGACTCGGCAGGCCAGCGACGGCACCACCAAGACCAACCGCTACCCGATTACGGCTTCTACCTCGCTTGGCCTCCACCCTGGCGCTTACAGCTTCACCGCTCAAGCGGACGGCTTTCCCGACGTCGTTTGGACCGCCGAGGTGGGCAACGGCAGCAAGGTTGAGCGCACGATCGAGTTCAAGACCGCCGCCGCGATTGAGACGCCCACCGAGCCGCAAGGGCCGAAGCCAACCCCGCCGAAGGCCGTCGAGTTGGAGCGCCCGGTCCCGGTCACCGTTTGGATCTTCACCGGGGTAACCGGGGCTGCAGCCATCGGAACTGGCGTGTTCATGGGCTTGGCTGCCTCGGCAAAGAGTGACTTCGACGCGCAAAACGGCATCGGAACCAGCGAGGAACTCACTTCGCTTCGCGATGACGTCATCACCAAGAACATCGTCGCGGACGTGCTGCTCGGCACTACGATTGCGGCAGCGGGCGCGACGCTCGTCTTCTACTTCACGCGGCCCGAAGTGGAAGCGTCGAGCGAACAAACGGCTACCGGCTGGACTGTGGCGCCAACCCCAATCTTCGGCCCTGTCGATGGGCAACTCATCGGTGCAACCGCTTCGGTGATCGGAAGCTTCCAGTGAGCGAGGTTCGTTGGAGCTAGAGGCCGGCGCGGTCGTCGCTCAGCGATACAAGATCCTGCGACCCCTTGGGCGTGGCGGGATGGGGGAGGTATTTGCTGCAGAGCACCTTCGTACCGGGCGAACCGTTGCGGTCAAAGTGTTGCGCGCCGACTCTAAGCAAAAGTCCTCTGCGGTCGCGCGGTTTCGCCGAGAGGCTCGAGCCGCCGGTGCAATCAACAACGACCACGTCACTCAAGTGCTCGACGTCGAGGAGGATGCTGAGCAGGGCATCGTCCTCGTGTTTGAGTTGCTCGAGGGAGAGTCGCTGATCGACCGTTTGAAGCGCACGGGTCCAATGGCTTTCGAGGAGCTGTTTGGCATCGTCGAGCAGGTTTGGATGGGGCTCTCGGCGGCTCATGCCGCTGGGGTGGTTCACCGCGATCTCAAACCGTCCAACGTGTTTTTGGAGCGCCGCCCGGACGGTCAGCAGCGCGTGAAGATCCTCGACTTCGGCATCTCCAAACTGCCTCGCGAGGTAGGTGGAGATACCTTGACCGAGATGGGGCAGAGCCTCGGGACCTTCTCGTTCATGCCGCCCGAACAGATTGGCAAGGCCAAGACGGTCGACCATCGAGCCGACATCTACGCCTGTGCGACGCTCATCTATCAGGCGATGAGCGGGCAGCTGCCCTATGCGGCGAAGAACATCCTGCAGATGGTCGACCTGAAGACCAAGTCGGAGCCGCGCGCCTTAGCCAAGGTGCTCGAGGGCCCTGTCGACCCGCGGCTCGAGGCGTTCCTTGCCAAGGGGCTCGCCCGGGATCCTGCTGATCGATTCCAGTCTGCGCAGGAGGCCCTTGAGGTTTGGCGCGAGCTCAAGCAACCCGTTCGAGCGGCTGAGCCCGCACCACAGAGTCGTGGTTCCAATCGACAGCCGGCCACTGTGATGATGGTCGATCCACGGAGCTACGCCTCGAATGTTTCGGCCGTTGCTCCGATGCAGCCAAGGCCTGGCTTTTCACCGCCGCAGATGGGCGTTGACGCGGCTTCGCAGCAACAGTCCCAACCACCCCAGCGCCGGCCGCCCCTCGGGGGGACTCTCGCCATCAACCCGGCCTCCATCAACGTGCCGGTCGTAAACGACACCACAAGCGAGGGTGGCGCAGATCACGTAGCGACGCTTGCAATTCCTGTTCGGAACGTCGCGCAGGCAGTGGCGCAACTTCAGCAAGCGAGGGCAAATTCCTCGGCTCCCCAGGCGATACATCAGATTCCTCGCCTTCACGACGACCCCTCGTCTCATTCGTCAGTGGCCGGAACTCAGCTCATGAGCCACGCCGCATTGCGCAGCGCCGGCGTGCCTATCCCTGCGCAACCCAGCCGGTCGGGGTATCCGCAGTCTTCTCCAACCTACGCTGGTGCGGCCGATTCTCGATCGATGAGCTACGGAGCGAGTCAACAGCAAGCGCCAATGCAGCAGTCCGTGCCGCAACAGCATGCACAGCAGTCCGCACCGCAACAGCATGCACAGCAGTCCGCACCGCAACAGCATGCACAGCAGTCCGCACCGCAACAGCAGACCGGCCAACCGCAACCTGGTGAGGGTGGCGACCTAACCACGGTTTACCGGCGAGACCGGCCTACGGGGCATACCGTCTCCCCGTCTACGTTTCAGTCGAGCGCCACGGCCAACGAGAAGCCACCAAGTCGGTTGGCGATCGTTTTCGGCGTGATCGGGTTTGCGATTGTGGGTTTCGTTGTCGCGGCGCTGGTGATCAGTCGCCTCCAGACGGGTCATTTTCCCTGGGAGTGACGGCCGACTAACGGAACTTGGGTAGGGTGAAGCTGCTCAAGGAGGGCTTGGGGAGCGTGCCGCTGGGAGCCGGCTTGGGTGACGGATCCGCAGGGTTGGGCTGAGGCGTGGGGCTTGGTTGCGGCGGGGTAGCCGGCGAGGGCACAGCAGCTGGAGCAGCAGTTGGGGCAGCAGGAGCGACCGCCGAACTTGTGGCGCTGGTCTTCGCCTTCGCTTTCTTGCTCTTCTTTTCCTGCGGCGAATCCCCAGACTCGGACTCTTCGCTTGATTCCGCGTTCGCCCCTTGGATGAGCAATACGCCCACCGCTCCTGCGGCCAACCCGAGCAGTCCGAGGATCGCCACGATCACCCAGGGAGAGATCTTTTTGCGCTGCGTGTCTTGCAGCACCGCAACGCCTGGCGCAGCCGGTACCCACTCAGGGCCGCTCGGTTTTGTGGCGGGTGCTGGGGTGACCGGCGGCGAGGTCTCACGGAGTGAAGCGGGGAGAGCCGGTGAGGCTGCCCGGCCTTGAGGAACCGACGCGTACGGCGTACGGAACGACTGACCGTCGGATGGTGCCAACGACTGTGGCTGGGCGGTCGGCAGCTGCTGGGTCCGCAATGAATTGGGGGGAGGCGAAATCCCAGCGGAACCTTGCGGCGGTAGCAACGAGCCGCGGTTGGGCATCGCCTGTGTGCCGAGGTTCATGTCGGACGACTTCAAAGCCTTGAAGTTGGCGCTCGAATCACCACTTCCCGAACGCATGCTCTGCGGCGGCTGGCTCACGCCTGCGAGGCCCGCGCTGGAACGGCCCGCCGGTGCGGCCATGGGCGAAGGTGCGACCACGGTCGAAAGCATGGCCTTCTGCACCGGAAGCGCATTGGTCTTAGCGTTGCCCATCGAGGCCGGCCCATCGTCGGTGTTGGGCTTGAGCTGCGTTGGTTCGGGCGTGCGCAGGCTGACCGGAGCTGCTTGGGACGCCGCCTGCGCCTGTGCCGCTGCATGCGACTGAGCGGCGGATTGCAACACCGCCATGCTCAGTGGAACGGTGCGCGAAAGCTGAACGTCGCGCTTCTGTTGGCTTCCCAAGTTGGCTCGTACGCGCTGGACGTCGGCGGCCATCGCTGCCGCGTTGGGGTAGCGTTGGTCTGCCTTGAACTTCAGCGAGCGGTCGACGATGGCGGCGATGTCTGCTGGGACCTCGGGCGCAACACTGAGAATCGCCGGTGCCTGCTCGGTCCCCATGCGAATGAAGAGATCGGCCTCCGAGTTTGCCTCGTGGATGCGCTGCTTCGAAAGCAAGCGGTACAGCGTTGCTCCGACCGAGAACAGATCGGCGCGCCCGTCCACTTGCTCTCCGCGAACTTGTTCCGGCGCCATGTAAGCCGCCGTTCCAAGTCGCGCGCCGGCTACGGTGATCGCGCGGCCATGAGCGAGTCGCGCAATACCGAAGTCGAGCACTTTGACCGAGCCGGACTCGGTAATGAAGACGTTGTCGAGCTTGATGTCGCGATGCACGATGCCCTGGGCGTGCGCCGCCCCCAGGGCCGAAAGCAGCTCTGAGGTGAAGCGCATCAAATCTTCGAGTGGGAACTCTTGACCCTTCTCGAAAAGGCGGCGGGCCCACTCACCGAGTGTCTCGCCCTGCAGAAACTCCATCACCAGGAACGGACAGCCGTCTTCGGTCACGTCGATATCGCGAATCTCCACAGCGCCCGGATGGGAGAAGCTGTTTGCAACGGCGGCCTCCTGCTCGAAGCGCGTGCGGATCTCGGTGCTCTTGGCCACCTCAGCATGGAGGATCTTGATCGCATCGCGCCGGCCAATCTTGTGCGCCCCCGCGTATACCGCAGCCATCCCGCCGATACCGACGAGCTTCTCGAGCACCCACTTCCCTCGAAGGGTGGTACCCAAGCGGGCTTCACATTGAGCGCGGAGTCGCGCGTCCGACATGGCTGCACTCTACCAAAGACCTCGTACGAAGGTCGTCTCGGATTTGGGACCTTTCCGTGCTGCTCCAGGGAGGTGAATTGAGCGATCTCACTCGGATTCGCACGAGATCGCGAGCCTTCGCCTGGGTAGGTGGCCGCTCCCGGCTGGTCAAGAAAGCGTATTCACCCTACGTTTTCGCCATGAACGGGCTGCCCGAAGACCTCGAACAAGCGATCATCGACCTCAAGCGCGAGAAGAACGCCATTCTCCTCGCGCACTACTACCAAGACGGGGAGATCCAAGATCTGGCCGATTTCCTGGGGGACTCGTTGCAGTTGGCCCAGGCAGCCAAGAAGACGAACGCCGACGTCATCCTCTTTGCCGGTGTTCACTTCATGGCCGAGACGGCGAAGATCCTGAATCCGGAGAAGATTGTGGTGGTGCCGGATATGGCGGCCGGCTGCTCGCTCGCCGACGGCTGTCCGGGGGATCGGTTTCGCGCGTGGCGGGCGAAGTACCCCGACGCGGTCTCGATTTCGTACATCAACTGTTCGGCCGAGGTGAAGGCTGCCAGCGACTACATCTGCACGTCCTCCAACGCCGAGAAGATCGTTCGCGCGATCCCGGAGGACAAGGAGATCCTGTTTGCTCCGGACAAGAACCTTGGCCGCTGGCTAAGCGAGCGAACAGGGCGAAAGATGCGCCTTTGGCAGGGCAGCTGCGTGGTCCATGAGACCTTCAGCGAACGCAAACTCACTCAGCTGCGCGAGCGCTACCCCGACGCGAAGATCATCGCCCACCCCGAGTGTGAGGAGCCTGTGTTGAAGCTGGCCGACTACGTCGGTTCAACCACGGCCTTGCTCAAGTACACCATCAGCGACAGCAGCCAGCGCTACATCGTCATGACCGAGGACGGGATCCTTCACCAAATGAAGAAGGCCAATCCGACCAAGGAGTTCATCTCTGGCCCGCCTCAGGCGAACTGTGCCTGCAATGAATGCCCCTTCATGCGAATGAACACACTCGAGAAGCTGTACGTGGCCCTGCGCGACTTGACCCCGCGCATCGAGATGGACGAGACGTTGCGCACGCAAGCGCGCATTCCGATGGAGCGCATGCTCGACCTCAGCTGACGCCCGACCTCAACAGACGCCCCAAAGCCGAAAGCCCTCCAGCACAGCTTGGAGGGCTTTGAGCCATTGTCGGCAGTGCCTGTCATTCCACCGAAGGTGGATGCAGTGAACAGCATGACTCGTGCCTTCTTCGGAAAAACGGCCGAAGGCCCCGGTGGACCTTCGACCTGGCACGAGTCATTCGGGGTCGTCGAACTGATCTTCCTCGTTGCCCTCTGGCTTAGCGGGAGGTGAAGCGTTCTTCGGTTTGGCGGGTTTGGCTGCCTTGGCCGGTTTCTCCGGCTTGGCAGGCTTCTCTGCTTTGGCGGGCTTGCTCGACTTCTTGGGGTGCGTGCTGATCGTGATGGTCTTCTTGCCCGACAGCCCCTTCTTCGCGAGGCCGAGCGCGTCGCGCGGGGTCAGCTGCGAGTTGTCTTCCTCCTCCGTGGCTGCGGCTTCAGGCTCGGGCTCGGCGAGCCGGGCTTTGGGCTTTGCGGCGACCTTCGTCGTCACGGCTTTCGCCATTTCCGGAGGGGCCTTGAGCAGTACATCGACCGTTCGGTACTTCCCCTTGCTGAGCAACGTGAGGGGAATCTTCTCGCCGACGGAGTGAGCGCGGACGGCCTCCGCCAACTCTTCCGGCGTCGTAACGGGCTTCCCGTTCACACCAACGATCAGATCGCCTTCGCCCTTCTCGCCCGACTTGAGCTTCGATTCTGAGGCGGGGCTTCCCTTTGCGACGGAGAGGATGCGAACACCCTTCACCACCGAGGTTGATTCGGCAGCGCCCTGGATGCCGAGCCAGGCGGCCGGGGGTACTGCGTCCTCGGGCACCGACTTGAGGAAGGACTTGATGGCCGATACCGGCACACCGTAAGCAACCGGCGCGCAAGGCTTACCCTCGATGGGAAGGCAGGCTCTTCCGAGCACGCCGACGACGCGGCCCTTTTCATCGATCAACGGGGCGCCTACGTCCTTGCCGTTCACACGTGAGCCCAGCTCCAACGCTTGCTCGAGAAGCCGATCATCCCCGCCGATCAGCGAGCGACGGGTTCGCAGCTCGATCGGCACTGCGGCGGGTTTGCCCTTCCCTCCGCTGAAGGCGTGAATCTCGGCGTCGTCGCGCAGCGGGTCGACGCTCGACGCGACCAAGCCTTCACTCCACTTGCCGCTCTGCGGCACGAGCAGCGCGAGATCCCAAACGCGGTCGCTGTGACCGACCTTCAGTTTCTTGACGCTATCGTCGGCGAATTTGGCCTCGAGGTCGTTGCCAGAGCCAAGGTTCGAGAGCGCCGTCAAAATCCGACCGTCCTTGGCGAGCACTGTGCCAAGCCCAATGGGTTGGCCTGCTCGCTGAATCACGACGATCCCCCGTGCAGCCTTCACCTCGGGTGATTCTTCAGCGACCGGAAGCAGCTCCTCAGCGAGCTTCTGCGCTGCTTGGGCCGTGGCCTTCGCCTGGGCTACCGGCTCTGCCGTAGCCACGCTGCTCGTAAACAAACCTCCAATCGCCAACAGACATCCGTTCAGCCAGCGGCGAGTGTGAATGGATGGTGACGCAGGTTGTTGCCGCTGGTTCACACCCGATCTGCTCACGAGCTGGCGAGCTGCGCTATCGGGAGGGGCTGTCATGTGGCTTTCCGGCTGAATCGTGGGGTGCTGCGAGTTGATCGGCATTGGAAGCTCCTGGGACGGACCAGCGTAGAGATTGTCCGCTAACCTTCCGCTTTGCAAGGGGCGGGCCGCAGATTGTCCGCACCCTGTCACCTGTCTTCGCCGGTGAACGCGGCGTTACGCGCATTCGGTCACGAAAGGCCACCACGAGGTCACATGCACGATCGAGAGGTCAAGATGGTCAAAGCGCTAGCGCGCTCCGAAACGAAGACGGACGAGGGAGAGGTCATTGGGCAACTGATCTCCCAGGGGGACTACAAGGCGGCACTCGCAAAGTGTGCGCGTTCGTATTCGGCCCCTCTCGGACGGCTGTGCATGGCGCTCACCGGCTCCCAAGCCGAAGCGGAAGAGTTGGTCCAAGAGACGCTGATCGCCGCCTACGACGCGTTCCCGTCGTTCCGCTTCGAAGGCTCGGTTCGCTCGTGGCTCTACGGTATCGCGCGCAGGATCTGCGGGCGACACAACGAGATGAAGCATCGCCGCGCCGCGAAGCTCCGGCTTGTCCATGACACCGGTAAGGGGCTGGATACCACCGAGCTTGCGATTGAACGCGAGCGAGCCGTCCGCGCAAGGACGGCGCTCTCGGCGTTGAAGCCGAGTGAACGTGAGGCGGTCGTACTTCGGTACGACGCCGGCTTGAGCTTTCGCGAAGTCGCGGAGGCATGTGGGGTCGATGAGGCCGCCGCGCGTAAGCGCGTGAGCAGAGCCTTGGTGCGGCTTCGAGAATCTTTGGCGGATGTTTAAGGGAGTTGAAGGAGCGAAGTCATGAGCACGATCAAAAGTGAACAATGTCTGGAGGTCGAGGATGCCGTCGCGGGTGTACTCGACGGTCTCGCGTCCGCTCGTCTCACCGATCACATCGCCGATTGCGATCACTGCCGGGACGTGAAGTACGAAGCAGAGCGTGTGATCGACGCGATCCAACACGCTGGAGCGGATTTCCAGCCGTCGGCAGGCTTCGCCGAGCGCATGTTGAGCTTGGTGCTCGAGGCGAGACCCGATGGTCCTGCTTCGTCGCAAGCGTTGAGCTCCGCGGCACGCAACTCGGGCGTAGTACCGGCCCCGAGCTCGCTCCTTGAAGACCCGCGCCAAGTATCTGCTTCAGCGCCGACCGAATTCGCCCCGCTTGCAGAAACGCGAGCTGCCAGCGCCGTGGCCCCCGAGCCTACGGCCAGCGCGGTGGACGGCAACGCCACGATTCTGAAGGCGCCTACCTTCTTCGGAGAGCACGGCGGAGCCTCTGAGATCTCCGCTGAGATCTCCGACCCCTACGCCCCTACCAACAAGACGATCCCGCTTTCGGCCGTGTTGCGAGCCGGAGATTCCGCTCCGAGCCCCGTGGGACCAACGCTCGATTCGTCGGGGGTGATCGTGGAAGCCACGACCGGTCGCAACAACACTGGGCCTCAACATGGTGGGCTCGTTACCAACTCCGGCCCGTCGTCGCGGACCTTGGCGAGCTCGGCAGAAGGTCCCAGCGCACCCGCCGAACCGGCTTCACCTGCACCGAAGACGCAGCGGCAAGGGGCGACCGTCTCGCCGTTTCGCCGACGCGGCTTCGCCTTCGCGCTCGTGGGTGGCATGGCCGCCGCTGCAGCGGTCGGCGCGTTCTTGGTGAACAAGCAGGAAGAAAACCGCAACTCCGTCGCGACTGAGGACGGTGGTTGGAAGGGCACGCTCGCTAGCGTTACGCGCGCCTCCTCGGACAAGAGCGGCGGCCTCGAGGTTTGCCAGGGGACCAAGTGCACCGAGTTGGCCCAAGGCAGCGAGATCCATGCAGGTTCCACGCTCAAGACCGACTCCAAGACGCGCGCTCGTGTGAAGCTCGCCGATGGCGAGTGGGTGGCGATCGATCGCAACTCCGAGGTGACGTTGCCTGGTGGTGCATCACGCCGGCTCGAGGTTGCTCGCGGAATGGTCGTGGCGGAGGTGAAGGAAAAGTCGGAGCAAGAGCCGGCGGTGATCAAGCTCCCGCAGGGTGAGGTGAAGCTCGTTGGCACCAAGGTGGCGGCGACCGTGACCGACCGTCGTTCCTCGGTGGAGGTCGTACGCGGCAAGGTCGAGGTCACGAGCAACTCCGGTGTCACCGCCAAGGTGCGTGCGGGAGAAGAGGCCACTATCGCCGATCGTGGTGAGCCGGTGGTCGCCTCCAAGTCGACCTTGAGCGACGTGCTCGAGTGGAGCTCGGAGAGCGCGGATGATGTGGATGCGCCGGCCCTCAAAGGGCTTGGCGAGCTGCGAGCGAAGAAGCCGGGGACGCAAGAAGAGCGCGCCGGCGCAGTCAAGCTTACGAAGCACAACGTGAAGGTGCGCGTGGTGGATCTCGTGGCCCGCACCGAGGTGGAAGAGGTCTTCACCAACCAAACGGACGAGGAACTCGAGGGCATCTTTCGCTTTCCGCTTCCGCCTGGCGCGCAGATAGAAAAGCTGGCGCTCGAGGTCGATGGCGAGTTGATGGAGGGCGCCTTCGTCGATCGCGATCGAGGTGCAGCCATCTGGCGCGGCGTGATTCAGAACGCCGCACCCAAGACGCCGAAACCGCGTGAGGAGATCGTTTGGGTGCCTGGGCCGTGGCGGGATCCCGCCCTGCTCGAGTGGCAGCGCGGTGGTCGCTTCGAGCTGCGCATCTTCCCCATTCCGAAGAAGGGCTCGCGTCGCGTCGTGCTCACCTACACGCAGACGGTGCCGCAATCAAACGGCGTGCGGCGCTTCACCTATCCGCTCGCCCACGACGGCACTGGCAACACCAAGGTGGACGAGTTCAACGTTGACGTTCAGCTGCTCGGCCACGACAAAACCTACGGCGTCGAGACGCGCGGCTATCAGCTCGCCAAAGGCGATGCGAGCGGCGGAGCAGACAAGCTGACGCTCGCGGAGAAGAACTTCGTTCCCGCAGGTGATCTAACGGTTGAATACGCGCTCCCCAACCGTGACACCGAGCTCACCAGCTGGGCCTACGACATGCCGGCCTCTCGGGTCGGCCCCCAGCCCAAGGAGAAGCTCGCGCTGCAGGCTCCTACGACGCCTTCCGTGGGCGGTGTCAACGCGAAGGACGCTGCGCTCGAAGCGAAGTCCATCGTCGATGATACGTCGCCCTACGTAGCCATGGCGCTGCGACCGAAGCTCCCGCGCTTCGCCGAGGGTAAAGACCGGCTCCACGTGATCGTGGTCGACTCGAGCCGCTCGATGGTTGGCGAGCGGTTTGCCCGGGCTACTCGCTTGGCGGCCTCGATGGTCCGTGAGATGGACCGCCGGGATCAGTTCCTGGTGCTGGCTTGCGACACGACCTGCCAGCCGATGGGCGCCACACAATCGCGCACGCTTCCGCTGCCGAGCGAGCCCAGCGCCGAAGCGGCACAACAGGTCGAGAGCTTCCTCGGAACGATCGAGCCCGATGGCGGTTCAAACCTCTTGGCGGCTGTTCAAGCCGCACGTACGGCTGCCGGCGCGAAGAGCGGGCGTGAGCTGCGCATCATCTATCTCGGCGACGGCACTCCCACCGTAGGCCCGGGTAAGGCTGCGACGATCGAGAGCGCCGTTCGTCATGCGCTGCCTTCGGGCGACGGCTCAGTCGTCGCGGTTGCTCTCGGCTCCGACGCTGACGCTACGTCGCTCGCGGCGATGGCTCGCGGCGGTAACGGCGTGATGGTGCCCTACGTCCCCGGCCAGCGCGTCAATGCGGCGGCTGTCGATGTTTTGGCGGCTGCTTACGGCTCGGTGCTGAGCGACGTGGAGGTTGAGCTTCCGCCCGGTCTCTCCGAGGTTACCCCGCAACGGCTCGACCCGATCCCGGCAGGCGGAGAGGCCTTCGTGTTTGCGCGTATGCACGGTAGCAAGCAGGTCGAAGGCAATGTGGTGGTGCGTGGTCGCATCGGCTCGGAGAAGTTCGAGCAGACGTTCCCCGCGAAGGTTCTCGCTTCCTCGAGCGCCGGAAACGCCTTCGTTCCGCGCATGTTCGCTGCCGCGAAGATCGCCGATCTCGAGACCCTCGGACGGTCCGATGACAAGACTCGCATCGTGGCGTTGTCCAAGCAGTTCAACGTGGCCAGCAAGCACACCTCGATGATCGTGCTCGAGAGCGCGGCGATGTTCAAAGCCTTCGGTCTGGAGCGCAACGGCATCGACGAGGTCTTCACCGGCGAGCAACAGGCTTCGAGCGAGAGCGCGAACGCCGAGGGCGAAGCCGGCGAAGAGAGCAAGGATGCGTTAGACGCTGGGCTTCTCGACCGCGAGCGCGCGAAAGGCTCGAAGGCCGAGGAGTCTGACGCCTCGTTCTCGCCGGCCGCGGAGCCAAGCCTTGGGTTTGGCGGCGGTGGCCAAGGAAGTTCGGGTCGCGCGCCGTCGCCAGCTGCCACCGCAGCTCCCGCCTTTGGTCCGTCTGCGGCGCAGTCACCGCCAGCGAAGCCCTCAAGCAAAAAGGCTCCGCTCTCCGTTGCATCCGATCCGTTCGACCAGTCCTGGAATCGGCAGCCTGTGCGTCGTCCCAACATGATTCCGATGCGGAAGGTGTTTGATCGCAAGGCCTCCTTCTCCACGGATAACGCGCTCGCCAACGAGGTAGCTGCCTCCCTGCGTACAGCCGAAGATGCGTCCAAGTCGCAGCCTGACAGTCGCGACCGAACCATCGCTCTTTACCGCTCGCTGATCGCTTCCGGGCGAGTCGGTGAGGCGCTCGAGGTGGTTGCAAAGTGGAGCCAGCGAGACGCTCTCGATGCAGATGCCGTGATCGCCCGCTCCGATCTCGCTGCGATGAACGGCGATCGCGAACGAGCCATCCGCATCCTCTCTGGTCTGGCTGACGTGCGGCCTTCGGACAAGGGCATTCAGAAGCGGCTGATCGGTGCCTTCAGTCAGATGGGCGCTAGTGACCTTGCCTGTCAGCACCGCATGGCGCTCGCCGACATCGACTCGGAGAACGTGACCAGCGTGGCAGAGGCCGTACGGTGCTCTCAGGATCAGGGCCTGTCGAATCTCTCGTCCGCCTTCCGCGACAACGCACCCTCAACCCTGCGCGACAAGATCGATATCGCGGCCCGCAGCGCGAAGCTCAACACCGTGCCCACGGTCGCTGGCGACCTGCGCATCTCCGCGACCTGGAATCAGGGCACGGACCTGGACTTCGCCTTGATTGACAAGAACGGTAAGCGTCTCTCGTGGCTCGGGTCGACGGTTCAGAACGTCTCGGTCAGCTCCAAGGACGCCTCGAGCTTCTCGGGTGAGTCGCTCGGGTTCACCAACCTCGCTTCGGGCAACTACACGCTCGAGGTGGTTCGCGCGAAGAGCAGCTCGGGGACGCTGCCGCCCGTCAGCGGGGAGATCACCCTGACCTTGCCCGGCGGGGAACTTCGAAAGATCCCGTTCACGCTGAACGCGGCACGCGGTCAGGTAGGTACGGTGCGGGTCTTCTTCACCTCCCGACTGGTACCGGTCAACGGTGGTGGTTGGGGCGGGTTCTGAGCTGACCAGCTAATCGGTGCGGTGCGGCAAAGGAGCGGTATCCCGCTCCTTTGCCGTTTCGAACGGTGGTCTTCGAGGCTTAGCGCGCCGCTTTGCTGCGCAGGTTCCCTTCCGCGGGCGTTCGTGGTTTAACGGTGCCACCTATGAGTGCCGACCACGCGCACGATGCCCACAAAGCCGACGCCCACGGGGCCGATGGCCATGACCACGCTCACGACGACTTCGATCCTTCCCCGGCGAAAGAACTCGCTCCGGGTGAGCCGATGACACCCTCTTGGGTGCCGATCGTCGGGGGCTGTCTGTTCCTGGTCTTCGCCGTCTACTTCCTGGTTGGGCAGACCTCCGACGCCAAAGCCGGCGCAGCTTCGGCTTCCGCAAAGCCGTCGGTCTCTGCTCCCGCGGCCAAGGCGCCCGCTGCTGCGCCCGCGGATCCCGACAAAGCGCGTCGGCCCCGGCCGACGGCTCTCCCGCCACGCGCCGGGGCACCGAGCGGCACGATGCCTTCGGCTCGCGCGCCGGGATCGGCTCGTCCCGCGGGCGCGCCCTCCGCTCCGTTCCGGATGGTTCCGCCGTGAGTGTTCCGGCGTCACCGTTCTCGAGGGTGTTGGTGCTCGGCACCGGGACCATGGGGCAAGGCATCGCGCAGGTCGTTGCCGGCGCAGGCATGGAAGCCCGGCTCTTTGACGTTGATAGTGCCAAGGTGGCCTCGGCGATCAAGGCGATCGCGTCGGTCACTCAGCGCGTGGTTGAAAAGGGCAAGCTGACCGAGTCAGCGCGTTCGACGCTGCTCGCCAACTTGGTGCAAACCAGCAGCCTCGAGCAGGCTTGCGACGGGATTGACCTGTGCATCGAGGCGATCCCCGAGCGCATGGAGCTCAAGATCTCGGTGCTCAGCGAGGTCCTCGCGAAGTCACCGTCCGGGGTGATCGTCGGGTCGAACACGTCGAGCCTTTCCATCACCGAGATCGGTACTCGCCTAGGAATTCCGGGGCGCACCGTTGGTCTGCACTTTTTCAATCCTCCTCCCGTGATGGAGCTGCTCGAGATCGTGCGCGGCGTTGGTACCGAGGAGTCGACGCTCACGCGGGCGCTGGAGCTCGCGAGCGCGCTCAAAAAGACGCCGATCGTCGTCAATGACAGTCCAGGGTTTGCGACCAGTCGCCTCGGTGTCGCGCTCGGATGTGAAGCCATTCGAATGCTCGAGTCGGGGGTGGCCTCGGTGGAAGACATCGATCGGGCGATGGAGCTTGGTTACCGCCACCCGATGGGGCCGCTCAAGCTTGGTGACTTGGTTGGATTGGACGTTCGGCTCGGCATCTTGGAGCACCTTCATCGCGAACTCGGAGAGCAGTTCCGTCCGCCCTCGTTGCTCCGTCAGATGGTGCGCGCTGGCCGGTTGGGCAAAAAGACGGGTGAAGGTTTCTACAAGTGGACGGCCGATGGCGTGGCGATCGCCCCTCCACGACTCAAGCTCCCGGGTTTGAGTTGACAGTTGCCTCGCCGCAGCTGACCATCCGTTGTCTTCGTTCTCTGCTCCGCGAGCCACTCGGCTCCGTTTCGTTAACCCGCGTGGGCCTACGCACCGCCTTGGATGACCGTGCACGGAAGCATTCACTCCAAATACCGAATTGAGGTTGCGGGCGAGACCAACGTCGGCCGCAAGCGCAACCACAACGAAGACAACTTCTCCATCATGCCGGACTACGGCCTGTTCGTCGTCGCCGACGGTATGGGTGGTCACGCATCGGGCGAGGTTGCATCGCAGATGGCGCTGGACGCGCTGCGAGAGTTCTTCGCCGCGACTCAGCATGACCCCGAGCGGACGTGGCCCTACAAGATGGACCGCTCCAAGGGCTACGAGGAAAACCGGCTCATCACCGGCATAAAGCTGGCCAACCTGCGCATCTACGAGACCGGCCAACGCGAGCTCAAGAAGCGCAACATGGGTACGACCATCGTCGGCCTGTTCGCCGCCAATGACGGTGTCTACGCGGCCCACGTCGGAGACAGTCGGGTCTATCGCTTCCGTCAGGGCAAGCTGGACTTGCTGACGGATGATCACTCGCTGCTCAACGACTACATCAAGATGAAGCGGCTCACTGAGGAAGAGATCGCCAACTTCCCCCACAAGAACGTGATCGTGCGCGCGCTCGGCATGAAGGACACCGTCAAGGTGGACACGCGTTTTGAGGTGCCTCAGTCCAATGACACCTTCCTGCTTTGCTCGGACGGTCTGTCGGGTCCCGTGACGGACGAGGAGATCGCCCAGGTACTTGGCGCCCACGCGGACCTCAAGACAGCGGCCGCCAAACTGATCGAGCGAGCGAATGAGAACGGTGGCCCGGACAACGTCACCTGCGTGCTCGTGCGTTGGACCCAGTAGCTCGTCAGCTGAGTTCCCCGCGGGACTGACCGTAACACTGGATTGTTCGTCCCTCACTCGATGACGCGTGCTTGGCGTCAATCGACGAGGACACGCAATGATTCGAGCGGCGCTCGTCGAGTGCCCGCTTTCGAAAGACAACCTGTAGGATTGCAACGTGGCCGACGAAACAGACGGGCCGAAGTCCGAAGACGGCGAAAATTCCGCGGGAGCTGACGGCGGTAACGCCAGGCCGCGTCCACCGCGCGTTGCACCAACGTGGGGCGCACGACCGGGCGCGGACGCAGCTGCGTCGAAGCTGCGTCCTCCCACTGCACCTGGTCTCGGTGGTCCGCCGCGGCCAGCCGCCGCCCTTCGTCCGCCTGGCTTGATCCCGCCGAAGAGCCCGTCCACCGCGAATCTACCGCGCACGCAGTTGGGCTTGGGCACGGCTGAATCACCTTCACCTGCCAGAGCCCAAACGCTTGCGTATGGCTCTCCCAACGCGCCGTCGAGCCCAACCGATCCTGAGCCTGCCGCACCTTCCAGCGAGCAAGCGGTCGAGGAGGCGTACACGGAAGTAGAGGACGTCGACGCGATCGCTTGGGACGTTGAGCCCGGCGTGCTGGCCAGCTCGGACGGAGAACGCACCGACGTCAACCAGGCTCGCGCCGAGGCCCCGCGTGTGAGCGCTTCAAGACCTCCCGGCAGCTACAGTCTTCGCTCTACCGTCGAGCGCGTTCGTACACGTGAACCAGGTCAGTCCGTTCCGCCGGCTGTAGCGCATGTCGCTGCGGCTGAAACAGCGGTCGTCGTTGAGGCTCCTGCAGAGGAGCCGCCGCAACCTGCTGCTCTATTGGCTCCGGAGCATGGGAGTCCCGCATCTCGTCGTCCGGACGCGGACCGGCATGTTATCGCTGCGACCCAAACGCGCGCCGAGTCGGTGCCCCCGCCGAGCGGTACGCAGAATCCGCTCGACCAAGAAATCAAAGCCCGGGCTGACCGCCTGCTGCGCGACGACCCTCAGGGCGCCGCGCACGCGCACGTGGAGCTGGGGTTGCTTTGTGAATGGGTGCTGGGAGATCGCGCGCGCGCCGAGAAGCACTACGAAAGCGCACGTCAGCTCGAGCGGGCGCTGCCTGCTGCCGCAAGTCGTCTGCGTCGTCTGCTCGCGCTCACCCCTGAATCCCTTGCGGTGCTCGCGGATGAGATCGCACTCGCCGAGACCGACGTAGCAAAGGGCGCTCTGCACGCAACTGCGGCTCGTTTGCACGAGGTGCGTGGTGACTCAGCCGCAGCTCGTGAAGCCTATGAGGACTCCCTCCGCTTTGCGCCTCGCAATGCGGCGGCATTGCAAGGGCTGGAGGTCGTGCTCCGCAAAGAATACGCGCTCGAGCCCAAGAAGGTCGCTGCGGCGTTGGCCGAGCACCTTCAGACTTGGGCCGACGCTTGCGCCCCCGACGGCGCAGGAGGCGACGCCATCCTTGCTGCCTGGCTGCTCGTTGAACGAGCTCACATTTTGGAGCGCACGCTCGCCGATGTCCCGGCGGCGCGGGTCGCGCTTTCGCGTGCTGTTGCTCTCGCTCCCAACCCCGGTCCGGTACGCGGCGCGATGTTGCGTCATCTCGCGCGCAACGACCGCGATGGCGGCTTGGCAGAAGCGCTGCGCGTAGAAGGTGAACGGGAAGGGGACGCCGAACGAACGGCCCGCCTCAACTATGCGGCGGCCCGCATCCTCCTGGATCGAAACATCGCGCGCGGTGAAGGCGTCGCAGCCCTCTTTCGCGCGGAGTCGTGCGTTTCCACCGGCTCGCTTACGCAGGAACGCGTCTTCGCGGAGCTATTGCGCCAACTCGAGCACGACAACGACTTCGCTCGCATCGTCGACATTCGCGTCAAGCGGCTTGGCTTGCTGAGCAAACGCGAAGCGGTCAGCTTCGAGTACGTCAGGCTCGCTGACGCTTATGGTCGGCTCGGCCGGGCAGACCTGGCCGCTGATGCCTCGGCGCGCGCCCTCGCGAGCGATCCAATCAACCGAGCGGTTCGTGAGAGTCTCGATCAGTCGCTGCAAAGAATGGGACGGCATGCCGAGCGCGTGCGCATGTGGCTCCTAGCGGCGAACTCTGAGCGCCCAACGCGGGAGCGCCTGCAAGCCTATTTGCGCGCGAGTGACATTGCTTCGCGTCACCTGAATCAGGACGACCAAGCGGTTGATGCCTTGCGTGGGGCTTGGATGTTGTCGCCCGGTCACGGCACCACCTTCGATGGCTTGGTTGGGCTGCTGCGTCCTCACCGAGCGACCGCTGAGATCGCAAAGATCAGCGAGCAGCGCGTGGACCTCTACGAGCAAGCTGCCTCAGTCGAGTCGGACCGCGAGCACAAACTCGCGCTGCTCGAGAAGGTGCTGGTGTTGTGGGAAGACGAGCTCGATCGCCCGGACCGCGCGATCTCGGTCGCCGAGCGCATGTTGGCGATCGATCCGGACCGACGTTCGGCATTGATCGCCCTCGCCCGCAACGCCCGACGAGCAAAGGACACCGACAAGCTGCTGTTCGCCCTGGGCGAAGAGGCCAAGCGCACGAGCGACATCGAGCTGCGCGTCAGACTGCTGTTGGAAGCGGCCGAGGTCGCTGACTACAAGAACGAAATCGATAAGTCGCTGCTCCTGATCGACAAGGCGTTGGTCGCGCGTCCCAACGATATCGATGCCTGCCGAGCGCGGGTTCGAGCGCTGCGCAAGCTCAACCGCTTCGATGAGTCACGCAAGACGTTGACCTCCCTCGTCGCGCACGACGCCGACTCCGCGTTTGAAACGTGGCTCGAGGTTGCAGACCTCGATGAGAGCTTCCGCAAAGCGCCAGGCGATGCTGTGGAGGCCTACCGCGCAGCCCAGCGCTTGCGGCCCGCCCATCCGCTGCCCACGCTTTCACTCGTTCGTCTGCTTCGCCAGACACGCAATCACAAGCGCCTCGTGACGGAACTCAAGTCGCTCGCGCGTGAAGAGTCCGAGCCTCGCGCTCTCGCTCAACTCCACATGATGGCGGCCGAGGTCGAGGAGCACTGCCTCGGGGACGACGAGGCCGCACTGCGCAGTCTCGCCGCCTGTGATGAGGCCTTGCAGTCTGCGTCTGAGCCGGCGTGGGACCCAACAGTGTTCGAGTCGACCGAGCGCATCCTCTTTCGACTTGGTGATGACGCAGGGTTGATGCGCCTCTACGCGAAATGGTTGGAGCGCAAACCACCGGCTACCGTCGACCATACGCTACGTGTCGGGCTGGCCTTTGCTCTCGAGGAGACCAACCCCGCGCAGGCGAGCGAAGTGCTCGACGCGCTGGTTTCCGTCGTGCCGAAGCACGTCCCGGCTCTGCGACGACTCGTGCACCTTCGTCGCGCTCTTGGAGAGTCGGGCCCACTCAGCAACCTCTTGTTTGCACAAGGTTCCGTGCTCGGGGCGAGAGTCGCGCGCGCGGGCGCGCTGTGGGAAGTCGTCAACCTCGAGGAGCGCATCGGTCCAGCTCACACCTTGGAAGCCCTGGCTCGCATCATCCGCGAGGACCCGGCTGACGTCGGGGCGCTTGACGCCTTGATTCGGGTCGCGAGCCGACTGGTCAACAACGTAAGCGTTCCACATCCGGCGTTGCTGGCGGCGCGCGGGCAGCTGCTCGCAGCGCTGCGCGCGCGACGAGAGCTCACCATCGATCCAATCAGCCGCGCCGCCTACCACATCGAGGAAGCGACGCTGCTCGAGTTCGCCGAGGTCGAGCGCGATCCGGCACGTGCGCTCGAGGGCTACCGCGAAGCGCTGCTGTTATGGCCGAACTCGACCTTGGCGGCTCGCGGCTTGGAGCGACTCGGTACTGAACTGTCCGATCATCGCGCGGTGGTGCAGAGCCAACTTGCGCTGGTCAAACTCACGCCGAACGCGACTGAAAAGGCTGCGCTTTATGTGCGAGCCGCGGATCTGACCTCGGCCCAGCTGCGCGATGATCTAGCGGCCCTCGAGCTGTTTGAGCTCTCCCTCGATACCGACCCGGAGAATCGCGATGCGGCGCATGCCCTCAACGCGATGTTGGTCAATGAGCCCAGGCGTCTGATCGAGCGCTTCCGTGACGCCTTCGACCGCATGTCGGTGCCAGCCCAAGTTGCGTTCGTGGGCGCTGAGCTCGCGCAAGCTTACTTGCGAATCCACCGCAGCGAGGGAGAAGCCGCGCGGCTCGATTATGGGCCAGCCATCGCGGCCATCCGCCGCGCGATGGACGCCAAAGGCGAGGATCTCGGCTCGCTGTTCATCCTCTCGGGGCTATACAACGCGCAGAAGGCTTGGGGCGAGTCCCGCGAGACGCTGCAACACATCGTCGAGCTTTCGCAGGCCAACGAGAAGAAGGAGCGCCTGACCGCGCTGTTCGCCCTCGTGGACTTGTTCGAGGGGCCGCTCGCCGACACGACCCTCGCTGAAGCAACTTTGGTGAACATCCTGAAGCAAGATGCCACGCACAAAGTCGCGCTGGAACGATTGCACGCGTTGGCCTTGCGTACCGGAGACAAGGCTCTCGCGCGGTCGAGCCTGGAGCGGCTCGCCGAGTGCGAGACGGATTTGTCGCAACGCACCGAGTACCAGCTGCGCGTCGCTGAGGTATGCCGAGAGGCCAACGACGGCGCTGGCATGTTGCGCGCCCTCTCTGACGCCGTGGTCTCGACTCCCAACGACGTAAGGCCGTTCACTGTGCTAACGCGCTTGTACCGCGCAGACACGCACGACGGTGCGCTCGGGCTCGCGCATGCGCTCGAGCAGATCCTGGAGATGGCCAAGGCACGTCGGCGTCCGCTCGAGGCGCGCTGGCTCTACACCTTGGGCTTACTCGAACTCAACTTGCTCAAACGGATCAATGAGGGCCTCGCACACTTGCAGACGGCGATCGGAGCTGCCTCGGTGGTCCAGCCGGTGCTCGGGCAAGCTTCGCCCCTCGTGGAATTGCGCGCCGCTCTCGGGCTCGGCTTGTTGTCGGCGGGGCGCACCAAGGATGCTGTGCTCGTGTTACGCGAGCTATTGACCACCGACGCTGACACCCTCGTTCGACTGCTCGAACCGAGCGCCTTCAATACCGTGCGTAGCGCCTGCGTCGCGGCAACCGGGTCGATTCTCTCGGCGGTGCTCGCCTGTCTTGATTCGGCGCTGGCTACGGATGGGCGCGCTGATGAAAAGCTACCGGTGGAAGAGTTACGAGCGTTGCTTGGTGAAGTCTCGAGCGAGCGGCTGGCAAAACTTCGCACGCGCCGTCTCGAATCGGATGCGCCATTTGCAAATGCACTTGGCCCGAAGGAGCTCTCCGGCTTTCTGTTTCCAGAGGCGCGCACACCGTTCATTGAGGTCGCGGTGGCGATTCAGTCGATCGTGCCAAAGATCCTCGGCTTTACGCTGAGCTCCTTCGGTATTGCCTCGAGAGACCGTATCAATGCGCGGGATGGGCATCCGTCTCGGGTCCTCTTGGATCGCGTAGCCCGCGCCTTCGGCGTCAGCGAATATGAGTTCTATCTCTCGGCGAACTGGACAGGGCCGGCCCGCGTGATCGCTGGTGATCCACCGGCCATTGTCGCGTCAGCGAGCATCGCCGAGCTACCGGAGGGTGAACAGGTCTTTACCTTTGCTCGCCTGGTGGCGCGCATCGCCTTGGGCCTGACCTTCATCGACGACGTACCGCCCGAGGGCGTGGACGGCCTGCTGACCTCGGCCATGCGCTCCATCTTTCCGCAATGGGGCTTGGGTGAACTCAGCCCCCAGCGTGAGCACTCCCTCGCGGCGAGCCTCGCGCCGATGCAGCGGGCCATCGGTCGGGTGCAGCGCAAATTGCTTCAGGAGCGGGCACAGGGCATTTCTGCAGCGCTCAACCCGCAAGGGTTCGTTTCGGCGGTCCGGCGCAGTGAGCTGCGCATCGCCTACGCGCTCTCTGGGGACTTGCTCGGCGGCATCGAGGTGCTTCGTCGCCTTGAACCTGAGCTTTCCCGCACCGGGGATACGGCTCGCTTCCTCATTGGCCACCCCATCGCAAATGAGCTGATTCGATTTGCACTGACCCAAGACGCGTACGTTGAGCGGCGCAAGTTGGGAGTTGTCTGGGGCGCGGCGCAGGGCTGAGTTCGAATGACGCAGGTATCGCTGGGCGAGGCAATCGGCCAACTCCGCGCTGACTCGGTGCGCCTTGGCGCGGGCGACCCAATGGCGGCTTGTACGGCGGAGCAGGCTCAGTCGTTGCTTGAGCAGGCCTTTGCCGTTTGGGTCGGCTCCGATCCGGTCAGCGTGGTTGGTCGGGCGTTCCCGCGACTCGTGATTGAATTAGAAGACCAGCGCCGGGTGACCGCACTCTTTTCTCGGCCCGAGTTCGAGCCGCATCTCGTCGCGGCGACCACGCTCGCCCGGGCGATGCGCGAGGCGGGCTACCCCACGCCTGAGTTCGTGGGCGGCCCTGTTCGCTTGCCCCAGGGCTTGCTCGTTATCGAGAGCGAGCCCCCAAGTGCCGAATCTCCGTCACCACCGACGCTGGTGCAATTGGCGCAGGAGCTCCACCGCTTCGTGCAGCTGGCCACCACGCTGAGCGAGCAAGCCTCGTGCGCTCCAGCTTGCTCCGGACTTTCGACCTGGTCGCTCGAACGATGGCCGCCATTCACGCCGCTAGAACCAACGCCTCCCGTGCGCCCGAACGCGGAGCTCGACGAGCTGGCTGCGTCAGCCCGTGAGCGCGTCTCAACGAGCCCGGAGGAATGGGTCGTGACGCACCTTGGCTGGTCTCCGCGGAGCGCTCAATTCGCTTCCGGCGCGTTGTGCTTCGTCGGCGGTTGTGAGCAGCTCCTGCGTGTCCCGGCGGCTGGCGCTGTTGGTCTTGCAGCGGCCAGCTTCCGCAGCAGCGCGAGCCATCCCGAGCAAGCTCCCACACCCGAGGAGTCCGACCGCTTCGTTGCGGCCTTTGCACAGACGCGTGGGACCGCATTGAGCGAGAGCGAGCGCCGTACAGTCGGCGCCTTCCGCACCATGGCGCTCGTGCTCCAGGCCAATGGTTCGAACGATGAAGACGGCGAGCCCACGCCAGGGTCCGCCTCTGAAATGTTATTGCGCTTCGGTGAGCGCTATTTAGTCGTCAGAGCGTGATTGTGCTGTAGCGATAGAGCGGTAATTAGACCCGGTTCTTACGAGCGGCGAAACTGCGGTGGAAGCTTTGCGAGCGTTCCCAGGGCGGGCGTGTTAGGGTCCGCCGTCGGGTCAACATTTGCGGATTCCCTGGCATCTACGTGAGCAGGCAATTGATGAGTCTCGTTGGCTAAGCAACGGAGCCGGCGAACAGTCAATCTCGGAGGATGCTATGAAGAAGGAAAGCCCGCGGACCAAGTTGCGTATCGTCGACCAAAACCGAACGATGCATATGCGCGGTTATGACCTTGCTTGCGAGGGAGCGCGGATGCGCGTCGTCGTCGCGCCGGTGAATGATGAAACTGGCGGTAGGTGGCGCGTAGAGGCGACCATCCGCTCCGAGGATCGCGTTGAGGTGGCCGTCGCCAATGAAACGGGCTCCACGCGGACAGAGGCTTTGCGCTCAGTGGCGACAACCATGCGAGGGCTCGAGCCCCAAACCGATATTGCGATGTTTGATTGGGAGGCCGTGGAGGCGCTCCTCATCAGTGTTCAGGCGCTCGAGCCGAGCAGCAACGCCTAGCGGCGGCTACCGATCAGAGCCGCGCCATACTGCCCGGCGTACCGCGTTTGGAATTGGGATGGCTGCAGCCACGTCCGCTTGCGTACACTGGCGGCATGTCGGAGCGCCCCCGTTTCTCGAATCGCCAGAATCAGCGTCACCAAATTGCACAAGACAAGGTGCTGTTTGAATCGCGGTCTGTGGCGGTAACGGCGATCGTACTCAACTACGATTCGCACCAGCGGAAAGTCTACGCGCTCGTGGGTGAGCGCGGCCCAGCGGTGGACTTCAGCGGCAAGTGGTGCCTGGTCTGCGGCTATCTCGATTGGGACGAGTCGCTCGACGACGCGGTACGTCGTGAGGTGTTCGAGGAATCCGGCGTGGACCTTCGCGCTCTTGAGGCTAGCGGGGATGCCATTGTTCCTCAGCAGCCCATCTTTGTTCAAAGTGACCCGCAAGCTAACCGGCAGAATGTGACGGCGCGCTTCGTCGTCGAGCTCAAGCGTAGAGTCGAGCCAAGCAACGCGCACGCAGAGCCGGGGGAAGTCGCGCAGGTCCGCTGGATTGAGGTCGCACCAGACTCGCTCACGGGGCTGTCGTGGGCGTTCAATCACGACGGGATTCTCGGCGAGCTTGCGGCCTTCTATCAGCAGGAGCAACAGCAGGGCACCTTGGATGAAGGGAGCACCCGTCGCTATGTCCGCTCGCTAATCGAGCGCCGGTACCCCTACTGCTGAGTCTGTTCCGAACAGGCGCTCGTCGCTTGCACCCAAGTGCTTTCCGGCCCACCAGAGCTCGCCCACAACGAGCGGAACGGCTCAGGAATTGGCGCAACTATCCAAGTAGGTAGCCGGTCGCCAATGAGCTCGGCGGCGAAGCCCAACGCGTAGGAGTGCAGGAAGAGGCGAGGAAGCGCGTGCACCGCTCCGCTCGCCGATGTCACATGGCGTAGCCCTCCGTACTTGGGATCCCCGAGGATGGGGGCCCCGGCACGTGAACAGTGAATCCGCAGTTGATGCATTCGCCCAGTTTCGGGGGCGAGCCCCAGGATGGTAACGCCGCGTTCGGCGGTGGCAGCAAAGAGCAAGCGCGTGCTAGCGCTTCGCTGCTCGATGTCGCTCTTCAGCGCCGGACTCGACGCGGAAATGGGTGCCGCAACCATGGCCACATAACGGCGGTGGTGCGCGCCCGCCTGCTGAAGGCTGGCGGCTTCCCGCTTTCCGCGGTCACTCATTGCAAAGAGCACCGCGCCGCTAACGCCCAGGTCTAGTCGCGAAACGGCGTGGGGCGCTACCTTCCTATTGGCCGCGACCAGGTCACGCAGTGAGGCCGCCCTACTCTTGTCCGGTTCCGTGGCAATGCCGCAAGGCTTGTTGACAATGACGTAGTCAGCCGACTCGAAGAGGATTTCAGGATCCACGCTAATGACTAATCCTGCTTAGCGGCCAAGAGACAAGCGCTCCACAGTACCGCGGTCGCCATCCACGCGAAGTCGGTCTCCGGTGCGGATGCTCAAGGTGCAGCCGTCGACGTTGACGATCGCCGGTACACCGTATTCCCGAGCGACGATCGCCGTATGCGAGAGCGGCCCGCCGAGCTCGGTGACGACGGCTGCCGCCAGTAAGAACAGCGGTGACATCCCAATGTCGGTCGTCCTCGCGACCAGGATTTCCCCGGGGCAAATGTTGGTTGCCGGGTCCGCTCCAGGTCCCACCACACGAGCTATGCCTTCAGCTACCCCCGGACTGGCCGAAAACCCAGTAAGTTTGGGTGCCGCGGAGGGCGGCAGCGAGACCGCTGGTGGTCTGCCAATGAAGGTCGTCGGCGGATCAGGGCGCGCGCGATCTCGCAGGTGCTCGGCCTGCCGAAGCCGAATGATGTGGGCTACGTCCGCACGACCGGTACGCAGCGAAAGTGCGAGCTCCTCATAGGTGCAGAAGAAGACGCTCTCCGGCGCGAGCGATGGATCGAGGTGCCGCAGCCGACGATCAATGTCGAGCGCAACCATGCGAATGAGCCCCAATGTGCGAGTCACCCAGGCGCGCATACGCTCGCGCAGTCGAGTGAAGCTTTGCGCGCGCAAGGTGAGCTCTCGCAGGATTGCTACGTCGGTGAGCCCACAGTTCGCCTCCAGACTGGCGAGCTCGCGGTCTGCAAGCAAGCGAGCCCGTGTCGGACCTGCCTCTGGATCGATCGCCGGACCTCGAAGGGCTGCCGCCAACATCGCCAGAAGCGGTGAGGAGTCTTCCCGCCAGCGTGGCGTCGAGAGCTCGGCCTCTTTGACTGCGTGGTCTCCAAACTTGCCGAGAAATTCGAGGAACGCCGCTCGAGTGGGCCCAGCTGGAAGGTCGACGATGGTCCGTGCTTGGCCGCTCTCCACGGCTTGCCGGGCTAGCGGTTCTTCCCGCGCGATGTTGGCTATACGCAGTAGGGATAAGCCTGGATTTGCGCTTTCGACCTCAGCGATGCCACCGGTCAACGCTTGCGCGACTCGACTGGCTTCTCGGTTGAGGTCAGCGCCTTCAAGGTGGTCCTCTTTTTTGCCGAGCACTCGTTTCAGCCAGCCCTTGAGCGTTAGCTGGGTTGCGAGCGAGGCCGAAGCGCAGGTCAACATCAGCTCTCCAGCGCTGACCAACAGGTTGGATACGTGCCCCATCGTTTGCGCGAGCGCGTCGTCTGGCAACACCGCTAAGTCGATATCCACCAGCTGACGCCGGCGCTTCTCCGCAGTTTGCTCCCAGTTGTGCACCTCGGCTTCCAATCGCAAACCACGAATGAGCAGATTGGGAAGTGTGAACGGCGCCTGAAACAGAAACCGGCGCTTGCTTTGGGGTTCACTCGTTTGCTCGAGGTAGCGAATGAGTGCCTCGGGGGCGCCTCCGCTCTCTCCCAATAGCGCACGTGGTGAAAGCCCAGGGACCTGCGAGGCGACTCTGATGAAGACGGTAAGGTTGAGGTAGAAGCGGCCGTAGACGTTGGCCACCAACACTTCACCCTTGGGAACGCGACCCCCCAACGCGGATAGCGCCGCCCGAAAGCCTGAATCGGAGAAGCGGCGTGCAACGGACCAGGTGAGAGGGGTCGCCGCTCCTGGTAAAGCTTCACCGACATTGGCACGTGACCAGACCGTCTTCTCGTCCCCACCCTCAGGAGAAAGACCACCCACGATCGGCCTTGCTTGAAGCAAGACCACACGCTCAGGGCCAGTCCCAGATTGCGCAGTAACCGCAAACTCAACATCGAGTGCAGCTTGATGGCGCTCGACAAGGAAGTTGGCAATGCGTGATAGCTCCCCAAGCACCGCCGCGGAGAGACAGGGCGCGGTACGCTGCTCAGTTGAAACGGCGCGTGAAATAAGGCCGCTGTCACTTACAACGAGCTCACTGGGCTTATCGGCGATTACCTGTTCAACCACCACCCCGGATTTGGTCATACGAACGCTGTCGACGACTGTGGCTCCGTCGACCACGGGCGCCCCGAGCCCGAAGGTTGCGTGAACCAGCCGCTCGGATTCTTCCCAGCGTGGGCCAGCGAGTCCGATTGGCGGCGAGGTGAACATCACCCCACTCGCCGTCGCCTCGACCATCGGCATGATCAGCACGGGCATGGCGATCTTCTTGATGCCCCACTTCTGTAGATAGAGCAGCGTCCGTGGCAGGTACAGGCTGGCCCAGACCTGCCTTACTGCATTGCCTAACTCGACTTCTCCCCGCACTCCCAAGAGCGATGTGGCGAAGCCTGCTAACGCCGCCGTGCGAGCGTCCTCGCTCGTCGCGCTGGAGCGCACCGAGAAGCCCCAAGGAGCATGCGGCCCAACCACCTGCGCAAGTGTGCGTAATGCGGTTGCTAGGGCCGGAGTCAGCTCGCCCTCCAAGATTCGGTCGCGGGCACGAGCGGCCCGATCTGTCCCCTCGGGCGTCCCCGCAAGTTTGACCAGGCTGGCGATGTCGTGACCACGAGGCAGCTGCTCGTCGACAATGCGAGTGAAAGCGCCCGCATCGAGCACCCAGCCTGCGGGCACCGGAAAGCCTAGGCTCTTGAGGTCAGCAAGCATTGCTGCTTTACCGCCAAAGCGCTGGACCGTGGCCTTGGGCAGCTTGCCGTCACGCCTTGTGCCGCTGCTGAGCGCGTCTAGCGTGTGAAGCTCCTGCCGCGCGGTTTCCGGCAATTCTGGAAGATCCAATGCGTCAATCACGTTCCACCGCGAGTACCATACGCGCGAGATGGGCTCCATGGGCTTTCTGTTGGCGGTGCTATTGGTTTGTTCGGCTTGCGACACAGAGCAAGCAAAGTCACCTGCGTCGAGTTTCAGCGTGGGCTCAGCGCCGTCATCACAAGGCAGCGGCGTCTCGGTGACAGAGAGCGCTAGCGTGACGTCGAGCGCAAAGGGAAATCCGCCATTACCCGCAACCGAGAAAGGGCGCCGCTTCGTCCTGCTGCTGCATGGGCTCGGCGGGAGCGGCAAGAGCATCGAGCGTCATTTCGGTTTTGCGGGCCTATCCCGAGAGCTCGGCTTCGAGTTTGAGGCGCCCGATGGTTCGCTGGACTCAGCGGGGCGTCGTTTTTGGAACGCGGGCCCGTCCTGTTGTGACTTCGACGCGACGGGCGTGGATCACGTGCAAGCCTTGGGTGCACGGCTCGACCAGGCTTTAGCTCGTTATGGTTCGGATACCCAGTTATTCGTCGTCGGGTACTCCAATGGTGGGTTCATGGCTCACCGTCTCGCCTGTGAAAGGCCCGGCGTTGCGGGCATCCTCAGCGTGGCGGGTACCGCTCCGAACGACGTGGAGAACTGTAGCTTCGCACCAGAGAGGGTCCTGCACGTACATGGGGATAGCGACGAGATCGTTAGCTACGCTGGTGGTCACGTGTTCTCGAACGAGGTCACTCATACGAGCGCCGAGTATTCGGTAAGTGCATGGGGCCAAAAGCGCGGCTGCAAGGAGCCGTTGCAGGAGGGCCCCAAGCTCGATCTGGAGTCGGACCTCGCCGGCAAGGAAACCACGGTGCTTGCTTCGTCGTGTGCCCCCTCGTTGCAGCTCTTCCGCGTGCGAGGCGGCTCCCACAGCGTAGTGGCAAACCCATCCGCAATGCGGGAGCTGCTCGTGCGTATGTTCGCTGACCGCAAGAACTAGCCCGTGGCAGGGTCTCGCCGCAGACGCCGGCGCTGCTCGAACAGCAGCGCTTCAATGACGCTGCGACCCTCACCGTCCTCGACCAACGTCCACTGATCGCACTCCGCCGAGTGACCAACCTCGCGAATGAGCACTTCGGCTGCGAGCTGAGGCGTCACGGCGCCGTAGGCTCGCCCAGGCAACTCGACTGCGGCTACCCGCACCTTGAGCTTGCCTAGGCACTTCGCCATGTCGTGGAGCAAGTTCGCATAGATGGTCTCGCTCAGACCGGCCACAGGCCCGCAGCCGAACAGCACGACCTTGTCGAAGGACAAGAACGGCTTGCCAGGGACCATTACTACCTCGCCCAGCTTCCCCGAGACGTCCCCCTTCATTGCGAGTTTGGAAAGGCGAGCGCCCATGCGAAAGTCACAGAGGCCCACCACCCCACGCCAGGGTCTCACATCCGATGGAATTGCCGCTGCAATGACCTCTAAGTCGAGGTCGTCGAGTCGGGGCAGCGTCGGTGAAGCAAAGCGGAATAGCATGTACTAAACGCTGATCGCTCCCTTACGGAACTCACTCGAGGCGATCTTCACGTTGACGAGCGCCGGCTTGCCGCAAGCGAACGCTGCATCGAGCGCGGGGCCGAGCTCATCCACTGTCTCGACGTAGGCGCCAAAGCCGCCCAAAGCCTCGACCACTTTATCGTAGCGAGTGTAGGACAGCGCAGTAGCCACGGCTCTCTCCTGCCCGTAAAGCTCGACTTGCCCGCGACGAATCTGCGTCCATGCGGCGTCATTCCCAACCACCCCGATAACAGGGATGTTCTGTCGCACCATCGCCTCGAACTCGAGCCCGTTGAAGCCGAAGGAGCCATCCCCATAGACCAGCACTACGTTGGCCTCCGGGCGAGCTAACTTGGCTGCCATCGCATAGCCCGGCCCAACTCCTAGCGTTCCGAGAGGCCCCGGATCCATCCACAATTGGGGGGACTCCAACTGCAATACATAGGCCGCTGTGGCGACGAAGTCTCCGCCGTCACCGATGATGATGTCGGTTGGCTTTAGTCGCTTACCCAGTTCGGCGCATACCCGAAGTGGGTTGGGCGGATTGTCGTTTGAATCGATCTCGGCCGCCATTTTCGCGCGGGACTTGTCTTCGGCTGCACGAATCATCGAGAGCCAGCCTGCTGTGTCTCTGGGTTTGGTAGCAGCACTGAGCTGGCGCAATACGACGCCGGTGTCGCCATGAATGGCCAAGTCTACATGCCTATTGCGACCAATCTCGCCACCATCCAGGTCCACCTGGACGATCTTTGCTGATGGGTTGATGGCGCGGCCGTACTCGAGGCGGAAGTCCAGGGGCGTGCCGAAGACGAAGCAAACGTCGGCTTGAGCGAGTGCGACCTTTCGTGAACGCGTCATCAGGTTCTTATGCGCATAGGGCAGCGCGCCTCGCGCCATACCGTTCAGGTAGAAGGGCGCGTCAACGGCATCGGCGAAAGCTCGAAGTGCGTCGGCCGCCGGTGACCAGCGCAACTGGCTACCGACGATGAACATCGGCCGCTCTGCATTGTTCAATAGGTTCGCCGCTCGTTCGATCAGGCTTGGATCTGCTCCTGGCCGAGCGGGTGGCTGTGGTCCGGTTGCCGGGGGTGCCTCGTCCGCCCAATTCATTAGTAAGTCGAGCGGCATCTCCAGGAACACAGGTCCTGGAACGCCGGCCTGCGCAATACGAAATGCGGAATCAACATACTCTTGGAGCCTGTCGGTGGAGGGAACACTCACGCTCCACTTGGTGATCGGTCGCATCAACTCGACGTGGTTCATGTCCTGCAGAGATCCCATGTCTGAAAGAGCACGGGGCCCTGCTCCGCCGATGATGACGAGCGGGATTCCCGCCCTGAAGGCGTTAGCGGCGGCGGTGACAACATCGGTAACGCCAGGGCCTGCCGTTACGGCACAAACCCCTGGCCGACCGGTGACACGCGCATAACCATCAGCAGCGTGGCCAGCCGTCTGCTCGTGGCGCACGTCCACCACCCGAATGTCTTCGTCGATGCAGCCGTCGTAGATCGCCTGGATGTGACCACCACAAAGGGTGAACAGGTGCGTTGTACCGTGCCGCTTCAGCGCCTTGGCAACCAAGCGCCCGCCGTGAACGTTTGCCATTGCTGTCGATTGGCCGCCCTCGTCGTAGGCGTCAAGCCCTGGCTCGGTAAGCTTGTCGGTAGGGCGACTCAGGTTCGGACCGGGCTGATGACTTGTTGTACCGGAGGGCGATGAGCACCGCGATTGCCTGCACTATCCAATCGACCAACACGGAGAGCAGTCCACCGAATAGCCCGAGGTCGTGAACATGAACGAGTAGCAAGCACAGCGGCAGCCGCACCGCAAAGGTACCAAACGTCGCCACGGACAGCGCACATCGGGCTTTCGACTCGGCTCGCAGGACCGCTCTGCCTACTACTGCTGCGCCCATGAAAGGTTGCGTAAGCGCGAATATAGCGATGCAATCGAGCGCGATTCGTTGCGCAGTCGAGTCCGACAAGAAGGCTGGGATAAGCGCGCTCCGAAGCGCTAGGACCATTGTCGCGTATACCCCCATGACCAGTACGCTGACGCCCAGCGCGAGGCGCACCGCGACGCTGCTTTGGGCCTTATGCCCGGCGCCATATTGCCTCGCGAGCAAACTGCATACCGCGATCCCGAGGGCCTCCGGTAGCAGACAGCCCAGCGCACCGATCGAAAGCAGCGCCTGATTGGCGGCTAGTGCCTCCGAGCCCAGCCGCCCCAGCATTGCGGCGAAGACAAAATAGCCAAGCGAAGCCACCGCCTTTTCTGCAACCGTGGGCGTTGACTCCTTCGCCAGTCGAAAGACCTGCATCGCTCGGGCGTCGACCCAAGAGAATTCGCGGCGCTTGAACACGCGATGGCCCAGGCTGAGGGCGGCAGCGGCAGTCCCGGCGCTGGCGCCCAGGGCAAACGCTGTGAGCGACGGTCCGATCACCAGCGCAAGCAGCAGCATTGCGAGGGTAACGCCGCCCGATATCGCAGCCGCTCGAACGGGGCCCCGTGTGTCTCCGAGGCCGAAAAGAACCTGCGTCAAAACCGACTCGACGAAGGCAAAGCCCAGCCCAATCAATGCGACGTTCAGGTAGGTCGCCCCGCCGCGAGCGGCCTGTGTGTCGCCGAACGCCAGGGCAAGCAATGTCGGCCCGCAAAGCAGCACGACCGCTGCGACTGTGCCCCAAGCGATTAGCACTAGCGCCAACGCTGACAGCAGCGTCTGTCGAGCCGCCTCACGATCTCCACGCCCCGACGCTTCCCCGATCTTCAGCGCTGCGGTCGTGCCGACACCACTCATCGTGGTGGTCAACACCCACACCACCACGGTGCCTAAAGAGAGTGCTGCCAGGGCCTCAGAACCGAGCGGTCGCGCGAGCAGTCTCTCTGCAGCAAACGCTAGCGCGACCACCGACCCATGTACCAACGCGGGGCCTGCGAGGGCGAGGAGCTGGTTCAGGTTGGCACGAGCGGTCACCCCTCGCCTACGCCGGCGCCTCCTTCTGCATTCCGCCGAAGGCGGTAACAGCAAACCGAAGCGGAGCGGTCAGCGTCTTGCCAAGCGTGCCGCTATCAGAAACTCGCGAGATCCGCGCCATCGACGGAGTCGAATTCCTCCGCACCAGCGGCTCGCTTGAGGTTCCGCTCAGGAAGCCGGCGACTTGGCTCAGCCGCCGAAGAACCCCGCACCTCAGCCGTGTGTGAGCTGACTTTGAAGACCGAAACCAGGTCCCGCAGTGACTCCGCCTGACTGCTTAGCTCGAGGGCGGCGCTCGCGGATTGCTCCGTTGTGGCAGCACTACTTTGGGTATTGCGGGAAAGGTCCTCGACCATGCGGTTGATTCCTACGACGCCCTCGGCCTGTGTGGTCACCGCCGCGGAGATTTCTTCCATGACTTCCACCACGTTGCCAACTTGCGTTTGAATTTGACTGAAGCTCTTGGCCACGTTGGCGTTGAGCTCGACGCCGCGGTCAGCGCTCTTTACGGAGTCTGCGATCATCAACGAGGTTGATCGAGCTGCATCCGCTGAACGCATCGCCAAGTTACGAACCTCCTCAGCCACGACAGCGAACCCTTTGCCCGCGTCGCCAGCTCGCGCGGCCTCCACGGCGGCATTGAGCGCCAGTAGATTCGTCTGAAAGGCAATCTCATCGATCGTCCGCACAATCTGGGCGGTGCGGTCGCTCGTGCTCTTGATCTGGTCCATGGCCTGAGAAAGCTCACTCATGCTGCGGTCGCCTGTGCGAGCGGCTTCACTGGCGGCTTGCGCCATGCTGCGGGCCTGCTCAGCGTTGTGGGCCGTTCGTTTGCCGTCCCCCGCGAACTTCTGCACTCGACTGTTGACCTCATCGAGCGCGGAGGCCTGCTGCGTAGCGGCCTCTGCTTGGTGTTGATTGCCGGAGGTGATCTCCTGTGCAGCCGTGCCAACTTGGTCCGCCGCCACCGTGACCTGGGCGAGCGCCTCTTCAAGGTTACTGATGGCTGTGTTCAGGCTCTCCTTGACCTCGTTCCAGTCGCCTTTGTACTCCCCGTTCATTCGCACTGAGAGGTCGCGAGCGGCGACGCGCCCAAGCACCGTCCGGGTTTCCTTGATCGGAGCGGAGCTTGCAATCATGAGCTCATTGAGCTGCTCAATCAGCTCACCAAAGACGCCCTGATAGCGACTCGCCGTATTATCCGATTGGTGACGACCAAGCGAGGCTTGCTCGACCATCGTTCTGGCCTCTCCGACCACGCCGCGGACTGCGTCCTGCGCGCTGGTGAAGCTACGGGCAATCTGATCTTCGTTTGAGCGCGCATCCAACCAAATTGTGAGGTTCCCGTTACTCAGCGCCTCGGTGCCGGCGTGGATTTGTGACAGCCAATCTCGCAAGTCTCGCAATGAGACGGCCAAGTCTCCAACCTCATCACCGATGCTCACCAGCTTGACCTGCTTCGATTCCTCGAGCTTTCCGCGCAGTACCTGCTGTAGGTATCCAAGCAATTGACCCAGCGCGTGTTGCCTAACGTGCGCACAATACGCAATCCACATTATCCCGGCCATCAACGCGATCAGGAGCGTCAGCACAACGTTGTGCCCAATGCTGCTCATCGCGCCCAAGGCTGCTACCAGCACGCCCAATCCGGCGATGACTGTTAGGAGCAAGGATTGGTTCTTGAAGGTCCAGGCCATACGGCTTTTAAGGCAACTTGCATACCGCAGGAATTCGCAGCATCTCTGGCGCCAAGCCAGTGGTTCGCGTCAGTCCTTTGGCGCTACGTCAAGCACACAACACTAAGCGGCCTGGTCACGCCGCTTGAACAGCGCGAGCTCTTCGCGCAGCGTGTCTGGGTCGAGTTCCCCCATATCCACGAGAATCAGCCCAACAGGCAGGTGGCGTCGCCGTTGCTCGAGGAGCAGTTCAGCGAGTTCGCCTGGCGTTAGGTAGCCAAGTTCAATCGCCAGTTCACCAAACAGTCGGTTTGAGCCTGCTTGTCGATTGAGAATCTCGAAAACCTGCGCGACCTTGAGTTTTCCCTGCGTCATTGCCAGGCGACCCAAGGGAATACGTGCAGCGTTTTGCCGATCCAGCGCCCTGACTACCGCCTCCGCAGTCACGATGGACCGTTCCACCAACCAGGCGCCGAACATGTGAGCAGCCATTGTAAGTCCTCTTGATCCATCACGTCTTGAACCTGCGCGCGAGCGCTTGTCTCATTGTCAACGCTCCGCTCGCTAGTGACTTAAGGGCACGCAGGCCAGTCCCGTTCTCAACCTCTGATGGCCGCCTCGGTGCTTGATGACATCCTTGTTCAGCTGGGCTCAATCGACGCCAGTGACGTTCTGGCGCTGCGAGTCATGCACGAGCGCATCAGCACGCTCGCAGAACAAGCTACGGCAGTTCAAAAGCGAATGTTCAGCGAAGCGGCTAACTCGCTTTCAGCTCTGGTAGCCGGCGGCGTGGCTGATCCGAGCGCAACGCTTGGCGCGGTGCAGCGCTTTCTTCAAGCCGGGGCAGCCGTTGGTCCGGCGCCAGCTGCGGCGAAGCCAGCCGAAGCTCCAGCGGTGGAAGTGTTGGTTGCGCCTCCAGCGCCGCCAGGTCCGGTCTTCGTCTTTGACGAGGCCGACCGCGAGCTCGTAGCCGAGTTCGTAACCGAGGCCCTCGACTACGTGACGCAGGCTGAAGGTGCAATGCTGCTGCTCGAGAGCAATCCGAGCGACATGCCAGCCGTAGACACGGTGTTTCGAGCCTTTCACACAGTGAAGGGCGTCTCGGCAATGCTGGGTCTGGAGGCAATCTCCACTCTTGCGCACAAGGCCGAATCGCTCTTGAGTAAAGTGCGCAGCAAGGACCTGGTCTTCTCCGGCGGCGTGGCCAATCTCGCGCTGGCCTCGGTCGACGCGATCAAGGCGTTGGTTGAAGGGGTCAATGCAACCCTCTCGGGCGAGCCCTGGGCTGCTCCCCATAACCTAAACGATCTCGCAGTCACGTTGGCACAGGCGACAGAGGGACGACTCCCGGAAGTGGCAGCTGTCGCGCAAGCTCCGGCGGCTGCACCCCCAGCTGCTGCTCCGGTTGTTGCTGATATCGAGCTAGCCCCACTTCCGTCGCCTGATGCTATCCAATCACCTCCACAGGCTCTGGCTGCTGCGCCGCAAGCCGCACCTGCGCCCGCCGCCGCACCTGCGCCCGCACCT
>CAITIQ010000070.1 GCA_903892415.1 uncultured delta proteobacterium | reverse complement strand
CGCGGCGCGACTCCCTACGGGACTTCACGACGGGGCAAACTCCCGAGGGCGCAGGTCCGTGCCAGGTGCTGGTCTCTCGACCGCAACGGGGCACGCTAGGCACTCCTCGGGAATTCGCCACGACACTGGGAGCAGGAGTAACCCATCCCCAGCTGAATGAAACGGTACAGGGCACGGACACGGGGAGAAAGTGCCACGATCCGACGGCCTCAGTTGCTGCAGCTGATCCGCGTGATCTCTTCTTTCTTCCCTTCGGCCAGGGTTCGGTAGCCGGCGTTATCGGCTTGCCAAGCGATGGTTTCGCCTTGGGTCTCGTTGGGGGTTGGGTAACCGCAGGGGGTGCGGGCCAAGGCGGCGGCGATGGTCTCGCCTTCCTTTACTTCGAAGAACCAAACGCTGGAGTAGGTGCGGACCAAGAGTCCGTGAGCATCGGGCGCCATGTCGGCGGCGGTGACGGTGGCGACGAGATCCGGGATCACCGCTTGGCCCTCGAACACGAGCTCGACCTCGTTCTTGGCGTCGAGCGGTAAGGGGAAGGAGAAGAGCTTCGCCTGGCGGATGGTCTTGGTCAGGATGTACGGCTTGCCGTCGCGCGGATCGACGAACAGCGCCTCGGCGTCGTGTTTGCCGTCGGGGTAGCGGAAGCGAAAGGTCTCGGCGGTGAGCGAGTGCAAACCCGACTGCACGCTGTTCGGCTCAGCCACGCGATGCACCGCATAGTCACTGCGGTTCTGACGGTTGTCCCCGATATCTCCGATGTACAAGCAGCTCGCTCGCGGGTCGGCACACGGGCCCAAGGAGATGGCCTCCCAATCGCGGTTCTTCACCGCGGTTAGGTTGTACACGCCGAGGTCTTTGCCGCTGTCGTCGGTGGCGAAGAAGCGCGCGCTGTCGCCTGAATCATTGGTCACGTAAAGCACGCCGGCGTGCTCGCGGCTGGCCACCAAGCCGGAGGCCTCGTCGATGTCTTCGTTCTTGGGCTGCTCCAACTTCTTGGGCGAGGTGCAAGGCGAACAACCGATCGGACCGCTCGAGGTGCTCGAGCTCGAGCCACCGGGCCCGGAGCTCTCACTGGTCGAGGAGCTCGATCCGCCTCCACCCGGGTTGCCGCTGTCCGAACAAGCGGTGAAGGAAAGCAGGCCCATCAAAGCGAAGAACACGCGCACACGGTCAGGGTAGCGGCTGGGTCTGCGGGGCGCTTGGCTTTTTGCCGCGGCTTTTCGGCATTGGCAAAGGACTTGCTGCTAGACGCTCGCAGGCGATCATTGAGCCAGCCTGCGCCAGATCCGAGGAGAGTCATGAACGAGCCGACCAGCAGCCGACGTACGACGAAAAAGAAGAAAGCCCCGCGAGCCTCCTTCGTGGTGACCGTGGGTCTCGCCGTAGCGGCCTCGGCCTGCAATGTCACGGTGGTCGATGCGGATGACTGCCCCAACACCCGGCCCACCGCCGGGGATAGCTGCGAGGGCGACCTCACGTGCGACTACAGCGACGCCTGCAGCGCCGAGATGGTTTGCGGCGAGGAAGGCGTGTGGGTGGACAACTCGCCGCCGTGCAATCCGCCTCCGCCCGAAGTGCCCTGTGAGGAGCGACTCAATCAACCGTGCGCCAGCGGAGAGACCTGCGAAGGCGAAGACTTCGGCTGTGGTCCGGAGCCCTATGAGTGCGTTGACGGTGCGTGGACCAACCAAGGCCTCACCTGCAACCCGCCGCCTCCTTGCCCCGTGGAAGCACCCGCGGAAGGCACGCCGTGCGAGTTCGATTTTGGTCCGCCGACGGGCTGTGTTTACGAGATGGAAACGGCCTGCGGTCCAGCGATGGTCGCAGCCGAGTGCGTGCAAGCGGTACCTGAGGACCCCTACCTTTGGGAGTGGATCGTGCCCACCTGCACACCGACAGAGCCGGCTTGCGGAAGCTATGCGAACAGCACCTTGTGCCAAGCCGATGCAAGTTGTCGCTGGCTGACGCCAGGTTGCGGAGACACACCGAGCGACTTCCCCGCCGCCTGCTACCCAGCCGCCGACTGCGATGCGGCCTCTTGCACCGCAGGCACCGCCTGCTCGACGGTGATCTACGATCCGTGCTTCGACTCGAACTGCGATGCTTGCGCGGCCGATGCTCAGGTCTGTCTCTGACCCATCGCCGTCAGCGCGGTTAGTTCAGGCTCGCGGCGGCGTCGACCTGCTCGCTCGCGGCGGCGTCGACGTGCTCGCCCGTGGCGGTAGCGAGGAGGCTCGCGGCGGGACCGAGGGCCGTGCGGCCCGCACCAGCGTCTGAGGGACCTGCTCCAGAGCCACGCAATGCTCGGCTGCGCCGAGCTCGACCGCCGCGCGCGGCATACCCCAAACGGCGGCTGTCGCTTGGTCTTGCGCAAAGGTACGACCGCCGGCCAAGCGCAAGGCCAACAGCCCCTCGGCGCCATCCCGGCCCATCCCCGTTAGCAGACAGGCTGCGGCGCGAGGCCCCGCTGCCCGCGCAAGCGAATTGAAGAATACGTCCACCGAAGGGGTATGCCCTGAGACCGGCGGCCCCGGCTGCAAGTGCACCCGATACTCTCCACCAAAACGCCGTATCTCCAAGTGACGATCTCCACCAGGCGCGACCAAGATATGCCCGGGCAAGACGCGCTCACCGTGTCGGGCCTCGCTTACCCGCATGGCGCAGACCTCATCCAGCCGAGTGGCGAACTGTGCAGTAAAATCAGCCGGCATATGTTGCACGATGACGACCCCGGGAGACCAAGGGGGGAACGTCGGCAGAATGCGGTTTAGCGCGGCGACGCCGCCCATCGAGGCGCCCAGGCCTATCACTGTATCGGTGGTTTCAAAGGACCTAGCGTTAGGCACTTGGAGCTTGCTGACCTGGGGGACCACGGGCCGCACCTCGAGCTTGCTGTGGGCAGCGACCTTGATCCGCTCGATCAGCGTCTGCATCATGGCATCGAGGCCCTTGGCGATCCCAACAGTCGGCTTGGCTACCACGTCGAGCGCGCCGGCCTCGAGGGCCTGCACCACGACGCTCGAGCCTTGCTGCGCCAAAGAGCTCAAAATGACCGTCGGCGTCGGCAGTTTGGCCATGATCTTGCGCAGGAAGGAAAGGCCATCCATCTGCGGCATCTCGAGGTCGAGCGTCATCACATCGGGTCGCAACCTGACCAAGAGATCCCGCGCGGTATAAGGATTAGAGGCTGCGCCTACCACCTCGAGCTGGGGGTCACTGGCGAGCCCTTGCGTGAGCACCGAACGCACCAAGGCGGAGTCATCGACGATCAGCACGCGAACCCGGCGTTCCATGGGCCCGGCACTCATTCGCGTAGCCTTTGGAACAGCCCGGGCGCCACTCTGCAAAAGCGCGTTTCAACGTCGAGCAAGGGCTCGGTTAGGCTCGTAAAAAGCCAGCCCCCCGGCTCCACGACGTCATAACAAGCCTCCAAGATCCGCTGCTGTAGCGTGGGCTTGAAGTAGTAAAGGACATTGCGCAGAAACACGACGTTGAAGCGTTTGCTGAGCGGCCACGGCATTTGCACGAGGTTCATGCGCCGAAATAGGCACATAGCGCGCACGGCCTCGGGTACTTCATAGTCCTCCCCCTGCTGGATAAAGCGCGCCAGCAACTGAGGGTCAGCCGGTAATAGGAACCGCGGATAGAGCCCTCGCTCGGCTAGCTTGATTTGGCGGTCACTGATATCCGTACCGAGTATTCGAACTCGCGCGGCAGCGTCAGCGCCAAGCGCATCGCGTACGCAGAACGCAATCGTATAGGCCTCCTCGCCGCTCGAAGCGGCCGCCGACCCAATACGCAATGGCCCCAGCGGCAGCGAGGGCAGCACCGTCTCTTGAAAGACGGTGAACGCCTCGGGCTCACGATAGAAGCTCGTATGGTTCGTGGAGATGATCTCGGCGACGCGGGCAACCATCTCGGGGTCTTCGGCCAAGAGCTTATCCAGCAGCTCCTCGGGCGCATGGTGCACCGTGCGGCAAAAGGCCTCGATCCGCGCGCGAAAGTCGCTGCGTTGATAGTCGAAGCGGAGACCGAGGCGGTTGGCCACCCATTGGCGAAGCGCACGCAGCGTCGGGTCCTCGGTGCGTGGACCAGACGCTGGCAGCACCGACTCAGGCTGCAACGAGCTGCTCACAGTCGAGCGCGACCGCGATGTCGCCGGTTCGAAGCATGCCGCAACCCGCCGCCGCACGAATGCCCTCCAGCAGGCCACGCAGGGGTTTGAGCATCACCTGTTGGTTGCCAATGATCTCGTCGACCGGCAGCGCCAGCGGGCCACGAGAGGTTTGCACCACGACCACGACGCGCCCATCGAGTTTGGTGTTGCTCTCGCCTTCACCCCAGAAGTCATGCAACCACAACACAGGTACGCACGAATCCTGCACCCGAATCAGCGTTTGGCCGTTCGTGGCGTTGGGTAACACGCGCGAGATATCCATCTTCGACACCTCGAACACCTTCTCGATCGGCAGCGCCAGCAGTCGGTTGTCTTTGCGTACGACCATGGCTTCGACGAAGGCCAGCGTGAGCGGCAACGTCATGCGGATGAGCGATCCATGCCCCGCAGTAGAGCGTACGCCAAGTCGGCCTCGCAGCCCTTCAACCGTGGTCTTGACGACGTCCATCCCGACGCCGCGGCCAGAGAGCTCGTCGACAGCCTCTTTGGTCGAGAACCCGGGAGCCATAATGAACATGCCGATCTCCTCCTCCGAGGGCGTGACATCGGCTGGGCAGAGCTTGCGTTCGCGAGCCCGAGCAAGGATGCGCTCGTAGTTCAGACCGCGGCCATCGTCTTTGACCTCGATCGTCACCTCCCCGCCTTGTTGCAAGGCCGAGATGGTGACGGTGCCGTGCGCTGGCTTGCCTGCGGCCAAGCGCTCTTGCGGCGACTCGATGCCGTGGTCGACTGCGTTGCGCAGAATATGCACGAGCGGATCGTGAAGGGAGTCGAGCATCACCTTATCCATCTCGGTGTCTTCGCCTTGCAGCACGAGCTCCACTTCTTTGCCAGTGCGGCGCGCAGCGTCGCGCAGAACCCTGCGCATGCGCTGAAAGGCAGGGCTGACCGCGACCAAGCGGAGCGCAGACAGATCCGTCTGAATGCTACGCACCAGCAGCTCCAGCTTGTGTGACGCTGCGGAGAAGCCCTGGAACTTGCTGCGCACGACGTCTTCGTGTCGAGTCACTCCGGAACAGGCGAGCCCGAGTTCGTTGGCCAGGTCCATCAAGGCGGCGACCTTGGCGGCGTCGATGCGCAGAAACTCGGTCGCCGCTTCACCGGCTCGGGGCCGACTCGATTGTCCGATCCCTGGCGCCATCGTGCCGTTACGCGGGGCAACGGTGAGGGCCGGACGAGGCTCGCTCGCCTGCGCAATGACCGGGTTGTAGTGTTTGGGAATTGCGATGTTTGGGTTGGGCATCACGGTCATAGCGCGCGGCGGCGAAGCAACCGCCTTGACCTTGGCCCCCGCCGGCGGAGCAGCGGGCGCTTCCTCCACGTCGTGCACCGGGGGCGCCGCCACCTGCACCGGGGGCGCAGGCACTGCAACGAGAGCCACGACCTCGACGCTTGGCGGAGCCGGAGCTTCGACCACCAGCATCGGCGCCTCTGGCTCAGGCAGCTCGTCGAAGAAGCCATACCCGAGCGACTCCGGCCCAGCGAAGTCAAACGCTTCCTCCTCCGTACCCGCTTGCTGCGGGTTACGCGCCCGCAGCAGCGCCTTCAACTGCTCGACGATTTCGTCGACCATTTCGCCAGGCACGTCCTCTTTCTTGGACAACACCTCGGCGATCACGCGCTCAATCACGTCGAAGGCTGCAAACGAGAGCGACGCGATATCGTCGTCGAGCTGGACGCCGCCATCGCGGACCAGGCCCACCAGATCCTCGCAGGCATGGGATACCCGCTCGACCCCCTTCAGCTCCAGGAAGCCGGCATTGCCCTTGAGGGTATGCAGGCCCCGGTACAGGCAGTTGAGCTCTGCCTGATTCGTCGGGTCGATCTCGAGCTCCAGCAAGCTGTGCTCGATCAAGCTGATGGCCTCTGCTGCGTCCGAGGCAAAGTGACGCCATACTTCGCCGCTATCGTTCTTGCTCATGGCTGATTTCCGTAGTCGCTAGGGGAAGCGCGAAGCGTGTGCGTCAGAAGTCGCCAAAGCCGCGTTCATCCGAGTCCAGCGGTACCAGCACGCTGGGGTCGTCGGTGCCGGTGGGGCGTAGCGACGAACGCTCGTCCTCGTCGTCATTCGCGGGGACGCTCTCGACATTGTTCTCGTTCATCGCCCGATCTCGAAGCACTGCGACGATCTGGGCGACGAGTTCAGGCGTTGCGCCGTGCGGTAAACCGACGAGGCGACGCGACTTCCGCGCGCCCAGCTTGTACTTGCCCATCTGGCCGCGTAGCACCTTCATTTGTCGGCTCAATTCGTCGGCCGCAGCGGCTACCTCGGTGCTCTGCTGGCTGCCGGCTTGTGCCGCGACCGTGGCCTGCTTCATCGAGCCGGTCACCGAAGCTAGCGCTCCCGATTGCTCGCCGCTCGCCGCTGCGATCTCCCCAGCGATGTCCACGACCTTGGTGACGTTGGAGACGATCTCGCGCAGCGCGCAGCGCGTTGCTTCGGCGATCTTCACGCCGTCGGCGACCTTCACCGTCGAGTCTTCGATCAGCTCGGCCGTCTCTTTGGCAGCGGATGCACTGCGCTCGGCCAGGTTTCGAACCTCTTGCGCAACCACCGCAAAGCCCTTGCCGTGACGCCCTGCGCGAGCCGCTTCAACCGCAGCGTTGAGCGCCAGGAGGTTGGTCTGGAAGGCGATCTCGTCGATCACCTTGATGATGCGCGCGATTTGCGCAGCCGAGGAGCTGATGGCGTTCATCGCCGAGTTCATCTCCTCCATCTTTTCTTCGCCGGAGCGGCCGGCAATGGAGGTTTGGACCACTAGCTGGTTGGCCATCGACGCACTTGAGGCATTGGCTCGTACGCCTTCGGCGACGCCCGACAAATCAGACGATGAGCGCTCTACACCCTCGTTCAATTCGCGCGAACTCTGCGACATCATTTGGCTGGTAGCCCGCAGCTGACTCGAGGCTTGTCCCACCTGTTCAATGGCGACTTTGACAGTGCTGAAGGAGTCAGCGATCGACTCGATCAGTTGATTGAGCTTCTCACCGATGGTCTTGGCCACGCCTTCCACGTTCTCGGTCGAGAGCCGCTGCGTGAGATCGCCTGCTGCGGCGGCCGCCACCAGCTTCTCCATCGCTAGCGTGGTCTCCTTCTCATCGTGAATGTTCTTGAGCGCTCCAGCGACGCGCAGCGGGATGCCACTCGGGTCTCGCATCGTCGCGCCGGTCGCACGGAACCAACGGTAGCTGCCGTTCTTGAGCGCTAATTGGTATTCGATGTCGTACGGCGTCTTGCCGGTACGGTCGGTCAAGTGCGCAGCAAACGCTGTAAGAACGCGGTCCTTGTCGTTAGCGTGAAGCCGCGAAGACCAGCTCTCGAGCACGTTCGGGAAGTCCTTCTCGTCGGTGAAGCCGAGCATCTTGCGGAACTGCTCGGACCACCAGAACTCGTTCTTTGGGTTGACCGGATCGCCAGCAATCACCGACATGTCCCAGAGCCCGACGCCAGCAGCTTGGTTGATCAGGTCAGAACGGATGATCGTGTTCTCGAGGGCGAGCGAAAGCTGCTTCTCGTCGTGGACGTCCTTCAGCGCACCAGCGACACGAAGTGGAACGCCGCTGGCGTCACGCATGGTCGAGCCGGTGGCGCGGAACCAGCGGTGCTGACCGTCTTTGAGCGCTAGTTGGTATTCGATGTCGTAGGGCGTCTTGCCGGTACGGTCGGTCAAGTGCGCCGCAAACGCGCTAAGGACGCGATCCTTGTCGTGGGGGTGGAGCCGCGAGGACCAACTCTCGAGCACGTTCGGGAAGTCCTTCTCGTCCTCATAGCCGAGCATCTTGCGGAACTGGTCGGACCACCAAAACTCGTTCTTGGGGTTGACTGGATCGCCGGCAATGACCGACATATCCCAGAGCCCGACGCTGGAGGCCTTGTTGATCAGATCGGAGCGCGTAATCGCGCTCTGCAGCGAGAGGGACAGTTGCTTCTCGTCGTGAATGTCCTTCAGGGCTCCGGCTACTCGCAAGGGGATGCCGGCGGGGTTGCGCTGGGTGGTGCCCGTCGCGCGGAACCAACGGTAGCGGCCATCTTTGAGCGCTAATTGGTATTCGATGTCGTAGGGGGTTCGCCCGGTTCGATCGGTGAGGTGCGCCGCAAACGCTGTGAGGACGCGCTCCTTGTCCGCTTCATGCAGCCGGGAGGACCAGCTCTCGAGCACGTTCGGGAAGTCCTTCTCACCCTCGTAGCCAAGCATGCTGCGGAATTGATCCGACCACCAGAACTCGTTCTTGGGGTTGACTGGGTCGCCGGCAATGACCGACATATCCCAGAGCCCCACGCCAGCCGCCTGGTTGATCAAGTCTGCGCGTAAGAGCGCGCTCCTCAGCTCAGTAACCAGCGCGCTGTTCTTGTCTCGACGCGCTTTGAAGGCGGGCGTCTTTTGCTTGGGGGCGGGCGTCTTTTGCTTGGGGGCGGGTCGGGTGCGCTTGTTGATTTGGGCCATGGTTAGTTCTCGCTGCTGGTCGTTCGGAGTTCTTCGGTCTTGCGGTGATGGGTCACGCCGCGTGTGGTCACGAGCGTTGGGACGTCGATGATGAAGCTCACCCGCTCGCCTCGTTTGCCGAGCCCGCAGATCAGCGAGTGGTCGGCCGTGCGCATGGTGCTCGGAGCGGGCTCGACTTGGTCGGGCGGGATCTCGCAGATGCCGGAAACGCCATCCACGACGAGCCCTGTCGGCGTGCCCTCGAGCTCGATCACGACCACGACAGTGCGATCGGTATACTCGGCGAAGGCCAAGCCAAAGCGGGTACGCACATCGAGTAGCGGGATGACCTTGCCGCGCAGGTTGATGACCCCGCGCACATGGGCTTGCACGTCCGGCACGGCAAAGACCTTCTGCAAACGCACAATCTCGGTCACGTGACCGACGTTGATTGCGTAGTCTTCGCCGGCGATACCGAAATTTAAAGGAAACGGCGCGGTGTACGGCTGATCAGTAATCAGAAAGGCAGCGACTTCAGCCGAAGCGACCCTGGCTGCGCAGCTCGCTGCCCATCCTCGCGATGTTCGCCTCGCCGCGCTTTAGCGCCTCTCGACTCGTGTGCACCGAGTAGCGCCCGAGCACCAAGGGATGCTGGTGTTTGACCGCCGAGCCAACCACGAGGTCGGTATCGACCTTTGCCTCGATCACGATCGCGCCTGAGCCCTCCTCGAACACCACCAGCTCGCCTTGGCGTGCGGCCGGGAGCGAGAGCGCTCCAACATGCACGGCCAGCCAAGCCAGGTTGTGCCCGCTCGTAGGTTCATACGTCCAACGCTCCCCGGCCTTCAAACTGACGGCCAGGTAGGTGAGGCCCTCGGGCGCAGGGACGCGACTCTTGGCCTCACCGAGCTGCCCGAGGATCACCCGAGCCGGCCCCACGGCAGGCACGTCCGCCGGATCGATGTAGGCGCTCTCCGAATGGGCGTTCTCCAGCTCCGGCGGCATCGCAACCCAAAGCTGGAAGCCGCGGATCGTCTCGCCGGGCAGGCCGCCGCCGGTATGCCAAACGCCGCCGCTCGCCCGCATCCACTCAATGCCGCCCGCGCGAATCACCCCGCTCGAACCGTTGGTCTCCTCGTAGGTAGCCGCGCCCTGGAAGATGTAGGTGACGGTCGCGATGCCCGAATGAGGATGCCAACCAAAGTTGGGCACCGCCCCGCCGGCGCGCAGCTCAAAACGATCGAGGAAGACGAAGGGCTTGAGGTCCTCGCCGATGTCCCCTGGGCTCACCAGCCGCGTGATGGGACCGTGCGAACTCCCCAGCGTTCGTTGGGCGACAGGGCGATCCGTCAACTCGAGCAGAGCGGTCTTTTGCTGCGGCTGCGGCTCGCAAGCCTCGGTGGCTCCAACACTGGCGGCACCTGCGATCGTCAAGAACTCTCTACGCTCCATGAAAACCTCCCGCTTCGGAAGTCGTCAGGATGACCACGCTACGGGCGGCCAGCAAGCTTCGCCAACGGGACACACTGGTGCTGCCGGCAGCGTTCCCGGTCGCGGCTACGGCAGGTACATTCAGCGCCATGGCGAAACGTAGCCCGGCCAGTGAGGCCGTTCGCAAAGAGTGGGAACGTCGCGTCGTGGCCGAGTATCGCTCGGCTTCGATCACCCACCACCTGGTCTTGTGGCTGATTCAAATCGCAGCCTCGCCCGATTTGATTTTGGATGGCCTTCGCATCGTCAAAGACGAGCTCGCGCACGCCGAGTTCAGTCACAAGACCTTGCTCGCCGCGGGTGGTCAAATGAGCGCCGCCATCCCGCGCGAGACGCTGGGACTTACGCGAGATGAGCGGGAACCGCTCGAGCACTCGGTGGCGCGCGTGTGCGTGGAGACCTTCTGTTTGGGCGAGACGGTCGCAGTGCCGCTGTTCAAAGTACTGCGCGAAGATTGCGATGTACCGGTGGCGAGGCGCGCGCTCGATCGCATCCTGCGAGATGAGGTCCGCCATCGGGATTTTGGTTGGGCGCTGCTGTCACACCTGCTCGAGCTAGGAGAAAACGCAAGCATTCGAAAGCTGGTCGAGCGTGAGTTACCCCGCATGTTTGCGCGCCTGCGCAGGAGCTACAGCCCCGATGCTCGCGTCAGCGAAACCGTCCCGCCGGAAGACAGAAGCTGGGGTCTAATGCCCGGTGTGCGCTACAAGAACGTGCTCGAACGAACGGTCACGCGCGACTATGTTCCGCGCTTCAAGGCGCGCGGCTTCGACGCAACCTCGGCTTGGCAGGCCGCCATCAGCTGCTGATGCTTTCGATCGGCTGGCTAAGCAGGAGGCGAACGAGTTCGCTGCGAGAGCCGACCCTCAGCTTGCGAAAGATGGCTTGGAACTGATTGGCGATGGTTCGAACGCACGTGCCGCGCGCAGTGGCGATTTCGGCATTGGTGAGCCCCTTTGCAGAAAGCTGCACAACCTCGCGTTCGGCCCGCGTGAGTCTCGCGCTGGGAAGGACCGGTGAAGGTTCCGGAAGGACCAGCACGACCAAAGGCGCATCGTGAGGCTCGAAGGCCTCTGCGGGTGGCGTCAAGTTCGAGTTGAAGGCGCTAGCCGCAAGTTGAAGCTCAAAGCGACTTCGAAGCCCCAACTTCTTGAGCCCCTCTCGGAAGTGGGTGGAGATCATGGTTTGGCTTACGTGCAGCGCGAGCGCCAGCTGCTTCAAAGGTGCTCCGCCTTGCGCGAAGCGCAGCACCTCGCGTTCTCGCGCAGTCAGTGTCCGATCGACCGGCTTGGCGCGACGCAGCAGCAATTCATTGGAGGAGCGCTCTCCCGCGACCGACAAAGGGACCCACTGGCCGTCCCACAGTTGCTGCCAGAGCGTAGCTTGCTGCACCCGGTCTTTAGGAGCGGCACACCATCGCGAGCGCGTCGGAGGTTGAGAGAGGGGCTCGCTTTGAGAGGGAAACGCGGCTCCTTGATCCACGCGGCCCGCAGGGCAATCGTCGTGCCGCCCGAAATCACTTGGTTTCTCCGGGAGTTGTTCGACTCCAGCTGGGAATGCGATCGCGTCCTGTGAATCGAATCACGGCTATTGGCTCGCTACGGCAAGCAACCAGCTTCGACGCTCCGCCGCCGTGGTCGTGTCCAGCGACATGTCCGCCGACACGTCCGCCGACACGTAGCACTTTGGCTGGGATTCAGGATTGGATATGGGGATGCTCATGCTCCAACGCCTCTCCATTCTCGGGCTCTCCGCCGTCGTCGCATGTGCGCCTGCGTCACCCACGGAGCACGTGAGCTCACTACCAAGCCAGCAAGGCTCCTCTTCCACATCTCCGCTCGTCGTCAGCGCGTCGATAGTAGAGGTCGCGAGCACCGGCTCTGCGAGCGCGGTCCCTGAGTCGGTGGTGCCCATCGCCCCGCCCGAAACAGTGCAGGCCTCTCCGGCGGAGACCGTGCCCGCGCCCGCCCCCGCCCCCGAACCCCCAACGGGGGAGCGACCTCCCTTCGAGAGCGGGCTCGACGAGCTCCTCGATGCAAGGCCGATTCGTCTCACCAAACGTTCGCCCGACGTTATTGAGCCTGAGGCGAAGCAGCGGGCGGAGAGCGCGAAGACGCTCGCGCCGAAGGCAAAGGGCAAAGGCAAGGCTTACGCGAGCGCGGGCGCTGCCTACGAGGAGCTGGCGTACGCGTTGCGACGAGAGCTCGCCAAGACAACTGCAAGTACGGAGCTTGCGGCAGCACTGCAAACGCGCCGCAAGGCCGCCGAGGATGCGGCTTTGGAGAACTACTTCGAAGCGATCGCACAGGACAATACCCTCGACGAAGCGAAGTACCGCGCGGCGCACCTGGCCCACGCTCGCGGCAATGTCGTCAGCGCTCGCAAGCAATACTTCATCCTTGTCGAGAACCACCCGAACTCCGCGTTCGTACCGCTCGCGTATCTCGCGTTTGCGCTCCTCTTTGCCGACGAAGCGAAGCGGGAGAAGTCGAAGTGGCAGTTCGTGGAAGTGAGCGCGCAGAAGGCTTTGGAGCCGCAAGGCAATCCCGCGACGCCAGAGGCGCTGTTTCTCATCGCGCGCGCCCAGCGAGGCGCCGGCAAGACCAGCGAGTTCGCGGAGACGATAGGCAAGCTGCGCAAGGAGTTTCCGAAGAGCGCAGCAGCCAGGCGCACGCCTTGAGCCCCGAGGATTGACTCGGGCCCGCAGCCACGTTCGGTGGAATGACTCGTGCCAGGTCGAAGGGTCAATCGGGCCTTCGGCCGGTTTTCTCGTAGAGGGCCCGAGTCATTCTTGTTCACTTATCCACCTTCGGTGGAATGACTCGTGCCAGGTCGAAGGG
>CAITIQ010000069.1 GCA_903892415.1 uncultured delta proteobacterium | reverse complement strand
GCTTGGCATTCGCCTCGCGCATCGCTCGACGCGGAGCTTCGCGCTGACGACCAGCGGTGAGGCGTTCCTCGTGCACGCCGAGTCGATCCTGCAGGCCGCTCAGGCGGCGCGCGAAGGCCTCACGCGTGGCAAGACGCCGGTCGCGGGCGTTATCCGCGTCGGCGCGCCGATCCCGTTGGCCCAGCGGGTGATCGTCCCGCTGCTCCCTGCGCTGCTCGCGAAGCATCCGAAGCTGCAGGTCGATCTTCAGGTCACCGACGCCTACGTGGACGTTGTTCGCAGCGGGCTCGACGTGGGGCTGCGCATCGGTGCGCTCGCCGACTCCGATCTCGTCGCGGTACGCCTCGCGCCCAACCCGCGGGTGCTTTGCGCGGCGCCCAGCTATCTCGCTCGGCGCGGCCGCCCGACTCGCATCGCCGAGCTCTTGCACCATGATTGCCTGGTTCGAAGCGGCGCTACGGGGTGGACTTTCGAGGCGGACGGTCGCCAGCAGACCATCCCCGTCACCGGCCGTCTAACGAGCAACAGCCACCTCCCGCTGCGGCGCGCCTGTATCGAGGGGCTCGGGATCGCGATCTTCGCGAGCTGGGATGCCAGCGAGGATCTCGAGGCCGGCCGGCTGGTACAGCTCGCGCTCGACGCCGAGCCCATCAGCAACGTGAGCCTCTGGGCGGTGTACCCGAGCCGCACCCTCATCCCGAAGAAGGTCCGCGTGTTCGTGGACGCGGTGCGCGAGGCGATCGGCGCGAGCCGATGAGCACCCCTGCGGCCTCGAGGGCGCACTGAGGGAACGGCCCTATCGGGGGGTCCCCTCCACAACAAAGCTACCTCGCTTCACGGCAACGTCGAGCCAGGCCTTCATGGCTGCCCGATCCGGCCCCAACGACATCTTCTCCCCGGGCGCCTTAAACACCATGTCCGGGCACCCGGGCGCCGTTGCAAAGCTCTTCTCGGCGACCTTCTTTGCCGTCCTACGATCGTAGACCTCGAGGTTGACCGTCTCCAAGGTGAACTCGACGCTGCCGCGATCGAAGCCGCACGAGCGCGTCTTCCCGGTGTCCTTCCAGCGAGGTAACGCGACCCAGTCGACGTCGCCGAGCGTCTTGGCTGTCTCGAGTTGATGGACCGAGAAGTACGGGTCATCCCAGATCGCGATCGCGGCGTCTGCTGGGCCCGCTTGTTCACCTGCCAAAATCACCGGCGACGGTGCTGCGCGCTTGAGTGTGCCGACGATGGCGTTCGCTGGGTTGAAGGAATAGCTCAGCATCGTGCTAGCGACCTCGCTGCGTGGCTCGTCGATAAAGGTCTGCACGGTAATTGGGACCAACACATCGATGGGGCTGAGCAACTTCTGTTCGGCCTCCTTGAGCGAAGCCAAGGGAATCGTGCCGATGTAGTCGTCGACGGGCATCTTGAAGTTTCCAGGCGCGCGCTGCTTTTCCGGTTGGAAGTCTTTCTTAGCAACACGAACGCGGTAGAGATGGGGATAGAGCCCGGAGAAGTTGACCGTCATTTCTCCTTCGTCGTTGCAACAATAGAACTCGACGGTCGTGTCGGTCTCGATGTGCAGCACCTGCGAGAGGTGACCCTCTTTCCAAGACACCTCGGGCGCAGGGTGCAACGAGTTGCCCGAGGATCGGCGCTCGGGCGCGGGCTTCTTGCAACCGACCAGCGCGACGGTCGTGGCGAGCAGCAGCGCGAGTCGGCGTAGGCTTGACGTCATCGCGGGGACTGTACGGCCCTTCGTCGTTGGGGTGAAGCCGTGCGACCCTGTGGAAATATGCACGACCACCGGGCAGTGTTGGGCGTGGTCACACAGGCTGGCGCGGGTTAACCAAAGAGCCCCCCAAGCGAAAGGTAACGCTATGCGCTCGCTCACTCCGTCGACGTTCCTGGTTCTCAGCCTCATCCCCGCCTGCTTTCTTGGCTGCGGCGCTCAACCGCCGCTCAGCGAGGAAGACAGCGCCTCGGTCGAGTGGAGCGAGCAGACCATCCCGCTCGATCCGGTCAGCGAGCATCCGTTCAACCTGGGGGCGGTCGGCCTGCTCAGTGAAGACAAAGCTGAGCTGCGCTTCGAGGGCACGGTGAACTACGCGTTCGGCGATGGCTACCCGACGACGATCAAGCAGATGACGGGCGGGGAGCGCTGGACGGGCTGCGCGAGCCAGCTCCGTGGTCGCTACACACCACTGTCGGTCGAGGGCAGCTCCGAAGCAGTCGGCGCCAAGCTCGATGCCGCGGGCGATCTCGTAGTCACGCTACGAGCAGAGGGCTCAGCCAGCCTCACTGTGAAGGGCGAATACGAGGTCGCGAAAGACGGCCCGGAGTGTGGTTTTGCGCCGGGTAGTCGCGTGCCGATGACCGACCTCATGGTCGTCCATGCGCGCCGGCCGACCCAGCTCGCGGTCCAGTTCTCCGATTGTTATGACGCCCCCGTTTTGCGCGTCGCCACCAACGTTCGCGTGTTCCCCGACTTCAGCTTGGTCGACAAGAACGGCGAGCTGTTCCAGCCGCGCAACGCAAACCCTCGT
>CAITIQ010000068.1 GCA_903892415.1 uncultured delta proteobacterium | reverse complement strand
TGGGCGTGGCTGCTCCGCCACGTCTTCCAAGTCGATGTCGTCACCTGCATCCGTTGCCGCGGCGCGACTCGCTTGCTCGAGGTGGCCACCACCCCCGAGGAGCTCGCCCAGCTCCTCGCCAAGTACGGCCTCGGCCCGAGGCCCCCACCTCCGCGACCCGCTCCGACGGGTCAGCTCCGCCTCGCGTTCTCGACCGCGTGAGCGAGCAACCAACCAAGCGGCGCCGTGGGTGACCGTCAGGGAACCCGTCCATCCGGAGGTCCGAGCGTCCGCTCCCGTCCCTCCTCAGGGGCCGTGCGCAGACCCGATCTCCTCCCATCGAGCCTGAACCGGACCGCCGATCCGTGTCCAAGGGGCCCACGTTCAGTCCCGCCCTCCGGTCAGATCGCAGTTCGAATTTCCTAAGCGCCGCTCCTCGCTTTGCGACCTGGTAGTTTGGCGCGTATGCGTCGACTGCTCTGTTTGGGCCTTTTTCTCGTGGGGTGCCGGGAACCTGCTCGGCCGGTGGCACCGGCTGCAACGGCGCCGGTGGTTGCATCGAGTAGCGCCGCTGCAGAGCCGAAGGTTGTCGCGCCGGCGAAGCAAGGGCTCGAAGGGACCGTGCTCGTTCCGGAGGGTGCGCGAGGGAGCGGGCGTTTCTTGCTCAGCTGGCGCACGGTCGAGGAAGAGCGCGATATCGCCAGCGGGAAGTTCTCGCTGACCATCCTGCGGCACCTGGTCGACCGCATGATCGTGAGCGACGCTGACGTCGATCTCGCCAGCACGCGCGAGCTTCCCTATTCGCTACCCGCTGCTCCAAACGACGCAGTGCCCATCGCCATCGTGGATGTGGAACACACCTTCTGGGAGACCTTTCGAGGCGGAGGCAAAGGCTTCATGGCGCAGGGTAGCTCGGGTGGTGGCACGCTCCGGCTCACGCAGGCTCCGGCCCAAAGCGGCCCGCCGCGGGAGCGCTGCCAAGGCGAGCGCTTCAAGCTCGTGATCGTGGACGACGCGAAGCTCGGGAACCGGCGCTTCTGCGCGTATTTGCCGGCGTCGTGGAAGCCCGCGTCGAAGCGTCGCTATCCGGTGGTGCTGATGCTCCCCGGCTTCGGGTCGAATGAGATGTCGTACCTCACGGGCAAACGGCACGCGGGGGAGCGGCTCGACGAGCTGTCGAAAGAAACGCAGCGCGAGGCAGTCTTGGTCGGCGTCGACACCTCGGTGCCGCTCGGTTCCACTTACTTGGAGGACTCGCCGGTGATGGGCGCGTGGGACACGTTCCTGGCCAACAAGGTGCTTCCGGCGCTCGAGCGCGAGCTCCCCATCTTGCGGAAACCAACAGCGCGCGCCCTGCTGGGCCAGTCGACGGGCGGCTACAACGCCCTCTCCTTCGGCATGCGACACAGCGAGCTGTTCTCCGCGATTGGAGCCTCCTCGCCCGACGCCCCGGATGTCGAACAATGGCTGTTTTCGCCGGGAACCCGGAACCTAAAGCCTTGGGTCCAACAGTGGGCGAAGCTCGAGGACGCCGTCGGTGGTGCTGGCCAATTCACGAGTTGGGCGGCGAACTGGTCCACCGACGGCTCGGCCCCGCGCGGCTTTCGCCTTCCCTTCGACGTAAAGACCGGCGTGGTCGACGAGACGGTGCTCGCGCAATGGATCGCCAAGACGCCGCATGGCCTACTCCGCGACGCGAAGATGCGCGCGCGCGTGAAGCAGTCGCTCTCCGGTCGCCTTCTGATCACAGTGGGTCGGCGCGACGAATTCGACCTTTTCCTCCCCGCAGAGAGCTTCGCGAACGAGCTTCAAGCGCTCGGCGTGGAGACGCGCTTCATCCCCACCGACCACGGCCATGGCGGCCACCTCGAGCGCTTCGAGCCCACGCTGCGTTTCCTTTTGGAGAAGCTCGATGCGCGTTGAGGGCGCGTGCGGCGGGACGCCGACCATGAACCCGAGACAACAGAAGCGACACAAGCGCTCCAGTCGGCACAGACCTGGTAGCTTCCCGTTTGTATGAGTGTGGTCGTTGCGGAGCGAGTGATCGATTGTCGGGCTGCTCGCGCGGCGATGTACGGCCGGCTGATCGACACCGCGCGGCTCAATCGAGCGATCGGCAACCCGCACCTCGAGGCCACCGCGATCGAAGGAGCAGACGGCGCGCGCTTCTTGATTCGCGGCAAGCTCGGCGGCGTGCCGGTCAGCTATGAGGAGCATCCCTT
>CAITIQ010000067.1 GCA_903892415.1 uncultured delta proteobacterium | reverse complement strand
TCCTACCGGGCGCGTTCGGTTTGACCTTCACCGGCCTCGAGGTGCTCCAACCGGACGGCTCCACCTTCCACGGAGTCGGCGTCGTGCCCGATCTCGCGGTGCCCGTCGACGCAGTAGCGCTCGCGAACGGCGCCGATCCGGAGCTCGAGATGGCGCTCGCGTTTATGGCGCTGTAGGGGCGCGGGCCTCGACGCTTCTGCGCTTACCTGGCGCTGGCGTGGAGTCAAAGCCCGGCCTCCATTGTATTGCGCGGGCTGACCACTTGATAATCGCGGCGTGACGCCCAACGACAACAGACCTCATCCCTACCGTTCGTCTGAAACCGAGCCAACACGCCGCGGGACGACGATACGTCACTACCTGATGCTGGCCGTATCGCTCTCTCCGCTGGCAGCCTTGGGCCACTGCATCGCGGAGGCTCGAGAATCCCCCGGCTCCGTGGGGCTTACCCCGCTTGCTATCTGGTTGCTTACGGTGGCGGGTTGCGCTGTTGTGCTTGTGCTGTCGGCATCAGCCATGGGTCGGGCTCGGAGTGCGCGTATCCGAACGCCCTTGCTTCCAGCCGCAACCGCCTTCTTGTCGCTCCTGACACCTATCGTGTCGTTAGCCCACGTGCTCCTCCACTTCGGCGACTACTTTCAATACACGATGGGACGACAGCATCGCCGCGGAAACGCGAGTCGGCTCCCTCGGCTCGCACCTACGAAGGGAAGCAGGTTCCCGGAGGCTGCCATCTCCGCTTGGCGAGAGAACGCTCGGACCGAGATCGCAAGCGTGGCCGCGTTCAATCATCTCGCGAACGACCTGTTGAGTCTCGGCGCGCCTGTCGAGCTCGTTCGGGGCGCGTGTGCCGCCGCGCTCGACGAGATCGAGCACGGACGTGCGTCGCTCGCGCTCGTTGGAGACGAGTGGGACGTGCTTGAGTTCCCAGAGGCGGCCTGGCCCCGCGATCGTTCGGTCAGCCGTGTCCGCCTGGCCGCAGACGCTGTCATCCAAGGCTGTGTGCTCGAGCTCGCCTCGGCGAACGTCGCCGCTGAGCTCGCGTCGCGTGACGATGTATTGCCGGAAGTGCGTCAGCTCCTTCAGGGGATTGCGCTCGACGAGGCTCGCCACGCTGCCCATGGTTGGGCTGTGATCGAGTGGGTTCTCGGGACGTCGGATCGAGCCAGCGCGCTCCTGGAAATGGGGCGGGAGCTCGAGCGAGTGTCGCAGACCGCTGAGCCCGTCACCGGCTACGATGACCTTGAGCGCTGGGGAATTCCAAGCACATCAATGTGGTCTCGGGCGGTCGACGGCGCCCTTCAAGAGACCCGTGAGCGTCTCGCAGCACGACCCGAGGTTGGCGCTCGTCAGAGAAGCCGAGCCGCGATCAACGCGGTTTCTACCCCATCCTCCGCATCAGCCCAGTAAGCGCTCGACGGGCATGACGGGCGAGTCTGCGGATGGCAAGAGCTGCACAGCCCGCGCAGGCCCAGACCTGGTAGCTTCCTCTTCGTATGAGTGTGGTCGTTGCGGAGCGAGTGATCGATTGTCGGGCTGCTCGCGCGGCGATGTACGGCCAGCTGATCGACACCGCGCGGCTCAATCGAGCGATCGGCAACCCGCACCTCGAGGCCACCGCGATCGAAGGAGCAGACGGCGCGCGCTTCTTGATTCGCGGCAAGCTCGGCGGCGTGCCGGTCAGCTATGAGGAGCATCCCTT
>CAITIQ010000066.1 GCA_903892415.1 uncultured delta proteobacterium | reverse complement strand
GCAACGTTGGTTGTAGCTGCGCGGCTGCCCCGCACTCTGCTCGGGGACCGGCTCGACGCGGAGTTGGTCGTCTTCCACGGCCCACCGAAGCTTTTCGTCCCAGACTCGTAGTGGGGTGGGCGACAGGTTGACGATTTCGACGTTCAGCGCATTGCAGATCGGATCTTCCCAGACGGCCAGCTCAAGCTGGGCCGTGATCTCCCTGAGGGCGTCCTTTGGCCGAACTGCCGAACGGCAACTGTCGGGAAGCACAGGGCGCCGCTTCACCTCGGCGGATCGTCCGGCATCGCTAGTGGTGTCAGTGCAGGCTAGACAGCCAACCGATAGCACGAGGCCCGCGACGCAACGGATTGCAGCCAGGTGCTCACTCGCCCACAAATGCCTTGCCGTGTTCACGACAATACCAACACCGAATTCGTCGGAGTCGACCGCAGGATCGCCGGTGAGGTGGTGGTCAACGCCCTTGCCAAAGCCTTTTTGCTTCCTGTCGATGCTCACTCGGCCACAAATGGGTTGGCCTCGCATGATCAGTAGCCTCCGGGTCTGAGGTTACGGTCGCCGTCGACAGGAACCCCCTTCAGCCCGGGATCCTCGCGCTCGTGAATCGGGTAGCCCCAGCGCTCCGGCTGCCCCAAGTCCTCTCTCAGCCGGTTCTCATTGATCGTCTCGTCCTCGTAGTGCATGCCGTCCCCACGTACCCGCGTCTCTTCGGCAAAGAACTCCCTCTTGCCGTCGGTGCCTTCGCCTACGTGGACTGCATGCACTAACTCATGGCCAAGCCCGGTCTGAGGCGGCGCCGTGATATAGCCCCCATCCCGGTCCTCCGCGACGAACCCGTCGGAGGGGTTGTAGCGGATTGTCGAATCTCGACCCTCAAATGCTGTCTCGCTCGATTTCACGCTCTCCGGCACAATCGTTACGACGCTACCGGTCCGCTCCAATCGTTCGAGAATTTCGCGGCCGGTCGGCGTGGTGGAGAGCAGGTAGAGATCGCGGATGACCAAATTCCGAAACTGCGCTGAACCGCCGACCCGAAGGTTGGGGGGCAGCGCAAACGTCGGGCCCCCGATGGTCACGTTGTGCGATCCAGAGCCAATAGGAGCGGCATGCATGCTCTTGTGGCCCACTGCAGCCGCGGGCAAGCCGCCGATGCGAACGACCGCGGCTCCCTCTCCCACGACATCGGCGCCACCAAAGGGGCAGTTGGCTTGATCCCCGAGGCGGATGGCGGGCCTGCTATTGATGCGAACGTTCGGTTGCCCGAGCGCCGCAACGTCCCCTAGCCCACCGTGTTTTTCACACAACAAAGGGTCTAACTCGCGCGCTGCTGGTTTCATGCGTTTTCCATCCTGGACGCGTGGCTATTCGCGCCGATCCTCTACACGCAACTTCCCCTCAAAGGCGCGCACCTCGATTGGGGCTCGCAAGGCATGAAGCGCGTCAATCCTGTACGCCGTTCGAACAAACGGGTACTTGTCACCGGCCGGAAATGCCGACACGACGACATCGACCGAGCTGAACGTCAGCGGCGTGTCGTAGAAGCTGGGCGCGAGCCCGTCACAAAGAGCGCGCGTATCGTCGGTTTCGACACCGGTCAGCGGCTCGATCCACCGAAAGCTTCCCAGCGGTGGAAGCTCAGCCCACTTACCATTATTGACGGTGAGCCTATGGCAGGAACCCAGTTGGCCAGCGCGATAGGGGCGCGGCCCCGGATCCTGCTCGGGGACCGGCTCGACGCGTAGTTGCTCGTCCTCCACGGCCCACCGAAGCTTTTCGTCCCAGATTTGAAGCGGGCTCGGCAAGAGGTTGACGATTTCGACGTTCAGCGCATTGCAGACCGGGTCTTCCCAGACGGCCAGCTCGAGCTGGGCCGTGATCTCCCTGAGGGCGTCCTTGGGCCGCGCGGCCGAACGGCAACTGTCGGGAAGCACAGGGCGCGGCTTCACCTCGGCGGAGCGCCCGGCCCCGCTAGTGGTGTCAGTGCAGGCTAGACAGCCAACCGATAGCACGAGGCCCGCGACACAACGGATTGCGTCAGCCGGGCGCTCACTCGCCCACCAATGCCTTGCCGTGTTCACGATAATACCAACACCGAACTCGTCGGAGTCGACCGCAGGATCGCCGGTGAGGTGGTGGTCAAGATTAGCTGGCCGGCTCCAGCCAATGCGACCAGGCCATCAAAGAAAGCTACATGTTGCGCCGGGTGAATACCCAACTCAGGGTGGTCGATAAGGACGAGGGCGCGGTCCAAACCAAGGGCAGCCCATGAGGCCGCGAAAATCACCGCCATCTTCTCGCCGTCGGTAAGGCAATTAAGCTCAACGCGCGGCCCAGTGGGGCGAACGAACCAGGTTGACGAACGCTCTGCCACCCGCTCGCAACCGTCCCAACGCAACGACGGGTAGAGCAACGCCAGCGCCGCGCTAAACCTTGAGCGCTCACTGTCAGCCGGCTCAGCTAGCGCGATCCCCTCCAACCGAATGGACGAAAGCGCGCGCGCCGCCTCCTCATGCACAAGACTCTCCAGGTAACGGCGAACAAAGCCATACTTGCTATGCAATTTGGTGAGTCGAAAAGCACCGTCCTGGGGAGCTGGCCCCATGTCTGAGATGCACCTTCCCCACGGAAAGTACTCCATCTTCCAATCTCCCCGAGCAACCTTGAACGTCCGCAAATGATGCGCGACCGCCGGTCTGATTAGGGTCTGTGGGCCTTTCACAGCAAGCTTCCAGTCGACTCGGATCTCGGACTCATCGAGGCTTAACTTCTTATCTTGCTCGAATACCAACTCGACTCGCCCTACGTCCGAACTGAGAAAATCCTCTGTACGTGGTGGCATGCCATAGGCGCCTGCATTCTCCTTCGCCGCGATGATCGCCTCCAGTAGCGCCGTCTTTCCAACACCTGCGGCACCGGTCACCACGAGCGGGCCCACCGCTGGCATCTTCGCCCTGGCCGTCACGCCGCGAGCGTTCTCAACGGTAAACTCAATCAGCTTCATTGGGACCTAAAGGCTTATGGATTGAGGTCAATGAGCGGGCTAACCATCTTGATCGTTTCGCCGATCTCGATAACCGAAGATCCCGCCATAAGAACAATCTTGCCGGGCGTCATCGTGATCGCAGCCCCGGGAACGTTGAGCACAATGGTTGTTGCCATGACCATGTGGGTCCCCCCAACAAAGCTATTGTAGTTGGCAGTAATTCTCGAAGTAAGCGAGGCGCCGATGGTCCGCGAGTATTCGTCGGCCACGTGCTCCTCGAGCGTCTTGCAGGTTAGCTTGAACTTTCCAGACGCATCCACATCGAGGTCCACGCCTTTCCAGCTGGCAGGGCTTTGGCAGACCATAGTCGTGTGTCCCACGACCTTCATATTCGTATGCCGCCCGACCTCGAACGAAAAGTCGCGCCCGCACATCGCCGTCCCGTCCCGCTGAATGAGCGAGTCGAAGTCGCGCTCTGCACGCATCCAAAGCAGCTCTGCCCCCGCCGTATCGTTCATGCCGATTTCGTTGAAGCCCTGCCCTCCTGGGGTGCTCTTGCTGGTCCAAACGGAGTTATTCTTGGACTCTGGCAGTAGATTGGGATGCGCGTTCTTACCGTTGTGAACCCGACCCACAATAATGGGCTCATCCGGATCGCCATCGAGATAGGCTATTAGCACCTCGTCGCCGACTCTGGGTTGGGTGAAGAATCCGTATCCGGCCCCGGCCCAGGCCTGGGAGACCTCAACCCGCCGGGAAGCGCTGCGCGCCCGGTCCCAATCGAAGGCGCAAAGTACGCGACCAAGTTGGTCCGTATCGATCTCTCCTTCGCCAACCACAATCGCGCGTTGAACCCCAGCGATTCTTGGCTTGTCAATACGAGGTGGCACCCAGCGTTGGTCCCGTCGAATGCATTGCAGCCGATGGAGGGTGCGGGCAGCACCACGTTCAGCGGTCCACTCCGACTCGACGCTGACCACCATGAGCGGCGCGCTCGATTCGCGCGTCGGGGCGCTTGAAATCGTTAGCGCCATCCCCGGCACAAGCAGCGTGTTGGTCTCGACCTCCAGAACATGAGCTGGGACGACCTGCTCGAGCAAACGAAGCTGGGCCTGCCGATCAAGCTCCAAGGCGTTGTTCTCCGTGCTGTAGTCGAAGGCATAGTGCTCGAGGCTGTCCCCGGTAGATACAATGCCCACCTCGCTGAACGCGTCGAAGTCCGGCCGCTCGACCCAGTCATCCCCAACACGTACCCTTCGGATTCGTTCGCGCGCAACGGTGGCCACAGCAATTACCACCGGCTGTCCGCTGGTTGCTAAGCTCGCCCCCGCCACAAACGGAATGCTTCGTTCTCCAAGCTCAAGTTCGCTGGTATCCGCAGTCAGAAGGAGACTGGATTCCCGAGCGTGGTCGTAGACGAAGGTCACACCGTCCTCGGCGAGCATTCGCATCAACGCTTGCAGGCTGTTCTCGCCGTATTGGACTCGATATTCGTGAACTGGTAGCGCTGTTGCGTCTCCAACGAAGACCTGGCCCACCCGCGCTGCAAGCGGTTCGATCAACGCAGCCGCTAGGCCAAAAGCGTTGCAGTCTTTGAGTACGCGGTGGTCTCGTCGCAGTCGCATAAAGGCAGTCCGCGGCTCAATCGTTAATGCGTAAGTATCCGTCCGCCCAACCGTTCCCTGAGTCCGTGATCCAGCCGGGTGAGACCGTCAGCGACGCGGCGTGATGTGCGTCGTGACGGAGGCATCAATGGCGATTCGGCAGGCGGGCACGAAGCAGTGGACGGAAGCGAGAGCT
>CAITIQ010000065.1 GCA_903892415.1 uncultured delta proteobacterium | reverse complement strand
GGTCCAGTACTCGCCTCGGCTCAGCCCTACGACCGCGCCAAGCGGCCTGTGCAAAGCCTCGCGATCGCGGCTTGACGAACGGTAGGGAGTCCGTGCCCGCTCTTCTTCTCCTCTCACTCTCTGCCTTCTCCCTGTCTCTCTCTGCCCCGTGAACGTGCCCGTGTCCGTGCCCGTGCCCGCTCTTCTTCTCCTCTCACTCTCTGCCTTCCGCCCTCTCTCTCTCGTTTCCCGCGGACTTCGGAATCAGAGAATCAGGCTCGGGCACGGGCACGGGCACGGGCACGGGCACGGGCACGGGCACGGGCACGGGCACGGGCACGGGCACGGGCACAGGGGACAAGGACTAGAACGGAAGGCTGGCCTGTATCAGGTGTATCAGCGGATACAGCTGATACACCCCGATGCACCCTGCATCATCGGGCCGACGCCGCGATAGCGCGGCCCCGGAACGAGGCACGCCGGCTGCATTGAGCGAAGACGGAGGTCATTCGCAAAGCATGTCATCGGCAACCAATCTCGAACTTCAGCTCTCCTGTGACGACGCAAAGCTCGACGGAGCGGTCGTGACCCGGGTTCACGGACACGAGGAGGTCTCTCGCACCTTCTTGTTCGTCGCAGACCTGGTCGCCCCTTCAATGGAAACGACGGTTGAGGATCTGGAGGGCGCGCGGGTTGCCTTGCGTTTCATCGAAAACGGCCTGGAGACCCGCGTGGTACACGGCTTCGTGGAGGCCGTCAGCGAGCGACTGCTGATCGACGACGGCGAGCCCGGGGTTGGCACCGCGGCCACCGAGAACAAGCTCTTCGGCGGTGACCAACCTCGCGTGCTCTCGCTGCGCATCGTGCCGACGTTGGCCAAGCTGCGGATGGTCGAAACGCAGACCATTCACCTCGGCAAAAGCGTGCCCGAGATCGTGCGGGAGAAGCTCGGTCTATTCGGCCTGCAAGAGCCCACCGACTTCGAGTTTCGCCTCAGCCGCGACTACGAAAAGCGCGAGTTCGTCGTGCAATACCGCGAGACCGACCTCGCCTTCGTCGAGCGCTTGCTGGAGGACGCCGGCATCGCCTACTACTTCGAGCACGGCCAAACCGACACCATCGTCTTCTGTGACTCCAACAGCGCCTTCCAAGAAATCGCGCCGCTGCGCTTCGATCCGCAAGGAGGCGACGCCGTCTTTTCCTTCGTGCGCCGGCAACAACTGGTGCCCACCCTGGTCGCGGTCCGCGACTACAACTACCGCACCCCGCTCGCCGATATCGCCGCGGTGCACGAGATCGAAGAGGGCCTTTTCGGCGGCTCCCTCGACTACGGCAGTCACGCCAAATCCCCGGAGCACGCAGCGCAGATCGCCAAACTGCGCGCCGAAGAGAAGCTCGCCAAACGAAACCTTTTCGACGGCAAAAGCGCCGTGCACACCCTTGGTTCGGGCGCTCGTTTCGCGCTCAGCGATCATCCCTTGCTCTCGCGCGGCGCCCCCACCGATCTGTGTCTGATCTCGGTGGACCACGACTATCGTCGGCCGTCGGCGCTCTCCAGCAGCGAGCCGGGCGCCTACCGCAACGACTTCCGCGCGATGTTGGCCTCAGTCGTGTTCCGACCGGCGCGCGTCACGCCGAAACCGCGGGTTTTTGGCTTTCTTACCGGCCAGGTCGAACCGGTTCCCACGGCTCCCGGCGCTCCGCAGCTGCCCGCCCAGATCGATGAGGAGGGCCGCTATTGGGTGCGCTTTCACTTCGACGGCGCCAGCAATACCGCCGTGAAGCCCTCGCGCCCCATCCGCATGGCGCAAGCGCACGCCGGCGCTGGCTATGGCACACATTTTCCATTGCGACCGGGTGTCGAGGTGATCGTCGCCTTCCTCGACGGTGATCCGGATCGCCCGGTGATCCTCGGCGCCGTACCGAACGCGGTGAATCCGTCTCCGGTGAACGCCTCACGCGCTCGCGTCAGTGAGGTCGTCACCGCCAGCGGCATCGTCATGCAGTTCCGCGACAAAACCCTTCCTATCTGACCACCCCCCACCAAGGATCCCATGGCTGAAGACATCGAGTATCTGCAAGAGAACGTCGGCGAAGACTACAAGTACATGATGCTGAAGGTCCCTGATTACAAAGGGACCCGCGACGAAGGAGCGAGCCTCGTCTCCTACCTGCGACTTGGCGCCACCCCCCAAGCGAGCGACCCCACCGTCGAGGAAGGCGCCGACCTATTCGCGAAGGCGCGCGCCGCCGATAACTCAGCGCCACTCTTCATCAACGACACGCGCCACCGCACCGGCGAGCCGAACGAGATCCCGCAAGAAACGCGACAAGCCACGAGCGCGAAGATCATCTCCGATTGTGGCTGGCGCGATCACTCCGACGGCAACCGCATCACCACCACCCGCGGCGACAAAGTCGAGGTCATCCGCGGCAACTACAAGCTGCTGGTGCTGGGCCATCAGGATGATGCGGAACAAGGGGCCTTCTTCGACATGTCGGGCGGTCTGATTCAGAGCGGCGACATCGCGCCAGGCGCCACTTCTTCGGTGCGCTGGGTGCAAGACCCCGATCTCGGCGGCACCTGGGCCGTGCTCGAAGAAGCGGAGAAGGGCCACGTGACCAACATCTACCACGGTCGCGTGCGCGAGGAGTTCTACGGGCCAGAGATCACCACCGTGATCGGTTCGGCCGACCAAGGCGAACTCGTGCTCGAGGCCGGCAGCGCGCCGCGACCGAACAAGACCAACCCGACCATCTCCGAGACCGTCTATGCCACCACCATCACCTCGGTCACCACCGCCAACGCGACCAGCGAGCAAACGGTGGTTGGTCGTGCCGCGAGCTACGTCCGCGTCGGCACCATGGCGGAAGACGACGATGATTTCGGCCCGAAGGAGACGGCGAGCGAAGGCACCTTGCTCGACATCATCCACGCCGACACGGTGGATTCCCGCGTACTCGCTGGCACGATCAAGAACACGCTCGGTCGGGTCGGCACGCAAACTGCAATCAAGAATGAGTCGTTCGGCACTGCGGACGAGCACTGGTACGGCAACTTCGCCGAGCTGTTCGTGGGGTCAATGGAGAGCCTGCGCATCGCTGGCTTCACCACCGAGGTTTCGGTCGCGCCGGTAGCGATCGAGGCCTTCATCGGCAAGTCGTTGCAGCTCTTCGTCGGCGCCTCCACCGAAATCACGCTGGCCCGAAAGGTCGAAATCAAAGCCTGCGGCGCGCAAGAGTTCGACATCAGCGGCAGCGAAAAGCTAGCCGCCTTCATCAAAGAAAACGCCCTCGCCATCTTCCTCGGCTGAACCCTTTTCATCCCCAATGCGAATCCGAAACACGTCTCCCTTCGTCAGCGCCGCCATCGTCACCTCACGTCGTCCACCCACGCCCGAAATGGTGGTGGTGGTGCGTGGAACCTTCACGCTCGTGCCCAACGGCCAATGCGAATTGGTGGGGGACTTGCTGGCGCAAGGTCCGCTCAAAGCCGAGACCTTCGTCGACGACGATCGGGACAATGCCCTGCTCTACCCGGGAGATTTCGCGCCGTTCAAGCCCAAGGTGGACGTGCTGCTCAGCGGCAGCTGTCACACCCCGCACGGCTTACCGCTGCGAGAATGCGGCGTGGAGCTCTCGGTCGGGCCGCTGCGCAAGCGACTGCGGGTGGTGGGGACCCGCCGCTGGCTGGATGCGCGCACGCTCTCCGAACCGCTACCTTTCAGCGAACAGGCGCTCGATTGGTCGCGGGCTTCGCGCACCGAGCACAACCCGATCGGCGCCGATATCCCCAACGTCGAGCACCCGGAGTTTCCGCGTCGGCGCCAAGACGAGCCGCAGTTCGCCGCAAACTTCGGCGCGGTGCACCCCGATTGGCCCGCGCGTTTACAGCACTGGGGCAAGGCCTGGGGCGAGGACTACCAAAAGACGCGCGCGCCCTTCTTCGCAGCTGATTTCGACTTTCGCGCTTTCCAAGCCGCCCCGCACGATCAGCAACTCGAAGCGCTCGCCGTCGATGCCGAGCTCAAGCTGATCAACCTCGATCCGCTGCATGCCTCGCTCAAAACCCAACTCCCCGGCCTGTTTCCGCGGGCCTACGTCAAGAGCCGGGAGCACGGCGCGCGCGAAGTATTGCTGCGGCTGGATACGGTCTTGGTCGAGGCGGACCAACGCCGCGTCACCCTGACCTGGCGTGGACTTTGCGAAGTACGCGAGGAGGATCTCTCCGACGTGAGCAGCCTGTTGGTCGTGGGTGCCTCGCTCGCGCAGCCGGGAGATCGCGACGCCCACATGGCCGAACTCGAGGCCTTCGATCGCGATCCGGTTGGGCTCGAAGCCGGCCTGGCCGAGGCGCTGGCCGAGGTCGCAAAAGACGCGGAGGTGGTCGGCAAGAAGGACGAAGCGCTGGCCGCCGATCTGAGCAAGACCTTCGGCGGTGGCAAGGCCGGCGATGCCGTGGCCGACGTGCTGGCGCGCGCTCTCGCGGGAGGCAAACAAGGCGTCGATTTGCGGGCGCTGATCAGCGAAACGCAGAAGTCGAATCAGTCGCCCGCCGGCGCGGCTCCGGCAGGCACCATTCCCGCCGCGGCCAAGCTGCCGATCACCCAGGCCTTTCAACGCGCCGCACGGCAAACCCAAGACGAAAACGCAAAGCGCGAGCTCGCAAAGGCGCAACTTCTGCTCGGCAAAGCCGACGAACACAGGGCCGAACTCGTGCCCTTCGCCGACCTGAGCGGTCGCGATCTAGCCGGCTGGAACTTGTCCGGGTTCGATCTGCACGGCGTCAACTTGCGTGAGGCCAACCTGCAGGGGACCAAGCTGGTCGGCGCCAATCTCGCCGGAGCCGATCTCACCGGTGCCTGCCTCTGTTTGGCCGACGCTTCGGAAGCCAACCTCGACGGGGCAAAGCTCACCACGGTGGACGCCACCGGCGCGAGCTTCGTCAGCGCCTCGCTCAAGAACGTCCGCTTCGACCGTTCGACCTGGGAAGAGGCCAACCTCTCCTTCGCCGATCTGACCGGCGCGCAAGCCGAACAAGCGCTGCTAACCCGCGCGGTTCTGCGCGGAGCCACATTGGCCAAGGTCCGCTTCGTGGCCGTCGACTTCCAAGAGTCCGACCTCAGCAGTGCCATGCTGCTCGGCGCCGATCTCGAGCGTTGCTTCTTCTTCCGCAGCCAACTCAGCCAAGCCAACCTTTCGGACGCCCGGCTCGAAAAGACCGCCTTCTCCGAGGCCCAGCTCGGCGGTGCGCGTTTCGTCGGTGCGCACGGAGAGGCCAGCGTGTGGCTCGGCGCGATGCTGAGCGAGACCGACTTCTCCTTCGCCGAATTGCCGTGCGCGGTCTTCGACGGGGCCAACCTCAAGCAAGCCCGGCTCTTCGGCGCTGATTTGCGAGCGGCACGCTTTTTACGGGCCTGTCTGGATCGGGCCAGCTTCGAGCGGGCCAACCTGTTCGAGGCGGATTTGCGGCGCTGCTCGGTGCACGGCACCGCCTTCATCCACGCCAACCTCTTCGGTGCCGCGGTGCATGGCATGAAAGGTGAATCAGTACGGTTCGACGGCGCCAATGTCGAGCGCCTCACCGGAGGTGGAGTTTGAGAGCGGAGTTGGAACAACGCGTGCGACGGGGAGAGAGCCTACGTGGGCTCGCCCTCCATCACCTGGACTTGAGCGGCGTCGACCTCAGCGGTGCTGACCTCTCGGGTTGCAAACTGCAGGCGGTCAACCTCTCCGGCGCCTCGCTCGCAGGCGCGAAGCTTACGAACGTTGAGCTGTTCGCTTGTGATCTGCGCGCCATCGACTTCTCCGATGCCCAGCTCGAGAACGTGGTCGCGCTGCAATGTTTGTGGACGGCCACGCGCTGGGACCATGCGCGGCTGAGCAAGGTGAAGATGCCCGGCGCCGATCTATCCGGCGCTTCCTTTCGAGCGGCGCTCCTCAAGGAGGTCGCCTGGCCCAAGGCCAAGCTTGTGGGCGCCGATCTGACCGATGCCGAGCTGGAAGAATCCTTGCTCCACGCCGCGGATCTACGTTGGGCCGCCGGCCCCAAGAAGATCGTGCAATGCCTGCTCGACGAGGCGACCTTCGCCCAGGCCGGGCTGGCGCATACCGGGCTCGAGGGCTCCGACTTCGACGGGGCGAAGCTGAACGGGCTCGACTTCCGCGGGGCCGATCTCAAGCGAGCTTCCTTTCGCGGAGCCCAGCTCGAGGGCGCCAACTTTGACGGTTGTGATCTCGAGGGCGCCGTATTTCAGGACGCCAACCTCTCCCACGCTTCCTTCCGCGAGGCCAAGCTGTTCGGCGTCTGCTTCATGGGTGCAAAGCTGCGTGGCGTGGACTTCGCCGGGCGCACGCTGCAGCTCTTGTTGCTCGAGGACGCCGATCTAACGGGCGCGCGGCTCGAAGGTTGCACCCTGATGCTGACGAGCTTGAACGGCGCCACGCTCGATGGCGCCAACCTGCGCGGCGCGCTGTTTCGCAAGGTCGGGCTCGAGCGCGCAAGCTTCGTCGATGCCGATCTGACCGGCCTCGGCTTTGAGGAGGTCCTGTTCGATCAAACCACAGCGCTCTTGTTCGACCACCGCAACGCCCACCGCGTTCGCTGCGGCTTCATCGGGCTTTCGCTCGAGGGGCTCGACTTCTCCGGTGCCGACCTGACCGGAGCGAACTTCTCCGGCGCCAACCTGAGCGGGGCGAACTTCCGCGAGGCCACGCTGGCGCAAGCCAACCTGCTCGGGGCGGTGCTTACGCGAGCCAACCTGCGCGGGGTGCAGGCCAAGGCCGCTTGCTTCGGTAAGGCGATCTGTAGCGGCGCCGACTTTCGCGCAGCCAAGCTCCGTCACGCTACCTTCACCGAGGCCGATCTGAGCGCAGCCACCTTCGCTGAGGCCAACTTGCGCGAAGCTTTGTGTGCCCGCGTCACAGCGATCTCCGCAAGCTTCGCCGGAGCCGACCTGCAATACGCCGATCTGGCGCATGCGCTGCTGGACCGCGCCGACTTCAGCGGGGCTCGCCTGGAGAAGGCCTCGCTCCACGCCGTGAAGTCGGACCGCACCATCTGGCTTGGCTCATCGCTTGCTTCAGCAAAAGCAACCGACAACGCCCGCCTGCTCGCAGAGGCCTGGCGCATGCCGGCTCGCAACGCCACTCCAACCGTCTGACCCCAACTCACTGACCCTCTGAAAGGAACGCATGTCGCTTCAAGCTGCTCAAGATTTCGCCTCGCGTACTCACAAGCTCACCGACAAGAAGTCGCACGGCCTCTACCTCGGTCCGGCCTCGGTGCTGGACGTCACCGCCAGCGGCGCCTTCGTGCGGCTGCCCGACGGCGAAACGCTGCACGTTCGCTTGGCCTTCGTGGTCGCGTACGTGCCTGCGGAAGGCGACGAGCTTTTGGTGACGCGGTCGGAAGGAGCTGGCTACGCGATCGGCGTGCTGAACGGCAAAGGGCGCACCTGTCTCGACCTCCCGGGCGACGTGGCGATCCGCGCGCGCGGCGGCAACCTCTCGCTCACCGGCGATCGCGGAGTCACCATCGAGTCGCAAGAGGTACAGATCCTCACCGGCGCGATGAAGGTGGTCGCCGATGCGGCGGTGCACAAGCTCGGTTCGCTGGTCGAGCGTGTGCGCGGCTCGCTCAGTCAGCACCTCGGCTCGAAGAACACCGTTGTGGACGGCCGGGATACCACCAAGGCGCGCGACATCTCGCTGCTCACCGAAGAGACGGTAGCGGTCAACGGCAAGCGTATCCACCTCGGCTGAAAGGAAGACCCAGATGCTCCCCGCTTCCAACCGTGGTTCCGGTACCAACATCGGCTTCCCCGACGTGTGCAATACCATCGTAGGCCCGGCCACAGCGCCAGTGCCTTACCCCAATATGGCGATGCACGCGCAAGCAACGCCCTTCTCCACCATCGTCAACGTCAGCATGATGGGCGCGCTCAATCTATCAAGTAAAATACCGATGACGAGCGGGGACGAGGCCGGCACGGCCCACCCGACGATCAAAGGCGCGGGCGCCTTCACCGCCGGCAATCCGGTGGTCTTCGTCGAGAAGCAGCCGGCCATCAACCTTACAGCGCCCACCACCGGCAACTCGATGAACAACCCGTTGGGCGCGGTACTCGTCCCGGCTACCACCAATGTCTTCTTTACGCGCGCTCGCGAGATCAGCGCAGCCGAGCCGGCCCTCTCGCTCGAGTCTTTGCGTAACGAGCTCGAGGCGCCTTTGGGGCAAGCGGTGCGCGCGCGTCGCTTCGGCCGTATTGGCGTCATTCGCATCAGCACCTTCACGGCTGACGTGCCCGGCGCCTTGCAGCATGCGGTGGCCGAGCTCCAGAGCCAGGGTATCGCGCAGCTCATCATCGATGTACGCAACAATCCCGGAGGCGAGCTTTCCGCCTGTTTGCGCGCGCTCGGATTGTTCGTTACGCCAGGCACCACGCTGTTCGAGCAAGAGGACGCGGACGGAGACAAGACCCCCATTCGTGCACGTGGCGCCGCCTGCGCGCTAGAGCTGCCGCTCACGCTACTGGTCAATCGCTGGACAGCCTCCGCGGCCGAGCTGTTCGCCGGAGCGCTGGCAAACCTTGGCCGTGCAAAGCTCCGCGGGGGAGCCACCTACGGCAAGACCTCGGCTCAAACCATCTGCGCCGAAGCCGATGGTAATATCCAATATAAAACAGCCGCTCGTTATCGCTTCACGAGCGACCCTTGATGACGCGGGCAACTCGCCAGCAGAGGGATGCGAACAATTTCGCGGCCGCATCACTTTCTTCCTAAGAAAATTCTCCCTAAGAACGGCTCGGCTCGTGCGTCGACACGGCACGACCATGAGCGAGCCCTACCGCACCGACGCCGAAGCCACCTCTGACCGGATTCTGCAGCTGGAGGAAGAGCTACGCTCCTTGGAGCAAGCCGCGGCTCGGCGGGCGGAGCTGCAAAGCGAGCTCGAGAAGCTTCGAGCCCATATGGCCGCCACCCGCGCGCAAGGCCCGCTCGAAGACCTGCGCATCGCTTCCCCGTGCAACAAGAGTTGGGAGCAGATGGTCGGGGATGATCGAGTCCGCCATTGCAGTAGCTGCGACAAAGACGTCTTCAACCTCGCCGGGATGACCCGCGCGGAGGCCCTGCAGCTAATTGCCAATCAAGCCGGCGAGGGACTTTGCCTTCGCCTCTTCCGGCGTGAGGACGGGACTGTGCTGACTGCGGATTGCCCGGTGGGCGTGCAGAAGAAGCGCGTACGCAGGCTCGTTATGATCGGCGCCGGCGTGGCCGCCAGCGTCGCAGGCGTCGCCGGCAGTCTGTGGTTTTGGGCGGACGGTCCGCAAGCTCGGATGGGTGATATTCATCCATCTCCCTCGGCCAGCGCCGGGCAGAGGCGCGCCGCGCCCGCCGTGATGGGCACTGCAGCAGCGCTGGTTCCCGACGAGCCTGCCCCGAGCGCTTCTGGCACGACACCAGTCGTGAAACCAACGCATCGCAAAAGCCTCCCAGTTCGTTAACGGGTGAGACCGCCTACGGTTGCTTGGCGATGGCGACCACGCGGAACTCTGCTCCCTTGGTGTCGGTGCATTCATCAATGAATTAGGCAAAATCCTCGTCGACCACGAGTCCAGCGCTGCGGATCACAAACCCGACAGAGGCTTCTGACGGCAGCGCGCTCAGACGTTGCGATGGGCCACCGTCGAGCGGGACGCGCAGGAGTTCAGCCGTGGTCGGCTCGCTGCCAGTTAGCGCACTCGGGATGGCGTACACGTAGACCGCCTCATCGTCGAACGCCGTCGAAACAACGTAGCCGCTCACGACCCGCTCGAACGTTCCCGAGCCGTCTTGTGGAACGCGCGCGAGGTAGAAGTCCGCCTTGTCGTGGGCCCCGAAGTAAACCTGTTCGTCGAACACAGCGGGCCCCTCCCAGCTCGACAACGTGCCCTCCGCAAGAAGCTGCTCATCGCCGCCGAACACTGAGAGACGCAGCAGCTTGTGGTCCGACGCCACCAGCACCCGATCGCCTTCGACGTGTAAGCGACGAATGACGTCACCCTCCTCGGCCGTCACGATCTCGCTGATCTCGCCCGTCGTCAGCGACGAGCGAAAGACGATCGAGGGAGGTTCCGTCGACCCATTCGTCGACAAGATGGCATCGCCCGCAACCGCCCAAGCAGCTCCAACGGCAAGCTCGATCAAAGCCTCTGGCTCACCGCCCGACGTCGCCACGCGATAGACCGTGTCGCCATCAAGCCAGTAGACGAAGCCATCGCTATACTTCACGTCGCTCCCGGACGCGCCCTCGTCGGTAAGCGGCTCTGCGGCTCCTTCTGTGAGCGGCAACGAGAACAGCTGGCCCTCCGATAGGAAGAACAACGACTCCCCGTCGGTCGCGAGGCTACCTGGATCACCACTACCGCTTAGTCGCGCGAGCGCCACACCATCGCCAACGCGCTCACAGTCATCAACCCGCGCCTCAGGCTGCACGACCGGCTCATCGCTCTCCGACTCAAGGAGCACCTCCGAGTCGCAGGCGGTCATCAGCAAAAGGGCAACGACGTAGCGGCTTGAACGGAGCATGGGCGAGCGCCAGCAAGCCACGGGCCGGCACGCCCACACGGCAAAACACGCAGATTCGGCGACGTATGAGCGCCCAGGGCTGTCATCGTGGCGTTCGAAGGCGGCCGGTGACTGCCACTCTGGCAAGCGCGCCGAAAGCGAAGACAAAGAGGCATTTTGCTCTCACGCGAATTCGCAGGGAACGTCTGACCGGCTCAGGAGTCGAACCGAGCCACCCATGACTGAGCCGTATCGCAGCGACATCGAGGCCACAGCCGACCGCCTCTTGCAGCTCGAAGACGAGTTGCGCGCGCTGGATCGGGCGGCGGACCGTCGTGAGGAGCTGCAATCCGAGGCCGAGAAGCTGCGGGCGCACCTAGCCACCGCCCGGGCTCGAGGCCCACTCGAGGACCTGCGCATCGCTTCCCCTTGTGATCAAGCTTGGGAACAGATGGTCGGGGATGATCGCGTTCGCCATTGCAGCAGCTGCGACAAGGACGTGTTCAACGTCGCTGCAATGACCCGCGCTGAGGCCCTGCAGCTAATCGCCAATCAAGCCGGTGAGGTCCCTTGCCTGCGACTCTTCCGCCGTGACGACGGAACCGTACTGACCTCCGATTGCCCGGTGGGCGTAAAGAAGAAGCGCGTGCGTCGGCTGGTGATGGTCGGTGCCAGCGTGGCAGCGGGCAGCCTCGCCGGAGCGGCTGGCGGCCTGTGGTTCTGGGCGGAGGAAGCCCCCATGGTCATCGACACGCGCCCCACCGCCTCCGCAGTAAGCAGCACACCCACGGTGCCGAGCGGCTCTGCTGAGGCCGTTACCTCTGCCACTGCCGCCCCCGAATGGAAGGGCTTTACCGGTCGTATCGCTCAGCCGGATCAAACGGACAAGTACTTCGGCACGAACGCACCCAAGCCGCCGCGCCCAAAGCCGGTTCGCTGAGCTGGCTCGGGAGGAGCCGTATCTCTACCAGCATATCTTCGCTACCAATCAACGCGAAGTCGCGGTTCCACGGGAGACTTTGCGCGGAGAAGCGTATAAGTGCCGCCTCGCGTGTGGTCGAGGTCGGGAGATGCGTATGAGCAAGCTTGCAGCGCGGTTGTTTACGGTTGGCCTTCTTGGAGTTCTTGCCTGTCAATCGCAAGAGCCCCTGGGTCAGGAGCCGGCACCGGCGGCCCAGCTGGCCAGCTCCGGGGAGCCAATCGCTAGCTCAGCAGTGAGCGCCAGTGACAGCGCCACAGCCATTGACAGCGCGGCACCAAGCACCAAGCGCCAGCGCCGTTGCCTCGGCCGCCACCTCAGGCATCAAAGCTCCGAGCAGCGCCAACGTCGACCCTCACCTCGCGCGCCAGGAAGCCCTGCGACAAGCCGCCGAAATGGGCATGATTGGCCTGCTGGACAGCAAAGGCGCCTCAGCCGACCTCTTCGGTCGCGACGGCGTGCCGGCGCGCGGCAACATGTGGGGAGACGAGATCGGAGAGGCCTACGGCGTCGGCGGACTTGGTCTTCGTGGTAGTGGGGCGGGGCTCGGCGGCAGCGGGCGGGCCGAGGGAATTGGACTGGGCAATGTCGGAACCTTGGGCAGGGGCGCCGGCGCTGGCGGCGGTGCTACCGGCTTTGGATCAGGGCGGCTATCGGGTGGGCCCAAAGCCGCATCACCTTCGGTTCGCATGGGCGCAACAACCGTCTCAGGCAGCCTTGCTCCCGAGGTCGTTCAACGCGTCGTACGGCGGCAGTTCGGCCGTATCCGCTATTGCTACGAGAAGGGACTAACCAACAGTCCAACGCTAGCCGGCAAGATAACCACCTCCTTCACTATCAACGCCACCGGAGCCACGGAGGGGATCTCAACCAATAGCGATCTAAGTGACAAGGAAGTCGTCTCCTGCGTAAGCAACACGTTCGCTGCCTTGAGTTTTCCAAAGCCTGAAGGCGGCGTGGTCAAGGTGACCTTCCCTATCAGCTTCAGCCCCGGAGAAAAGGCCGGCGAAGCAGTCACTGAAACCACAGGCAAGACCGCCGTAGCTGAGCCAACGATCGGCGGCAAAGCGCTCGCCGAGGTAACAGCGCTCGAGATCGAGAAGGCGCTAAGGGACAATGGTTTTACCGACCTATCGAGCAGCATCCCGGCAGGCAGTAATGCCGTCGTCATCACGGCAAAAAAGGGCACACGAACCTTCACGTTGACCTTCGTCAGCGCCAAGGCCGGAGCCGACGCACTCTCGCAAGAGGAGCGCAAGCGCCTCAGCAGCGTAGCCAAGGTCTTCACCGCAGGCGGTCTCTTCTTGGCCGTTGAAAGTGATGACCCAGCCGAGTCCCAGAAGGTTTTGGATACGCTGGTAAAGCGCCCGGCCTAAGCGCTCGAGGTGAAGAAGGTTTACCTCGCCGTGAACGTGACCTCGTCGCTGGAGCCGCCGGCCCAGCCGTAGTTGCCAGAGACGAAGCCTCGCTTCTCGTCGATACAGACCCCGTGCCAGCCCTCATCACCGCCGGCGAAGATGAACTCGACGCACCAAGCGGCCTTCTCTTGATAGACGCGCCGCTTCGAGAAGAAGCCCTCCATCTCCGCGTCTTTTTCTTCCTTCTGCTCGGCTTTGGGGACGGTTGGTAGTACCAACGCCTCATGCTCGAGGACTAGCCCGCCGGCGCCGATATCCTCCAGGTGGAAGAGGCCGCGCTCGGTGGCGAACCAATGGCCGGCCAAGAGGTTCGTCGAGCCGGCATCGGGCAGGTCTTTGCACGAGACTTGCGACCACACGCCCCAGGTGTAGCTCTCCACGCTGATGACCTGGCACGTGGCGCTGAACTTCACCTTCGTATTCACTGGCTTGTCCTCGGTGTGCGAGTGCTTCTTCTCGCCGCTGAGCTTCCAGCTCCTCTTGATCTCGAAGAGCGAGGCGTACAGCGCGGATGGGACGCCCGCGGGCGGGGCTCCGGCGGTTAATCCGAGGGAGAGCGGAGCTGGCTTGTTCGGCAGTGGCGGCGCCGAGGCGGATGCGCTCGCCGGGGCGACGGTGGAAGAAGCGGACGCGGTCCCGGGCGGGTCCGTAAGCGGGCGTTGCTCCGGCGAGGACAACGCCGTGGGCTCGAGGGCAAGCCCTGGCTCAACTCGCGATGAGGGCTCCGCGCTGCAAGCACAGAGCGAGATGAGAACGATCGAGAGGCGGCGTTGGGACAATGGCGCGTGCAACATTCTTAAGACGCAGGCTACCGCGATTCCTATTCCGCTCGGCGACCAGAGCTCGACGACGCGAGCGGCTTGGCTCACCGCTGCCGCGAACACGTTATGCTGCCCGCGTGAACGACGATCGGGCGGTACGGGAAGCGCTGAACGAGCTTTCGAGCGCGGAGTATCCGCGCATCTGTCGCTGCATGCACGTGATCGCCGCAGGCGGAGCCTCCCTAACCGCGACCGACGTGTTGCGACTGCTCGAAGCGCTCGACGCGAACGAGGCGCAGGGCGCGCTGACCGGCGATGACTATCCCGACCTGAACCCACTGTTTCGCAGCGTGCCCGGGCTCGACCGCATCTGGCGAGATGCGCCCGAGAGCCTTCGCAAGCCCTTCGCGGTGGCACTCGTGAAGGCGGGGATCCTTCCAGTGAGCGAGCTCGGTGACGACATCGTCGAGCAAACGGCCAAGGACTTCTTGAACGAGGGGGGCGCCTTGCTGTCGACGTTTGCGGGGACGAACTTGCTCGATCGCATCGCGCGCCGCGTGCACCCCGAGCAGTTCGCCTACTCCGGCGCGTTCGTGTCTTACTTCGCGGTCTGCTCCCAAACGCAGGCCGAGCTCGTCATCGTGGGTTACGCGGACCCCGAACGGCTGACGGAAGCGCTCGCGGCGAGCCCGCTCGATGGCGCGTGGCTCGGCGCGCTGGCCGGGCAGCTCGCAGAGCGTGCCTGCACGCGCCATGAGTGGCGCTCGGTGTTGTGCGCCCTCGGCGCCTTCGCCGCGTCACCGCGCCGAGACGAGCTTCGTTATGTGAAGGAGTTACCGCTCGGTTATCGCCGGTCACTCGAGCTCATAAGCCGCACGGCCACGCGCCTTCGCAGCACGATCAACGCCCCAGCGAGCTGGCTCGCCGCACTCGCCGCGACGATCGAGACGGCTCGACGCGACGGCCCTCGACTCGAGTGGCCCTCGTCGGAAGAACCGGACGACTGCGACGAACGGGTACGCGCGGCCCTGTTCGAACTCGAGCGCGCGGTACAGGAAGCCGGCCTGTGGGGCGCGCGCGACGAGCAATCCCGCGATGTCGAGCTAGCGCTCGCTCACGCGCTGCTGTTCGCCATCGAGCAAGGGGACCCAGCGGGCCGGCGAGCCATCGCGCGCCAGTGGCTCGAACATTGGCTGGACGAAGACGTCGTGGCTGCGGCGACGGCCTTCTCATAAAGGCCCGCGGCCTCATCGTTTGGGCAGCCAACTCCACACGTTGTGGATGTGATCGCAGCCGAGCTCAGCGAAGCCCGCACCCGCGCCAACCGCCAAGCCATGGACGCGGAGCGCAGCGTGCTTGCGCGCTCGCGACATGCGCGCAAGCACCTCACGGGGCACAGCAAACTCCCCATCACTCGCGATCAAGAGATCTGCCTGGCGGAATGCAGGCTCCTTGAGGCGAGCGCACGCCCGGCGGATTGGCTCGACGACATCTGTGCCGCCGTGAAACGAGGAAGAGATCAAGTACATCATCGCGCCCAGCCCAGGCCCCTCGAGGCTGAGCTCAAGCTCCAGAACGTCACCCGCAGCGCTAAAGTTGTAGAGGAACATCCTTCGCCTCTCCATGAACGCGACGCCCGCGAGCTGGAGGATCACCGCCTTGGCGATCGTCTCGGGTGCTCCCTCCATCGATCCCGACGTATCGAGGATGACGACGACCGGGCCCCTGTGCGGGCGGCTATTCCGCGTGGCTTCGCCGTCTTCGAAGGTCCGCTGCGCTTGGCTGTCCGCCGTACCGACGTCAGGCGCGTGGTACGTCAGAAGGCTGTGCTCCGCCCACCGCGCGAGCCACAAGCGCTTGAGCACTGGGTGGGCGAGAAGCATCGCCTCGCTCGGGAGCATGCGAGCAAACTCACCGGAGCGCTCGATCCCGCGCGCCTCCGCGCTGACTCCACCCTCCTGCTCGATCTCGACGTGTACGCGTCGCTCGACACTGGACGCGATGCGCTCGAGGATCGGCGTTCCGTTTTCATCCTGGCACTCTTGCATACGCCCGAGGACTTGGATGAGCGCTTCCAACGACGGGAGGCGCTCGAGCATGCGGCGCGCGTTGTAGAGGGTCTCACGCGAGAGCGCCCGAAGCATTCCTCGTTGTGCTCCCGGTGGCAGACTGAGCCGCTCAGCCAACGTACGAAAGATTGCATCGAGCTGCGCAAAAGCGTCCCCGAGTTCCGCCCAGTGCTGGACCTTTGCGCGGACGAGTTCGCATACCAATGCGACCGCTTCCCTCTCCAGGTTCTCCACGAGGCTTGCGTCGAGACTGCTTCCTCCTGCATCGCCACACCCCGACGTGTAGCCGAAGCGATCGCGGTCCTTCTGCGCCAGGAAGTGAAACGCGACCATCGCACGGTCTTTGAAGTCGTGGGCTTCGTGGACGACGTCCAGCAGGTACCCGAGGACATCGTCCACGATCTCTGGATCGCCGACGCAATACGGCGCCACGTTCGCGTCCAGCAGCGCCTGCATCAACGGCAGACGCACAGCCTCTTCGGGCCACGGCAGCTCGGCTGCCGGAGGCACATGGCCAGCGAGAAGGGCCTCGCGCAGCGCAACGAGCGCCCTTCCGCGATCGACGAGACGGCCGTGAGCATGCCCAACCACCCGGTCAAAAAGCCGAGCAGGCAGCAAGTCCAGCCACCTATACCGAACAAGCGCCTCCGACTTCATCGCACGCGCACACGCAGGCTTTCGACCACCTGGACCAGGGCTTCCAGTCGCGCTTCGACCTCCTCGAGCCGCGCGTGAGCGGCCGTTGCATCTGCGAGCAGGTCCGAGCCTGCGGCGTTGCCCAGCCAAAGCGATTTGCGTTCCGTCCTCATACCGGCCAGCGCCTGTCGATAGCTCTGGACATCCGCAAGCGCGTCACGGACCTGCCGTAATCGCCCGTCCAGATGCTCGCTCGAGAAGTTCGACGGCTGCTCGACTCGCTTACGGAGTTCGCGTGAGCGAAAATGGTTTGTTGGGTTGCCAGCCCAAGCCTTGAGAACGGCCATGCCATTGGGGCGCTGCCGAAACGACGCCTCCCATAGTTCGGGCAGGGTGTACGCCTTCTTGTGGCTAGCCGCAGCGAGCCCTGGCGGCGCGTGGAACAGCAACTCACCGTCGACGTTCTTCGCGTGCTCGCATTCATAGGGCTCGGTCACGACCTTCCCGCCCTGGTCCTCGAACAGGGGGAGACCCTCTTCGCCAAGCTTGTGCTCACGACGCTCGAAGTCCCGTTGAACCTCGCGGTGCAGGGCCGCCGAGACGCCCTCGAGCCTGCGCGGCTCTTCTACCAAAACAGAGCTCACGGCAGTCCGGAGAGTTCGTTCAATCAATGCCTTCTGCTCCACGCAGTTCCAGAGGCAGTGGATGATGATGGCGCAGTCGCTGAGAGACGCCTCGGTTCGACCTTCGATCGCGGCGGCAAGCCGCAGAACCTTTGCAGTCTTCTGCCAGCGTCGATCGGAGATGTAGATGTCACCGGCCGCAAGTTCGCGGCGAACGGCCGCCAAGACGTGGCGCGCAGCCGCGCCCAGGGAGGTGGATTCGGCAGCTCGTCGCACCGCATCGACGTCGGCAGTCGAGAGACCGGAAAGGGCCTCCGGCGGAGTACTAGGCAGCTCGAGCAGGCGCTCAAAAGCCTGTTCAGAGACGGGCTCGACGTGAAACCGAAAGAGAAAACGATCTTGCAGCGCCGCAAGTTCCGGACTCTGCGCGAAGGTGTTGCTTGCGGCGACTACCGTCGCGAGCGCCGTCTGCTCCCGTACGGTCCCGTTGTCGAACTCCCGCTCGTTGAGCAGCGTGAGGAGCGCGTTCAAAATGGCGCTGTTGGCGTTGAAGATTTCGTCCAGGAAGGCGACCGAGGCCGACGGCAAATACCCGTCGGTCAGGCGCCGATACTCATCGCGCTCGAGGCTGCGGATCGATAGAGGGCCGAAGATCTCTTCAGGGACGGTGAACTTGGTGAGCAAGCGCTCGAAATAGCGTCCGCCAACGACCGTGCTGCGAAGCCTCCGGGCGAGCTCACTCTTTGCAGTTCCAGGCGGACCAACGAGCAAGACGTGCTCGCCCGCGAGGGCTGCCATGATCAACAGACGCGCCGGCAGATCGCGCTCGAGCAACCCAACCGTCATCGCGGCACACGATCGGTCGACCTGAGTCAAGAAGTGGGACCCCGCTCTCACGCTCGGAGCGCGGACGCTGGCTTCCTCCCTCGATTCGGTCGCGCTTGTCATAGAACCCGGGTAACCCGCTCATAGCCTCGATGCTTCCCGCGATCGTGCGTACAACTCGATCGGCCCGGGAGCCGCCTCGCTGGTATTGCGCAATTAGCGCTGGGCCGCGCTACAGCGCCGCCGTGGCCTGAAGATAACTATAGACCGACGGAGCCCCCTGGATTCCCGGCGCTGTTTCTTTGGCGAAGCCACCGGGGGTGAGCACCGCCCCTCCCAGCTCGAAGCTTAGGTTCTTGGGGAATGGGGTCCAACGTGCCCGCAGCTCAGCGAGGTAGCCAATGAAGGAGCCAGAGCGGCCGGACTCGTCTCGTGGTCCTGCCGGAACCCAGGCGTCGGTTGAGCTCGCGAGCCAGGCCAAGCGATGCGACGTCATCAGCTCGATCGACTTGATGGGTGCAGCCTCGAAGCGGACGAACGGCGAGACCACGTTGATGCGGCTGAGCGCGCCAAAGAGGCCAGTCGGGCCGAACTCGAAGCGCCGAGCGCCGAACAAGGTATCAAAGCGATTGTTCTCGTCGTCGTCCGGGGAGACGTCGCCCGAGGCGTAGTCGTGCCCGAGCGAGAAGCGCGGCGCCCAGGGCAGCGCTACTTGGTAGCCGAGCGAGGCGTGCGTGGCGAACGCACGGTGCTCGAGGTCCCGAACGTCTTCCGGTTTGGAGCTCGCTCGCGAACGCCCGACCTGCGCCATCCCTTCCAGCTGGAAGTCGAGCTGACCGGGCGCCGCGGGCCGAAACCAGCGCAGCACAGGCGTCGTCAAACGACGGTTCGCCGACTCCACCGCCCCGTCCGACTCGTGCAGACCGATCACGTAGAACTCCACGTTCGAGCTGTCCAACACCGAATTGAGCAGTACGTAACTACCCCACAATATTTGATGCGTATTCTCCTGGTCGAACTCGGTCAGGTTGTCACGCAGCTCCTCTTCCTCGTTGACCAGCCGATTGACTGGAAAGAAGGCGAACGACCGAACCTGGTGTTTCTCCGTGCTCAGCCAATTGAGGGACAGCCCCGAATAGCCATTGGAGGTGTTGCGGAAGTCATTGCGCGCGACCAGCCGACGATTCGCGAGGTCCATGGTCTGACGACCAAACAGCACCTCGAGCGAATCACCCTTCGCCAGCACGTCCTTCGCGCGGATTCCCACGTAACCCTGGAGCAGCTCAAAGGTATTGATCGCCCCGGTGTTGACCGGCGTTTCATCGGTGGAGATCTGCCGTGAGTCCTGCAGCTCGGCGCCAATCACCACCGGCCCGAGCTTTCCCTCGGCGCTCAGCAGCGTTCGAAAGGCGATGGCGGAGGCGTCCGTAGGTACGCTCGCTCGAAAGTCGTTCACCAGGTGCTCCAAGCGCACCCGATGCTCGAGCCCAATCTTGAAGTATGGCTCGGTGCCTAATACCTCATAAAGACGCCACGGCTTGGAGGCCTCGGGCTTGGGGGGCGCATCGGTCTTGGCGGGCGCAGGGGGCGGCGTAACACCGGGCGTTGCATTGTCGGGCGCGCCGACGGTCTGGGCCGCGACGGGAACGGCCAGCAGCGCCGCGGCGAGAGCCACGCTGGCCCCGACTAGACCATTGAATCGCTTACCGATACTCATTGCTATCCGACGACGACGTTTCACGGTGTTTCCGAAGGCCCCTATGCATGGCGCAGGCCAGCGCCTTTCTCCCCGCAAATCGCGATACTCCACCTTAGGCGAAACACGACGCAACATCCCAGTGAAACATCGTCGACCGGGCTCAAAGCGACTTGGTGGAGAAGTACCAGTCAGTCGTTTTGAAGCCCTCGCTGGCGCGCTTGGCGGCGGCCTCGGCGGTTCGCGGCGGTGGGATGAGCACGTCAGCGCCTACCGTCCAACCTTCAGGCGTGGCGACCTTCTGGGCGTCGCTGGTCTGCATGGCGGTCAGCAATCGCACGAACTCGCTGATGTTACGGCCGTTGCTCATTGGATAGTAAACCATGGCCCGCAGCACGCCGTGCGGGTCGATGAAGAAGGTAGCGCGCACGGCCTGGGTATCCCCTGCTCCGGGATGCACCATGCCGTAGGTGCGGGCGACCTCCATTTTGATGTCCTCAATGATCGGGAAGCCAATCTCCACCCCGAACTTCTCTTTGATGTTCTGAATCCAGGCCAAGTGGGAAAAGAGGCTGTCGATCGAGAGGCCGAGTAGCTCGCAGTTCATCTTGCGGAAGATCTCCGCGTGCTTCTGAAAGCCGATGAACTCAGTGGTGCACACCGGCGTAAAGTCAGCCGGATGCGAGAAGAGAATCAGCCACTTTCCCTTGTAGTCCAGCAAGGAGCGATCTCCGTGGGTGGTCTTGGCATGAAAGTTTGGAGCGGCTTCGTTCAGCCGCGGCAACGAGACGGGGTTATCCATTGTGACCGCGGAGAGCATGGAACGGGCCACAGCGTCACTCGGGCTTGTGGACCTCGCTGAGTTCAATCAGTTCTGCCTCCGCCTCCGCGGATGCGGTCGCCGCGTCGCCCTCCAGTCGCTTGCCTTCGAGCGCCTGGGAAGCCCGCGTACGCTCCGAGAGTTCGCGTTGCTTTTCGGCCTTGGTGCGGCCGTGCAACCGACTGTTCGTCTCGGCCTGCTTCACCCGCTCTTCTTTCGCCTTCTTCTTCCGAAAGCGGTTCAGATTGACGACGTTGCTCGACATCGGCCGAGGGTGCCACAGCCGGTTTGAGCGCTCCAGACGCATCCCGACCAGGTCACCCTCAACCCGGCGATTTCCGTGCGTGCAACCACCGGGGAAGGTTTCATCCTTCTCCTGTCGTCGAAACGAAGAACTCTAGAAGGTTTTATCCTGCTGAACGCCTCCCCATACCAGCGTTTGCACGATTGAAACCCTCCCGTTCGGTTCAAGCCCAACTCAGCCCGAAGGCTCTCCTGATGGGCGCTCGAAGTGGACATCCCCCGAGCGCTCAGGCGAACCGGCGTGGAAGGGGCGTGGCGCTGGTCGCGGGCTGTGACTGGCTTTGCCAAGGAGATACCCATGACTATCTGCAGCACGTTACAGGGCTCAATATCGTAGTCGCCAACGCTGGTATCGATATCGGCCTCGAGGGCTACGCCCAGGTCTCCGCCGCGGTGACCAACAACGTATGCAAAGTCGATATGGACCTCGGCGTGGGCATCACCGCCGGTGTGAGCGCTACAGCGTTTGGCTTCGACGCACTCGACGAGGACGTCACGCTATTCTCCAAAGAGGTCGCCCTGCTCGACAACGCCTCGTGCATCCCGAAGCTGAAGAACACGGCCACGCCGAACTGAGCGAGACGAGAAGTCGCTTTCCTCAGCCCGCTGCCACACCCCTCGGCTCGTGCACGAGCAGGTTGAGGAAGCGAGGATCGCCTCCTTGTATTACCGTCTCCGGATGGGCCCGCTTCGCCGAACCCTGCTCGGACTTCTGATCTGCGGCTGTTCTGAAGCAACGCCAGGGCCGCGTGAGGGAACAGGCTTGGGGAGCGTCGCGATCGCGTCGAGCCCCGTGGACTCGTCCCGACCAGAGCCCCATCCGGCAGACGTGGAAGCGGCGCCTCTTGCGAAGGATGCCGACTCTCCAGTCGAGGAGCAAACCGAAATCCGCTTTACGTCCGGAAACATCGACGGCCAAACCACGACAGCAACGTGTGACTTCGAGCGACCTTATCGAGGCAAGATTGGCGATGTTGCGGCAACGCTCGTCTTCTCCAAAAAAGAAAACAAGCTTGCGGGAGCGATCGCATACGACTCGGGCGCGGGAGAGCTTCCGCTGCGCGGCGAAGTCGGCGCAGACAACACCTGGTCAGCCGCTGAGGTCGTTGGAGCCAAGACAGCGGGGGTGTTGACCGGTCGCTGCGACCCCACGACGGGTGCCTTGACGGGTTCGTGGGTGATGAAGGGAGACCCCAAAAACCTCCAGTTCAAGCCTCTACCGAAAGGCTCCATGCCGATCGTCGAGCGGAGGATGGAGCGGGGGACTCCCAGTGAACTCAGCTGCTCGCTCTCGGTGGATTCACCAGCCGTCTTCGGCTTTGGAAATTCAGAGAAAGCTTCTCGCATCAATGCGGCGCTGAAGGTCCGATTTTACGACCACACGGATAGTGACCTCACGCAGATGATCGACCAGTGTCTCGCGCATAAGTCCATAGGAGCGGTCATGGGCTGGTACTCGGTTGAGATGAACAGCCAGGGCGTGCTTAGTGTGTTGACCAACGGCATCATCAACATTGCGCCCAGCGTGCACTCAACGTGGAATGCAGCGGCTCGTGCGGTCAGCATCGATGCGGTGACCGGCAAAACGCTCGTGTTGTCGGATGTCGTCACCTCCCCCCGCGCACTGCGCCCGCTCATCAAGCGTTGCGCCGTCGCCATGGTCGAGACGATCGGTATCAACGACTTCGAGCTAGAGCGGTCGATTCAGGGAGTTGAAGCGGACAAGAATGGTGACCCTGTCGAACCAGGAGCACCGTTTGATCCCAGCTCGGTGCACGTACCAGGTTTCTTGGTGCTGCCGGAGGGCTTGGCCGTGCTGATCTCAGGCATGGGGACGGTGGGTGCGCTCCTGGAGCAGACGGGACCCATCTTGCCGTGGACCGCGCTGGCGAAAGAGGGCGTCCTACGAAAGGACTCGCCCGTCGCTCGCCTTTGGCAGAAGCAGCTCAAGTCCATGCCCGCTGGAGATGAGCCGCCTTGTACTCAGGTATTCAAGCCGCAGTGGTTGCGTTGAACCGGTAGCCCAGAATCGACGCCAGAGCCCCTATTGAGGGTTGGCGGCGCAGCGACCGCGGCTTACGTACCATCGACGGCCTCCCGCTGATGCGGCAATCCTCCAGGTACGTGCCCGGGCGGTTGAGTCGAGAGCACGCGGTTCCCATCGAGATCGATCACGCCGACGAGCTTGGCTCTTCACACCCGTGGCGGCGCGAATGGTGGCTTGTGACCGTACGCATTACGTGGCGCGCGTCGCAGTGCGACGACCTGACACAAGGCGCGCCGAGGCGCACTCGCTCTCAGGAACATGGCCGGTACCAGGCGGACGAAACGCTGTTCAAGGAGCGCGCGGCGCACCTGGCAAAAGCCTGCAGGATCGAGAGGTTGGGGCCCTGGCACGCGAGCTGCTCATTTGCCGGGAGCTGATTCAGGAGGTCCTACCCCAAAGTTCAGAACCGCGATCAGCGTGACCAGCACTGGGCCGAGGCCGAGTGGGATGGGACCATCTACAACCCGTCCAAGATGAGCCACGACGAGTTCGTCCAGGCCATCTGTCCGAGCGTGGACAGGGTGCGCGGCATCCGCGAGGTTTTCTACCAGCACCAGCCATTTGCCGACAACGCGAACCCCACCAAGGCAGAGGTTGATGAGTGGCATCGGATTGCGATCAACCATCTCCGTTCGCTGATTGGCTACACGAGCGAAGATCGTCAGGTGAAGAAGGACCACTGCATGTTCGCCCGTGCGCTCTGGGGTGATGAGCGCAAGTTCACCACCGCCTGGGACGCCGAATATCCCGGGACGAACGGCTCGGCCGAGGGACCGTGCCAGGGCTCGATGAACGCGCATTGTGGGGCCTCGTTCATTCCGTCTCTCGAGGACCAGGCGCCGTATCTCCCCGAGGGCCATCCGGGATGCAGCGCGGAGCCAGGCTCCGAAGGTGTCTTCAGTGGTCCCAAGTCGAACATACCGTGGGCCCTCAAATGGTCGCGCGGCCTATGCAACACGCTCATGGCGGAGGGCTTCTGGGGCGGGCACGTCCAGCCGTGGTTCCACCGCGAGAAGTTCGGTTTGAGCTTCTGGGACCCGAACCCGGAGAACAACAACAACAACTCGCCCTTGCGCGCAAAGTGGAGCGGGAATGCGATGCCCAACCTCTACTGCAACCCAGCGGAGCCCGACTGCGACCCGGAGACCACAGGCCCGTAGCGTGAGGACACGGTCGTGGGACACGTCCGGCGGACACGTCCACCGACACCACTGCTAGATTCACCGCTTGGCCTCCCTCGAGATTTCGGCGCGGCTCCTGCGCATGATGGACGCGATTCACCCGCTGGAGCCTGCTGTCTGGACGGCGCTTTTGCCGCTCCTCGTGCGACGTAGCTTCGCGCCGCGGGAGCATGTTTCGCCGCTCGGCTCGGTGCAGACCACGGTGGGTCTACTCGAGTCGGGGCGGGTGCGCGCGTACTTCACCACCGTCGATGGGAAGCAGTACAACAAGCACTTCTTCACCGGCCCCGACTTGGTCGGGGACTATGCCTCCCTGCTCACTGGCCTCCCTGCGGAGGTGCCGCAACAGGCGCTCACCAGCTGCATAGTGTGGTTCATCGATCGTGCGGCGATCCTCGAACTCGAGCAGCAGCATCCGTCGCTCGTACAACTCCAGCGCAAGTTCGCCGAGGGGCTCTACCTGATCAAGGAGCAACGCGAGCTCGAGATGGCGACGATGCAAGCCTCACAACGTTACGCCCGCCTGGTCGAACAACACCCAGGCATCGAGGTCGACGTCCCGCTGTATGAGATCGCCGCGTACCTCGGGATCACGCCGACGCAGCTCAGCCGCGTGCGCGCACGCCGCAAGAAGTGACGCGAGGTGTTAGCGCCGCTTCACCTGCCATCTCACGCTGGTTGTTGGGGCGTTCCCATCGCGTAGCTCAAGATCTCTTTGGCTGCTTGTTCGGAAGGCACCTTGAGTATGTGCTGTTTGCCCGCCGGATCTTTGAACTTCACTTGGTAGGCGAACACGCGCCCATCCATGCGCAGCTCGACGACCGTTGGATCAGAAACGTTGCTGCGATTCACCAGCAGCGCGGCTGCCGTAGTCGTGCGGCCCGCCATCACGCGAATGAACATGATTCCCGCAACCACGAGCGACAAACCGAACACCCCAAAGCCGATCGCGATCCCGCGCTCATCCGCCTTGAACGGTGCGAAAATGGCGACGGCGCCAACACCGACGCCGGAGATGACCGAGAGCCAGCCCAGCAAGCGATGGATGCCCGTTTGCGCTCGTGCGTACCCCTGAATGCGCTCTTTGATGTCCATCGCGCGATGGTTGCAGCTTGTCGTTCATTTTGTAAGACAAACGACTTAAAATTGCACTCGTCGGGGTTTGGGTCGGGAGTCGGCTGTGCCACAAGCCCGGCGCAGTAGGCACAAGCCGGCGCTTGATTACTTGGCACAACGATGATTCCGCTGGATTTGCGGGCATGCCGTCGAGGCACGCTGCGTGCTAGCGCGCCGATATGCGCCCAACCTCCCCTCACTTCGCGTCTCTGCGCGTCGCCATGGCGGCCGCTCTCGGCATCCCGGTGGCCTTCCTCGGCTGTGAAGGCGCGACCACTGTCGTGTGCGAGTCGCCTGAAGAAGGCCCCAGCGGCTTCGTGACCTGCGCCAACGGGCTGGTAACGCGGCCCGCAGCCGTAACGTGCGAAAGCGAGCTCCCGCGAGATCAGGTCTGCCAAGGCGACCCAGAGTTCGACCAGTGCCAGACCGACGCTGACTGCACCGAGTTCCCCAACGGCGCTTGCGGCGTAGCCAGTGGAGATCCGTTTGGAGATCCGTTCCCCGGCTGCAGCTGCAGCTACGGTTGCGTCACCGACGACGACTGCGGCGACGGGGCGATCTGCGCCTGTGCGTCGCCGGTTGGGCAATGCATCTCCGCGGAGTGTGGCACCGACGCCGAGTGCGACGACGGTCAGCTCTGCGCGCGCTGGGATTCGCTCGACGAGTGTGGCGGCGGAGGTTTCGCCTGTACGACGGGCGACGACGAGTGCCTCTCCCACAGCGACTGCGGCGACGGTCAATCGTGCGAGTACCAGGCAGGCAAACGCAGCTGTGTCCAGATCGAGCCTTGCGCCATCGGGCGGCCGTTCCTGATCGATGATGAGCCGCGGCTCGCTGAGGCCGTGCTGCGCGACGACTGGTCGCTGCGTACGAAGCACGACGCGGCAGCCTTGGACGCCGATACGCGGAGCGCGCTCGCCGAGCGCTGGCTCGAGGTCGCTCGCATGGAGCACGCCAGCATTGCGGCCTTCGCCCGTTTCACGCTGCAGCTGCTCGCGCTCGGTGCGCCGGGCGAGCTCGTCGCCTCGAGTGCGAAGGCCGGTGCTGATGAGGCCCGTCACGCGCGGCTCGCCTTCGGCATGGTGAAGGCGTTTGGCGGTGTCGCGGTGGGCCCCGGTCCGCTCGGGCTCGACGGCGCGCTCGGCGACACGGTGGATCACGAGCAGCTACTGCGCGTGGTCTACCGTGAAGGCTGCGTCGGCGAGACGATCGCGGCGCTCGAAGCGCGCGAGGGGCAAAGTCGCAGCGGCCTCGCGGTCTTCGCTTCGATCGCGGCGGACGAAGCGGACCACGCGACGCTAGCGTGGGCCTCGACGAAATGGCTCGCCGAGCAGATCGGGCCGCGCGCCGCGTACATCCTCGCCGAGGAGCTCGAGCGGGCCGCCGCCCGCAGCGTGCCCCTCGTCCGGGGCGAGCCGGAGCTCGGCGCGTTCGGTTTCTTGACCAGCTTCGAACGTGAGGCACTCCGCAGCGACGCCGTCGAGTCGCTCGTTCGGCCCGCGACGCTCGCGCTAATGGCCCGGCTCACCACGCAGTTCGAAGAACAGGCACCGCTCTCGGTGCACTGAGCAATCGCCGCGCACAGACGGTAAGCTTGCGACACCTGTCGCGGACAACGTCGGCGCGGCGCTAAGGTGGCCTCATGCCGCGCCGCGCCACCACCCAGCTTGAATACCGGCAGCGCATCCAACGTGCGCAGACCCTGCTCGAATCGTCACTGGATACGCCGGTGCGGCCCGCTAACCTCGCGCGGGAAGCCTGTTTCTCGCTGCATCACTTCCACCGCATCTTCCTCGCTCAGACCGGCGAGTCGGTGATGCAGCAGCTCCGCCGGCTTCGGCTGGAGCGCGCGGCACGGAGAATCCTCAACGGTCAGGCGCGCCTCCTCGACCTAGCGCTGGAGGCCGGCTACGGCTCTCACGAGGCATTCACGCGCGCGTTCACCGAGCACTTCGGCACGCTACCTTCGGATTTTCGCACGCAGCGTTTTCCGCAACGACAAGCGCCGCCCGCGGATCCCGCTGTCGCGATCCGCGTGGAGACCTTTGCGGAGGTGCGCGTAGCGGGCATGCGAGCGCGCGGCAGCTACGCGAACGTAGGCGCGACCTGGCAGCAGCTTCTCGCGTGGGCCGTTCGGCATGGGTACTGCACCCAAGCTGGAGGCAGTCGACAGCGTGGCCTTGTTCGAGAAGAACCTGAAGGCGCCGAGGGACCTCTGACTCGGGGCGACTCCTTGCGAGATTCACCGCCGTGCCTGTACGGACTGTGCCCAGATGATCCCGCAGTCACCGACGAATCCCAACTGCGTTTTGACGCCTGCGTAGTGATCGACAGCGATCCGCCGGACCACGAGGCGGTGACCATGGTGGTACCTGCAGGCAGCTACGCCGTAGGCCTCCATGTGGGGCCCTACGACCGCCTCCACGAGACCTACCTTCAGGTGATTGGCCATTGGTTTCCGATGAGCGGCTACGAGCCTGCCGCTGATGCGGTGGTGGAGCATTACCTGAACTCCCCGGCCACAACGCCGCCCGACCAGCTACGCACCGAGGTCCGCGTGCGCATCGCCGATTGAACTACGAGAGCCCCACGTACACCTCCGCAGTGACCGTTCCCTCCGCGATGGCCACGTACCGCTCAAAGTCTGCGATGTACCGGCGCGCCCCGGGCTTCTCCCACACACGGTTGATGTGCGACCACGTTTCCCACAGCGCGCGCTCCGGCGCGCCGTGCGCCATAAAGCGCTGGAAAGCGCCCGATGGGACGCGCACGCGTCGCAGCCCCACGGGCACGGCAGGCTTTGGGTCCGCGGCCACACCGAGCACCATCGTGTATGGGCCCGCGTGATCGCTCTCGTAGTCGCAATACACAGCATAGATGTGCGCATCCGCTGGATCGCGCTCAACGCGTTGCGCGGTGCCTTCGGACATGAACCGCTGCCACGCAGCGCCGATGTCCGGCCCCGCGCTGGCGGGGGACGTGCGAATGGCCAGGCCGACAATCACAAGGTCTTTCTCTTCAGAGACGCGTTCACTTTTCATGGCTGCTCCCGCTCGGGTTTGTCTCGCGACCATAAGGAAGCCCCGCTCCGCCCCGCTTGATGCGCCGTGCTTTTTTCAACTCCGCCTTTTCGCTTCTCAACCTAGGTAAAGGACTCGTGCGGGTCAGTCCGGCAAGGTTGGGGGCATGAAAGCGATTCCCAGAGGCCGAGCCTTGCGCATCTTTCGCTATGTCCTCGCGGCAACGGCGCTGTGGACGCTGATGGGCGCGGTGCCGGGTTACCTCGATCCGGCTACCAGCTTCCAGCGCTTCAGTGGTGCCCCTGCTGAATCCCCGATCGTGCTCGAGCTGTATCGAGGGGCGTGGGGCCAGACGCTGCTGTTCGCCATCGGTTATGCGGTGGCGTCCTTCGACCCGCGACGCCACCTCTTGGTCGTGGTGCTCGGCGCGGTGGGCAAGTCACTTTACGCCGCGCGCATCTTGGTCGGCTTCTCCGGTAACCCGCCGAACAGCCTCGCCCTCACCGCCGCTCTCGGTGACCTCGTCTTCGTCGCGCTGATCGCCGCATCGATCATGGCGACACGCCCAGCACGAGGGCGCCTCCTTGAGCCGTCGCCGTCGTAAGCCTCGTTCGCGGAACAGGATCCACGCGCCCGGCGTAATCTGCCACCATGCATCGTTCGCGTCTCAGAGCTTTGCCCGTGACTCTCGGACTCGTGCTTCTCGGCGCATGCGGAGATTCAACGAGCGCGCCGCAGGGCGGCGTCACTCCCTCGGCGTCGGGCTCGGGCGTGGTCGCGGGAGATATCCCTGCGGACGTGCGCCCGCAAAAGCGCGCAGCGGCCGAGCGCCAGGCTGGCGTGATGATGCGCTCGGTCGACGGCAAGCGGGTCTATGTCGCGGACGAAGACAATCGCGTCGTGCGCGTCCTAAGGCTGCCCTTCCTCGAACCGGTGCGGCCCGTCGAGGGCGCCGCTTCGCCGACGACGCCTCCTTCCGCGAGCGCCTCGGCGAGCGCTCCCCCGCCCAAGCCTGTTCATCCTCACCAACAAAGTCTGATCGAGCCGGCGCCACCGCCACAGCACGTCGACCATGACGAGGTAGCGCTGCCCGGCCCTCCTGCAAACCTGCTCCCGCTCGACGGTCGCCTGCTGGTGACCATTCGAGATCCGGGCATGCTCCTCGTCCTTTCGGAGCGCCCCGACGGCGGGCTTGTTGAGGAGTCCCGCATCGAACTGCCTGCAGACGCGTGGGGGCTCGCCATCACGAAGGACGAGTCCACGGCGATCGTTACGTCGGCCTGGACGCATCGCGCAACCGGGATCGACCTTCTGAGCATGAAGCAAACCTGGTCGCTCGAGGTCGCTCGAGAGCCTCGCGGTGTCGCAATTCACCCGAGGACGCAGGTCGCGTACATCACCCATTTGACGGGCAGTGACCTCACGCGCATCGATGGCGTGATGAGCAAGGAGGCGACGGCCAAAGACGTGCCCTTTGCTCCGGCGCCCGCGCTCACGCCCCACGGCTCGAAGCTGAGCGCGACGCTCGGCTATGCGTTGACCTTCGACGAAGACGGGCAGCGCCTGTTGGTGGCCCGTCACGCGCAAGGGGGCCTCGGATTGAGCCGCTGGGCAGGCGCACCCACCATCGATGTATTGCAAGTAGCCACCGACCTCCCGCTGCTCGCGCCGCGCATCCCCGAGAAGGTTCTCGCCGTTGCGCCACGGTTCGCGGCGTTACGCGCGGAGGTGCTCGCGGCGGGCCTGCAAATGCAATATCTCAAGGCCAAGTTCAAGAGCTCGGAGAACTCCGGTTCACTCGCGGTCCAGCCCCGCGCGATCGCGGTCGCACACAAGAGCCGCACAGCTTGGGTCGCCTCCGAAGGAGGCGACACCGTCCAGGAGATCGACCTCGAGTCGCCCGCCCCAGCCCTCGCGGTTCGACGCACGCTTCGCGTGGGCGACAAGTACTTCAACGACCCAAAGGTCATCGGCGGGCACTTCATCACCATCCCGACTCATTGCGGCGCGCCGACCGGACTCACGCTGAGCGAGGATGAACGCCAGCTCTTTGTGTTCTGTCGCTCGACCTATGACGTCGCGCTCGTCGAGCTCGATCGCGAAGACAGCTCCTCGCGTTGGTCGACGGAGAAGGCCTCGAACGTCACGATCGGCCGGCTGACACAGGACCTGCTGGGCGCCGAGGGCTCACGCGGTCGGCGGCTTTTCTACGGTGCGCTCGACGACTATTCGAGCCAGGGGCTGGGCTGCGCGGGCTGCCACCCAGAGGGGCGGGACGACGGCCACGTCTGGCATGAGGTGGTTGGGTCCAACGCTACGCACTTCTTCATCGCGCATCAGAACCTCGCGGAGAAGACCAACGCCGGACGCCTCGGACACCCAAGGCAGACGCCCATGCTCGTGGGGCGCGTGGACGCTGCGGGCCCGTACGGCTGGCAGGCGCAGAGCAAGGACCTCACCGCGCGGCTGGCAGAGGGTTTCACGCTCCACCGCTGGGAACCCTACGAGGAGGTCGACCCCAAACATTGGAAGACCGGTGTACGAGCGAATGCTCTCACGACCTTCCTGCGCAAGGGCCTCGTGGCACCACCGACGATCAAGCGACCGCTGACGGAAACAGAAGAGCGGGGCAAAAAGTTGTTCGAGAGCCCAGGAACGGCGTGCTCCGAGTGCCACACCCCGAGCTCCGGATATACGAATCGAATCGCCTACAAGATCGAACTTGGGCCGCCCCAACCGGGCTTCGAGGAAGAGCCCGGGGCGCTATTCAAGACGCCTTCCCTTCGCTTCGTCGGCGGCTCGGCGCCGTACTTCCACGACGGGCGGGTCCAAACGTTGACCGGGCTCATCCAGCAGAACAACGACCGCATGGGCAAGACGAACCACCTTTCAGCCGACGATCGCAAAGCGCTAGTCGCCTATCTGGAGACGCTATGACGCAACGAACGAGCGCACACACCAAGGGGGGCACCGCGAGCCCGCGTCCGTCATTGCTTGGAGCCATTGTCCTTTCGGCAGCGCTCGCGTCTGCCGCTGGCGTTGCGCTCGCGAGTGGTGGTTCAGCGCCGAGCGCTGCCCCAGTGACCAGCGTCACCGCTTCCGCTAGCGCGCCCGTAGGCGCTTCAGCCTCCGCAGCTCAAGCGCCGCCGCCCAAGCCCATCACAGCCACCTTTCCGACGACTCCGAGCGAGCCACCCAACACCGAGTGGGAGAGCGCCCCCGTCCTTTGGTCGCACATTTACGCGACCAAGGATGAACCAAGGATTCGATGCGACGTCTTCAACGTCCGTGAATGGCTGAGGCTGCGCTGTGAATCACCGAAGGAGACGGGGAACGACAAGACCGACCCAGCGACCTTCGGAGCCGTATGGGGAATGGCCGGTGACCTCGCCGAAGTAAGCGCCAACGTCGTGCCCCTGTTCAAGTCGATGCCGGAGTTCAGACCAGGCGGCAAGGATGAGTGGGCACAGAAGTTCCTCGCCACAACGCTCGCCATGGGTGGGCGCGTCGAGGTGACGCTGCCCCTCCGACCCAAGCAGGCAGCGCTGATCGAGATAGGACGCCTCGTGTGGGAACACGGCTACAGCAGCAGCATCGAGGTGCCTAGGGTTGGCCTTCTCCTCGAGACCGCTTGGGCTGAAGGCGAGCCGCGTCCACACATGGCGCTGGGAGGAGTCCTCGTCCTCGAGTAGCGGTCAAAAGCGGGTGCCCCCACCCGATCGAGGTCGTTCTAGGGTCGCCGGCGCGTGGTGATACTCTCGGAGCTTCGACCCCAGCCATGCAGCACTGCATCATCGGCCGTAGCAATGCCCTCCGACATCGACGCTGCCACTGAGAGCGCGGCGCTGAGCGCGGCCGCGGCGGGCCTGCGGCGAGGAGACCCGTTGTTCGTGTTGCGCAGCACCCAAACACTGACCTCGCCAGCGGCGGCGGCGCTGCGAGGTGCTGCGCTCGCCCAGCTCGAAGAGTTCGAGGACGCGTTGGCTTGTCTTTCCTTCGCGTCGACTTCGGCATTGGCGCAAGGGAAGCGACAGCTCTGGGCCTGCGCCGAGCTAGCGACGGCTGAAATAGAGTTGAGCACCCGCGAGCTGTCTTGTGCGGAGACCCGTCTCTCGCGCTGTGCCGCTGAGCTCGAGGAGGATCAGGACAACCGCTGCTTCGCGGCCGTGCTTCGCGCCCGCCTCGAGCTGTTGCGTGGCAATCCCCAAGCAGCCTTGGGACATCTCGCTGTCTCGGAGGCGGGCGATCATCTCCTCGTCCAGGCACTGACTCTGCTGGCGAGAGCTGAGGCTGCTCTCGCGCTTGGACGCGCCGACGACTGCGTCACCGCTTTGGCCGCAGCAAAGTCGTGCGCCCAGCAGGCTCGACATGGCTACCTGCTTGCAGAGATTGAGGTCGGCGAAGCGCGCTTGCGACTCCCCGCCGCACGGCTTTCAGATTCGGCGGGGGAGCGCGTTATCAGCGTCCTTGACCTCGCCAGACTCCGCGCCGAACGGACGGACGGCGTCATCCTCGACGCGACCACTCAGCGACTTCTCGCGCCATCCACTAAGCCTGGGCCACACGTCGTGGTGCGCCTCGCCAAACGCCCATCGCTCTTTCGGCTGTTGGCCTCGCTGGCAGAACCCGGCGGGCCTCACGAGCCCGACCAACTGCTCCTGGCACTCGGAGTCCGACGCGCGAATGAGTCGCAACGCGCGCGTCTCCGCGTGGAGATGGGCGACTCCGGGGGCTGCTTCCTCCGCCGCTAAGAATCGTGATGGGCGCCGGGGGGTATCGCTTGGTCGGCTCCGAGGTAACGCAGCTCAAGCCCTTGGGCGTCTGCCCGTTCCCTGAGCTCATGGCGATGCTCTCGGACGGCTGTGAATGGCGCTGCGAAGAGCTTGCCTCGGCGCTCGGACACAATCGGCGTTGGGTCCAGCGGGGGCTGTCCAAGCTGCATGAGGAAGGGCTCATTCGAAGACTCGGCTCCGCACGCCAAACGCGTTGGGCAGTCCCTGGTCCGCTACAACCGACCTTGTTGGGTCAACTCGCCTTGTTGTTTAGCCAAGGAGTGATGAAGCTCGATCGCGCATAGCTTCGCGACAGAGATGTTACTCGCGAGTCTCGAGTCGCGTGTTTATGACTCCTTCACAGGCAGAGGCCACGGAGAAAATGATGATCAAAGAGAATCGGGCACGAGTCGTGAGGGACATCCACGTCAGCGGAGTGAGTAACGTTCACGGCGTTTCCTACGACGGCCAACATGTTTGGTTTGCGCATGGCGAACTCGGCGAGGTGATCGCCGTGCGCCCGGACACCGGGGAGCGAGCCAAGTCGTTGCGCGTCCCTGCCGATGCTGGAGTCGCCTTCGACGGGGAGTGTTTGTGGATCGGCTGCGAAGACAAGATCCGGCGGGTCGACCGCGACACCGGAGAGGTCAAAGCGGAACTCGTGAGTCCCGCGGGGACCGATACCTCTGGGATCGCCTACCACGCGGGGCACCTCTGGGTCGGCAGCTACCGGTCCAAGCTCATCTACAAGCTGCACGTGGCCACCGGCAAAGTCGTCAAGAAGCTGAGCTCGGATCGATTGGTCACTGGCGTCACCTTCCGTGGCGACGATCTGTGGCACGGTTCAGTGGAAGGTGGAGCGAAGGACTCGGAGCTGCGCAGACTCCACAGCGAGACGGGCGACGTGATCGAGCGGCAGGAGCTCGTGGGGACGTTCGTGAGTGGAACGGAAGCCGATCGTGAAGGCCGTGTTTGGTGCGGTGACCCGAACGACGGGCACCTGCGGCTGATCGAGCTGGCAAACTGAGGCCCGAGCGGCGGGCCTGGTGCCCGAAAGTCATCACCCCGCGAGGTCGGCTTCGTTGCTGAAGAAGAGCGGGTAGTGGAGGTGATGCGGGCTCTTCTCGGCTCGCTGCCATCACGGGATGCGCGCACCAGCTTGCTTCGCGAGCGTCATCATCAAGCTTAGGAGACCTTGAGCGGGATGCGGGGTGTGGCCCCGGCGTAGGTTACCAGCCGAACGCTCTGCCCTTCGAGGTAGAGCTCGTCGACCTCGTCGAAGCGAACCCGCGTCGGAGACTCCGACCCAACCACGTCGACGCCCTCAGAGCCAACGTCGACACGCACGCGGCGGCTCAGCCACACACTCACGGCATCGACGAATGCGACGAGGACCACGATGCCCAGCCAGACCAACACCACCGGCTTCGCCAGCGCCACCAGCGTAAGTACGCCTGCGAGCGCCAGAAGAGGCTTGCTCGGTCGATAGCCAGGCGTGACGAAGCTGCGCCGCACCCGCCCGATCGAGGGCGGCGGCGGCTCGCCAACCTGCTCCGCCGGCGCGCGATAGGGACCGTCCTTGCGATTCTCAGTCACCGCGTTGCGCCCTTCACGAAGTACTCGGGACTCGGTCGGGCAGCGGCGCAACGGTGTTGGCTGCGGCAATTGCCTGACTGAGGTCGGCGTCCTCGAGTTCGCCCGAACGCCAGAGGGCTGCGAGAGCCTGCCGAACCTCCTCGACGTTGCAAGCCGCGAGCTGCGCGGCAGTACCGAAGGCTGCTGCGAGCTGTTGCCACAGTTCGTCCTCATGGCTGGGCAGCTCGAGCGCGCGACGCAGCTCCGAAAGGTCGAACGCGACGTCCACTCGACCCGAGTCGGCCTCGCTGATGCGCAGCGCGCTCGACGTGACCTCCACCAAGCGCACACCATCCGCAGACAGCGCACAGGACAACGCGTTCGCGTCGAGCGTACGCACCACGGCGTTCGTCTGGTCTTTGAGGTGGAGGCGAGCTCGGGGCTCGTCCTCGTCTTGATCGTCATTGTCCTCGGTCTCGTCCTGCATCAAGAAGCGCCAGCCCGTCTCCGTTTTTTCGAAGCCAACGAGCTTGCCCTCGAGCGGACTAGCGTCGAGCACGGCCTGCCCCGTCGCAGCCTCGAGCACGAAGCGACCTCGATCCCAAACGTAGCGCCCGCACGCGCTGTTGAAGGTCTCGCCACATTGATCGCCGGAGGCACCAGGCGAGGTGCGATAACCGAGGCCCTCGCGCGTATCGATCACCACCGCCCACTTTACGTCGCCGATGGTGCCGGCGACGAAGCGCGGAAGCGTTTCCGGAATGGGCGTCCCTGACGGGAGCCAGGCGCGTGCTCGCGTGTCTCGCACGAAGACCTGGGCGCCAAAGTACCCCGAGTTCGCTGCGCCACCACCGCCGCAGACGAACGCCGCGTACCTTTCGTCTGCTCCGACTGCGCGCAATCCACGGCTCGGAAACGCATCCCGAATCGCGCCGTCGAGGTCGAACACCACCGTCGCGTACGGCCAGAAAACCGCCAAGCCCTCCCCCAACCATGCGGCGTCGACAGCGAGCGTTGGATCGATTGCATAGAACGGCACGGCGAACATCGCGTGCGCTTCTCCGGCAGCGCCAGGCTCTACGCCGGCCCCCGTCATCAGCTCCTGCGTGGCTTGCCACGCTGTGCCGTTCGTGGGCGCGAAATCGCACGCACGACGCAGGTTGCTGAGCTCGTTGACGAGCAGGACGGACGGTGCGCGGAGCTCCCGAAGACGTTGGTAACGTCGAAGCGCTACCCACGCGTCGGCCGCAAAACGGTCATGCTCAGTGATGGGAGGTTGCAACGCCGCGGCAGGATCACGTGGGACCTCGAAGCGGCTGACGAGCAGCTCCGACGGGAAGCACTTGTCGCCGGTGAAGTCCTCGAAAGCGTCGCTTGGAAACGCCTCCTCGAACGCCATCAGGTCGAAGACCCTCCCGTCGCGATAAGCCGCCGTCTCCCAAGTGATGCGATCGACGTCGGCGACCGAGATGCCCAAGCGACGGGCCGCCTCTGCGAACTGGCTGGGAAGAAGGATGGGGCAAGGCAGCTCAAGCTTCATGACATTCCATCGCGTGCAGGGCAGGCTCGGCCAACAACGCTGCCAAGCATGGTGTTATCACTTGCTCCAGCGCTTCACGCGCGGCGAGGACTCGCAGCGCCGCGCGCGGCTGACCGTGCTCACCGAGGCGAACATCGAAGGCCGACGCTGGAGCGAAGGCTGCGCCCGCGCTCGCCTGCTTCAGCGCGGCTGGCAAGGCGCGCCGTAAACCCTCTCTCACCGCAGGCTCGCGGGCCGCCCACGCGACAAAGCGGAACGCTAGCTCCGCGTGCGTCGCCTCATCTCTGGCAATCACCTCGAGCGTTCGAACGGCTTGTTCGTCGCGCGTGTGCTCGCGGGCCCGCTGCGCCGTGAGCGCGGCGATCGTCTCGCCTACACAACCTTCCACCAGTGCGCGTCGCGCCACCTCGAGCAAGCCACCACCGAGCGAGACGTCTTTGATGGGCAGCTCACCGGGACCGATCGGCGCTCCGCCATAACGCGCGGCCAACGCGTAGCAGCGCTCGGCATGGTCGATCTCGTCGCGCATCGCCTGCTGAGCCCCACGAACGAGATCGGCTGGAGCCCCGACCGTCAACAGATCCAAGGCGAAGCGCGCGAACGACGCCACGCTCGCGTGCTCGAGCGCAGCGTCGCGGGCCCAACGTTCCGCGAGCATTGCGCGAAGGTCGTCCGTCAGGCCGCTGCAGTCGACGACCATCGGGTGCGCACCGCACCAGTCCGCGCGCGCGATTGGCACGCTCGTCAAGGCTTGGCCATCAACCAAGAGCGGGCGACCACACGCTTGACGATTCTCGAATCGGTCGACGGTGCCATAACAGCAATTGAGGCCTATGTTTGCAGCGCTGCCGCCGTTACCTCCAACTCCGCCGCTTCCGCCGTTTCCGCCGCTTCCGCCATCGGCTCCAGCGCCGCCCATCAGCTCGCTGCCCCCGGCACCACCGCCACCGCTCGTCGATACCCCTGTTTCGAGGGGCACTGGCGCTCCCGGCCGCAGCGGGCCACACACCGCCTCGAAAAACTGCGCGCCCAATTGATCCGCCGCAGGGCACTCCTCCACTTCAAGGACGACGCATCGTTCGCTCAACACATCGAAGCTACTGGGGAGCGTGACGGTGCAGCTCTCGTTCAGCGAGTCCTCATAAGGGCCCGTGTCCTCTGGAGGTGGGCAGCAGCCCAGCTGGACCGTAGAGAATGCGCCTAAGAACGCCGCCGAGGCAGTAGTGCAAGCGCCGGCTGCCGCCAGGATGCGAAGTGCCAGTGGGTGCAAGGAAGTCATACGCACATCGTAAACACGGATGGGTGAGACTGTGACGTGTCTCAAGCCCATCCGCCGCGTGCTCGACCTCCTCGCCGAGGCCCAGGCCTACTGCGGGCCTGAAGCGAGCGCCTCTTTGGCTCAGCGCTTGAGGCGTTCGATCTCGCGCAGGGCCTCCGCGAGCCGCTCTTCAGCGGTCTCCGCGCGCCGCGACTCTTCCTCCGCGCGCCGCGACTCTTCCTCCGCGCGCCGCTCGAGATCGGAGACGGCACGCTCGAGTTTGAAGATCAGCTCCTCCGCTTCTGGCAACTCCGCGTCCAACGAGAAGAAGCGCAGCTTCGAGTCGAGGATGCCGACCTCGAGCCCGAGCACGCGCGAGATGTAGCGGCCGCGTTGCGGCAACATCGGCATGTAGCGACGCCCTTCGGTGGTGGTCTCCAGCTGCCACGCCGAGATGCG
>CAITIQ010000064.1 GCA_903892415.1 uncultured delta proteobacterium | reverse complement strand
GCGGCGTCGTGGATGTACGCGGTCTCCTGCATGCGGACGACGGGCTCGAGCACGGGCGGGTCGTCGTTGTTCTCGACGAGCTCGACGAGGTAGGCCGCCTGCCGGACGACCTGACCGAGCCTGGGCGCGTTCCGCGAACCCTCCGCGGTGCACGGCGCGTATCACCGTGGCTTTCTCAAGGCGTCATGCAGACTCCCCCGAGCCCAGGTCGGGTCTTTGGGGAATCTTTGCAGCGTGACTGCGATTACGGTTCGCGCGTTGCGGGCGTTGATCTTTCGGTTGACGCCCAGTTCGCTATCGCGTCGCCAGCGAGCGACCGCAATTCAGGGTCCTTTGTCATGCCCATCATCTCCGTGACGGCTTCAATCTTGGCGGCGATCTCATCCGAGCCGCACTCTACCGCGATGATGCACTCTCGGAGCAGTTGAGATCGGTGCTGCGATGTGACCGAGGTCGAGCTTTCGTTGATGAATGCAAAGAGCGTGACGACGCCAGAGAGCCGTTCCCGCGCCTCTAGCGCCGTCTCGTACGGACGTTTGATTCCCAGACTTGTGATGATCCCGCTGCACTCGCGCTCGGTTGCGCAATCGTAGTCGTCGGAGTCCGTGCATCCGCAGGGGTGACGGGGGGCGCGCTCGCACTCGTGGGAGGCTGCACACTCCTTGAACAACTGCACGCGGCGTTCCACCGAGAGATCTCCGTATTTCTGCATGTACCATGGCGTATTGAAGTTTCTGAACAACAAGGAGCATCCAGGCGTCACGAGCAGCATCCCGGCGGCAAGGCCGAGTGAGAGAAGCGTGCGAGTCGCCTTGTACCGAGAGATGGATATCTTCATGCGGCGCTCATCATGGCTTCTTTGAACAGCCGCACAGATTCTGAAGTTGGTTCATGAGAATGTTGCAACCTTGACTGTGGCAAACGATGACCGTGCCGTCGTTGCCGGCTCGTTCTGCTGCGCTATCGATCAAGCTGCGCACGGAGACTTGCCCGCCGTCCCTCACCCACCTCGATGAAGGCCAGGGATCGGCCAACTTCTCAAGGCGGAGAGTTCCCCGCGGGCAGCCCAAGAAGTTAAAAAAGTCGTGCCGCGCGAAGAGGCCGTCTTGGTAGCTGCTGCAGCAATCGCAGCAACGCACGTTATCAACACGAATGGCATTTCCGTATCTATCCCAGAGCGGTTGCCTTCCGCGAGCGAAGTCGTCGAAGACGCTCTGGTTCGGGACGTCATCTTTGGGGTCGTCAACGATCGTGAAGCGGATATCGCAGCAGTCGGCAGTCCATCCGTCTCCAGCGGATCCTTTGAGTCCCGCGTCCATCGGGGTCTCGTTGGTCTTCGGGGAGACCATGACGATCTCGAGCTTTGCTCGCTGTCCATCCGCCCGGCACAGAGACGGCATTCGTGCCGTTGAACCGAGCCGCTCGGCTTCTTCGTCGAGAGTTACCCGGCTAAGCGGGTGGACGACATAGCCCTGGCAGATGCTTCCGTTGCCGGCGTGGCAAGTGCTCGCAAGACTGAGCCTGTCATCCACGCTGTAGCCCTTGCTACGAAGCAGAGACTTGACGTAGTTCCTTCCCCTCATATTTATGCCGGAACAGGCACCGATCGTCGCGAGCCCGGTCGGATCCGCGACGGCGATGGCAATCCCGGCCGTGTATTCATACAACCCCATCCCATCGACATACCCGAGCGGGTCGCGTTGGATCCAGCGGCCGAGGGGGGGCGACAGCCACCGGTTGCGCGCGAGGTACATCTCGGTCTCGGGCGCGAAGCGGTAGCCGCAGTAGCCGGTGCGGTTGGCGATGCCGGGGGAGCTGAGGGTGCCTTCGGGGAGCGCCGCGGCGTAGGAGAGCACCGCCGCGAGATCGGCCGCGTCCACGTCGCCGTCGCGGTTGAAGTCGGCTTCGCTTCTGTAGGTGCTGCTCGCGATCGAGCCGTAGGACGAGAGCACGATCGAGAGGTCCGCCGAGTTCACCGCTCCGTCGCCGCTCGCGTCGGCGGGCCACTGGTGGCGTGCGACGCCGTAGGGCGAGTAGGCGACGCGCTCGAGCAGCGAACCGTTGTCGAGGAGCACCGCCACGCTCGAGAACTGCGCGTCGGTCGCGTGGAACATCCGCACTTCCGCGCCGTCTTCTTCCGCCGG
>CAITIQ010000063.1 GCA_903892415.1 uncultured delta proteobacterium | reverse complement strand
GCTTCGTCACGCCCGTCACCGGTCGCAACGCAAGGCATGGCTTGCTGGTTGTGAAGTCTTGCCAGCACAGGATTTGTTGGGTTCATCATTCCTTTCTCACCTGTTCCTCTCTGCCGGCTTATGCCGGCGCTCGGCCCCCTCCTGACCCTCCCCACCAAGAAGTGAGTTCAACGTGAAGCTACGCGCAATCCTTACCGCTGCCTTGTTCGCCACCACCGCGGCCTGCTCCAGTGGGGCCCACGTCACCGCGCCCGACGGCTTCGCTGAGCTCGACTCGAGCGAGGACTACAGCTTCCGAGCGACCAGCGCCGAGGGCGTCGTGATCGCCGTGCGCACAGAAGCCAACGAGCCTCGGGGCAACCTCGCCTTCTGGGCCAGCGCGATCGACCATCGGCTGCAGAAGTCGGGCTACGTACCGCAAGCCGAGGGCGCAGTCGCAGTTGCATCCGAGGCCGGTTTGCCTGGCAAACGCTTGCGCTACAAGCTCGAGAACGCTGGCAGGCCGCACGAGTATTGGGTCACCGTTTTCGTGACCGACACCCGCGTGATCGTGGTGGAGGCCGCTGGCGACCGCGACTTCTTCGATGCCTCGGTGCAGAAGCAGATCGAGATCGCCACCAAGACGATCAAGACCTGAAGTATCTTCGCGCCGAGATGAAACGCGCACTCTGGCTCTTGCTGACAACGCTTTGGTGCGTCGTCGCCAGGCCAGCGCGAGCCGATGATCTGGCCGACATCCAGGCTCGAGGGGAGCTGCGCTGGGGTGCCGATCAAGAGGGTGGCGGGCCGTTCGTCTATCCCAAAGAGGATGGGAGCGGAGAGGTGACCGGCTTCGAGGTGGAGCTGGCGCAAGCGCTGGCCGCTGAGCTCGGAGTCAAGGCCACCTTCACTCAAGGCAACTGGGACAAGCTGCCTGACCTGCTTCGTATTGGTCAGGTTGACTGTGTGCTCAACGGCTACGAGCACACGGCGGAACGGGCCGAGCAAATGGCGGCATCGCGCCCCTACTTTGTTTACGGCCTGCAACTTCTCATTCACCAGGACTCGGCGATCGGCTGGGCCACGCTCGCGCGCCCTGCGACGCCGAAGCGAAGCGTCGGGGTGCTGAATGGCTCCGCTGCCGAGAGTCTCGTACGCACGAAGCTTGGCGACGCCGTAGAGGTCATCACCTACGACGGCAACACCGACGCGATGCGCGAAGTGCGCACCCAAAAAATCGATGCGACGGTGCAAGACACGCCAATCGTCGCCTTCTACGCGCGAGACTTCCCGGAGCTGCTAGCCGTCGGCGCACCGGAGGCGGAGGGCACCTACGTCATCTACAGCCGGCGCGGGCAACCGCGGCTGCACAGCGCGATCGACACTGCGCTCACCAAGCTCTACCGCACCGGCGAGTTCGAACGGATCTACGAGCGGTACGGCCTATGGACCGCGTCGCAAAGGAAGTTGGCGGAGGCCTACAAGAGCGACCCGCCTCCACCAAGCGTCGCAGAATCCACGGATGCTGCGCCGTCACGACAACGCGCGTTCGGCTCGGTCGTTTGGGATCACGCCGGGACGCTGCTCTGGTCGGCTGGCCTAACGGTTTTGCTCGCAGTCACCGCCTTTCCGTTGGCCGTCCTGCTCGGGGCGTTGGTCGCGCTCTTGAGGCACTCGGGCCCCCGGTTACTGCGGCCCGTACTCACGGCCTACGTTGAGCTGCTGCGCGGTACCCCGCTGCTTCTGCAGCTCTACGTGATCTTTTTCCTGCTTCCTGAGTGGGGTTTGCGCTTGCCCGCTTTCGCGACGGCCATCTTGGGACTGGGCCTCAACTACTCGGCCTACGAGTCGGAGATTTTTCGTGCTGGGTTGGCTGCAGTCCCCAAGGGCCAAGAGGAAGCAGCCGCGGCGCTCGGGCTCTCCCGCATGCAGACCCTACGTCATGTGATCGCGCCTCAGACCTTGCGCGTGGTGTTGCCGCCGATGGCCAACGACTTCATCGCGCTATTCAAAGACACCAGCGTGTGTTCGGTGATCACCATCGTCGAGTTGACCAAGCGCTATTCCGTCCTTTCGATGAGCACGCAAGCAACACTGGAGCTGACGATCGCAACCGCGGTGCTCTACTTGGCGATGAGCTTGCCAGCGAGTGCGCTAGCCAAAAGACTCGAGCGACGGCTTGGTCGAGCAAACCGACCTCTCTCGCCCGAGGAGGCGCATGCTGCGGGTCGCTGAGCTCACGGTTCGAGCCGGTTCGAGCATTGTGCTCGAAGCGGTCTCCCTCGTCGTCGAGCCAGGCCAGGTCGTGGCCTTGGTGGGAGCAAGCGGCTCCGGGAAGACGACGCTGCTGCGCGCCGTTCAAGGGCTCACGGGTTTCTCAGCGGGGACCGTACAACTTGGGGAGGAACGCTTCGCTCCGGAGTCGACGAGCGTGCGCTCCGGCAAGTCGAAGGTTGGGCTCGTATTTCAGGACTATCAGCTGTTCGAGCACCTGGACGTTCTGGCCAACCTCACGCTGGCGCCGCGCATCGTGGAGCGAGAGTCGGTGGCTTCTTCGGAGCGGCGCGCACGTGAGTTGCTGCGTGAATTTCAGCTCGAGGCGCTCAGCGCGCGCAAGCCGAGCGAGATCTCCGGTGGGCAAAAGCAACGTGTTGCGATCGCGCGCGCCTTGATGATGGAGCCGCGCTGTCTGCTGCTCGACGAACCGACAGCCGCGCTGGATCGGAACGCGCGAGAACGGCTGTACGAGCTCGTCCGTAGCCTCGGCAAGCGCGACCTCGCGGTGCTGGCGGCGACGCACGATCTCGAGTTCGCGCGTCAGGCGGCCACTCATATCGCGGTGCTCGCACGCGGGAAGGTGATTGAGTTTGGAGAAGCCGAAGCGGTGCTCGCAGCGCCGAAAGAGGAGGCTTCACGCTCCTTGCTCAGCGCCGCCTCGGCTGAAGAATCGCCTCGGCCAGGCTCATAGCTCCTCGATACGCAGCAACACCGGTGACTCAGGGAGCAGCGGAGCAAGCGACTGCAACGCCGCGCGAACGGCGCCTTCTTTCGCGCGATGCGTAACCAGAATGATGCGAGCACGCTCGCCTTGACCTTCCGATTGGCTCACCTGCGAGAGCGAGACCCCATGGTCGGCGAGCGCGCTGGCGATGCGCGCCAATACCCCCAGCCGGTCACTCACCTCGAAGCGAAGATAGTAACGCAGCTCGAACTCGGAGCGCGGCATCAGGCTGCGCGCCTGAATCGGGCGGGCCCCCGTGACCATCCCCGGAACCCCAGCCACGAGCGACCGCCCGACCTCGATCAGATCCGCCACCACCGAGACGGCGGTCGGCATATCGCCGGCTCCGCGCCCCGAAATAAACAGCGGACCGAGCGCCCGGCCTTCCAACTTCACGGCGTTCTGCGCACCGGAAACGTTGGCCCACACGCTCGACTGGCGAACCAGGGCGGGGTGCGCACGGAGCTCGACGGCGCTGCCGTGATCTCGGCCGACCACCAGATGCTTGACGCTGTAACCAAGCTTGCTCGCCGCCTCGATATCGATCGGGGAAAGCGCCGAGATGCCCTCCACCAATAACGCATTGAGATCGGCAGGTGGCTTTGCGCCGAACGCGAGCATCGCCAAAACCAAGAGCTTCTGCGCGGCATCGAAACCGCCGATATCCAGCGAAGGATCGGCTTCAGCGAAGCCCTTGGCTTGAGCTTCGGAGAGCGCGCCTTCGAACGAAACGCCAGCCTCGCTCATCTGCGTAAGGATGTAGTTCGAGGTGCCGTTGAGGATGCCGGCCAACGCGAACACCTCATCGCTCGCCGCTGCGTCTCGCAGGGTACGGATGATCGGAATGCCTCCGCCCACAGCAGCCTCAAACGCTAAGTCGACCTGGTGGTGAGCTGCCAATTCGAGCAAAGCCGTGCCGCGCGCAGCCAGCAGCGCTTTGTTGGCCGTCACCACACAACGCCCGCGGCGGAGAGCGTCCTCGATCAGCTGGCCAGAGGGCTCGAGCCCACCCATGACCTCGACGAACACGTCTATCTCGGGGTCATTGAGCAGCTCGTCCGCGTTGGTGGTCAGCGCGATACCGGCCGCTTGCGGCGCCCGTGGCTTGGCCAGATCGCGCACGAGGATCTTCGACACGACGATGGGAACACCCACTCGCTGCGCCAGCTGCGCCGAGTTCTTCTCCAAGAGCGAAAGCACCCCACCGCCGACCACGCCGCAGCCAAGCAGCCCCACACGAATCGGGTTCCCCCCTCGGGGTCGCCGTCGTTCCGTTGCGGGACGGCCAGTTGAGGAAGCGGAACTGTCAGCTGTTTCGGACGGGCTCATAAGGCCTGCGAGTCTAAACCTTCTCCCGCATGTACGTGGCAGTAGAGCGTGTATGCTCCCCGCCATGTCGGAAAAAGGCTTCATGGGCGGCTCGATGAAGTTTGCGGTCGGAGAGGGCGATGGCCCTGCTGAGGTTCCCGAAGGACCGTTGCTTCCCCTTCGACTTTTGTTGGTCACCTCGCTGGTCCCTTCGGACGACAGCAACGGAGGAGCCTCTGCACCGCAGAGCCCCGTTCGAATCGACCTCTCCAATCCAGCAGGGCTCTTCGCCAAGATCAGGCCGCGCGCGGTGATCGAGGTGCCTAGCGTGCTCGACGGTGGACGGCCGGCTAAGGTCGAGTTTGCCCCGCAGAACCTGCGCAGCTTCCGTCCGGACGGGTTGCTTGCGGAGGTCTCGATCTTGCGCACCTTGCTCGACGGCAAGCTGATCATCGATCGACTGCGCGCAGCGGAGATCACCGAAGATCAAGCGTTTGGGCAGCTCGAGCGAGCGTGGGGCAGTTCGACGCTGGTGACCGACGTCCTCGGACGAGAGCCGGTGGCACGCAAGCAAGAGGCGCCGCTCTTGCCGCAGCCTGCCGCCCCCAAGCCTCAGACCGCCGGCTCGTCGGCCCTCGACTCCCTGCTCGACCTCGTGGACATCCCCGAGTCGACCGCCCCTGTGGTCGATGAAACACCGAAGAACACCGACCAGATCGGCAGGATCATTTCGGAGTTTGCGCTCGGAGGGCGAGCGCGGGCGGGTCGCGGCAAGACCGGGATCCCGCTCGTTGAGGAGGCCATCGCCGCACAGCTCGGAGCCATCCTCCAGCACCCTGAGGTTCGGCGGCTCGAACGCTCCTACCGGGCGATCAATTTCCTTTGCGAACGCGCCCAACGCATTCCGGGCGTATTGCTCGATGTGCAGGGAATCGGCGCTGACGGCGCAGCGGCTGCGTTCAAGCAAGCCCTCGGCTTCGGTCGCGACGTACCGTTCTCGCTCGCCGTCGTCGACACTGACATCGACGGCACGGGGCGCTCCTTCTCCGAGCTCGAAGCGATCGCCGAAGCAGCCCAAGATGCAGTTTGTCCGGCCATCGTCAACGGAACGGAGAAGCTCCTGGGCGTGGGCGACCTCGAACGCCTTGAGAAGCTCGACAGTAAGCTGAATCTCTACACCGCGCCGCATCGCGCCCCTTGGCGAAGTGCCGCGGAGAAGCCCGCGCTGCGCTGGGTCTCCATCGCCATCAACGGCGTGCTCTTTCGCGCGCCGTACGACAAGCAGAGTTCACGCGTGCGTGAAGCCAGCGTGCGTGAGTCGCCCAACGACCAGGAAGGCTTTGTTTGGATGGCGCCGGCCTTCGCGGTCGCTGCTGTGACGATTCAGAGCTTCAAAGACACGGGCTGGCCCGGCCGCATCACGGGCGCACGCCACGGCCAGGTCGAGAACCTCCCGGTGCGCGAGATCGAAGATGACGGTGTTCCCATCGCCATTCCGACCCAAGCCTTCATCAGCACCGAGACGCAACGCGAGCTCTCGCGCATCGGCATTCTCGCGCTCTCCTCGGCTCCGAACAGCGACGCCGTTTACCTCCACACAGCGCCGACTGCCTATGTGAAGCCGGACAAGAAGACCTACGGCATCGCTGGCGAGGAGCTCGAGAACCGACCGCCGGCGATGTCTCTCGTCGATCAACTGTTCGTCGCTCGTTTGGTGCAGTTTGCGCGGGCGATCTGCAGCAAGCTGCCGAGGGAGACTTCAAGCAATGAGGCGCAAGAAATTTTGGCGGCAGCGACCTGGGCGCTGTTTGAGAAAGCGCCTCCTTCGGGGCCTTCGCTCAAGGTCACCGTCGGTCAGGATAGCGATGGGCCTGTTGCTCGTTTCATCGTCGAACCGAGGCGTTTCCTTGGCGTCTCGCTCGAAGAGTTCTCGTTTGAAATGCCGATCGGCTGAGGTGAATCGTGCGAGTCGTGTGTGTCGGAGGCGGGCCCGCCTCACTTTACTTCGCCATCCTCACGAAGAAGCGCAACGCTTCCGATGAGGTCGTCGTTTACGAGCGCAACAAGAAGGATGACACCTTTGGCTTCGGCGTCGTTTTCTCCGATAAGACCCTCGAGAACCTCGGGGAGATCGACGCCGAGAGCTACCAAGCCATCACGCGTGCCTTCCACCATTGGGACGCGATCGACGTGCACGTGCACGGTGAAGTTCTGACCTCACGTGGGCATGGCTTCTCGGGCATTGGCCGGCCGAAGTTGCTTTCGATCCTCGCACAGCGCGCCGTCGAACTCGGCGTCCAGATCGAATACGAAACCGAGATCGCTGACGACGATGCGCGCCTCAAAGGTGCGGATCTGGTGGTGGTCGCGGATGGCGTGAACAGCGCGCTACGCGAAGCGGGCAAAGCCGATTTCCGACCAACGATCGAGTTCCGCCCCCATCGCTTCGTCTGGCTCGGGACCACCTTCCCCTTCGAGGCGTTCACCTTCTACTTCCGCGAGGCCGAGGCAGGTCTCTTTCAGGTTCACGCCTATCGCTACGAAGAGGGTCGCTCCACCTTCATCGTCGAATGCTCGGAGGCGGTTTTTCAGCGAACGGGGCTACGCGAGAACGACGAGGACGCGACGCTGCGTTATCTCGAGAACGTCTTCAAGGCGGAGTTGGGCGGCTATCCGCTGCTGAAGAACCGCTCGATTTGGCGCCAATTTCCGGTGGTCTCCAACGCCTCCTGGGTGAGCGGCAACCGCGTCTTGTTGGGGGATGCCGCGCACACAGCTCACTTTTCGATCGGCTCGGGCACCAAACTCGCCCTGGAGGACGCGGTCGCGCTCCATGATGCGCTCGGTCGCGAGCCCAAGGTCGCAGTGGCGCTGGCAAACTACGATCGGGAGCGCCGACCAGGCGTGAGTTCAATTCAGCGGGCAGCGCAAGTCAGCCTCGAGTGGTTTGAGAACACCGAGCGTCACATCAAGAAGGACGCACTTCACTTCACCTTCTCTCTGCTCACCCGGAGCCTGCGCGTCACCCACGAAAACCTCGCCAAGCGCGATCCTGAATTCGTGGCCCGAGTCGATCGCGACTTTGCGCAGGGGCGAGCCGAAGCCCCTCCGATGTTCCATCCGCTGCAACTGCGTGAGCGCGTCGTTCCCAATCGCATCGCCCTCTCGCCGATGTGCATGTACAGCGCGGAGGACGGCACTCCGAGCGACTTCCACCTGGTGCACCTCGCTAGTCGCGCGGTGGGCGGAGCTGGTCTGATCATGACCGAAATGACCGACGTCTCACGAGAAGGTCGCATCACCACCGGCTGCACCGGCATGTACAAGCCGGAGCACGTCGGCGCGTGGCGCCGAATCACCGACTTCGTTCATCGCGAAAGCCCAGCGTTGATCGGGCTTCAGCTTGGGCACGCGGGGCGCAAAGGCGCCACGCTCCCACCGTGGGAGGGCGCCGACGTTCCGATTCCGGGTGCGGAAGAAGCCTGGGAACTGCTCGCACCAAGCGCGCTCCCTTGGAGTGAACGCAACGTAGTGCCGCGCGAGATGACCGAGCGGGACATGCACTCGGTGCTCGAAGCTTTCGTTCGCAGTACGGACATGGCCCTGGCGGCCGACTTCGATCTGATCGAGCTGCACTGCGCCCACGGCTATCTGCTGTCGACGTTCCTTTCCCCGCTCACCAACCAACGTACCGATTCGTACGGCGGGTCGATCGAGAATCGGATGCGCTTTCCACTGCAGGTCTTCGAGGCGATGCGTCGGCAATGGCCGAAGGATCGCCCAATGACCGTTCGGGTCAGTGCCAGTGACTGGGCGCCAGGCGGAACCAGCGAGCAAGATCTACTCACGTTTTGCAAAGCTCTCGCGGCAGCCGGTTGTGACCTTATCGACGTGTCGAGCGGCAGCATGGTGATTGAACAGAAGCCGCGCTACGGCCGTCTGTATCAGGTCCCCTTTGCGGAGCTCGTCCGCAGTGAGGTCAACATTCCTGTCGCTGCGGTCGGCAACATCTCGAGCTACACAGACGTCAACACGGTGCTCGCAGCTCGCCGTGCCGACCTCTGCTTCATCGCTCGTGCCCATCTGTTCGACCCGTATTGGACCAGGCACGCCGCGCATGCACAGGGCTATGACCTACCCTGGCCCAAACCCTACGGAGTACTGCGCGGCTACAACGCTCGCCTAGCTTGAACGGGCTTTTACTTCAACATCTTGTAGCCGCCGAGCAATTCTGCGGTTAGGTCAAAAGGGGGCAAATTCATGGGGCCAGTCAAGCCTGTCGACACAACGACGGAGATCGAGACCCCGGAGCACATCCGCTTCCAGCACCATGTTGCTGGACCGGCGCGTCGCTTCTTTGCGTACCTGATCGACCTGATGATTCGAGGTGCGCTGCTCGCAGCGCTGGGCTTCGCTCTCGTGCTCGGAGGCGTAGCCGTTGGAGACAGCCTCGGCCAAGCATCGCTCGGCGTCTTGCTGCTGGTGGCCTTCTTGCTCGAGTGGTTCTACTACATCCTGTTCGAGGTCGTTTGGAGCGGCAGAACCCCGGGGAAACGTGCGCTAAGTTTGCGCGTGATCGGGGACGGCGGTCAGCCTCTCACTTTCGGTCAAAGTCTGATTCGCAATCTCTTGCGTGCCGCGGATCTCCTTCCTGCCGCTGGCAGCCTTCCCACGTACGGCATCGGCGTCTTGGTGATGGGTAAGGATGAGCGCTTCCGCAGGCTCGGGGACTTGGCCGCGGGTACCATGGTGATCGTCGAGAAGCGCACGTCGGTGGATGCGCCGCTCAACATCCACCCGCTCCCTTCGCCACAGGAACTGGCCAACCTTCCGCAACGGCTACCGATTGATGGTGAAGAACTCGAGGCGATCGAGCTGCTACTTCGTCGTGAGTATCGGCTCTCGCCAGCTCGAATCTACGAGCTGGCGTCGCTCGTCGCGGGGATTTTCGCCAAGCGGCTACACGTGAGAGTTCATGATCCGGTGCGCTTTCTGAAGGTGCTCTACGCACGCTCCCGTGGCATGACGGCGGAGGTCAACGCGCCCCTTCACCACCAAGCCAACGTGCCGTTTGGTTCAGCGGGTTGGGCACCGCCAGGCTTCAACGGTGGCGGTTGGCAACCGCCCCACGGGGCTGGGGGACAGCAGTACGGCACCGGGGGTTGGGCCCCACCAGCCCCAACCGGGCATAGACCGCAGCATGGCGCTTGGCCTCCGCGAGGTTCCTCGTGATTCCGCAGGACGAATTCATCCGCCGGAGAAGCCAAGAGTGGAATGAGCTCGACCACACCATTGGCAGTGGTGGAGCGCTCCACCACAAGGACGGTCCGACAATTTCGAGGACGGCCTCGCTCTATCGGTCCCTGTGCAACGACCTGACGCGGGCCGAGAGCTCACGCTACACGCCCGACCTGCTCGACTACCTGCATGGCCTTGCAGGGCGTACCCACAACGTCCTCTACGGCGCCAAGCCGATGCGGGTCTTCTCGGCAGCCAAGCTGCTATTCGTCGATTTCCCGATCGAACTTCGTCGCAACTGGCGGCTGTTCGTCATTAGTTGCGCGCTCTTCCTCGTCCCTTGGGCCATCGGACTATTCGGCGCTCTCACCTCCAGTTCGTTCGCGGGCGAAGTGCTACCGCGAGCCATGCTCGACCAAATGGCCGACGCGTACAGCCACGGATTCTCGGCTGGTCGTGACGGTGGCCAGGACGCACAGATGGCTGGGTTCTATGTCTACAACAACGTCGGCATCGCCTTCCGCTGCTTTGCAACGGGCATCTTGTTTGGAGTCGGGACCATCTTCTTCCTCATCTACAACGGCCTGATGATCGGAACCGTCACCGGGTACGTGATGACCACCGGTGGCGGGACCAACATCTGGACGTTCATGTGCGGCCACGGCCCTTGGGAGATCACGGCCATCTTCATCGCCGGCGGTGCGGGCCTGCAAATGGGCTACTCCCTCATCGCGACGGAGGGACTGACCCGCTTCGCCTCGATGAAGCGGCACTTGCGCTCGATCGTCGCGCAGGTCGTCGGCGCCGCTGCGATGCTCACCATCGCCGCCGTGATCGAAGGGTTCTGGTCGCCCAGCGCCCTACCAAACGAGGTGAAGTGGACGTTTGGCGCGATCAATATGGTCATCGTCGTGCTGTTCCTTAGCCTCGGTGGTCGCGGTGCAACTTCGTCGATGGCCGGCCCCGGTACACGCATGTGGGGCGGTCAATGAAGCTCGACGCGTGCACACTCGTTTTGAGGCCGCGCACCGTAGGGGAACTTTTGGATCTCGCCTGCCGCTTCACCTTCTCGGAGTCTGCGGGCAGCAACGCGCGACTCGGGGCGGCAGTGCTGCTCCCAAGTTTTGCGCTAGGCTTGGCTGGGCGCTACCTGCTCGAGGTAGACGCTGTGTGGCTCTGGCTGCTCGCCATCCCGCTCGCCAACTGGTTGGAGGCTGGCTTTACGCTGTCGCTCTCGCGCCATCTGTTTGGCGAGAAGCTCTCACTCGGAGGCGCTCTGAAGCTGGTCTTGAGCCGACTTTGGGCCTTCTCGCTGGCCATCCTGGTCAAGACCTTCATGTTCTGCCTGTCTGGGATCTTTTTGATCGGCCCCTTCGTTTCTTGGCCGTCGGGAACGCTCGTTAACGAGGCCGTGTTGCTCGAGGGCGCCTCGGGGTCAGCCTCCTGGGGGAGAAGTCGCAACCTGGTTCAGCAATCGAACAGCGGGTTTGGTGCTGCCGCTTCGATCTTCGCAGCTCGCGTTGGCTTCGTACTCGGGCTCGAAGCGTTGGGGCAGTCGTTGACCACGGACTTGCTTCAGTTGGGAAAGCCGTTTGGAAGTTTCTATGACAATGGCTTCACTCCCTTCGCGCTGCTCGGTCTTTTGCTTTCGGTCCCCTTCACGGCAACCGTGCGCTTTCTCTTCTACGTCGATACGCGAACGCGTGCGGACGGTTGGGACATCCAAGTGAAGCTGATGGCAATTCAGGCCAAGGCGCACAGCGAGGAAGCGTTCACATGAGTCGCGCCCAACGCTGGTTGAACCGGCTTTTCGTTGCGGTGTTGCTCACGCTACCGACCTCAGCCTTTGCCGTCGGGTCAGCTACGCCGCCGGACGTCAAACGGGACCTGAGCAAAGTCTTCGAGGATGAGGGCTACTCCTTTTGCCACGACGAGTCTGACGGGCTTTTCCCGTTGGACCAGGAGTATTGTGAGCTAGTCGGAGAGACCAGCGACGTCTGTCCTGCGCTGCCCAAGGTCTGCAAAAACAAGCTCGATCCTGGCGCGCTGAAGAACCTGCCGCGCGGCCGCCTACGCTTCGCGCGGGAAGGCAAAGACTACGGTCCCAAGTCCTCCCAAGAACCGAAGGACTACGCGGACTACTCGCAGGATCGAGGCTCGCGCAGCAGTGGAAGCAGCGAGGGTGATGGGAAGTCGGGCGAACCGGGGGCCGGCAAGGACGGGAAGAGTGGTCGCAGCGGCAGCGGCAGCAGCGGGAACAAGAGCGAGAACAAAGACCCCAAGGACAAAGACTCAAAGGACGCGAAGGACAAGGACTCTGAGCCCGAAAAAACGCCGGAGTCGCCCCCCGAGCCGGAGGTGGTTGAGGTGCCGGGCTGGGTCGCGGTTTTGTTCCGCATTCTGTTTTACGCCATCGTAGCGATCGTCCTTGGGCTCATCATTTATTACATCGCGAAGAACCTGATCAAAGGGCGCGAAGAAGAATCCGACGAGCCTGAGGGAGCGCCCAAAGAGCCAACGGAAGAGGCCCCAATCGTACCGCGCGGCCCGATCGAAACAGACGTAGACAGGCTACTGGCAAGAGCGCGCGCACTCGCCGCCGAAGGAAAGTACGAGCCTGCAATCGAAGCAGCTTACGCGGCCCTCCTGCGTCGGCTCGAAGGGGATGGCATCATCGATCTGCATCCCTCGCGCACCAACGGGGACTACGTACGGTCCATTCGCGACCGCTCCGATCTCAAGACCCTCCTCCGAGAGATCGCCAACGACGTCGAGAGCGTGCAGTTCGGAGATAGCGAGGCTTCGCCTTCAGCATTTGACTCGGTCTATCGGCGAGTGCTTCCACTCGTCGGTCGCGCCAGCGCTGTGCTCGCGGTGCTCTTTTCGTCCGCCTACCTTTCTTCGTGTGATGCGCTTCCGGCAGACGCCCCGTCGGAACGGGCGACCCTTGCCGTTGGCCAACCTCACATCGGCGGCTCTGCGCCTTCAGGGCTCTCAGCGTTGGTGCGGCTGCTCGAGAAGAACGACAAGACCGTCAGCGTGAGGCGCCCACCTGCTCGAGATGAAAAGCTCCTCGAGGAAGGTGTCATCGTCATTCTTCCCGGCACGCCGATCGACGACGCGACCTGGACGCGGCTTTACGCGTGGGTGGAACAAGGAGGCGCACTCGTGCTGGCGGGCTACCGCAGCGAGCTGCAGTCGGACCGAGTTGGCTTTTCTCCGGCCACGAGCAACGCGCCGATCCGGCCTGCCGACCTCAGCCCACTGTACCTCGACACCTCGCTGCGGTTGAGCTTGCCCTATCTCGGTTCGCTCAGCATTCCGCAGTCACTCCCCGATCCGAAGCGCCCGTACTACACACCACCGCCCGGCCCTGTGCAGCCGATCCTCACGCGCACCGACGGCTCAGTGTACGCCGCCGTCATCGAGAAGGGCGCGCACTACCCGAAGGGCAAAATCTACGCGTTCGCCGACGATCGCTTGTTTGCCAACATCGCACTCACGCTCGGCGACAACGCAGCATTCTTGGTCGCCTTCTTCCGTGCGCAGCCCAGCTCATCGATCGAGATCTGGGATGAACCGCAAGGCAAGCTTGGCGGCGACGGAACGATCCTTCCTGGAGAGGAGCCAGCACCAGGCGAGGGCGCCGGCGGTGCGGACAATCCGCTCGACTCATTGGCCAAAGCCCACCTGCTACCGATCATCCTTCAGCTACTCGCGCTCGTGCTGCTGTACCTGCTCTATCGCGGCTCACGCTTCGGAAAGCCCCGTGAACCCAAAGAAGCTTCACGTCGCGCTTACGCGGATCACTCGCGAGCCCTAGGCCTGATTTATGCGCGGGCCAACGCGAGTCGCCATGCGACTTCAATCTACTCGGTGTGGGCGCTCGACAGACTCCGCGAGCGTTTTCTGAAAGGTGGTCGCAAAGGACTAACGCCTTTGGCCGAGTCCATCGCCGCGAGCACCGGTCGTCCAATCGGTGAAGTCATGAATGTCCTGGTCGAGGCGACAGGTGCCCGCGACGAGGTCGCGCCTCCCTCCTCCTATCGTGGAGCAGAGATGGGCCAAGCTGGCCACGCTCCCCCCCGGAGGACGTTCTGGGTCATGGAAGAACTTGAACGCTATCTGTCCACCACCAAAGGCAACCCCAAGAGAGGAAGAGGCTCCCGATGAGCTACTCCGGTGACCCGACGAATCACGCCACGCAATTCCGTGATCAATTCCAACTGCTGAGGCGTGAGACAGAGCGTGTGCTACTCGGCCAAGAGGAGGTCGTCGCGCACACACTGATCGCCATTCTTGCGGGTGGACACGTGTTGATTGAAGGCGTCCCCGGCCTCGGGAAGACCCTCCTGGTGCGAACCTTGTCCCACGTGCTTGGTTGCGCCTTTCGTCGCATTCAATTCACCCCGGACCTCATGCCCAGCGACGTCACCGGCGGTAACATCTTCAACCAAAAGGAAGATCGCTTCGTCTTTCACCAAGGCCCGGTGTTCACCCAGCTGCTGCTCGCAGACGAGATCAACCGTGCGCCCGCCAAGACCCAGTCATCTTTGCTCGAAGCCATGCAGGATCTCGCGGTCACCACCGACGGCACCACCAGGCCATTGCCAGAGCCGTTCTTCGTAATCGCGACGCAGAACCCAATTGAATCGCAGGGCACCTACCCGCTGCCCGAGGCCCAACTGGATCGCTTCCTGATGAAGCTGACCGTCAAGCACCCGCACCAGCGCGTGGAGAAGATCATGCTGCGCAACATTGCGCAGGGGTTTCAGCCCGCAAAACTGGAGACGATGCAACTCAATCGCATCGTCTCAGCCGAGGCGATCCAAGCGATGCGGCACCTCCTGTACAGCATTCGAGTGGATGACGGCATCCTCGACTACATCACCGAGATCGTCGCGAAGAGCCGAACGCACCGCTCGATTTACCTGGGCGCTTCTCCGCGTGGGTCCATCGGATTACTTGCCGTGGCTCGGGCGCATGCCGCCTCGGAGGGCCGTACCTACGTGATCCCTGATGACGTCAAGGCGCTCGCACCAGCGGTGCTGCGACACCGCATCATCCTGCACCCCGACGCCGAGATTGAAGGCATCTCAGCCGATGATATCGTCGACGAGATCCTGCGCGAGGTGAAGGTTCCTCAGACTGCCGCTTGAGGCGCATTCGCCAATGATCCCCTCCCGCGCCTTCGTCATCATCGCCCTTGGGCCTGTGTTGCTTTCGATCGCCACGCTGGTCGACGAGACGCTGCTACGCCCGATGTTGTTGGTTGACGGCGTTATCCTCGTCCTCGCTGTGCTCGACGCCTTCCTTGCCCGCAAGCGACTGGTGACAGTGGAACGCCGCGCGCCGAGAGTGATGTCGATTAACAAGCCGAATGGCGTGGTGCTCGAGCTTCGCTCGCTCGCAAAGAGGAAGCTCGTCGTTTGGGTGACCAACGATCTGTTCGAGTCAGCGCAGGCGGAAGAATTGCCGCTCCGAGTCGAGATTCCTGGGAGAGGGCGCGCATCAGCAAAGTACCGCATCGTGCCAACTCGCCGTGGAGCGTACTCGCTCGGCAACCACACGGTTCGCTACAGCTCCCCGCTCGGCCTTTGGATCCGTGAGCTCGTCATCCCCGCTGAAACGCCCATTCGCGTTTACCCCGACATCCAACAGGTCCGCGCCTACGAGTTGAGCGCCAAGAAAGACTTCGCGGTCTCTGGCGTACGCGCGACCAGAAAGCGCGGCGGTGAAAGCGAGTTTGAACGCTTACGCGAGTACCGTCGTGGCGATGAGTTTCGCTCGATCGATTGGAAAGCAACGGCGCGCAACAGCAAGCTGATCTCGCGCGAGTATCAAATGGAGCGCAATCAGAACGTGCTCTTCCTACTCGACGCCGGTCGCTTGATGACCGCCGAAACCAACGGCTTGAGCCTCTTCGACCACGCGATCAACGCGACGCTGATGCTCTCCCACGTGGCCGCACGCGGAGGAGACCACGTCGGACTAGTAGCCTTCAGCGACACCGTGAAGAGCCACGCCCCTTGCCTCGGTGGCCCCCAGACGACCGCTCGCATCGTGCAAGCGGCCTATCACCTTCATCCTGAGCTCACCGAGACCAACTTCAGCGCTGCGGTGGAACACGTAGGCACTCGAGTGAAGAAGCGCACCCTGGTGGTGGTGTTCACTCAAATCATGGATGAGGTGGCAGCTAAAGAACTACTGCGCCTATTGCGCGGCTTATTGCCCAAACATCTGCCTCTGTTCATTCCTTTGCGCGACGTCGAGCTAGAAACGCTCGCACAAGGCGGCGGCGCGCAGGTTGGAGAGAGCGACCAGGCTCGACCTTACATTCGAGCTGCAGCAGCCGAACTGATCACCTTTCATGACCGCTTGTTGCGCGACCTGAGGAAGCACGGGGCCCTCGTAATCGATACGAGCCCTACAGACCTCACTCCGGCGCTTATCAACCGCTACCTCGAGATCAAGGCGCGTCAACTGCTCTAAAGGGGAGCGTCAGCGGACAAAGGCCATTGACGCAAAAGGCCGAGGACATTGTCCCCGGCCCCATACGATCTGAAGCGACTGTTGGCGAGACCGAGGCCTCGCCAAACAGCGATCACTCCTTGTCGAGCTTGCCGACGAGGCTGAGCGTGAAGAACGCGCCCATGTACTTGAAGTGCGGGCGCACCTGCATATCGACCTTGTACCAACCGGCGTTGCCAGGGACCTCGGTCACGATGATGCGGGCCTGACGAAGCGGCCGACGGCTGCGGATGGCCGGGCTCACGACATCCTGATCAGCAACGTACTGGTTGATCCAGTCATTGAGCTCGTTCTCGAGATCAGCGCGCTCTTTCCACGTACCGATCTGCTCACGCTGAAGAACCTTCAGGTAGTGCGCAATGCGGTTCATGATGAACATGTACGGCAGCTGCGTTCCGAGCCTGTAGTTGAGCTCCGCGGCTCGGCCCTCTTCGCTCTGACCGAAGTACTTCGGCTTCTGAACGGAGTTGGCTGAGAAGAAGCATGCGTTGTCCGAGTCCTTTCGGTACGTGAGCGCGATGAAGCCCTCCTCCGAGAGCTCGTACTCGCGACGCTCCGTGATCATGATCTCGGTCGGGATCTTGGTCTGGATCTCGCCCATTGCCTCGTATTGGTGAAGCGGTAGGTTTTCTACCGAGCCACCAGCCTGCGGACCGATGATGTTCGGACACCAACGGAACTTGGCGAACGAGTCCGCAATACGCGAGGCGAACGCGTACGTCGCGTTACCCCAGAGGTAGGCGTCGTGCTTGCCGATGACGTCTTCTTCGTAGTTGAACCCTTTGACGGGAACGGTGTTCGCGCCGTAGGGAAGACGAAGCAAGAAACGCGGGAGCAGGAGACCCATGTAGCGGGCGTCTTCCGTCTCACGGAACGACTGCCACTTGGTGTACTGGGGCCCCTCGAAGACGGCTCGCAGATCCTTGAGGTTCGGCAGACCACCGTAGTCTTTGAGCCCGAAGAACTGAGCGCCAGCCGCTGCAAAGAACGGCGCATGCGACATCGCCGCAACGCTCGCGCACTTTTGGAGCAGCATGATGTCCTGGGGCCCCGGACCGAAGTCGTAGTTCGACACGATCGCCGCGTAGGGACGACCACCGAACTGACCATACTCGGCCGAGTAGACCAGCTTGTAGAGACCGCTCTTCGGAACCTCGGGGGCGTCCTCGAAGTCTGCTAGCAGATCTTCCTTCGAACAGTTGACGACCTCAACTTTGATGTTCTCGCGGAAGTCACAGCGATCCACCAGGAATTTGAGTCCGCGCCAGGCTGACTCGAGCTTCTGGAACTGTGCGTGGTGAATGATCTCATCGAGCTGACGAGAAAGTTTCTGATCGATCTCAGCAATCAGTGCGTCGACGAAGGCCTTGTCGACCCGCTCGCCTTCGCGCTTGGGCGTGATGAGTTCGGCGATGAGGGCTTGGACGCCCTTCTTCGCGACGTCGTAGCCTTCATTGCCTGGAGCTTGCTTAGCTTCTGCGAGGATCTCGTCGAGGAGGGATGCCCCCTCAAGTGACTGCCCGGCCGAACCGCCTTGGGCCTGCGTTTCCGATGCCATCGATCACTCCCCCTCTTTCGTGAGGCCAAGCTCGCCGATGAGCTTGTTACGCTGCGCAGGGTCGCTGAGAATTCCCTGAATCTTGTTGCGGAAAGCCTTCTCGTTACCGAGCGGGCCCTTGAGTGCGGTGAGTGCAGCACGAAGCTCGAGCAGCTTCTTCAGCTCGGGAACCTGGTTGGCTACGGCCTCGGGCTCCATGTCCGAAAGTCGGCGGAACTTCAGGTTGACCGACAGCTCGTCATCGGGGTTCTCCCCCAAGGCGTTCTTCACGTTGAGGTTCAGGTTGAGCTTCTGCTCCGCCATGACCTTAGAGAAGTTGTCCTTGTCGATGCTGATCGGTTTGCGATCCTCGAGGGGACGCGGGTCCGGCCTCATGGCGTAATCGCCAAGCATGAGAAGTTTAAGCGGCAGCTCGACTTCTTCCTTCGCATCGCCGATGGCCGGCTTGTAGGTGATGTTCACCCTCTCCTTCGGCGCGACACTTCCCTCTTTCATCGCTGACAGCTCCTTTCCCGGACAATAACTTCTCGGCGACCTCTATCGAAACTGCGAGTGGGCGCCTGAACCTAGAAACTCACTGGGTCTGAAACTCTGCTAGCGCGAGAGCTCTGAACCCCGAATACCCGACACGATCGATGTTGCTTCAAACCGGTCGGGAGCCGCCGCATAAGATACGGAAGCGTCCGACCTCAAGGAAGAGCGAAATGAAGGTGCAACGAATTGCTTTCATCGTGGTCGCTCTTCCCACGCCTAGCCTTGCGACTCCTGGCCGAGGCGTAGGGCAAGCGCCGCGTCCAACTCACACACCTTCTGAAAGGTGCGAGCTGATTCTTTGGCGAGGGTTCCGTCATCCGTGCCCAGTCCGAGCTGCATTCGTTGCGCACGGTACAGGTTGGCGTAGAGGTCGGCCGCAAGCTCTGGATCCCACAACGACACCTTATGCTCGTCCGCCGTGCGCTCCAGGGAATCGAGCTGTGCCTTGGCGACCTCGAGCAGCTGAAGCTTGAGCGCGACCTTCGCGATCTCCAGCCGTGCCTTGAAACGTTGCCCACCTGAACTAGCTTGCCCGGCCGCTCGGGAGAGCATGCCAATTGCGTCGTTGCCGCGCTCTTGGGCAACGAGCTTGGCGGCCTCGGCGATCGCTTTGTCCACCGGCGTTCGCGCACCGCCGCCGCCTCCGCCACCTGAAGCCAGACCTTGCAACCACGACTTCGTGTCTTCGCTGGCCATCGGCACACCGTTGGCAAACGAGAGTTGGGGCAGCTCGGGTGCACGCGCAAGGAGAGCAGCGACCTCCTTCTGAACGGCGGCTCGGGCGGAGTCGTAGTCAGAACCCAACCCCTCGAGCGCACTGACGATGGCGCGCGAGGCGTCCAGGAACAAAGGAAACTCAGCGGCATTCTGCAACGCCGTGCTCAGCAGCGTGGACCAGTCTTGGGCGGCCGCGAGCTCTACGAGCGCAGCTGGAATATGTTCGTACGGCCCATCAAATTGGGTCCGCCCACCCTCGTTGTACGGGGTACCGCCAACCAACAGCCACCCTGCGACTCGCTGCAAACGAAAGCCGTCAGCACTCGTCGGCGTTGCTTCCAGAAAGACTTCGGCTGCGCGGGCCAATAGCGGTGCACTCTCGGCGAGAGCGCGAGCGGCCGACTCTGCATCCACAATGTCCAACGGCGAGAAACCACCCCCGCTTACGGCGCCATACGCTGCGGGATCGTAAGAAGGATCAGCAGGCGGCGGCTCAGTGTTAGAGCCGTCATTCGAATAGCTGGCAACTGCAGGTGCCGCTGCTGGAGCGGCAACACGCGGGGCAGGAGGTGGCGGCGGTGGAGGGAGTGGCGGTGGCGGTGGCGCATCCGCCGGAACGCGCCGTTCCAAGTTGGCAATCGCTTCTCGCAAGCCGAGCATACCCGAGTAGGCATCACCCAACTTGTCGGAGAGCATGCCGTCGAGTTCTCGAAACTGACGGTTTAGGGCCTGCACCTTGAACCGATCACCCGCGACAGGTGTTAGCCCGTGAACCACCGGGCCCACGACGTCGGAGTACCAACCGCACAGCAGGCCGCGAGCTCGCGGCCGCTTGAGCGCCGGATACATTGGCTCCCAGAAAGCGTTGCAAAGTTCATTGAGGAGAACCACTCCGTCCAGAATGCTCGGAATCGTCTTCAGCTGAGCAGTTCCGGCGCCGTAGTAAAGCGCAACGCGGAAGTCCTTCGACTTCTCTGCGAGCAGCGTCTCTGAGTTGGACCGAATGACAGACCAGTCGGTAGCGCCGCCCTCCAATGCGTTGACCTTGTCGATCTCGGTCTTGATCGCCTCGAAGGCCTCGTCGTACGAAGCGTCCTCGCCGACCCCTCCGTTGATGGGAGCCAGCAGACCTTCGATTCGCGCTTTTGCTTCGTTGACTGCGTCTTCTGCACTCATGCTTCTCGTCGCCTTGGCAATGAAGTGTCGTCGGTTGTTGGCGCTACGAACGCGAAGCGAGGTCCACCAATCACGGTGGCGACGAGCTCAGTCGAGCGTGCGCAGAAAGTTAGCAATCGGCATGTCCGTGTTGGACACCGCGGTATCAAGCTCGGCGCTCAGGCGAGCGCGCGCGGCCTTTTCGTCGCAGGTGGGCAGCCCGCACAGCTCCGCCACGTGATCAGCTGAACCCGTTGGCGCCAGGATCTCCCGAAGCGAACTCACGTGAGGCGTTCCCAGATGAATTAGGGCTGTCTGTTGCGGAACCCAAAACGTATTGGGAACCGTCGCCTTCCATTTCGCGAGACGCAGTACCAAATCAATCCACACAGCTGTGGCATAGGCATCTCCGGCCCCAATGGGCAGACGAAGCGCCAGCCCCGTTTGCGGCAGCTCTTGGCCACGAAAGGGCTCAACAGACTCCGCTACATTGGAGAGCACCCAGAACCGACTCGAGTCACTGCCAAAGCCCGTCTCCCAAAGGGCCTTCATCGAGTTTTCTTGAAGCCACTTTCGATAGCCCGCAGTGCTGCCCTCGGGGTCGTCGAGCAACGGAGCTTGAAGGCGAGCGACACGCTCGAGAAAGGACTGCACCGGCCAAGTTCGTCCTTGCGTCGCTAACTCGTAAGCCCCCGTGAGAAACTTCCACAGTGCGATGGGAATAGCCCCACCCAAACTCGCGAGTTGCCCGTAGTCATACGACGCGAAGACCACCATGGGGTAAAGGCGACCGGCGCCATCCCCACTCGCAGCCCAAGCCCCCACGAGCGCCCGCGCGGGGCCCTCTTCCCCTTTTGCATCGCCTCGAAAAATGAAGAGCCCAACCGAGCGCTGGTACGCCTCTTCAAATCCTAGGCCGAGTGCTCGCTGTGCGAAGTCCATCGAGCCGCCGAGCCAGCGATCGAACGCGGCCAGCTCGTCACCACCTGCGTTGTGACGGATGAAGTCCCCAGTGGATGGCAGCTTGCCGAAGCACCCGACGAGCGGCGGTCCAGAACTCTTTTTCTTGCGCCAAAACATCGGAGAGGCCACCGAGGCTACACCAACAGCCCAGAATTGAGACACAAAACGTGGACGCCCTCCTGCTACGGAGGGCGTCTGCGTTTCGAGGGGTTTTCGGCTCAGTTCTTTCCGCCGCCGAACTTATCCCCAATGCTCGGAGGGCAGTTCGTCGCGCGGAAGAAGCTGAGTGGGAACGGGTGATTTCCTCGTCGAGGTCGGACCTGCATCGTAACCGTGACGGGAGGAGCACTCATCGTCCAGGTAACTAGGAATTGTTGGTCACTGTCTTTGACAGCCGTGAAGGTATCTGCTGCCTCGAACAAGCGGAAGATGCCCCAAGGACCCTCACGAACCATCTCTTCGTCGAGCCCACCTGCGCCACGAATCTGGATACGTGCACCACTCTGCTCGGCTCCGGGCCAGGAGAATTGGTACCAGAACTCCTTCTCGTTGCGATAGGTGCGCTTCTGACCATCGAGCTCGAACATGATGTCGCTGACGATTGGACTGACCGTCTTAAGATTGATCTGGAACTTCACGTTCGGATCATCCCCCTTCAGCCCCGGCCAGAGCGCATCCGTGATTTCGTGCGAACGCTCGAGGCAGTTGTACATCAGTGGATTGAAGGGAGTGTACGGCTTGCCCTTGGGTGCGCCTTCCCCCTGCAGGTACGCCATGGGGATGAACTTGTGGTCTTGCTGGCGGTGGAAAGTCTTCAGGTACTTGTCGTAGAAGCCCCAGAGCACACCCTCGCTCGGCCTAAAGAAGGTCTTTGCGTCCTCGAACGAAGCGTCACGCTTGGCCGCCACGTTGAAGGGGTAGCGGTCTTTGATCTTGTCGCGATAGTGCGGCCAAACCATGACCTCCCAGAGTCCGCTTGCAGCTCCGCCTGCCCCCTTGACGAAGGCTCGGTAGCCCTGCCGCAAGGGGTTCATGAGAAGCTCTGACATCATCTCCTGACCGAGCGGGTCGAGCCGCAAGAGCATCGACTCTGCGTCCTTGACTGCCACCGTGAAGAGCTCAGTAGCTTTGACGGTGTCGCTGTCAGCAGGACCTTCCTCAACCACCTGCATCTCGGTCTTGAGCTTCTCGAGATGCCCCACGTACTTGGCAAGCTCGGGGTCGGGCGGCAGCTTCTCCGGTGGCTTCTGCCCGTCCGGTCCCATCTTCGGCGGGACGTACGGTGCGGCAACGCCGAACGCTACGACGTTGGCGAACGCTCGCTTGATGCGCTCTTTACTCGGGAGGTCTTTGGCTGCTTGAAGCTCCTCGACCTTGACGCCGGCGCCGGACTCGAAGCGGCGCTTGATACGACGCTCGATCTGGTCGACGACACCACCGTCTTCACGAAGCCCAGCCGGGATCTTGTTGTCATCGGGGAACTGCGTGTTGTCCGAAAGCGTCTGAAGCAGCCGACGGTACGCCCACTCTGGAGTCGATAGGACCTTGTATTCGGCGACAGCTTCGGAGTTGATGGCAGGGACCTTCACATCAATATCGCGGAAGAACTCTTTCCACTCCGAGATGTAGTCGTCCTCGTAGCGCTGACGCACACGCTTCAACTGCTTCTTGATGGTGTTGGCCTGCTCCTTCTCGTCGCGATCGTAGGGTACGACCCAAGCCTCACGTTCGAGCAGTTTCGCGCCCTCCTCCTCGAGGAGCTTGTCGATCACACGAAAGCCCTCGATGGTAAACGGTCCGCGAATCTCAGCTGCCGGACGGCCCTGCTTCACTCGCTTTGAGGAGAGTACCGTTTGAACTTCGGGACGGTCGTCGAAGACATCCGTCAAAGCGATCGGTGGATACTTGCGGTTGTTGACGTCGTCCGGACCCAACTCATCGATCTTTTCATCGATGCGAGCGGTGACGAAGATCTCGTAGTAGGCCTGCACACGGTCAGCGGTCCGCAACCGTTCGCGCGCCGACTCGACCAACTTCGGGTCGCGGGTGAGTCCAGGGACCAAACCGTCGCGTTGTAGCTCGACGAAGAACTTCACGTGCGGCTGGAGCTTGGCCTTCAGATCTTGCTCGCTCATACCGCCGCCGCCGCGAACCAATACTTCGGCCCAAAGCTGGGTCAGGCGACCGACCTGGAAGTTGAAGATCTCCGGATCCTTCAATCGCGCAGCATCGTCGATCAGCAGGTAGGTCTTTAGGTTGTTGTAGTCGGGAAGGTAGGGGTCGCCCTTGATCTCACCGACTCGAACCTCGAGGTCCGCCTTGGTTGGCTTGATAAAGCCTTCCTGGAGGTTCTTGATGTAGAGGTTCTTGAGCGGATCAAACAGGTTCTCACCCTGGTACATGAACCAGGAGTAGGAGATGGGTTTCCCGTTGTCGTTCCAATCCTTCAGGATCTCGAGCTGAGCGCGCGTCTCATCGAGCCGCTGGACCTTGTCATACGCGCTCGAAGAATCGGTCCACTGAACCGTCCCGACGGCAGTACTAATGCGGCGGGTCTCAGCCACCAACTCTCGATTGTTCATGTACGAGATGACGCCAGGAACAACGAACACAGCAGCCAGAATGATAGCGGCGGCGGCCACGACGAGCTTCTGCAGCAAGCGCTTGCGCAACTCGGCAGCGCTCATCGCCGCGAGATCCTGATCCGGGAAGGCTACCTTCAGGAAGACGTCACGCAGGAAGTAGCTCCGTGCCTCCTTCGACTGATCGGTCTCCTCCTGAACACTCCCCTTCAGCCCGAAGGCTTTGCCCATCGCGCCAACCACGCGATCGAGAGGCTTGCCTTCCTGCGTACCGCTGGTGAAGTAGAACCCGCGAAGGATCGGGAGCTGACCGGTTCCAGCAGCAAACGTCGACTGCATGAACTCGGAGAGGTTCCGCTTGATGGCGGCGAACTCGAGCGGGAACTGGTAGATGCGCTCCTTGACCGCGCGACTGCGCTCGCCGCTAACGCGCTTCGTCACGCGGTTGTGGAGATGCTCGACCAACAGATCAAACTCGCGATCAAACAGCCGACCTGGTTCCGCCTTGGGCTCTGCCAAGTTGAACGTCGATCCCCAAATCTGCCCGCGCTCGCTCTTCTTGAGATCGCCGAAGTACTCGACGAACCCTGCAACCAAGTCGGCTTTCGTGAACAGCACGTACACCGGCAGCGTCATCTTGAGCGTCGTCTGCATCTCTTCGATACGGGCCCGCACCTTGCTCGCCGTCTGACGAATCTGGTCTTCTGTTGCGTCGAGTAGTTCAGCCACGCTGATGGCCACGAAGACGCCGTTGAGCGGCTTCTCAGGCCGGTACTTCATCAGCTGTTCGAGGAACGAGATCCACTCGTCACGATCGTCGCTCTCGGTGGTGTAGCGTCCCGCCGTATCGAGCAGAATTGCATCGTTTGCAAACCACCAATCGCAGTTGCGCGTACCACCGACGCCCCGCACACCAGCGGAGTCTGACAGCGGAAATTCAAGTCCCGAGTGCCGGAGCGCGGTGGTCTTACCTGCGCCGGGCGGCCCGACGATTGCGTACCAAGGAAGCGCGTAGAGAGCGTGTTCCCCATAGCGACCGCCAGCCAGCTTCGACTTCTTGATCGCCGCAATGCCTTCGGAGATCTGCTTGTGAAGCGCTTGGATCTCCTCGCGGTCCTTCGGGCTGGCGATCGCCTGCTCTTGCGCCTGTTGGGCGATGGCCCGCTCGAGCGCCCTTGCCGCTCTCGCCGCTCGAACGCGCCGAATGAGCCACAAGGCGATGAGTCCGCCAAGAATGATTCCGGTGATGGTTATCGCCAGCCAAAGCGGCAAAAACTCGGGTGCCCCCTCTTCGATTGGAGGGAACATGAACCACACCACCCAGACTGCGAGGATGACGAGTATGCCGAAGATCCAGAGCCACATTTCGTTGAAAGCATGGCGGTTCTCCCGCCGGGAGCCAACTTTTGAGCAGGTCTCGCCGCATTATTTCTGTGACGCCTCAAGAACGCTGCGGTTTTGAGCACGTGCAGATCAGCCGCGTGACCCTCGCTTGGTTCTCCCGTTGCTCGCGCGGCATCGAAGCTCATCTAGATCGCCCTTCATGGACGCAAAAGAGCGCGCCAACCCCTGCTGACGCGCCCCCTCAAAGCATCGATGTTCCGCGATTAGTTGCCGCCGACCAACCCATTGATGGTGTTTGAGACCTCGGTGGCATTGCTCTGAATCATCATTCGCATTCCGACGACGACCAACGCGGCCGCGATCAAAATACCGATCGCAATACCGACGAACGGCAGCTCTCGCCGTACCACACCTGCCCCCGCGTCCTTGCGCTCGGCATTCGGTGCGATGATGTCCCCGCCCCCCTCTTGGACCGCAACGTAGTTCCCGAGGCCTTCAACCACCTGCTGCAAACCCTCTTGGTTTCGCAGGCGGTACTTCCCTTGAAATCCGAGCGCCAAACAGAGGAAGTAGATTTGCGCGACGTGGTTGCGCCCCCGAGCACCATGCAGGTTGTCGAGGTTGACGAAGAACCCATCACCGGCAGTGTTGATCCCAAAGAACTGAAGTTGCAGTGGGTTGGACAGCCACTGCGTCTTGCCCGGCCAGGTGGAGTGGTAGATCACCTCGTCCGCGAACGCTGCAAGCGCGAACTTGGCATCGATCATGTCTTGCTCGGGAATCCGCTGTTCGCGCCCGTTCTGCATCATGGTCTCGAACAGACCAAGCACACGCCGCTGAAGGATGTCGGGGGCGGGCAAGTCCCTCGAATTGCGGAGCTGCAGGATGAGCGAAAGCACATCCGAGCAGACCCAGTACATCGTTTGCGCCATGCTCGCCATAACACTCCTTGAGAACCAAGAGCTGAGCTACCAGCCCGAACGACGGCCATGGTGCCAGAGCTGAGCCGAGGTTCCAACATTCACGCAGAAGAGTTGGAAGAATCGGCGATTTCCTCGCGTCAGGCGCTACTTGGTGACCTGGACACCAATCAGACGCAGGTCGACTTTCTGAGGCTCGATCGGCTGGTAGATCGCGATGCTGCCAGACCCGAGTATGTCATTCCAATAGTCGCCGGCTTGCTCGACGCGGAGGTAAACGAGCCCCGGCTTGATCGGAATAGCCCCCGGCGGCCGATACTCAACTGAAACTCGCACACCGGGCATAGCGGCGTTCAGGATGTACCCAATTTGAGTCCATGACCCAACCTTGAGCAGCCGCGGTAGGCGCTCGCGCAGGATGGCTTCATCAATGCCCTTCGCCTCGAGGAAGAATTCATGCGTCCGCGGAATCTTGGGGTCGTCGAACTTGCCCAAGTACATGCCGTCGTCGCGTTTCTCCATCGGAATGACAATGAAGCTCTCTGCAAGCACGTTTCCGATGAGAGTCAGAGCGCGGTCAAAAACGGGCTCGAATACGTCCCCCAAGTCAAGGTAGTTGAACTTGGCAATGCTCGTCGGGTCACCATCAGGAGAGAAGGTGCACAGCTCGCCTATCAGCGAAGCCAGCATCACGTAAGCGTCCTCTGGGTGAACGAGCCCGTGGTCCACCATGTGCGAGCACAACGGGATGTACGAGTTCATCGTGTGGAGCATCCAGAACTTGGCGGTGTCGGAGGCTTGAAAGTCCACGGAGGCAGCCGTGCGGAGGCGTCGGCCTTCCGCCAGAGCCTTTTGTTTGCCTACCAGAGCTGACAGCACGCGGCGCATGCCGTTCATGAGGTGGTCGCTCGTCTTGATGCGCAGAACCGGCGGAACGAAGTCTTTGCGTTGAACTATCGCGCCAGTTCGATCGCGAACCAGTTGGGCAATACGAATCGTCTCGTAGGCATCGCGCGGCTCCGTTCCATAAAGGATCCGAAGGTTGTTCCTGCCCCAAGTAACCGCCGTTTCATTCCGACCTGTATTCACGTCGGGGACGGAGACCTGGCTCGCGACGAAGCGCTGCGCAGGACCAGCCTTCGCCGGGTCCATCGCTACGTTGGCAGCAGTCTCTCGAATGATCGGAATCGCAATGAAGACGTCGAGCGCTTCAAGCGCCGCAGGGAATGCACCCTCGAGCGGGCGTGCTTCGATCTGGTCCTCTCCGCGATCCCCGATGAAGAACGCTGCCCCGTCTTGAAAGACGCCGTGGCACTTGGTCAGCCGAACTTGACCAGCCGACAAGGCCCTTTCATCGAACTGCACTTCCGTGATTCCCCAGTCATAGGGAACAATCGAGTGGACCCGTGAGTGGACCAGCGCCTCGTGGTACAGGTCGCACTGTTGCAGGTGCTGCGGGGTCATGAAAAGACCCTCGGTCCAGACGAGCTTGCGCGGTTGAATCATCGAGCGGCTTTAACCCCTATCAAGAACGAGTGGCCTGACGATAGAGATTTGCCGGCCTCTCGTCCACGAGGTTCAACCGAGGCACGCGAGATGGCTTCATCATTCGGGCTCGACCGCAGCGTATTTAGGAGTTTCGGCGCGGCGGAAGAGTCCGACTACTTAGCTGTGGCGGCCTTCTTGGGAAGGTTGACCTTACGGATCGGCTTCGCCTCCGGAAACATCGACTCATCCATCTGGGCGCCATTGTCGATCTTCGCGCCTTCAAGGAAAAACGCCGTGCGGGGGTCTGCAACTGGAGCGCCCTTGGCGTCTCTCCCTCCACAAGCGGCTTCCCCTGGCGGCAGCGGGAACTCATAGAAGGTCTTCCAGCTCTGCCCTCGAGGCCCGTGGAACAACGCCACCCCGCCTAGATAAGAGGCCTCTTTGATCCGCTCGAACTTTATCTCGAGGTGATCGTTTGGAAAGATGCTGACCTCGTCGACCTTCATTACGTCTTTGCCGAGCGTTTCCTCTGAGCGAAGCAATACGTCGTCATAACGGGCGTTCGAGAGGTTGAGATCGCTCACTAGTTGGTACAGGCGAACCACCACTGGGCGCGGATTGCCTGTCTCGTTGGGATTGATGTTCCCCGCCGCGTAGATGTCCAGCGTGATGATTTGACGCTCGCAGGGCTTCGGCTCCTCGACGGGAGGTGGCCCCGCAGAACAGCCGCCGGCGAAGCCAACCAGCATGGCGGCGCCGAGCATGACGCTCATCGAAACAGATGCGGCGAGGAGAGAACGTTGTTTTAGGGGCCCAACAGCCATGGCCGAGCCATCCAACCACGTTATCGAGCTTAAGCCCAGTAATGTGCAGCGCCCGCCCCCCTTCAGTTGGAAAGAGGACGGGCGCAGGGAGTATCGGAAGAGAGTGTGCCTCAGTCGGAGAAGGCCGCCGTGAAGTTCTTGGAGTCATCAATGTCGATGAAGAGCTTGCGCGGCGGTTTCGCTTCCGCAAGCTTCTCGAGAATTGCCGACGACAGCATTGGCAAGAGAGAAGATCGCAAGATGTGATCGATGTTGCGAGCGCCGGTGTCCACTTCGGTGCAGCGAGCTGCAATCATCTCCACCAAACGCTCGGAGTAACCAGCCTCGATGCGCTGGTTCGTCTTGAGCCGACTCAGCAGCTGATCCAACTTCAGCTTCGTAATGGACCCGAGCGCCGACTGAGAGATCGGCAGGTAGGGCACCATGGTCATACGCGCCAACAGAGCCGGCTTGAAGTGCGACGAAAGCGTGGGCTTGATCGCCTCCATGATTTCGGCCATCGGCGGGTCTTTGCCTCCGTCTTCCCAAGCTGCAACGGTCATGTTGGTGATCTTGTCTGTGGCGAGATTGCTCGTCATGATGATCACGGTGTTCTTGAAGTCGACTAGGCGCCCTTCTCCATCGGAAAGCATGCCCTTGTCGAACACCTGGTAGAAGAGGTTCATCACGTCCGGATCGGCCTTCTCGCACTCGTCGAGAAGCACGACGGTGTAGGGACGCTGACGAACAGCCTCGGTCAACATACCGCCCTCACCGAACCCGACGTAGCCGGGCGGCGAACCGATGAGTCGCGACACAGTGTGCTTCTCTTGGAACTCGGACATGTTGATGGTGACCATCATCCGCTCACCGCCATAAAGCATGTCGGCCAGGCTCAGCGCAGTCTCGGTCTTACCGACACCCGACGGGCCAACGAGGATGAAGACACCCATGGGAGTGCTTTGCGGCTTCAGGCCGGCACGCGCGGCTCGAAGCTCCTTCGCAATCGTAGCAATGCCGTAGTCTTGGCCCTTGATACGCTTGTTGAGGCGAGCCTCCATCTCAAGCAGGTTCTTGACGTCGTCCTGAACCATCTTGCCAGCGGGGATACCGGTCCACGCAGAGACCACATTCGCGACCATGGCCTCGTCGACGTCAGGTCGAATCAGCGGCACTTCCCCCTGAATCTTGTCGAGCTCGTTGATCGCGGCGACGACCTCCTTGCGAGCTTCATCACGCTCGGCGTCCGTCTTGCAATCGCTCATCTTCTTGCGAAGCTCGAGGATCTTCTTCGCTCCGTCAGTCTCGCGGGTAAAGGCCTCGCTGATCGCAACCAAATCCGCGCGAGCCTTCTCGAGCTTGGTGCCCAACTCGGCAAAGTGCTCCTCGTCGATCTTGACGCCGTTTTGCCGATCGCTGTGAAGCGCAGCCACTTCACGCTCGGTGTTCTTGATGTAGACCTCCACGTCTTCCACCTGAGCAGGCTTCTGTTGGAGGGCTACCTTGACGCGCGCGGCGCAAGTGTCGAGCAAGTCCACGGCCTTATCCGGCAACTGCCGCCCGGAGATGAAGCGTGCAGAAAGCCTCACAGCCGCGGTCACAGCCTCATCCTGAACGATGACGTTGTGCGCCTCTTCGAACTTGTTCCGAAGACCACGGAGCATGGTGATTGCCGTCGGGATATCGGGCTCATCGACCTTCACCGGCTGGAACCTTCGCTCGAGAGCGGCGTCCTTCTCGAAGTACTTCTTGTACTCCTTCCAAGTCGTGGCAGCGATGGTTCGTAACTCGCCGCGAGCGAGCGCCGGCTTGAGAAGATTGGCGGCATCTCCGCCACCTTGGTTTCCGCCGGCGCCGATGATCGTGTGCGCCTCATCGATGAACAGGATGATCGGCTTGACCGACGACTTGATCTCCTGGATGACACCCTTCATCCGGTTCTCGAACTCGCCTTTGACACTGGCACCTGCCTGCAAGAGACCGAGGTCCAAACCAAAGATCTCACAACCTTGCAGCAACGGCGGAACGTCGTTGTTGACGATCATGAGTGCCATGCCCTCAACCAAGGCGGTCTTACCAACGCCCGAATCACCAACGATGATTGGGTTGTTCTTACGGCGACGAGCCAGGATATCGATGATCTGGCGGATCTCACGCTCGCGGCCGAAGACGGGGTCAATCTGACCCGCGCGGGCTTTCCCGGTGTAGTCGATGCAGAACTTCCCCAGGGCGCTGTCAGGAGATACAGCGCTCGAGCCAGCCGGAGCCTTACCGTCTTTTCCGGATGCGTTCTGTGCGGCAACGGCTTCCTCTCCCTCCTTCGATCCGGAGAGGATGGTCGGGAGGTTCTTCTTCATGTCCTCCTTCGGAATTCCGTCGAGGACAGCGCCAATGCCGCTCGTGGAGTAACGACTCGGCTGCTGCACTAGCCGGAGGACCAATACTCCGCTCCGGATCTTCTGGTAGCCGAGCTCCAATGAGCCGAGCAGCCAGGCATCCTGGAGCCAATCGAGCAAGACCGGAGAGAACGTGGGGCGACCCGCGTTTCCTTCGCGAAGGTCGTTGAGCGAGCGTTGCAATGTCGCCCGCAAGGAAGATGGGTTGAGATCGTAGTGGCTAACGATAAACGCTATGTCGCTCTGCGCATCGTCGAGCAGCGCGAGCAAGAAGTGTTCAATCGTGATCTCGTAGTGGCGTCCAACAACGCACTTTTCAGCGGCTGCAGACAGCGCGGCGGTGCAATTCGGAGAGAGGCGTTTGAGGAGGGCTTTCTGATCAACCTGCATGGTTGCGGCATGCTACCGGTCAATCTGCCGCTTTCAAAAGCGAGAAACAGGCGCACTGAGAAATTGAGAGAATGGGCATGTTTCGTAGGCAAAGCCGAGCACGCCGCAGCCTCGAGTGCTCAGCCGTTGGAGCGCCGCTTGGCTTTCCGCGATCGCTCCTCACCCTTGGCGGCGACGGGCGGCTTCGAGAGCGTGAGTCGAAGTAGAGTCCCCTCCTTGAGCTTTGAGCCAAGCGTTAGATCGTTGTCGCGAGCAACCTCAGCTGGGTCCGCCTCGAACTGGCGAGCGATGTCCTCGATCTTGTCGCCCTTGCCCACGCGGTAGAGCACCGTCTCGTTCTTCTTCTTCGGCGCCGGCTCGAGATCATCGCTAGCGTCGAGCGCTTCGTTCTCGAGTGCGGCGATGCCATCGAGTCCTTCTGCCAAGGGGTCGCGCAACGCACGACGCTTCTTCTTCGGCTTGGGCAGCAGCGAAAGGAGGCTCTCATCGCTCTCCGCTGCACGCGGCCGATATCCCTCGGGGCTCATCAGGTCGAGCGGGTCGACCATGTCCTCGTCGATACGAAGCTTGTGACCGTCGAGCATCGCGGGCATTGCGGCCACCGCTCGCGAGACCGTTTCGGGCGGGACATTGACCAATAGGTCCCCTTTGCCAGGAGGCATTTCCTTGCCAAGGATATCGGGGTTCAGTTTCCGGATGATGGCCGTGGGCACTCCCGCAGCCTTAGCGATGACGTCGAGCGGGGTACGGGGAGGCACCGCGATCTCCGCCGAGTCCACCGGCTTTGCAACCGAGGTCTCATCGAAGTCAAAGCGCTCGAGGTTGTTCGCTACGATGGCGGCAGCGATGATCTTGGGTACGTACTTCGCTGTCTCGTCCGGCAGAACGCCCGCTCGTGCGAGCTCATTGAAGTCGGTCGTCCCCACGCGATCGATCCGATCGAGGAGTTGCTCATAGCCCATGTTGTAGGCCGCCAACGCCAGGTCCCACTGCCCGAACCGCATGTAGAGGTCGCGCAAGTGATGAACCGCGGCCTGCGTGGCTAGGCGGGGATTCCTACGCTGATCGACGAACTTGTTCTGTCGCAGACCATAAACGGCACCAGTCGCGGGCATGAACTGCCACAAGCCCATTGCCCCCACGGGAGACTTAGCCGTGGCATCGAACCCGCTTTCAATCATCGCCACCCAGATCAAGTCCTCAGGCAGCCTGCGCGCGCGAAACTCCTCCTGGATCATGTCCTGGTACCGACCGCTTCGCTTCAACCAGGACTCGAACATCCCGCGGCCACGATCCGTCTTGGTGAAGAAGCGCACGTACTTGAGCGTCTGTCGCGAAACCCCCAACCCGAGATCGGGCAACTGCAACCGGGACACGGCAGCTCCCCCGGACGCTTCGAAGTCATCAACTTGCTCGAGGTCTTCGTCCTCGACCCGACGCTCGTCACGCAATTGGCCGCCGTGTGAACCAGACTCCTCGTATCGACTGTTCGACGCGAGCCCGTAGCGAGAAGGCACGCGTTGGGAGCGAAGCTCACGCAGAGCGTCGGATTCTCCTCCGGGCAAGCGGTTCTCGAGTGAGTCCTTGAGTGGCTGAACCGTTGGGCGGCGCGGCCCCGCGGCAGCCTCCACCGGCTCATTCCAGGTGAAAGGAGACCGCACACCATGCGGTACCTCCGGCGCGGCCATGCCTACGCCGTAGCCAAACGCCAGAGCCGAAACCAAGGGGGGGATCTTCTCGAGGAAGTTCATGAGGTCGACGTACAATCTCTTACCATGTGGGACAAACGGGCAAGTTATTGCACTCCGATGTTCGCTGACCCGTTCCTTTTGCTAGCCTCGCGTCAATGTCCATCGCGCTCGTTGCGCGTGTCTTCGACACCCAAGCCAATCAGAGCTTCGAGACGACCTTCGAACGGTTCCCCGTGCGCATCGGGCGAAACCAGCTCAATGATCTGTCCATCGACCGCCCCTACGTGTCGCAGTTCCACGCGGCCTTCGAGGTTCGAGGAGATACTCAGGTCTTCGTCAAGGATCTCGGGTCCACCAACGGGACGCTATACAAGGGCCAACGACTGGTTCGTGACCAGCCCGTTGAGATTACCCAGGCTCCCGAAATCACCATTGGGCCAGTGGTGATTCGTGTCGGACTCGTCGCAGCAACAAAGCCGGTCGTGGACGGCACCAAGGACTTGGGCGTCCTCGACTTCCAGGGTGCCGACGCACACGCCGGCGCGCAGAGGTTTGGAGCGATCGCTGCCGGTGCGGAAGAACCCTATGTGCAGAATGTCGCCCCGTACATCAACGCGTACCGGCAGGCATGGCAGACCGTCTATCGAATCATCTACGACCAGCTCACTCGGCTTCCACCCGACATCCGAACAAGCTTCTTGCGTAGGCTCGGCTCAGAGCACCCTGCCGTCAGCCTTGAGAGCGACTTCCGCAAGATCGCGCAATACTACGGGGTCGATCTCCGAGTGTTTACACATGCCGGTGCCCCACACGCGGCATTGGCCGCCCTTGGAGAGCTCGCCGCTACCTTAGCGCCCGGGACCAAGCTTCCGGATGACGTCACCACCATCCTGGCGTTCGTCAAAAGGCTTCGGGACGCTATGGACGTTTTTCTCCGATGCTTCATCAGCCTGCGTGATGGCTATCAAGAATTCGAAACTGAAGTTCTTGCTCGAGAGAAAAACGCGAGAGAGCCCGTAACCGCAGCGAAGGATGCGAAGGAGCTTGGAGTCGTCCTGCTTGGTCACCACGCCAATCCGGACACGGCACACTCACTTCAGAACACCTTCGTCGAGGTAATGAGCCACCAGGTCGCCCTCATGAACGGCATCATGGAGGGGGTTAAGCAATTGCTGTCGCGGCTCAGCCCCAAGTCCCTTGAGGCGGAGTTCGATCGGGCAGGCAAAAAGGGCGGGCTCTTCTCCAATCGCTACGAGGCGCTTTGGAAGCTTTACGAAGTGCGGCACGGCGACTACGCCGGGGAAGACAAAGAAACCTTCCTTGTCATATTCGGCGCGCAATTCTCCCGGGCCTACTCGGCCGCAGCCGGAGAGAACTACAAAGGTGACGCCAGTGCAAAACTCGGCCGTTTCACCATGGCTGGAGGAAAACGGGGACCCGAATGAAAGAAGCTATCGACCTTTTCACCGGCTGTTTTCTTTGCCCGATCCAATGTCACACGTAGGCTACGTGCACACCATCATGCGACCCAGGACCATCTTTCTTGCAGGCGCTCTCGCATCGCTTGCGTTGGCAACACTCCCCGCGACGGAAGCACACGCTCAGGTGATTCCGCCCGTTGCCGAACGCGACGAAAACTGGGAGACCGTCTCGACGGTCTCGATGCTGATCGGTGTCTCCACCGTCTCGCTCATGCCACGGGTCTATTACAACGACCCAGAAGCAACAGTTGGCTGGAAAGCTCGCTGGCATATCTCGGTGCTCGCACCGATTATGACGCTGACCGCCGCCACACTCTTTGTCGACATCCCGATCAAGGATCTCGGCGAGGGAACGAGACCTGACTGCACGGTGGAAGAAACGGAGAGCGGCTTCTCAGGGTCGAACTGCGAATCCTATGGCATGCCCTCCACGCATTCTTTCGCGGCCTGGAGCGCCACAGGCAGCGGGATCGGCATCTGGGTCGCAGACACCTTCGTTCACAGCGATTCAGAGTTTCACGCTGGCTCCTTTATCGGCAACGTTGTTGTACCGTTGGCCGCATCCGTGTTTACGAGCGTCGGTCGCGGGGTCGCCTCCTCTCCGGACCAGCCGTACGAGGACGCCGCACAAATCGGCGTGGGCGTTGCGGCAGGCGTCATCACAGGGTTCCTCACGGGTCTGGCCTACGGTCTGCTCCAGGAGCCGAATTGCGGGTACGGCAACAATATCGTTTGCTGGTGAGCGGAAGCAGCTCACGCCGCTAACAGCGCTGGCTTGCGAGCCAGCGCTGTTTTGCTTTTGTCGACCCGTCGAAGCTTCGATTCGAGGGCGTGGCGTTTCCCTTCGACTACGGTCAACCCGTGAACCTTCCCTGTGCAACGCTGGCAATGCGGTGCGGTGCAGCGCAGGCCGACAAATTGCGAAAGGCACGCCGGGGAGGCGTGCCCTTTCAGTTGATCGTCGAAGGCGCATGACCTTCGCCGAAGGTCATGCGCTAGTCACGCCCAACGACGCGTTCCCAGAGCGGCTCGTTACTCGAGAACAGCGTGTCTCTTTCAACCTTGAGGAACCGCGAGAACTCTACGGTGCGGAGGCTTCGATCGGAATCGAGGTCGGGAATCTCAGTTCGCATGATACGCACGTGAACTTGCTCCAAGAGGACGATGCCGTCCTTCTCATACGAGATGTCGGTGCTCAGATGGTACTGCGCGTAGAGTCCCCGCTCGCTAACCGACGGCACAATCGCCGTACGGTCCGTGTCGACTACCGCGCCCTCGATCAAACGTCCGCGACGCGGAAGGAAGAAGTACGCACGCTTACGGCAGGTCTCAGCTTCCGCGTCGCACTCGGTGGTCTCTGCAACAACGATCGTCTCATTGCCAACACGAGCAGTCTGAAACCGTGTGGCCTTGGGGCCGCGAAAGCTTCCAACACCGTAAATCTCCGCGTTGTCACCGAAGGCGCGCGCCAACGCAATCGGGCCGCCCTCCTCGCCGTTTTCAAACTTCAACGAACGCAGCCACAGGATGCGCATTCCGTTGGGGCCGGTGTTGATCGTCATGTCGTCGGGATCGACGACCCTAGGCCACCCGCGATCGCTGATGCCGCCACGCAAAGACTCATTCGCAAAAACGTAGTTGCCCGTGCAATCGAGCGACGTAGGAGTGATTCCCTCCTCGTCGTTGTAGCCGGGTACCATCGTCTCGAGCCATTGAGCGGGATCCAGATCCCGAACGACAGTTCCTTTGCGAGACTCGTCTCCAACAGGAGGCAGTTTCGATCGACAGACCGAGATAGGCGTGACGTACCGCAGCTCTACCTGCGTTTTCTGGTTCTCAAACGGCTCCGTACAGCCGCTAAGTAAGGTCAAAAGAAGAGCCCCGCATTCGACTGTCGCCGAACGAGAAACACCTGAGCGTTTGTTGGAGCCAACCATGAGGAACCGATTGGTACCACGACCTTGGAAAAGGGAAAAATTGTCGCTGGTGACAATCGTAATCAAGGCCACCGCTGGGCGCTTGGTTTGAGAGCATTCTTCATGCCAGTGCTGCGACCGATATCTCTTCGTTTTTAGGCGGAAAGCACTGGAACACAATGTCTTACTTTATTGTGCCGGCACAGTTGACGCGAACTAAAACCGGCTTAGCCTCTTGACTTGTCACCTTGGTGCTCGGGCCAAGGGCGCACGTGCTCGGGGAGGGAAGGTTGCCCTGTCCGCGGCGTGTTCAACCACCGGGAATATCGGCTAGCCAGTCTCCTTTTGCTCGCCCGGCAAAGACGCCGAGCTTTCAATTCGAGATAAAGCAACCGAGGAGTTGATTCAAGAATGGCACTCAACGCCTACTACAGCGCGGTTCAGGGAGAGAAGCAGAACAATTTCAAGGGCGGCGTGATCCAGAAGGGCCGTGAAGGCTGGATCGAGATCATCGCTTGCAGCCACAACATCATGAGCCCGCGCGATATCGCGAGCGGCCAGGCGACCGGCAAGCGCATCCACGCGCCGATCACCACCCGCATGTACTACGATCAGTCGCTGCCGATGTGGCATCAGGCGCTCGTTTACAACGAGTCGCTCAAGAACGTAGTGCTCGCCTTCTTCTCAGCTAACAAGCTTGGCACCGCCGGTGGTCAGGGCGTTGAGACCCTTACCTACGAGGTGAAGCTCACGAACGCGTTCGTCTCGAAGATTGAGTTCGAGATGTTGAACAACAAGAACCCCGACCTCCAGCGCTACGAGAACATGATCGTGGTGAGCCTGGTCTACCAAAAGATCGAAGGCACCTGGAAGCTTGGCAACAAGGTTTGGCAAGACGATTGGCTCGCTCCCACCTGAGCTGACTTTCATAACCAACTCGTGCAGACTGCTAGTGCAACTCGTTGCGCTGGCAGTTTGCCTTTGTGGGGCCCCATGTCGAACTCCCTTTTTACGAAACTCGAACGGGCAGCGGATCCGCACAGCAGTGAACGGAGCGCCTGGCGCGCTGAGGACCTCGCGACGTCGGTGGTGTCGCACCTACGAACGATGTTGAGCACGCGGCAGGGGTCCTCGCTTACCTGCCCCGACTACGGCGTTCCAGATGTCACCCATCTTCTGCACGACATGTCGGAGGCGGTTGGGCTGATGCAGCGTGGCGTCAAGGCCAGCATTCAACTTTACGAGCCTCGATTAAAGAACGTTCAGATTCGACATGTGCGCAACACCAATGATGTTGGAATGCCCGCCATGATTTTCGAGGTAAGCGGACACATCCTGCTGCCAGATGGCCGTCGACAACCCGTCAGGATTGGTGCCTCTCTCGACGAGCATGGCAACGCTCAGCTGCAAGAGATGTAGACACCAGTTGACAGGGTACGGGTGCTTCGAGTCGACTGAGTCCGCCGGATGTTCAACAAGTACTTCCAGGACGAGCTCGCGTACCTTCGCGATCTCGGCAAAGAGTTCGCGTCAGCCTATCCCGGTATCGCGCCGATGCTCGCGGAGCGTGGTGGTGACCCCGATGTGGAGCGGCTGCTTGAAGGCACGGCGTTCCTTTCGGGGAAGATTCGTCAGAAAATCGATGACGAGCTGCCCGAGGTCATCCACTCGGTGGCAGCGCTGCTGTTCCCTCACTACGTGAGGCAGGTTCCGTCAACGAGCATCGTTGAGTTCACGCCGCTTCCGAACGTCGTTCGTGAACGCCTCATAGTCCAGCGCGGCGCAGAAGTTGGGTCGGTCCCAGTGGATGGGGTTTCGTGTCGATTCCGCACCACCCAAGAGGTTGAACTCCTTCCGGTAGCTATTGATGACGTGCGCGTCGACACGGGTCAGACCCTCGCTCAAACGCTGAGGATCGAGCTCCGGATGACCGGGGGAGCAAACTTCGCAGCACTAAACCTCAAAGCCATTCGCTTCTACATTCACGGTGACCGACGACTGCAGGATGATCTTCGCCTGTGGTTGGGGGAGCACGTTGATAGCTACGCGCTCGCGTCGGTGGACAGCTCGGGCAAGGATCACGTCCTCACGGTGCCCCAGAGACGTTCGTTGGAGCTCATTGGCTTTGCAGAAGAGCAGGCGCTGATCCCCTACCCGGACACGGTGTACCCGGGTTTTCGGCTGCTACAGGAGTACTTCACCCTACCGCAAAAATTTGCGTTCTTTGAGGTTGGCGGCTTCGACAAGATCGTTGGAGAGAAGGTCGGGGAACGCTTCGCCATTCTCATTCAGTTCAAAGACTCACTACCGCCCAACACACGCGTCACGAAGGAGAACTTCAAGCTCTTCTGCTCGCCCGTCGTAAACCTGTTTTCGCATCCGGCTGACCCAATAAAGCCCGACCAGGCCAAGCATGAATACCTGGTGCGACCTTCCGGTGGGGATCCGAGCGGCTACGAGATGTACTCCATCGACAACGTGATTGGCATCGCGCGCAAAACCAGCCAACGAGTGAAGCTGCCAAGCTTCCTCTCGTTCGAGCATGAGATCGAACCGGAGGCGGCGGAACGTGGTGTCTTCTACCAGCACCACCTTCGGCCAGCCGCAGTAGGCGATGGTGCCGACGTTTATTTGTCGTTTGGCACCCCTGCGGATGTGAAGAACCTTCCTGACTTCGATGTGATAAGCATCGAGGCAACCTGCACGAATCGACGCCTTCCAGCCCAACTCAAGCTGGGAGATCTGCGTGTGTCGACGGCAACCTCGCCAGCCGTGGCGACCTTCGCGAACGTTGCACCAGTAACCCCGCCTCTTCCTCCGCCAATTGGGCGTGAGCTTCAGTGGCGCGTTCTCGCTCACATGGCGATGACCTATCGATCCATCGCTGAGTTGGACGTGTTGCGTGGCACGGTGGACATCTACAACTTTCAGGCGCTGATCGATCGCCAAGCCGCTCGCGCAAACCAACTCAGGGTGGCGGCCATCAAGTCGGTGGAAGTGAGTCCCACCGACAGACTTTTTCGTGGAGCCCCAATTCGGGGCATTGCTGCTCGCATGGAGCTTGAAGAAGGTGGTTTCGCTGGCGAAGGGGACATGTACCTTTTCGCGAGCATCTTGAACGAAATGTTCGCTTCCTATGTTGCCCTCAATTCGTTCACCCAACTCACTGTGACGGGACAAAACACCCGCGTGGAATACAAATGGGAGCCGAAGAACGGGCACCGCTACCTGATCTGAAAGCGGCCCTCGGCCCTTTCATTGAGCGGGGAAGCCGGTACGGCTTCTATCAGCTCTTGTACCTATTGGAGCGCGTGCACAGCGATGCGCCGGCCATTGGTGGGCACGGCCCTGCGGCATTGGAGCGCGTGCGCGTTCGGCCGAATGCGTCGCTCAGCTTTCCGGCGAGCGATGTGCACTCCGTCAGCTCTGTGCAGGGAGCCGACGGCGTGGAGCGCACGCGCGTCACCACGACGTTCTTGAGCCTTTATGGCACCTCGTCGCCACTGTTCTCGCAGATCAGCGAGAACATCGCGATGGAGGAGTACCAAGGCCAAGCTCAACCAGTTCGCGACCTGATCGACGTGATTCATCACCGCATTCAGACGCTGCTCTATCGCACTTGGGCGAAGTATCGGCTATACGTAAACTACCGGTCGAAAGGCGAAGATCCCTTCACCAAGCGCATGTTGTGCGCCGCCGGAATCGATGGCTTCGGTCCGCACAGTCCGCCGATCCACAAGTTCCTTTTTCTCCGCTACGCCCCACTCTTGGCTTGGCGCGCACGCAGCGCTCGCGGCCTCAACATGGCGCTGCACGAGATGTTCGGGAATATGGGTGTGAAGATCGAGCAATTCGTGGGCGCGTGGACCCCAATCGAGAAGCCGTATCGAAACAGGCTTGGCGAGGCGAACGCTAACTTGGGTCAATCACTGACAATCGGGCGGTACGTGTTTGATGCGTCGAGCCGCTACAAGATTGTTCTCGGTCCACTTGGTTACGACGACTACCTCGCGTTCCTTCCGGGAGGCCACAAGCGCCCCCTCCTGCGTGGCATCTGCGCCGTCTTTACTCGTGGCATCTACGACGTCCTGCTTGAACTACACGTTAAGCCGGATGCCGCACCGCGCTACCAGCTCGGATCACCTCGGGCATCGACGCTCAAGCGAACCGCTTGGTTGGGCGGACCCAAGAAGCCGTTCGTGTTGACTGTGCCTCTCGACGATCCGAAGCCGGAGCCCGAGAACGACGAAGAGATCGAGCGTGCGGAACCACCGCCGAACCCGTTTGAGGAAGTGGAAGCGCTCGGCTGAAATGACTCGTACCAGGTTGAAGGACATGCGGGGCCTTCGGCCGTCCTTCTCCCAGAAGGAACGAGTCATTTGTCTGCTGCATCCACCTTCGGTGGAATGACTCGTACCAGGTCGAAGGACATGCGGGGCCTTCGGCCGTCCTTCTCCCAGAAGGAACGAGTCATTTGTCTGCTGCATCCACCTTCGGTGGAATGACTCGTACCAGGTAGAAGGACATGCGGGCCTTCGGCCGTCCTTCTCCCAGAAGGAACGAGTCATTTGTCTGCTGCATCCACCTTCGGTGGAATGACTCGTACCATGCGGGGCCTTCGGCCGTCCTTCTCCCAGAAGGAACGAGTCATTTGTCTGCTGCATCCACCTTCGGCGGAATGACTCGTACCAGGTCGAAGGACATGCGGGGCCTTCGGCCGTCCTTCTCCCAGAGGGCCCGAGTCATTCTGTTTGCTGCATCCGCCTTCGGCGGAATGACTCGTACCAAGTCGAAGGACATGCGGGGCCTTCGGCCGTCCTTCTCCCAGAAGGAACGAGTCATTTGTCTGCTGCATCCACCTTCGGTGGAACTCAGTAGACGATCATGCTGGAGATCGCCGCGTTTACTTCATCACCGATCGTCTCGATGTCGCCGCGATGAACGACTTGTACCAGCAAGACGCGTTTGTCAGAACGGACAAGGATCTCGGTCGCGTAGGACTTGAGATTCTCCGGTTTCGACTTGACGGTGGACTCCACGATGTACGAGCGGCCCTGTGAGTTCGCCGTGCCGATGGGGTGCCGTGAGGCGAGGAACTTCCCAAGCAGGTCGCGAGTTTCACTCTCGTAGCGTTTCTCGACTTCGGACCAGGGATCCGTCGGAGGGTCGACACGTTCGAGAATCGAGAAGATGAACTGTCGAGGCGACTGATACGAAATGAAGCGCTTTTCGGCGGTGTAGTCTGCATCGCGAATCGACCAATCGATGGGCCGGGCGAGCCGCACGTCCCCATCAAGCACGCCGACGCCAACGAGACGAGGCACCGTGACGCTCTTTTCCTCGTCCATTTTCGGAAAGTAGACTTCGTAACTGCGGTTCTTGTCGATGACACCACCCCCGTGCAGATAGAAGACCTCGTCTTCCTTCGGGGCAGTCGGGGCGCCGCCGCACGCGGCGAGTGCAAGGCTCAGGGACGCGAGCGCGCATAGTCGATGGGTAACCACACTCCTACGATATGCGACTGCAAGGGGCAAAGCCAAGTTGGCTGCGTGCACCCGGGCCTCGCCGTGCCTTCGGAAGGCAGACGTCACGCGGAGTTTGCCCCAGGGGGGTGCAATGAAATATCGTCAGCACCATGTCCGGTGTTTGGGATTTTCGTGCGCGAGGCGCCGCGTTGGTTGGTCTCCTACTCTCGGTAGGGTGTCAGCCAGGGCTCACTTCTGGGATCGATTACCCAGACGTGTCCGACGTCGAGTTGGATGACTACCTGCTCACGCCCGAGGGGGCACAGGAGCCTTCAGTTTCCCTAACCCACTTCAAGTTCTCGAAGAAGAGCTGCGAAGGCATCGACACGAGGATGGCTCTGGCCGACCTTGATCAAGAAGATCTGACGCGCTTCTTTGCGGCCCGTGGACTAAACCTCAAACCTCGCAAGGCGCGCGGAGATCTGTACTGGTACGAAATCACCAGCCAGGAGGAGGGTGAGGAGCCCGAGGTTTTACGTCTTCGTTTGGCGGTCTTGAAGGACCGATTCGCGGCGGCCAAGGACCTCCATGACTCGCTGCTTCAACACGGGCCCGGCTGGTGGGGATTGCGCCGCGGGAACCTTGCTCTCTTGGCGCCCAAATCCGATCTGGGAAACGCCGTTCGCTTTGCGGTGAAGTACAAGCTGCAGTGTTGGGGCTCTTTCACCTACGCTGGGGTTGACGACGCTTACGTTGTTTCTGGCGGATACACTGAGTTTTGAGCTTCGGAGATCTTGCGATGAAATCCTTACCGAGGTCGTCAGTTCAAAGCCGCGCAGGGCAGACTCCACAGGGGTCGGCTGCGCCGATCACCGGACAGCAGAGCACGCGGTTGGTGATGCGTGTGCTACTCGCAACAGCCAGTCTGTTGCCGGTCGCTCTTCTCGCTGGCGGCGGTTGTGATTCGCCAACCCAGTTCGACGACTTCTGCGGTTGGATCCGCGATGAGGAGAATTGCTACCGCGAGTTCTTCATCGACGTTGAAACCAAGTGTGGGGCTACGCCCACAACCCAGGCCGGGCAGTTCCTGACACGCGACAAGTTGGACCTTTGCGTTCTGACGGGTGGGGGCCAGGTACTGTTCGACCCGCCAATTGACCTCGCCAGTCCGCCGCCGGACAACCTGGCGCCGATCAAGGTCAAAATGATCAACGCCGACGCCACCAAATGCGGCGAGATCGAGTTCCGAGCCAAGTACGATTTCTCGATCACGATCGAAGGTGATCCGATACCGCCGGGGACCGACCTAGCCGATCTTGGTGACGAGTTCATCGTTGGTGGAACGTTCAACATCGCCGGCGGCAAGGACACCGATACGCTCTCCGTGACCTGCCCCACACAAGGAATCACGGCGAGTTCGTTCAACTTCAATCGGCTTCAGCTCGCCGACTGTCCTGGTGTCCAGGCCATCGCTCCGCAGGCAGAACTCCAATTCAATTCGGGTGGAGTGGAAACGGCCGGAGTGGTTCGGCTCTTCATCTACTATCCACCAATCGAAGGTGAGCTTGAGGACGCTAGTCCCGTTCCCATCAACTATTACGAATGCATCATTCCAGCCGCTCCGCCGTTTTGCGAGAACGGTATTCAGGATGGTGCTGAGACCGACGTCGATTGCGGCGGTAGCTTCTGCGCAAAGCGCTGCGAGGACTCGCAGGCGTGCATCGGCAACGACGACTGTTTGAGTAAGGTTTGCTCGCTGCAAGAGGGACTGAAGAAGTGCGCTGGCCCGTGACGTGCTGATGGTTTTGGCGCCGCTTCATGCGGCGCCAAACCATCGCCGCGGACGTACTTTGCGCAGTCCCCGCCGTTCTACGAGACCAGAAGCTTAACGACGAGTGTCGTGCTGCCCAAGCGCAGCCGGTCGTTGTCGTGCAGCTGCCGCTGCTCGCCAGAACCAAGCTTTTGTTCGTTCAAGAAGGTTCCATTCCGCGAGCCGTCGTCTTGAACGTAGGCCTGCCCGGTCGCCGGGTCGGCGTTGATCGACGCATGGCGCGACGACGAGCTGGCGTCGTTGATGCCAATATCGACACGGTCTGAACCTGCACGCCCGAGCTGGGTACGCCCGGAACGAATCGACCAGAAGATCCCGTTGGGTTCGTTCTGAAAGGTCACCAGGAAGCCAACGAGAATGCCCGAGCCAGTGGAGGGCGCCATCGGTGCGCGAGCAGGCCCTGAGAGCGCACCAGGGCCCTCCTGCAAAGCGGCAGGGGGCACAGGAGGGGGCGGCGCAACGGGAGGAGGAGGACCAAAACCCGGACCTTGAGCGACCATCGGCGGTGCTGGCGAAGCGAGTCCAACTCCACCAACAAAGCCGACGATTGGAGGCGGAGCGACAGGTCCGCCTCCGCTCATCGGGGGAGGCCCCTGAAGCTGCGGGGAGAGCATCTGACCGGAGACGTTCGGCGGCGGAGCAAAAGCCGGAGCTTGGGGATACCCACCCTGCTGCGGGTAGCCTTGCGGCTGTTGTGCGAAGCCAGGAGGAGCTTGCGGGTACCCTTGGGGCACTGGGGCTGGCATGCCGGGCATACCAGGCGGCGCGCCGAAACCGACGACCGCCGGCGGTCCCGCCAAACCTACCGATGGCATTGGGGGCTGTGGGAGCGGAGGAGCAGCCTGTTGCTGGCTTGGCGCTGCAGGCGGCGCCCGCCCAACCGGCGCCATGGCAGCCCACGGAGAAAGCGGGATCTCGCCGCCTGCTCCGCCAGCAGAAAAGGCGCCAGGCGCTCCGCCAAAACCACCTCCACCTGGTGGAGCCGGGTACCCACCTCCCGCTGGTTGCGCGTAGGCGCCAGCCGCTGGACCGGGAACAGGAGGCGGCGCGAATGCCGCGGGTGGTGGTGGTGGCGCGGGCGCAGCAGGCCCTGGGGCAGCGCCAGGCATCGCGTTGCCGCACATGTTGCAAGACGGATCCGAGTCTTGCAGCATCCATCCGCAGCTAGGGCAGGGCCTCATCGAGGACTTCCGAAGGTATCGGGACTGGGGTTGGGTAAGCAAGTCGGATTGTGCGGCTCACCCATGAACCGCACAGTCCTGGAATAGAGCTAGTTCGACGACTCGGCGGGCTTCACTTCAGCAGGCTTTTCCTCGACGACCATGGGTATGGGCATCGACTCGAGCGCCGCTTCAAGAACCTGCTCCATCCTGCTGCAGAAGACGAACTGAAGGTCGTCCACCACTTCCTTCGGTACCTCCTCGAGATCAGGCCGGTTGCGCTCGGGAAGGAGGATGCGCTTGATCCCGGCGCGATGAGCCGCAAGCACCTTCTCCTTCACGCCGCCAATCGGCAACACGCGTCCACGAAGCGTAATCTCGCCCGTCATCGCAACGTCGTGGCGAACCTTGATGCCCGTGAGCAACGAGACGAGGGCGGTGAACATCGTCACGCCAGCCGAGGGTCCGTCCTTTGGCATCGCGCCGGCTGGGATGTGAATGTGGAGGTCGCTCTTCTCAAGGAAGTCCTTGGGAATGCCGTACCGTTCGGCGTTTGTGCGGACGAACGAGAGAGCAGCCTGCGCTGACTCCTTCATCACGTCTCCGAGCTGGCCCGTCAGCTGAAGCTTGCCGGTACCATACATGCGGGTGGCCTCGATGAAGAGGATCTCTCCACCCACGCTGGTCCAAGCAAGGCCTGTTGCAACACCCGTCTCGGCAGTGCGCTCCGCAACCTCGCTCGTGTACTTCGCTGCGCCAAGGAAATCGTGAAGGTCGTCTTCATTGTCGACGCGCCGCTTCTTTGAGTCGCCCTCCGCAACTCGCACCGCGACACCGCGGATCACGGCAGCCACCTGACGCTCGAGCGAGCGCACACCAGCCTCGCGCGTGTAATGGTCCGCGATGTTCTCGAGAGCTTGGTCGGTGATCTCGACGTACTCCTCAGTCAACCCGTGCTCCGAGAGTTGCTTCGGCAAGAGGTGACGACGCGCGATCGCCAACTTCTCGCGGCGGGTGTAGCCGGGGATCTCCAGAATCTCCATGCGGTCTCGCAACGGAGGTGGAATCGGATCGGCCACGTTCGCCGTCGCGATGAACATTACGTTCGAGAGGTCGAAAGGGATCTCGAGGTAGTGGTCAGCGAACGTGTTGTTCTGCTCCGGGTCGAGCACCTCGAGCAGCGCTGCCGATGGATCACCGCGGAAGTCATGCCCAATCTTGTCGATCTCATCGAGCATGAACACAGGATTGGTGGTGCTCGACTTCTTCATACCTTGAATGATCTGACCGGGCAGCGCGCCAACGTACGTCCGACGGTGACCGCGAATGGCGGCCTCGTCGTGAACGCCACCCAAGGAGATGCGGTGGAACTTGCGCCCGAGGGCGCGAGCGATGCTGCGCCCGAGCGACGTCTTACCAACGCCCGGAGGGCCGAGCAGACAGAGAATCGGACCCTTCTTGTCTTGCTTCAACTTGCGAACGGCGAGGTACTCGAGGATGCGTTTCTTGACCTTCTCGAGACCGTAGTGGTCCTCGTCGAGAACCTCACGGACCTTCGCAATCTCGAGGTTGTCCGGGGTGGTGTTCGTCCACGGCAAGTCGAGAATCCAGTCCAGGTAGGTGCGAACCACCGTGTACTCGGCTGAACCGACCTGCATCGTGCGCAGGCGCTTGAGCTGCTTCTTCGCAACTGTTTCGGCTTCATTCGGCAGGTTGGCCTTCGCGATGCGGTCCTCGAGACCGTCGAGATCTCCTTGATCGCCGTCGTCTTCGCCGAGCTCTTCCTTGATGGCCTTGAGCTGTTGGCGGAGCACGTACTCTCGCTGGTTCTTTCCCATCTCTTCTTTGATCTGGGAGTTGATGCGCTCACGCATCTTGAGCACCTCGAGCTGACGCGTGAGCAGGCGAAGCACCTTGCGAACGCGGTCCTTCACGTCGATCGTCTCGACGAGCTGCGCCTTCTCCTCGACGGGAGCGTCGAGGTTTGCTGCCACGAGATCGGCCAGCGCGCCGGGTGCTTGAATGCTGTCCATCAGCGAGCCGGCTTCGCGGGGTAGTTCCGGCATGAGCTGAATCACCTGCTTCGCGATATCGCGAAGGCTCATCGCCAGAGCTTCGGCCTCGACATCTTCAGTCTGAGGCTCTTCAAGCTTGCGAATGCGCGCCTTCATGTAAGGAGCCTGCTGCAGCACCGTGTCCAGGCGAATACGCACCAAGCCTTGAAGGATCAGTGAGTAGTTGCCGGAGCTGTGCTTGAGGGCCTTCAGCACGCGAGCTGCGCAGCCCACGTGGTAGAGGTCCTCGTAGCCAGGATCGTCGGTCGACGGATCGCGCTGAGCAAAGATCGCGATGACGGGCTGGCTTAGGTTGTCAACGTCTTCAACCAGGGCCACCGACTTCTCGCGGCCAACATCGAAAGGAGCAACGGCGCCTGGGAAAAGCACGGCGTTGCGGATCGGCAGGACGGGCAGCTCGTCCCCGAAAACAACTTCTTCGTCTGAACGCGGGGGCACCGGGGGAGGGTTCTTCTTGTCGGACATGGTTTCCTCGGAGGGAGCGACCCGTGTGGGCGTCGAACCCGAATATTCGGACGTTAGGCCCCCTTTTGTCCCCGTCAAATCCTTTTCGCGTCGAAAAGTGTTGTGGAGTTTCGCCCGGAAGGGGGGTGTGCGTGTAGGATTCGCGCATGCTGCACTCCGCCCTGCCTCCGGCGGAAGAACTCAAACTCGTTCCGCTAGCGGATATTGCGCGGGGCGGGATGGGCATCGTACAGCTTTGTCGTGTGGCTGGGGGTCGGCTCGGTGGACGAGCTCTCGCGGTCAAACGGCTCAATCCCGCGATTGAACAAGAGCCGGAGTTCGTGAACATGTTTCTGGACGAGACGTGGATCACTTCCACGATCGCCAGTCCTCACGTCGTCAAGGTTGAAGCGTGGGGACGAGACGACTCCGGTATGTTCTTGGCGGTCGAGTTGGTTCAGGGCGTCAGCCTGTCGCGGCTCATGAAGGAGTCGAAAGAGAAGAAGGAGCCTTTTGCCGAGCGGACCGTCGCAAACATAACTTCGCAGATCTGTGCCGGGCTAACGGCGGCTCATGAGCTTCGTGGCGAGAACGGCACCCCGCTGGGACTCGTGCACCGCGATCTGACACCGGGCAACGTTCTGTGCGGTTTCGATGGCATGGTGAAGATTGCAGACTTCGGCATCGCCAAGGCGGAAGAGAGGCTAACGAGCACCCGCATCGGCATGATGAAGGGCAAGCCTGCGTACATGGCGCCTGAACAAGCGCGAGGCGGCACCATCGATGCGAGGGCGGACCTGTTCGCGCTCGGAGTCGTGATGTTCGAGCTGCTCACGGATCGTCGTCCGTGGTCCGGGGTGAACGACCTCGAGATGCTGGTTGCCGTAGCCACCAAAGATCCGCCCGACCTGCGCGAGATCCGACGGACAAGCCCGATATTTGTCGAAATCGTGGAGCGCTGTCTGCGCAAGAATCCCGACGAGCGATTCAACTCGGCCCGGGAGATCGGCCAGCTTTTGATGCAATGGAGAAACGAGCGTGGCTTCGGTGATGATGACCAGGCGTCCCTCTCTGCGTTCGTTCAACGCAACACACCGCAACAGATGGCATGGTTCGGCCAGGCGCTTTCAGGCGAGCTGTCGAAGGGTGGTGTGACCTTCATGGACCTCGAGGCGAAGATCGACCAGCGAAGAAAGGCCGCCCCCACCGTGCAGCCGCGAGAACTCTCGGCGCCCCGACTCCCGGAGTTGTCTGCGGCAGCCCGCGGCGGAGAACTCGAGGAGATCGACGACAACGCGCAGACCAAGTTCATGCCGCAAAAGGATGCCTCGCCCATGTCGCCTTCACGAAACGCGTTCAACGGAACGTTGGCCATGCACGATGGCGAGGCGGCGCGGGCCTTTGTGGCAGGCCGAGCCGCTGCAGAACAAAGAGGCGCAGGGAACAACGCCGGACCTCCTGCGGCGACTGGCATCGGAAGTGGTCACTTCCTTGCGGCTACCGAGCAAATGGACGTGCCTGCGAACTTCCTACCAACAGCAGGCTACCCGCCTCCCCCCTTGCCTGCCCCACCGCCACCTCAGCAACTGCCACGACCGCAAAGTGGGCTGCGCACGGTGTTGCTTTCGATCATCGTCGCGCTCATCTTGGCGGCCGTCAGCTTCGGCGTCGTCTACTTCTTCCTGTCGCCACCGCCGTGAGCATGCTCGATCCGTTGGCGGCATTTATCGCCCTTTCGCTGTATCTCGCCGATGCTGCGCCTACGCAATCCCTGGATCCTGGCCCTGATCCGGCGTGCCCCAACGATATGCGGCTCGTCGTTGGGACCCACTACGATGAAGTGCAGCATCTGTGCGTCGACCCGCAAAAGGACACGAAGGACACCCACTGCTTCAAGTACTTCGACGGCGTGACCGCGATGGAGGGAGCAACCAGCGAAATTCGCGTGTGCATGGACCAGTTCGAGGCGCCCAATAAGCGAGGGGCCAAGCCCTTTGTGATGAAGTCCTACAAGACGGCAAAGTCGTATTGTGAGGCGCGCAATAGACGTATGTGCACCGAACAAGAGTGGGAATTGGCTTGTGAAGGCCCGGAGTTCCGGCCGCTCGCATACGGTTGGGCGGTCGACAAGAAGCGCTGCAACAGCGACAAAAAGTGGATGGCGGTGGACTGGGACAAGTTCAAGGTGGACGACGAAGACACACGCAAAGAGGCTGAGCGGCTTTGGCAAGGAACGCCCAGCGGACGCTTTGAATCCTGCGTCTCGACCTTTGGCATCTACGACATGATGGGCAACGTCGAGGAGTGGGTCACCACACGGAAGTCACGCCGATTCCCCGGCGCATTGATGGGGGGATTTTGGGCGAAGCCTTGGACGGGATGCCGCGGGACGAATGACGCCCATGAGCCAGGCTTTGTCTTCTATGAAACCGGGTTCCGCTGCTGCGCAGTGCCCGGGACGCTGGATGCTGATGGTAAGAAGCTCCCGCGCAACGAGGACAAGCAATCCCAATGAAGGCGATCTTTTTTGGTACGCCAGCGATCGCAGTGCCGGCTCTCGACGCGCTCTGCGGGGTGGCAGAGGTGACGTTGGTACTCTGTCAACCTGATAGGCCAAAGGGTCGGGGTCTCGCGCTGGCCGCGCCGCCCGTAAAGCAGCGAGCGCTCGCGTTGGGAATTCCAGTTCACCAACCGACCAAAGTTCGGACGGTCGAGTTCGCACAGCTGATCCGTGACCAAGCGGCTGACGTGGCTGTGGTGATGGCCTACGGACGCATCTTGACCAAAGCGGTGCTGGACGCGCCCCGACTTGGTTGCGTGAATTTGCACGCGTCACTCTTGCCGCTCTATCGAGGTGCTGCCCCGATCACCTGGGCCATCGTCGATGGGCAAACCGAGACGGGCATCTCACTCATGCAAATGGATGAGGGGATGGATACAGGCAAGGTACTTTCGATGCGGAAGCTCCCGATCCCTCAGCACGCCAACGCCGAGGAGCTGAGTGAGGCGCTCGCTGCATGCGCAGCAACGGTGGTCAGCGAGGAGCTGCCGAGGTTCTTTCGTGGTGAACTCTCGCCTACGCCCCAAGAACATGAGCACGCAACCCACGCCCGCTTGCTGACGAAGGAAGATGGGCGCATCAACTTCAATCAGCCCTGCGAGGCCGTGCACAACCACATACGTGGGATGAACCCTTGGCCCGGCGCAACCACTAGCCTCGGCGACAAGACGCTCAAGATCATTCGCGCCAAGGCCGTTCCCGAGGCAGCTGCTGATGCGCCTCCTGGAACGGTGGTAACAGCGGAGAGAGGCCGCATCGAGCTGACTTGCAGCTCGGGTCGAATCGAAATCTTGATCGCACAGCTCGAGGGCAAGAAGGCTTTGCCAGCCACCGAGCTCCTCAGCGGACGCGCCATCGTGCGCGGACAACGGTTCAGCGGGAGCTAAAAGCGTCCGCCCATCATTAGCCCCACTTCATCTGGAGTGACCATCGGAGCGACCGTCAATTGCTCCACGCTCGGAGCAGCTGCGGGAACTTGACGCTTGCCCTCATCGATCGGTACCGGCAGGGGCCCCTGACGATCGAGCAGGAACATCGCGCCACCGGCCAAGAAGGCGACTGACCCAACTCCGCCCACGAGCACGCCTGCCACGCGAAGGAGGTCACGCTTGGCAACGTAATCGTTGTACTGGGTATTCTGGCTCGGAGTGATACCGGTCGACAGGCGCTGCTCATCGATCTCTTGCGCATCGGTCTGAGCGAGGAAGGCGAGCGCCAGGACCGCACCGCCTCCAATCATCGTTGCGCCGCCTGCGATCATCAGCCCGAGTGAAGCATCACGTTGAACCGTGGTTGTCAGGTCGACTGTAAATGCTCGTGTCTCACCGCCCTGCGCCTCAATCAGCTTGCCGAAGCTTTGATAACCAGACTTCGAGATCGATAGAAAGTGGCGACCAGGCGCGACGCTCAACTTGGAGGACTCTCCCTGATCACGACCGTCAATGTGCACAGTCGCACCACCTGGAATCGTGAGGACGAGGGAGACTGGCGCTTCCTCGAGTGCGTATGTCTCTGCCTCTGTTTGGCCTGGCAAGGCCTGCATCACGAACTCCTGTTCGATGAAACCCGGGGCCGTGACCTTGATCGTGTGCCGGCCAGGCGTCACCTCGGCATCGACTTGGGGCGGAGCTCCTTCAGCACCGTCGATCGAAATGAGCGCGCCGGGCGTGGGCGAATCGATGGAGAGGATCGTTTTGCGCTCAACCGCCGGTTGTGCGGAGCCCGTCCCACCGGGACTTGGATCTCTTTGTCCGAGATCCTCCAATGCGCGAATCGCGTCAGCTCGCCGACCACCGGAGGGAACAGCCGCCAGGTACGCCCGCAGGTTATCGACCGAAGCAGAGCGATGCCGCGGATCTTGAGACTCAGCAAATCGCTTCTTGTAGGCCTGGCCAAGCGAGAACAGGACGCTCGGACGCCCGCTTAGTGTGTAGGAGCGCTCAAACGCCTGAATAGCGGCGGCATAGTCGCCCTTCTCGTAGGACTTCCCTCCCGCAGCAAACAGTGTCTTGGCCTTCGCTATGTCGGCGGGCGGAGGATCTTTGGGTGCCACTGGCACAGCAGAAGCCGGCTGAGTTGGCGCTTGTTCCGCCGGTTGCGCGGGCTTCTCTGGCGCGGGTGGCGCCCAAGGTTTGGCCGGAACGCCTGGAGGCCGCGGACCAGCTGGCTGTGCCTGTGCTGGCAAGACCAACACCATCGCGACAGCGAGAACGCCTACCCCAAACCGAAACGCCCCCATAGCCGGCGAAACGTACAAGAATGCAAACGGAAGCACGACGGAGAAATGGTCGAGGTCTGTTGCTAGCATCAGGCAATGTCTGAGGACGGGCTTGCGATTAGGAACCGTTTCATCGCCGAGATCCAAGCTGAGTTCCCCAACTTCAGAATCATCAAGAAGGAGCAGAGCGCCTTTGCCAAGGCCATCGATCTTGGGCTGAAACTGCTGACGCTCGGCGGGCAGCGCGAGTTCATGAGCCGCTACTTCACGGTGATTGGCGACACGTTGTATGTGCCAAAGGGCTTCGACGAACTGGACCCAATCAACGTCGTCATCACCTTGCGGCATGAACGGGTCCACCTCCGACAACGACGGCGCCTCACCCTCCCCGGAATGACGCTGCTGTACCTGCTTTTACCGTTTCCCCTTGGGATGGCCTACTTCCGCGCTCGCCTCGAGTGGGAGGCCTACACCGAGACGCTGCGAGCGACGCTCGAGCTGCGCGGGCGAGATGCTGTTATGGCGGCCGCGCTACGTGAACGCGTTGTTTCGCAGTTCACGAGCGCTGCTTACGGCTGGATGTGGCCCTTCCCGAAAAGCGTCAACCGCTGGTACGACGAGGCGCTCCAGGAAGTGTTGAGCAGCGGCGATACGCCGCTAGCACGATGACGCTCAGCTGCCAGACGGGTGCCAGATCGTCTTGTGTTCGAGGAATTTCTCGATCCACATCGGCGACGTGCAGGCTTCGTGATCGTACCAAGCCTTCTCACTCAGACTTCGAACGCGCACGCGCTTCACGCTCTCTGCTGCGAAATCACTGACCTCACGCACCAACTCTGCGTCAACGTCGTGTAGGTCGAGCGCGCCGACCTCCATGTGGCGAGCCATCGGCACGAGCATTTCTTTGACCTTGCCGGTCAGAATGTTCACGACGCCACCGGGAAGATCACTCGTGGCTAAAAGCTCGCCAAAGATGAGAGCCGTACGCGGATCCCTTTCGCTGGCGAGCACCACCACCGTGTTACCGCCCGCGATGATCGGCACGATAGTACCGACGAGCCCCAGCAGACTCGGCCGAGCGGGGGCAGCCGCCGCGACGACTCCCACAGGCTCTGGCAACGTGAAGTCGAAGTGCGGACCGCCCACAGGGTTGAGGCTCGCAAAAAGGCTCTGATACTTGTCGGTCCAGCCGGCGAACGAGATCACACGATGAATGGACTCGGCGACCTCCTCCTCGGCAAGAGCCTCCGGGACACCGGACCGGACTAACGACTTTGCGAGCTCACCGCTGCGAGCTTCCATCATCTGGCGAGACGGTAGAGGATCTGACCGCGGTTGAAGGCGGCTCGCTTTGACCAGCCTGAGAAGGCTGAATGCGCTGCAAGCACAGCGTCTCGAGCGTCCTTGCGCGAGCCTCGCGGGACGTTCTCGCGCGTGCCTTTTTCTCGAGGATCCATCGACTCAACCACCTGTGTGTAGCGCCCTGATTCGGAGCGGATGAAGGCTCCGCCAACGTACATTTTGTACGCTTTGCGAATTGCCAACGACGCCCGGGGCCACTCAGCCGGACCGTCCGTAGCGACCTTCTCAACTGCTGACGTGCGCACGGCAGTGCTAGCTGCCTTGGTTCGAACCCGAGCCATCACTCGACCTCCAGATACGCGAGAAGCCCCTGGCGCCCGCCCTCACGGCCAAAGCCGCTTTCCTTGTAGCCACCGAAGGGGGAGCTGGGATCGAACTTGTTGAAGGTGTTGGCCCAGACCACGCCCGCACGCAGCTTCTGAGCAATCTCGAAGCTCTTCGATCCCTTGTCCGTCCACACGCCTGCTGAAAGCCCGTAAGCCGTGTTGTTAGCTTTCTCCACCGCCTCATCAGGGGTACGGAAGGAGAGCACGCTCAGCACCGGCCCAAAGATCTCCTCGCGAGCAATGCGATGGGATTGAGAGACATTGGAGAACACGGTCGGAGCGAACCAGAAACCGCGCTTCGGCAGCTCGCACGGAGTGCTGAAGCGAACGCCGCCCTCCTCTTCCCCGCTGGCAACGAGCTCACGAATTTTGTCGAGCTGCATGCGGCTGTTAATAGCCCCGACGTCGGTGTTCTTGTCGAGCGGATCACCAACGCGCAGCGTCTTCATGCGGTCCTGGAGCTTGCGCAGCACGAGGTCGTGAACACCCTCTTGCACCAACAGCCGTGAGCCAGCGCAGCAAACGTGACCCTGGTTGAAGAAGATCGCCCCGACGATGCCTTCAATCGCTTGGTCGAGCGGAGCATCATCAAAGACGATGTTAGCGGCCTTGCCGCCGAGTTCGAGCGTGAGCCGCTTTTTGGTACCAGCGAGCGCTCTTTGGATTCGCTTGCCGATCGCCGTGGAGCCGGTGAAGGCGACCTTGTTGACGTCCTGGTGGGAGACCAACGCAGCGCCGGTCTTTCCAGCGCCGGTCACGATGTTCACGACGCCTGGCGGCAAATCCGCTTCCTCAATGATCTTGGCCAGCAAAAGCGCCGTGAGCGGCGTTGTTTCGGCAGGCTTGAGTACGCAGGTATTTCCGCACGCGAGCGCGGGAGCGAGCTTCCAAGCCGCCATCAACAACGGGAAGTTCCAAGGGATGACTTGCCCAGCAACGCCGAGGGGCCGGGGGATTGCACCTGGGAACGCGTACTTCAGCTTGTCAGCCCAACCAGCGTAGTAGAAGAAGTGGTTGGCAGCGGTTGGCACGTCGAAATCACGCGCCTCCTTGATCGGCTTGCCACCGTCCATCGATTCGACGATCGCAAACTCGCGCGCTTTTTCCTGCAATGCACGAGCGATGCGAAAGATGTACTTGGCGCGATCGATCGGTCGCATGGGACGCCAATACTTTTCGTAGGCGTTACGTGCGGCGGCCACAGCCTTATCCACGTCGCGTTCATCCGCTTCTGCCACTTCGGCCAGCTTCTCCTCCGTGGAGGGACTGACCGTATCGAAGTAGCGCCCGGACAAGGGCTTTTGCCATCGTCCGTTGATGAAAAGCTCGTACCGCTTTTCGATCACGACGTGGTCGGCTGACTCGGGTGCTGGGGCGTACGACCACTTCGACCCGAATTGCAGCCCGAAGGACTCACCATCCGAGCCGTGGGAGGTCGAGGCTACGTGCGGTTCGACTGCGCGCACGATCGCCCTCTCGGACTTCTTGTTCACCTTAGCGGTGCTGCCATTTTTGGCTGCCATAGGGCGAGCACTGTATCCAGGCGGGCGCCAGAAAACACCCTCGAATTTGTGGTTCTGGCGGCTGCAGCCTCAGCTGCCCGTGAAGCGCGGCTCTCGCTTTTCAATGAAGGCGCTCATGGCTTCCTTCAGGTCGTTACTTGCGAGATGCGCGGCATTCCAGAGCGCTACGTACTCCAGCCCTGCGCGCTCACCTTGTTCTTCGGTCACGCGCAGCACCGCCTTGGTGCCCTGCACTACGAGGGGCGCATTGCCAGCAGCTTCACGAGCAACCTCCCGAGCTGCTTGCAGCACCTCAGCCTCATTCTCGAATAGGTCGTTCACCAAACCGATGCGCAGCGCCCGTTCGGAGCTGATGTCCTTCCCGGTCAGAGCCATCTCGCGCAGGTGGCCGCGCGGAACGACCGACTGAAGGCGCTGCAAGGAGCCCATGTCGGCGACGATCGCGATCTTGGTTTCACGGATACCGAAGCGCGCGGACTTTGCGGCCAAGCGCACGTCACACGCCGCCACAAGGTCCAAGCCGCCGCCGATGCACAGGCCGTGAATAGCTGCGATGAAGGGTTTGTTGCTGGCAGCGATGGCGTCGAACCCAGCTCGCAAGCGTCCGACGAGCCGAAGGAGCTCGAGCCGCTCTTTGGCCAGCCCACCATCCAACAAGGCGCTGCCCAACGCCGGAGCCATCTGCACGAGATCCAGCCCCGTCGAGAACTGAGGTCCATCAGCGGCGAGCACCACGGCTCGCACCGCATCGTCGGCGTCGAGCTCTGCAACCACCTTCGGCAGCTCCTCGAAGAACGCAGGTCCCATCGCATTCCGTCTCGAAGGATTGGCCAGGAAAAGAGTGGCGACGTGCCCATCTTGCTCGATGCGAAAGACGCTCATGGCGAAAGCACAGCACGAAGGTCGTTCGGAATCCAGGTCTGCTGCCATAATGGCGCCGTGAGGTCCCCAACACTCTCCGCACTCGCGGGCTCTATCGAGGCCGTTCGAACGCTGGGGCTCAGCGAGACGGACATTCTCCCGCTGCCTTCGCTGACCTTCGAGTACGAGCCGCGCAGGCAGCGTGCACGGCCGGCGCGCATGGACGTATACGAGCCGCGCCAGAGCAACCAACGTTGGATGTTGTTGATTCACGGAGGCGGCTTCACCACTGGCTCGCGCAACATGAAGCCGTCGCGAACCATCGCAGCGTACTTCTTGGCGCGCGGCTGGCAGGTCTATTCGGCTGACTATCCTCTCGCCCGCGTTGGTGGGGTCAAGCTGCCAGAGCAACGCGCATCGGTTGAGAGCGCCATTCGAGGCGCTGCTCAGCACGCCCGCGAGAAGCACGGCGTCGAAAGCAAAGGCGTGCTTGTCGGCTCATCGGCCGGAGCGACCCTAGCGTTGCTCGCGAGCGAAAACGAGTTCGACCGCATCGAGACGGTAGTCTCTTGTTTTGGCCTCTACGATTTCAGTGCGCTGGAGGCTCCACTGCTCAGGGTCTTTCGCGGCTTGGTACTTGGGTCGGGGTCGCAGTCTGCGGCACTCGAGGCCTCTCCGGCTCACCGCGGTAAGCGCGTCCCACGAACGCTATTGCTTCACGGTACGGCGGACCTGCTCGTCCCATGCGAGCAAGCCGAACAAATGGCAGCGGCGCTCCGACGCGCTGGCGTCGCGTCGCAGAGATTCGACTACGCAGGAGCGCCGCACGCCTTTTTCAACGACAGAAGGTCCGCGGTCTGCCTGCAAGCCCTCGCCGACATCGATCGCGCGCTCAACCTGTAAGGAACGTCGTACAAGTCCGTTTAGCTGCCATGGGACCGCTTCTTCGCTCGACAATCGCCTTCCTAGCTCTCGCTTTTAGCTCGGGCTGCGCCTCCTATCTTCCGTTCTCACAGGAGTTACGAGACGAACATCGGCTCGAAACGAAGGACTTGAAGAACCTGCAGTTTTACACCTCCCACACGATCACGCTGCGACGTGAGGCCGAGCGCGGAGGTCGGGAGATCACGCCCGGCCACAAGCTGCTGTTGATCGCGGGCAAACAGATCGAGGAGGTCGTGATCGAGAAACACACGCCAGGGATCGTGGTGGGAGCTTCTGGATCGAGCTTGGAGGTTAGCTTCGCGGAAGGCTCTTCGATGATTTTTTCGCTGCGCGGGCCAGAGCCGCTGTCAGAGCCGGTGGTGATGGATCGGCGTTTCGCGGAGCCGCCTGACCCCTTTCCGGGCAACCGGATCAATCGGCCCGACCCGGAACCAGCGCTGTCCACAGGCTTTGGTAACTACTACCTGACCCCGCGCGGTCGCACGGTGGAGTTCCAAGGAAAGACCTGGGATGCGGTGGGCGAATCGGACCTCTCTCACTTGGTGATCAGCACCGAATCGTTGGAAGAGGTGCAAGAGAGTGAGACCGTGCTCAAGGGACGTACGCTGTAGTCCACGCGCTGACGCGGCAGTGGTAGCACCGCTCGATGCATGTGGTGATTACCGGAGCTTCCGCCGGCATAGGGGAAGCGTTGGCGCGAGAGTTTCACAAGCGCGGAGCCACGCTTTCGCTTCTCGCCCGGCGCAAACAGAAGCTCGAGCAGCTGGCGAAGGAGCTCGGGTCGCGCAGCTACATCTACTCGGCGGACCTCGCGGATCCCAAGGCGGCTGCCGCAACCTTGGCGGAGTGTGCTCGGGCTCAAGGCCCGGTCGACGTACTCGTCAACAACGCTGGCGTTCAGATCATCGCAGCCGCCCAAGATACGGATCCAGATGAAGGCGAGCGCCTACTGGCGCTCAACGTCGCAACACCGTTGCGGCTCATTCACGACGTGCTGCCGTCGATGTTGGAGCGCAAGCAGGGAACCATCGTGAACATGGCCTCAATGGCTGGCCTCTCTCCCGTCCCGAACATGCTCTATTACAACGCGTCGAAGGGCGGGCTCGGTAACGCCTCAGAGGCTTTGCGCGGTGAACTCGCCGGGACGGGGGTCAACGTGCTCACCGTCTATCCAGGGCCGGTGCACACTGCGATGGGAGATAGCGGCATCGAGAAGTACGAAGCTACTTCGGTCGCCGAGATGGCTCCGTGGGGGACCGCGGAGGAGCTGGCTTCACTGGTCGTGAGAGGGGTGGAACTACGTGAGGCCAGCATCATCTACCCGCGGGCTTACGCCATCTCGCGCTGGTTCCCAAACCTCTCACGCTGGTTCTCGTTGCGCTTTGCTCCACCGCTCAAGTCGCAAAGCTGAGCGTAAGGTTTGTTGCGAAGCGTTGTACCACTTCGAGCGCTCGACCCCGTTGAGTCGACGCTGTAGTCTGGCTCGCCGAGGGGTTCCCATGACGATCTTCGTGTATCTGCTCTCCGCGATCTCCGGCCTGTATGGCCTCGCCTGGCTCATCTTCACCTTCGTCCAGCCCCCGTCGTCCGTTTCCCACTATTTTCGACCGCCAACGTTTCTCTATTTCCTGCCTGGGGAAGCGCCTGCTCGCTTCACGATGGCGCTGGTCTTCGGTGGGGTCGTACCGTTCTTCGCGTCGACCATTGTCGCGATGTTTGCCTAGCTACGACCTAGCCAAGAGCGAGATGGCCCGCGGAGAAGCAACGATCCGCAAGTGAAGCTGGTCCTGTTGCTGAAAGAGCGCAACCAAACCCCAGGCACTCGACGGCAGCTCGGCCTTGCGGTCGAGCAACGGGCCTAGATCGAGAGCGCCCAGCAGCAGCACGTGGTCGGGGATTGCAGCCTGAAGCTCTTGAGGAACGAGCGTTTGCAGCGTGCGGTCGGCCCGCTCGAAGCCTTGCGATAGAGCCAAGAGCGGGTCTTGCCCGCCTCCCAACCAAAGCTGCGAGCCCTCCACTCGAAGCGCGATCGCCCCTTCGATCCCCTTTACGGAAGAGCGCAGCCGATAGCAGTCACCAATGCGAGTGAGCACCACCTTCTCGAGTGCGAGCTCGGGTAGAGCCTCAAGCTCGGCTTGCGCTTTGAGGGCACGCTCGAGTCCTGCGACCAATTCGCCAGGCCGTTCGAGCGAGAAGCTACCGAGTGCCATTCGGCCCGTGCGCCCTATTGAAACAGAGACCTTGACCGCTCCGCCCTTGGTTCGTTGCAGAGCGTCCACGAGCGGTCTCAGCTCAGCAGGAATCAGCGACTGCGCTGCCCCTAGCGCATTAGCACCGCCGTCTGCCTCACCGAGCACGAGCGAGACAGCTGGCCCGGCGGGCATGTCGAACAGCGATTGCTTGGAGACTGCGCTCAAGCCGGCGAGCGCTGCGCCCTCGGCAAGCGTGAACTCCAGCGCAAGCACCTCGCGCGAGATGCGGCAAAACGCTTGAAGCTCCGCGTCGGCGCTTGGAGCCAAGAGCTGCTGCAAGCTCGTAGCGACGACCTCACGAGCAAGCATCGGCATCGCGGCAACGCGCGTGCTAGCCGCACGCAACACGGCCGCGCCCAGGACCCGAGCACGAAGCGGCGCATCATCGTGAGGAGTGTCCAAAGCCTGAAGCGCGGTGAATGACGTAGCCTCGGGCGTCGCCAAGTGGAGCGCGCATTGCTCGAGACCTTCACGCGAACGCGCGGCAACCAATGAGTTACGCACGACACAGAGCTCGGCGCTGACAGCGCCGGTGAGCGGCTCCAAAAAGTCGAGTGGGCCTTTCGTCACGCGCCGAAATCGGGCCCCGAGGCCCGCTGTCGCGAACGCCAAGAGTTCATCGGCGTTGCGCAAGGGAATCGCGACCAACCGCTCGCCCGAAGCCAATGACATCGCACGAATCGGCGCCGCCTCATCGACAGTCTGAGCCGCCTGCAGCGGCAGCCCTAGCAGCCCAACAGCCGTACCAGGCCAGGAACGCGAGCCGACAAAACCGGTATCGTAGTGATTCTTGAGTAGCTCGTGGAGGGCGACGAGCTTTCCAACGGTAGCGACAGCCTCCACGCCGGGAGGTGCTTCAGCTGCGGCCGGAGGCACGACGGTCGTGTTGGTCGAAGCAGACGCTTGAGCGGTCACTCCGCGATCCCCACAAGCCGTGAGCGTGAGCCACGCTGCGTTGTTTGCGAGCCAAGTTCTTCGTTGCACGCTGCGAGTTGAGTCAGAAGCTTCGCTCCGCGCAAGAGATAAGGCCCATGGTTTCGCATGCCAAGCGCTGGACTCGCCCCAGGCTTCGACATAAAGCCGAGCGATGGCGCATCGAGTGCGACTTGCATTGAGTTTGGTGTTCTCCGCAGGCTGCGGGGCAGCACCCCAGCCCGTCAGTGCGCCTTCGCCTTCCGCAGCTGCGGTAGCACCGGTTTTGGAGACCGCACCAGCCGTTACGCAAGAGCCCGAGACGAAAGCGCCTGCGGTTGAGCCGGCCGCCGTACCGGCGTTCGTTACGAGCAACACCAAGCTGCAACACTTCCAAAAGTCGCTCTACGATCTCTCGATCGGCCAACGCAAGACGCCCAGTCGAATTCTGTGGCTCGGAGATTCACACGGACAAGCGGACTTCTGGTCCGGACGAGTGCGCAGACTCTTGAGCGACACGTTCGGCGATGGCGGACCGGGGTTTCTGCACCTCGGCTACAAGAACTACCGCCACGACGATGTTCGCTTCGAGATCGAGGGAAAATGGCGAATGCGACCTAAGAAGCCCGTGGGGGTGAAGCGACAAGCCGACGGAGTTTTTGGACTCGGTGGGTTGATGATGGGCGGGTACAAAGATTCGCCGCGCGTCGATCTAAAGCTGGGCGCGCGCTGGCGACCTCGAGCGGTGTCCTTCGACCTTTGTTATCGCCTTCATGACGCGGCGGATCGCGTCGACGTGCAAGATCTCGCGACTCCCGATTCGAAGGCGCAGACCGTACCGAAGGGAAAGAGCGACACGGTGTTGCACCATACCTGGCGCACCAGCATCGATTGGACTCTTCAGGACGGAGTGAAGGAGCCAGCTCTGCTTCGTGTCACGCCGTTTGGGAAAGCCGAACTTTGCGGTCTCGTCGTAGAGGCGGTGGACGAAGCAAAGCCGGGTATCGTGCTCGATACGCTGGCCATCAACGGAGCCCGTTACGGCACCATGCTCGCTTGGGATGAGGAAGCCTGGGTGAGTGAAGCTGCGCGTCGCGAGCCGCAGTTGGTAGTGCTCGAACTTGGGACCAACGAAGCCGGCGACCTCAATCCACCAGTGACCAAGATCGAAAAGCAGGTCTCCGAACTCGTAGCGCGCGTGCGCAAGGCCAACCCAGAGGTGGATTGCCTCGTGGTCTCACCAACCGATCGGGCCGATGCAGAGGAGGGCGTTGCGCAGGTTCGGGAAGCTACACGTAAGGGTGCCGAAGCGGCCGGCTGTGCTTACCTCGACGTGTGGACGCTGTTGGGCGGCAAAGGCGCGTTTGCTCGACTACGCGAGGAGCCGACACCCAAAGTCCAAAAGGACGGTATCCACCTGACGATTCGCGGCTACCAAGAGCTAGGCCAGCCGATGGTCGAGGAGCTGTTGCGAGGCTTTCAGCCCACAAGCACGCAACCATGACGGCCTACCGCAGCGATCGCGATGCAAAGGCCGCGCGCCTCACAAGCCTCCATCACCAAGTCGAAGATCTCGAGCGACGCTTCAAGCTGCTTGCCGCGCTTGAGATCGCTCACGCTCGCGCGCCACACGAGCTCGCGAGCTGGAAGCAACTTCGAGAGCGCGTGATTGAGCAGCACGAGCACACGAGCAAGCTTTCTGATCAAGCGCTGGAGTCCGCGATAAACGACGCCGAAGCTTTGTTGGCTCACTGGCAATTGCTCGCCACGAATGCGGATCAACTCGAGGCGGCTGTAACCGTTCCGGCCCCCGAGGCCCCTACCCCACCGAGGACCTTTCACGCGCTATTGGGTCCGATCGCCGTGCCCCTCGACCTCGAAGGCGGTGTGTTTCGCGAAGCTCGCGAGCTACCCAAGCAGGTCGGATCGGCACTCCGCCTCGCCGGCTGTGAGGACGTTGTGTTCGATTGGGAGGTTGAGCCTTCGTTCGGCGTTGGCGCACTACCGTGGGTGTGTCGTGCTCGGGCCAGACTGCGCAATACGCCCATTGCGTGCTTGTTCGAGATCATGCTCGAGATGGGTGCAACCATCGCCATGACCTCGATCACGACCGCAGTGCCGGTAGCTGCGCCGCCGCTCTTGGTGTTGAGCCGGGGAGCTTGGAAAAAACGCCTATTCGCGAATCGCACGCGATTCGGTGTCGAACAGAGGACAGGACACGAAGACTTCGATTCATCCTATGTGCTGCGCACAAAGGGCGAAGAGCCACAGGAAGCGAAGGCGCTCGAGGCGCTGCTGGAGCTTCTGCCTGCCCGCAACCCGAGCTTGGTGGTGGAGAGCGGAGTTGCCCTCGTCCGCTGGCATTACGGGCCAGAGAAGGAGCTTTTGCGAGCCTCGGTCGAGCTGCTCGAGCTGCTGCGAGAACGGCCGACGGGCTTTCGTCTTCGCGCTGAGTGAGCGCCGAAACAAACGGGACAACAACGATGGAAAGCGAAAACCCCACCTCTCCGAAAGGAGAAGCGGGGTTTCAACGCTCAGTGCGTCTGGCTCAGGCCTTGGCGGTAACGTCGACCTTGATGGTCGCCGTGACCGTGGGCGCGAGACGGATCTGAACTTCGTGCGTCCCGAGGGCCTTGAGCGGCTCACTGAGGATGCGACGACGATCGACCACGAAGCCAGCCTGCGAAAGGGCCTCCTCGATGTCGCGATGAGTGACGGAGCCGTACAGCTTGTCCCCCTCGCCCACCTGACGGGTGACCGTCAGCTTGACCTGGGAGAGCTTCTCGGCGAGCGTCTTCGCTTCCGCGAGGACCTTCTGAGCCTTCGCTTCGGCGACTTTCTTCTGATGCTCGATGCGCTTGATGTTGCCCTCGGTTGCACCGATGGCCAGACCGCGCGGAACTAGGTAGTTGCGAGCAAAGCCAGGACGAACCTTGACGAGCTCGCCGCCTTTGCCGACGTTCGCCAGATCTTGAGTAAGGACGACGTGAATATGCGAAGCCATGTCTCGCCTCCGTCAGGCCCCTACCGTAAACGGTAGAAGAGCGATGTTACGGGCGCGCTTGATCGACAGAGTGACCTTGCGCTGGTGAAGGGCGCAGTTGCCGCTGATGCGGCGCGGAACCACTTTGCCTCGCTCGGAGACGAAGTACTTCAGCGACTGCGGGTCTTTGTAATCGATGACGAGGGCCTTGTCGGCGCAGAAGCGGCAAACGCGCTTGCGACCGAGACGGCGACGCCCGGGGGCATCCGAGTTGAGGTCCGGCGTGCGACCGAACTCACGGTCGTCGTCGAATGCTCCCTTGTACTCCTGAATGTCACGGCTCATGTTCAGGCTCCTTCCTCTTCACCAAGTTCGAGCTCGCCTTCGGGCTCTTCAACATAGTCACCCTCGGGACGCGGTGCGCGCTCCGGCTCAATCAAGCCAAGCTGACGCTCGCGAGAATCCTCACGATCCTCCTCGAGGGGCGGAAGCTCAACGCGCTCGAACTTCACCTCTTCAGCGTTGACGGCGACAGCAGCCACCTCAACGTCGTTCGCGGTGAGTACCGTCTGGTACTTGAGCACGCCGTCACTGAGACGAAGGCTGCGCTCAACCTCGGAAACGACGCGGCCGTCTCCCAGGTACTTGAGGTACACGTACACACCACGCTTGTGCTTGGCGATGTCGTACGCGAGGCGACGACGACCCCAGAGCTCAACCTTGGTGAGGGTGCCCTTCTCTTTTAGAACGACCTCTTGCACGCGCAGACCGAGCTTCTCAGCGGCTTCGCCGTCGATGTCGGGACGCAGGATATAGATCGTTTCGTACTCTCGGGCCCTACCGGGCGCCGTAACCATTCGACTCATGGGATTCCCCTTGGACAAGGCCCCTCGGGCGAACCGAGGAGCGAGGAGGAACTCTCGACTAGGCCTGCGACTTTGGCGAAGGCTTCGTGTTGAGTTTGTTCATTGCGGGGGTCACCCCGCGGGCGAGGACCTCTAGCACAGAAGTCCGCGCGCGAGACAAGACATCACTCAAGGAAATGCGTTCATCTGTCGAAAAACCGGACAAGACGAAGTCGGCGACGTCGCCTCGAAAGCCGGCTGGCGGTCGACCGATACCCATGCGCAGTCGCACGAACTCTGGCGAGCCGAGGGACTGAATGATCGAGCGCAGGCCGTTGTGTCCTGCGTGGCCACCACCAACCTTCAGCCGAAGCTCAGCGAACGGCACATCGAGCTCATCGTGAATCACCAGCACGTTGCCGACTGGGACCTTCAGAAAGGCGGCAGCAGGCTGTACCGATTGGCCCGAGCGGTTCATGAAGGTCTGTGGCTTGAGCAGCAGAATCTCCTCAGCACCAGCGCGAGCTTTCGCGATCTCGCCGGAGAACTTCGTGCGGAAAGGGTCAGCGCCCAATTCGCGCGCAAGCTCATCCACGAGCATGAAGCCCACGTTGTGCCGATGCGACGCGTACTCCGCGCCGGGGTTACCCAAACCAACGATCAACCACATAAGCAAGCCACAAACGAAATGGACTCACCCCACACGAGTGAGGCGAGCCCAACACGAAGCAAGCGCGCTTCAGCCTCGAGGCCGAGTCGCCAACCTTGACTACTTCTTCTTGGCGGCGGGCTTCGCAGCGGCGGCAGGAGCAGCCTTTGCGTCTTTGCCGGCCGGGGCAGCAGCAGCCTTCGTCTCTTCCTCAGTGGCCTTCTCGGGAGCAACGACGGATGCAACCGTCTGCTCGGCGGGCAGGCGAACGCTGACGCCTTCCGGCAGGTTCAGCTGGTGCACCTTGGTGGAGTCACCGAGACCAAGCTCCGTCACGTCGAGCTCGAGGTGGGTCGGGATTTTCCCGGGCAGGCTGCGGATGGGGAGCACGCGGAAAACCTGCTGCAACAAGCCGCCAACGACGATGCCCTTGGCTTTGCCGATCAGCTTGAACGGCACGGACACGTCCACGGGCTCGTTCATGTCGACCTGGAGGAAGTCAACGTGGAGGTAAGCGCGCGACACCGGGTGGTGTGCGTAGTCACGAACCATCGCCATGATGCGCTCACCGTCTTTGACGTCGAGTTCGAGCACGTTGTTCGTACCGTGGGCACCGGTGATCGCGACGCGCAGCGCCTTGGGATCAACCGCCAATGCGGTAGCGGCGAGCTTCTTGCCGTAGGCGATCGCCGGGATCTTCCCGTCAACGCGCAAACGACGCGAAGGGCCTTTGCCTTGGTTGACGCGCTTCTCTGCTGCGAGCTTCACAATTTCCATGGTGCAATCTCCGAACGATCCAAAAACGGGTGGGCTTCCTAGCAGAGCTTTTCGGAATCGTACAGAAGATAGTCGGCTGGCGTTGGCCGTGCACCTCCCGTGAGGTTGACTGCAGGTCTGTCTTAATGGGCATCGAATGATCCATGCATGGATCGACCGACCGTCAATCAATGACCCCGCCGGAGCTTCGCTCGTCCAGTCGCTCTGCAAAAAGCCCGTAGGAACAGCGGCAACTGTGTCGTGAGTTGCGTGAGCGAGGCTTCGGCACGCTGTGTGCGAAGGGGGGTTCATGGGCAACACGGGCAACGCGCAGTTCTTTGGTTTGACCGCACTGACGCTTTTGGGCGCCATGTTCACCGGCTGTGTAAACGGCTCGGACCTTGACGGCAGTGGGGGCAGCAGCGATGGCGAGAATCGCCCCAGCAGCGGCTCGGCGGGAGAGACCAGCTCGTCGAGCGGTGACTCGAGTTCGAGTGGCGAGGCTGGCTCGAGTTCAAGCGGTGGACCTGTCACCTGTGATGACCCCGCAACGCCTTGTTATGACCAGGCCTGTTTGGACATGGGTAAGCCCTTCCTCCCTGCCGACGTCTTTCCGCCCTGCCCAACCGATATCTGTGCCTCCGGTGGACATTGCGTTGGCAATGGCAGCGTTCCGGGGAGCCAAGCGGACCTCCTCGCCGCATGCGACGCCGACAACAAGTGTGTGCCGGATCGTTTGATCGAGACCAAAGGCAGCCCGGAGCCCATCGTTTGCGAATCGTTGTTCGGAGCTGAAGGCCGCTGCCTCTCCGAGTGCATCCCGCAAGTAAAGGAGCAGGGCATCGCCAACGGCTTGCCCACCGCTGGCTGCGACGCCGGACACTACTGCGTGCCCTGCTACAGTCCCATCGACGGCTCCGACACCGGGGCTTGCACCGTTGGCAACCCTGGCTGCGACGCACCGCAAGAGCCGCCCGCTGCGTTCAAGGAATGTTGCGCCGACAAGGGCGGTGGCAAGTGCATCCCGCTCTCAATCGTTGGTGCGGCGGCCGACCAGCTCGACAAAGAGGAGTGCGCAAGCCTGGGTCAGCCTGATTCAGCCTGCGTACCGAACGTGATCTTCGATGCGCAACAAGCTGGGGCAACGCAGATCATCTGGCCCAGCTGTACCACCGGTGGATTCATTGGCGGCGGCGCAGAGGGCGTTTGCGTTCCCAAGTGCGTCCCTTCCGCTGACTCCTTCCTCGTCAGCCAAGGGGACTGCAGCGAGGACTACGAGAATTGCGCGCCGTGCGAGATGGAGGTGCTGGGCTTCCCCATCGACACCGGCGCGTGTGAGCCGGTCAACCTCTAGTCCGCTCTGCTGAGCGCGCCGCGTGACAAGCGCGGCGCCGTGGCTCAAACGAACAGCGAACTCACCGAGTCGGAATTGTGGATCCGACGGATGGCCTCGGCCATCAACCTGGCGATGCTGACGACCTTGAACTTGCCGCTCGCCTTGGCTTCCTCCGACTGAGCGATCGAGTTTGTGATGATCACCTCGGACAGCGGCGAATCGATGATGCGCTTGACAGCTGGGCCGGAGAGCACAGCGTGGGTTGCACACGCGGCAACTTCCTTCGCGCCGGCCTTCATCAGCGCCTGCGCGGCGTTCACCAGCGTTCCGGCCGTGTCGATCATGTCGTCCAAGATGAGACACCGGCGGCCCTCGACGTCACCGATGATGTGCATCACCTCGCTGACGTTGGCTTTCTCACGTCGCTTGTCGATGATCGCGAGAGCGCCGTGCAGTCGCTTGGAATAAGCACGAGCGCGTTCGACGCCTCCGGCATCCGGAGAGACCACCACGACGTCATTGGCCGAATAGTTCGCCTTCAGGTGTTGATCCAAGAGCGCCGGCATGGCGAACAAATGGTCGAACGGGATGTTGAAGAACCCCTGAATCTGGGCCGCGTGGAGATCCAACGCGACGATGCGATTCACGCCAGCCGCGACAATCAGATCCGCCACCAACTTCGACGTGATGGGCGTGCGGGGCGCGACCTTGCGATCTTGCCGGGCATATCCGTAATAGGGGATGACCGCCGTGATGGACCCTGCCGATGCCCGCCGCAAAGCGTCCACCATGATCAGCAGTTCCATCACATGGTCGTTGACCGGAGCGCTCGTCGACTGGACCACGTAGGTGTCGACGCCACGAACGTTCTCCTGAATTTCACAGAAGGTCTCCCCGTCACTAAAACGCGACACCTTCGCCTTGCCTACAGGCAACTCGAGATGCTGGCAGATCTCCGACGACAGTTGGGGATTCGCGTTGCCGGAGAAGATGCTGACCCGCTTAAACATGCCGCACCTCGAAAGACTGCGGGGCGCGTACCAGCCGCAGTGAGCGCCGTCAAGCGGCGTGTACACCACGGTCGCGACAAGCATGCCGCGCAAAGAACGGACGTGACGCAGATTGAGCGAAACGCTCGACGAGATTGAGCAAGCTTGCACCAGGTCGAAAGATGGGGGAACGAGCAGCTCGCCATGTCAGCCATCGTCGTGATCGGAAACTTCGACGGCGTACACCGTGGGCACGCACACGTGCTCGTCGAGGCCAGGGCCGAAGCGACGTCTCGCGGGCTCGAGCTCGTACTCCTTTCGTTCAAGCCGCACCCGCGAGCAGTGCTCGGCGGAAGTGCGCCGCCTCTGCTTACCTCTCCCCAGCGCAAGCGCGAGTTGGTCGCAGCGATCGATGCCAAGGCGCAGGTGGTGTTGCATCCTTTCGACCGCACCTATGCGGCGCAGTCGCCAAGTCAGTTCGCAGATCGGCTGCGGGCGGAGTTTGATGCGCAGGTCGTGGTCGTCGGGCAGAACTTTCGCTTCGGCAAAGAACGTGCTGGCAACTTCGACACCTTGCGAGACCTCGGAGTCAGTCGTGGTTTCGAGACCAAGACGCTCTCGCTGCTGGGAGACTCGCATGGGCCTTTCTCGTCCACGCGCGCGCGCAAGGCGATCCAAGCGGGAGACCTCGAGGAAGCGCGCAACGTTTTAGGCCGGCCGCACATGCTCAGCGGCGTCGTTGGGCGCGGTAAACAACTCGGCCGGACCATCGGTTTCCCGACGGCCAATCTCGTAGAGGTACCTGAGGTACTTCCTCCGTTCGGTATCTATGCCGTACTCGTCGAGGACGAAGAGAGCGGAACGCTGCTCGCCAACGGAGCGATGAACGTTGGGACCAACCCAACCACCGACGCGGATGACGGAGTGAAGGTCGAGGTGTTCTTGCTCGACTTCGATGCGGATTTGTACGGCAAACGGCTACGAATCCAGGTGAAGCATCGGCTGCGCGAAGAGCGCAAGTTCGATTCGCTGCAGGCCCTCGTGTCACAAATGAACCTCGACGTCGCAGAGTCGCGGCGGCTGCTTGAGGCCGAGTCAAAGTAGATCGCTGGACTCTTGGTCAGCTGGCAGAAGTCTGAGCTCGGTTCCCGCCCGGCACGGCTGTGGTAGGGTCCGGCCATGGACCGGAAAGAGCTCGAAACGCTGTCGCGTGAAGCCCTGATCGAAAAGGCAACTGCACTCGGAGTCGTGCGTCCCCGCGCACTTACCGTTCCTGAGCTGATCGATGAGATTGTACGCGCAGACCAACGCGGAGCCCGCACCCCCCGAGGGTGGTTCGGCCGTGCGCGTGACCTGCTTACGAGCGTGATCGATCGCGGACTCGCGACGGATACGAAGCGCCCCAACGAAGGCCGGCCCATCGCAAGTGCGCCGCCACCTCTGCCCACAGTCACGCTGGCCGAGATCTACGCAGCGCAAGGTCACCTCGAGCGTGCGATCACCACGCTCGACGAAGTGCTGCTCAAAGACCCGAATCACCAAGAGGCAGCGGCGCTGCGCGAGCGCTTCGTCGCCCAGGTACAGAAGACCAAGCCTTCGTCGCCTCCCCCGGTTTTGGAGGCCGTCCCAGCTCCCATCGCGGAGCCGAGCGCAGACGCTGCAGCGGAACCGCCGCTAGAGGCACAATCGGCGTCTGAACCTGAGAAAGCAGCCGACCTCGAGGGCGCCTCCGAAAGCCCGGCGACTAGCGACGAGACCAGCGACCAAGCTGCTGCCGCTGAGCTAGCAATGGATGACGAGGCAGCAGCTGAGGCCGAGCTCCCGACCTTCGAGGTGGATGAGGTCGTTGCGCTCGCGATCGATCCACACACCGTCTACCTGTACTGGGAAGTTCGCCCCGCGACCTTCGCTGCCGCTCGCAGCGGCGAGGCGCCTGGCGCGCTCACCGTTCGCGTCGTAACAGTCGTTCCGGGCGAGCCAGCACCCGAAACCACCGTGCGAGACATCGAGGTCGAAGCGCTGTTTGGCGAGCTATTCCTGTATGGCGTTCCGGCCCAAGCCAACGTGCGCGTTTCCATCGGCTACAAGTCCCACGAACGAACGAAGACCATCGCCGTTGGAGCTGCGGTTACCACCGGGGAAGCCGTACTCACGCAGTCGGCGGACGAGTTTGCTCCGTTTGCCATCGGCAGCTCGATCACGACCCCCCGAGCCGCACCATCCTCAGACGTTGCGCGGGTCAACCGCAGCTGGAGTGAAGCCCAAGCGCCGCAACGCCCGCTTGTTGGGGACACGTTCGAGTGGGCAGAGACCGAGGGCGAAGGCGGACTCACGGCTCGCTTCCCCGCTGGCGTTTGGGTGGACCCTTCGTTGCGAGTCGTGCACGTCGCCAATCTGCGTGATGCTTCACCCCAAACCAGTGTGACGAGTTGGTCCAACGGCGCCTCGGAGCTCTCACGCACGGACATCGTGTGGGCCTCTAACTTGACCGAGGCCTCATCGTTCGTTCACGCCATGCCGCGCTAAAGCGTTCAGCGTTCCAGCTAGAACGAGATTTGTGTGCGCTGCACACAACCGCGCCCTGCAGTGGGTGAAAGAGCATCATGAAACGATGCTCAACGCTCATCGCCAGCTGGCTCATCCTCTCCACCAACCAGGCGCTCGCTCAGGAGCTTGACGCAGCGCCGAGTGCGCTCTTTGGCTGGGAGAGCGAAGATGGGGCCCTTACGCCGCCACCAAAGCTCGAAGTATCACCGGCCGTCTCCTTGCGATTCCGTGAAGCAGCGGGCTTTGAAGCCGCCGGCTTTCTACTTATCGGTGGCACCTTCGACGATGCGGTCGCGGGCGCACCGCCCCCCGCAACAGAAGTGCATGGGCAAGAGGCGGAGCTTCGAGCGGCGCTTCACGCCGACGGCCTGTTTGTCGAAGAGCTGGTGAACGCGGCGCTCGCGGCGCATCAAAGCGCAGACTTCGCGAGCAGCCTTGAGTCGCTGGCGCTGCGAGCACGGTTGACCGGCCTCGTCCCCGAGCTGAAGCTACGCTTGGCTCGCGAGGTCGCCGAAGATCAGTCGCTCGCACCAACCGAGTACGATCCAGACCGATTGACGCTGCGGGGTGGCGTTTCCACCTGGCTTGAGGCTCGTGCGAGTTTCAACCTCGACCACCTGGTGTTTTCTGCGGAGGAGCCCAACTTGCTCAAACTCTCGCTCGATCGCGCAAAGTTCGAGCGCGAGCTACTGAGCGATTTGTTGGCGTCGTTCACGGCCTGGCAAAAAGCAAAGGCCGCGCAGTTGGATCCACTGACGGAGGGCAACGCCTGGCTGGACGTCATTGTTGCAGAAGCCAAGCTCGACGCGCTCACCGCCGGTTGGTTCTCTCGGCAATCCCTGCGCGTTCCCGCGGAGCGGCCTCCGTCCACGTCACGGCGAAAACCAACGCCACCTCGCTTAGATAAAGTCGTCCGACAGAGTGACCCTGACCGTGTCGCTCTCGGAGTCCCCGTCGCTATCGGTGATCTTGATGCGAAGGTCGAGCCGCTCGCCGAGTAGCGTTTCGATCGGGTGAGCCTCGTCATCGAGTCGAAAGCGCAGGCCGAAAATCTTGCAGTAGTCGCCTTCATCAGGATCGAAGGAGAAGACGATCGAGAAGGGCGCTGGGTCGTAGTCGATGTCGACGAAGGAGCCGGAGACCTCGGTGATCGACCCTCCCTGCCGAAGGTTCTTCAGACGTGCCGCGACCCACACGTGGTAGCCGCCTTGCGGGCCTTGCTCCACTTGCAAGACCTGCCCCTCATCAACGGCGAGATAGTCAGCCTGGCCTTCCCCCAGCACAACCTCCGGCGGGCCACCCGGCTTGCAGCGATCGGTGGCGTTGCCGCCTACCCAGCCCTCAAAGTAGTCGGGGAGCGAACTTCCGCTCTGCGTCGCGGAAACACATTCACCGTCCGTGCAGGTCGTGCTCTCGCTGCAGGTGACATCAACACAATCGGTCTCGAGCGAGAGGCGGTAGAGCGAGCGCTTGCCATCAACAACATCGGTGATCGCCGACTTGGTAAGAAGCACTCGCTCCCCCTGCATCGCGGAAAGCGTGACCGACAGCGTGCCGCCGGGCTCGAGCGCCCCTGAGTCCAGCTCCAAGGGGAAGGCGAGGTCCTCAGTGAAGGTCCGCTCCAAGATGGCCTCGCCGTCAAACTCCATGCGCACCGCGAGGGAGGTGATATCCGAGCCTGCATCCAACTCGCTCTTGACCCCGAACACCACGCTGCCTTCGGCGCCACCGCAGCTGGCCGCTGCGAACGCCGCAAGCCAAAGTGAGCCGCCAACTACAACCCTCGCCCCAGCCGCTGCAGCACGTCGTCGAGCCATAAGGATGCACAAAGCTAACACGCCGAGCAGAGCCCGGCGTGTTCAGCACGAATGTCTCGTGCCTAATCGAAGGTCCAACGGCGCCTTCGGCCGTTTCTCTCGAGGAGGGCACGAGTCATTCTTGTTGCTGCATACGCCTTCGGCGGAATGCCGCGCTGGTTTATTGGACCGGCTCGAGTGCCGCCAAGAACTTCTCGGCGTCGACGAACTCGGTGAAGCGCTTCACTTCCTTACCCTGTGAATCCAGGATCACCACCGTGGGAAGCCCCTTCACGTTGTACTTCTTCGTCAGCGCAACGACCTTCGGATCTTCTTCGTTGGTGGCATCCACCTTCACGCCGACAAACCGCCCAGCGTTGGCTTTGACCTTGGCGTCACTGAAGGTGTGCTTCTCAAGTTCTTTGCAGGCGCCACACCAATCAGCACCGAAGTCCACGATCATCGGACGCTTCTCGCTGGTTGCTGCAGCAACGCCCTTCTCCTCGTCGTGACCAAACTCGAGCGCCGGCCAAACCTTCTCGCCCTTGGCGGCAAGCTTGTCTTGCTCGGCCTTGATCTCCTCAGCGGTTGCCGCCTTCGGCTTTTCAATCGCCGCTAGGAAAAGAAAGCTGCCGGTGACTGCGGCTAGAATGCCAACCCCTTTACGAACGCGGGCAACAGCTCCCTCGTCCCAGTTTTTGTGCACCGCACCGAGCGCCAGACCGAAGACCGCAATACCGCCTGCGATCGCGAGGAAAGCGGTTTCGTGTTTGGCCGAGTCCGCCAAGACGGGAAATGCGTTCTTCAAATAGTAGAAGGCGAGCACCAGCATGACGATGCCGAAGAAGGACTTCACCCACACCATCCACTTGCCACCCTTCGGAAGCGCCGCAGCGAAGGTGCCTACGAACCAGAACAGCATACCGAGGCCGACTGCATAGGAGAGACCGAACGTGATTCCGAGCGCAGCGCTCTGCTTCGACGCGACGGCAGCCATCATCGAGATCAGGACCGGGCCCGAGCAGGGCGCGGCCACGAGCCCGCTGACGAGCCCCAGCGTGAAGGCACCGCCGTAACCGACACCGCCCATGCCCGAGAGCCGCTGCATCATCGAGTCAGGCAACGTCAGTTCGAAGGCGCCGAACATCGACGCGGCCATCGCGATGAACACCACCGCGATTCCGACGATGACCCACTTGTTCTGAAGGATCGAGCCGAACACGCCGCCGGTGAGCGAGACAATCACGAACATCGCCGTGAACAGCACCACCATACCCATGACGAAGGCCGTCGAGAGCATCATCGCTTCCGCGCGCGACTTGGCTTGCTTGGCGCCAAATACGCTGACCGTGATGGCGATCATCGGGTAGACGCAAGGCGTGAGGCTCGTCAGAAACCCAGCGACGAAGGATACGAGAGCGGCCTTCCCGACGCCGACCTCCAAAGCCGCGCTGAACTCGCTGTCTTGAGCGAAGGATGCGGACGGAATGAGCAGAACGGCGAACAGCATCAAAGCTGTCCAAAGCGGAATCGGAGAGCGGTGATTTCGTTGGCTTCCCATGGTGACCATCTTGGCAGGGGTTGGGTACGAGCAGTTTACGTTGGCGCGCGAAGCGATGCAGCCGCTTTCCTACGTTGCAGGAAGGCGCTTGTTTCGAATGGCCCGGATAACCGTTTTTTTCAGCAGACAACTCAGTGTGCGTCGACACGCGACAATGTCGCGAGCAGCGATTCTGCGTGCCGACACTCACCGTCTAACGCAATCAAAGCCACCGCGGGCCGCTCCGAGGTACGCAGCAGGAAGGCCTCCAAATGTGTACGGGCGTCCACCGAACGGTTGTGGTGGTAGGCCAGCAGGCCCAACACGAACCGCCCGTAGCCTTGGCCAGCAGGGACTTCGGCGAGCTTGCGCATCATACGGCCGAGCCCTGTGACTCGCTCACCGTTTGCACAGCGCGCGACCGCCAAATGCGCCTCGTACAGCGGCTTGTCGCGCACACCCCAACGAGCAGCCCGCGATAGTGCTCCCACTGCATCTCGGTAGCGGCCGGAGAGGTAAAAGAGACTGCCCAACGTCCACCAATGGAAGGCCCGGCGGCTCGCCGGCCCTACGCGGGCCGCAGTCCGTAAGTGGCGGGCAGCACGGTCGATATCGCCGAGCGCAAACGCGGCACGTGCCGCATCTTGGTGCAGTACGTCGGCCAAGATTCCCAGCGGCAGCGACTGCTCTACAGCTTGTACCGCTTCCTGAAACTGACGCTGCTCAAAGTGCGCCAAATAAAGTTGGCGTAGCAACATTGCGTGGGTGGTCTTGTCGATTCTTGAGCGGGCTGCGAGCCCCCGCCTGGACCAGATTCCCCGCGCTCGTGCGGTCGCAGCGGACATCGCGCGCGCCAAACACTCCTCGGGTGACGAAGCAGTTGACCTGCGCTCGAGCGCTTCAGGCGGCGCGGGGCGCACCGAAGGCCTCGCCCCTCGTTTGGGCGGTGGCCGGGAGGCGCGGTGCGACTCCGGGCGTGGCGTCTTGAGCCGGACAGCCTTGGTTGGTGCCGGCGTCACGGCACCTGGAGACTTGGCGCGCGTCACAAGCCCTAATCTAGCAGGGACTATACGTGCGTCCAGAATCTTACATCGAAACCTTGCAGTCTGGCTGAACGCGGGCTTGCGCGGGGAACGAGCTTGAGCGACGGTTCGTTCAGACATGGCTTTGGCGAAGCTGGGCGTAGCGTTCGGAGTTTTGCTCTCGACAGGTTGCAGTCACCCCGCGACCGAAGCCGAGTGCGAGATCATTTTTCGTAAGACGGCTGAGCTGACGCTGCGTGAACGAACGCAGGATGCTGCTGTGATCGAGGAGCGAATCGAGGCCTACCGGCGCACGCACGGTGAGAAGGTAATCGGCCAATGCTTGGGCAGAGCTTTGTCGAAGAATGCGTTGGCGTGCATTCAGAAGGCGGACTCCGAAGCTAAAGTGAATGACTGCCTACGCTGACGACGAGCGAGCAGGCCTACAGATCGTTGGTGTCTTAGTCGCTGGGCTACTGCTTCCCGCGTTGCACGCCTGTGAGGGGGTTCCGACAGACACCGAGGCATTGTGCAACAAGACGCTGGCGCATCGCCAAGCCCTGGCGAAGCAAAGCGACACGGGGACAAGCCCCCCCATCGCTTTGCTGGATTTGCGCGGTTGTGCGGAAAGCCTGACGGGCAGCCAAGCGATCTGCGCCCAAAACGCAAAAACGCTCGACGGCTACGAGCAGTGTTTCTTCTGAATCGAACGAACAACGGGCGTGCGGCCGTTTCTGCCGAGACGGCCCGGGGACGACCAATCTGTTCGCGCCCGCACTGTTCGGTTGAAGAGGGGGGTTTCGTTCGGAGGTCTTGTGTTAACGTGGAGCTATTGGAGCCGGGCTAGCGATGAAGCACATCTCTCCGCAGCTCGGATTCAACAACAACGTCCGGCACAAGGGGCGGGTCTTCCACATTCAGACGGAGGACTCGGGGGTCAAACACCCCCACGTCATCACGCATCTGTTCGCGGATGGCGGTCGGATCCTGAAGTCGACCAAGACTTCCTACGCTGAATTCCTCGGCGAGGAGGACCTTGCGAAGAAGGTCCGCGGGCTGATGCAGGAGCAACACAAGGCGATGTTCATCGCCCTGCGCGGCGGCAAGTTCGACCACATGTTTCCGGATACGGAAGCAGCGCCGGAGCCCGCCGCAGCGAAGACTGCAGAGGAGGCACCGCCTGCCGCGCCACCCGTGGAGGCGGCTGTTGCTGCGCCCAGCATCACTGTCGAGGAGGTCGAGGTTGAGGTTCCGATCGAGCCGCCAAAGCCTCCTGTCCCCGAGCCTCCGCCCTCCGACAGCGGCCGACGACCACTGCTATCTGCCTTGGCGTCGCAACCGCCCTCATCTCGCTCTCGGCTTACCCCTCCTCCACCGAAGAAGGGCGAGGCACTTTCCCAACTCGCGGCTGCTCCGCCCAAGGGAAGCTCCAATCGCGGTGTTGAGCCGTTCGCGCCGATCATGCCGGGCCTTGAAGCGCTGAGGCCCGTGCGTACGGAGGAGCCACCGCGGTCAACCGCCGCCGCCAAACCAGCACGGCACCCATCCTTCCGTCCTGCCGCGCCACAAAGGCCTCCGCTCTCCGAGAGTCTCGAGCTCGATCTCGAGGCACTTGAACGCGCTGCCGAGCAAACCAACTCGCCGGTCTATCAGCAGCTGCGTGATCTACCGCCGCCACCGGCAACTTTGCTTCGACCCAGCGCCTCAAGGAACACGAGCTACCGCTCGGTAACGCCGCAAGCTCCTCAATTGATCAAAGAGCCGCCTCGGCAAGCGCCGAGTAAAGAAGCACCTGCCGCGCCCGAGCTGACCAGCCGCGCTGAGAAAGACCACCGTTACTCGCACTCGCGCCCCGCCAGCATCTTTGGACCTACCCGCCCGTTGGAAGGCAGCAGCATCTTTGGCGAGGATCTGATCAGCGAAAAGAGTCTGGACGAAGTGATCCTTGGCTACCTGGCCGAGGATCTCGAGCCAGGCATCAAGAAGTAGCAACGCTGGCGGCTGTACCTCCAACGTTGGCTGTACCTCAACGGTTGGGCGACTGGCCGGCGGATGGTGCCGAGTTCAGGTTCTGGGCCGTCAACAGCCACAAAACGACACCGCCTCTTTTCAGAGGCAGTGTTTCCGGTGGAGCTGAAGGGAATCGAACCCATGACCTCCTGCATGCCATGCAGGCGCTCTCCCAACTGAGCTACAGCCCCGGACAGGTCGGGTTTCTATAGCCAAACCATTCCTGCCTGTCCCTGAAAATCGTTCATCGCCAGCAACGGTCGGACGATTTTTGGTCCGACCATGCTTTGCGCTGCGCCAAAGGCGCTTACATGCCCAAGATCTTCGCGAGGTAGTAGCGCATCGTTTCAGTCGTTCCGCCGCCAATGCGCAACAAGCGTTGGTCACGCCAAGCCCGAGCAATGCGGTAGTCCTCGATGTAGCCCCAACCGCCATGGAACTGCAGACAGGTGTCAGCCAACTCACTCGCGAGATCGCCGACCAAGATCTTGCACATGCTGATGTGCTTCACGGTGTCCATGCTCAGCGGGACCTTCCGTACGTAGCGTTCGTCATTATAGCGATCGACGGTCAGGTAAACGTAGGCCCGCGCTGACTCGAGTCGCGTGAGCAGATCCACGAACTTGTGCTGCCAAACTTCACGCTTGATGATCGGTTTGCCGAACGCAGTGCGCTCTCGGCCGTAGGCCATGGCCTCTTCAACCATGAGAAAACTTCCCGCGACCGCGCTGACCGCGGCGATCAAACGCTCGGTCTGGAAGTTCTGCATCAAATACATGAACCCCATGTTTTCTTCGCCCAAGCGGTAGCGCGCAGGGATGCGCATGTCCTCGAAGAAGAGCTCGGCGGTATCGCTCGACTTGTTGCCAATCTTCTTCAGCGCCTTCGAAACCACGAAGCCCTTGGTGTTGGTTGGCACGAGGAAGAAGGTGCAGCCGTGCGCTCCGGCGTCTGGGTTGGTCTTCGCCAACAGAGTGACGAAGTCTGCACGCGTACCGTTGGTGATGAAGGTCTTCTGACCGCGGATGACGTAGTCATCACCGTCTCGCTTCGCGACCGTCTTGATGCCCGCGACATCACTCCCGGCAGCGGGCTCCGACACGCCGAGCGAGACGATCTTGTCTCCGGCCAACGCCGGCTTGAGGAACTCTTCGATTTGTTCCGGCGTTCCGATGTCGCTGATCACCGGCGTCGCCATGTCGCTCTGCACCAGCAAGCCCATTCCTACGCCTGCAGCGCGTGACCGAGGTAGCTCCTCCGCCTTTGCGACCGAGAACCAGTAGTCTTGCCCGCCGCCGCCGTGCTCCTCGGGAAAGTGCGCCCCCAAGATCCCCAGTTCACCGGCTCGTTTGAAAACCGAGTTGGGGAAGCAGCCGCTTTCCTCCCACTCGTCAACGTGCGGAGCGAGCTCCTTCTCGGCGAAGGCTCGGACGGTTTTGCGAAACTGGTCGTTTTCTTCGGTGAAGGGCTGGAACATAATTCTTTCGTACACTAAATTTGTCTTTGCTCAATTGATTTCTTTGAGCATCGTCAAAGCGCAGTCGGATGACTCGCTGAATGACTCAGGGTGTCTGCGGAACTAGCCTCAGCGCCGCGCATGCACATCCTCTTATTGTCTCGGAACCCCTCCCTCTATTCGACGAGTCGAGTCGTGCTTTCGGCGCGCTCACGCGGACACGAAGTGAGCGTGATCGATCCACTCGATTTTCAGATCGTGGTGTTGAGGGGGAGACCGACGCTTTTTGTTGGCGGTGCACGTGTGCCGCGGTTCGACGTGGTGGTTCCGCGCATTGGAGCGAGCATCACCAACTACGGGCTCGCGGTCGTTCGGCAGTTCGATCTGATGGGGGTACCGGTGCTGAACAACGCTGCCTCGATCGCGCGCAGCCGCGACAAACTCCGCGCCCTGCAACTGCTTTCACGCGCAGGCCTCGATATCCCGACGACCGTTTGTGCGCGTACGCCCGCAGGCCTCGCAGCAGCTCTCGATCTGGTCGGTGGTTCGCCTGCCATCGTCAAGCTGCAACAAGGAACCCAAGGCATTGGAACGATGATCGCCGACACCGAGCAAGCGGTGCACGCGCTGCTCGAGACGTTCTGGGCGATGGGCCAGGACATTGTGCTGCAAGAGTACGTTCGCGAGAGCAAAGGTCGCGACGTGCGCATCATCGTTGTCGGCGGCAAGGTGGTGGCTGCCATGCGGAGGCAGGCGAAGAAGGGGGAGTTCCGAGCAAACCTTCACCGCGGCGGTCACGGGACCAACGTGACTTTGCCTGCGGCTTACAAGCGCATTGCGGTCAAGGCGGCGGAGGTCATGGGCCTCGAGGTCTCCGGGGTCGATCTGCTCGAGGGCAAAGCCGGCCCACGCATTCTCGAGATCAATAGTTCACCCGGCATCGAGGGAATCGAGCGCGCCACCGGGGTGGACGTGGCAGGAGCGATCGTGGCGCACATCGAGAAGTTCGCTCGTAAGAACAAGCGGCGCCGAATGGGTAAAGCCACCGTCGCACAAATCATCGGAGCGGACGGGTGAGCATCGCTGTCGAGCAACGCGGTTGCGTGCGGATCTTCTCATTCGACCGGCCCGAGAAGCGCAACGCACTCGCGCTCGCAACCATCGAGAGCTTGCTGTCGAACCTGCGAGAGGCCGAAGCCGATGCTGAAGTGCGCGGCATCGTGCTGAGCCACCGAAGAGCGGAGGGTCAGCTCAACGTATTCGTCTCGGGCGGGGACCTCGACGAACTAGCGGGACTGCTCGACCGTGATGACGGCGCAGACGCGGTGCTCTCGATGGGTGAACACCTGCGCGCGCTCGAGACCAGCCCGCTGCCAGTGGTTGCGGCGCTTTCGGGAGAGGCCTTCGGTGGCGGCTGCGAGTTGCTTCTTCTCTGTGATGCGGTTTTCGCCGAGCCTTCCGCTGGTCTGACCTTTCGCCACGCGGCGATGGGGCTTTCGCCAGCCTGGGGAGGCGCCGAGCGACTGCTCCATCGAGTTGGACCGCTAGCAGCGCGCGAGTTGCTCTTCACCGCCGCACGCGTCGATGCACAGCGGGCCATGACGCTGGGCCTGGTCAACGCTGTCGTGGAAGACGCGGAGCTTGCTGCGATCGATTACATCGAACGCATCGCGAAACATGAGCGCGGTGTGATCGCCGAGCAGAAGGACTTGCTGCGCCAGCTAGCGCGGCTTGCAGAAGGTGCCGCAGGCGAGGTCGAGCGGGCCACTCTTCACAAGCTCTTTGGCCACGGAGAGAACAGGCGCGTACTCAAAAGCCACCTTGAGCGGCGGGCTCAAAAGCGAGGCTGAGTTGCTAGCTGGTCAAAGAATCGCCGTCGTCATCCCTGCGCGTAGTGAAGAAGAACGCGTGGCGGAAGTCGTCACCACCTTGCCCAGGTTCGTTGATCTGGCGCTGGTGATTGACGACGCCAGCACTGACAGCACGGCAAGTGTCGCTCGAGCGGCCGGAGCAGTTGTACTTCAGCATGACGTTCGGCGCGGAGTCGGAGCTGCCATCAGCACCGGCTACGACTATGCGCGCAGCCATCAATTCGACATCGCGGTGGTGATGGCTGGCGACGGGCAAATGGACCCGCTCGATCTATCGGCGCTGCTCGAGCCCATCCTCCAGGGCCGAGCGGACTACGTGAAGGGCAACCGCTTCCGCCACCCGACCATCGATAACACCATGCCGCGCGCGCGCTTCCACGTTGGTCGGGCGCTGTCGCTGATGACGAGAGTCGCGACTGGCGCCGCTGTTTCCGACACCCAGTGTGGTTACACCGCGATCACGCGGCAGGCACTCGTCGCGATCGAGGCTTGTCCGATGTGGGTTGGTTACGGGTACCCCAACGATCTGATCGGGATCCTCGCTCGGCACGGGCAGCGGGTCTGCGAGGTTGTGGTGCGGCCGGTCTACCGCGGCGAAAAGAGTGGGCTACGCCCGTGGCATGTGGCGGTCATCGTCGGGATCATCACCCGCAGCGGCGTGCTTCGACTCGAGCAACGCCTCGGCCTCCGATCGCGTGGTCAGCCGCTCGAACGAGACTTGAGCTCCTGATACGAGGCGCCCGGCGTCGCGGTCTCGCTCGGTAGTCCGGCAGCGGTCCACCCCGGCTCGGTCACGCGACCAAAGCTGTCTCGCAGGCCATCCCAGCCCGCGCGCTGGTCTACGATGTTGGTGAAGCCCTCGGAGAGGAGCAGGTTGGCCGCCTTGAGCGAACGCCCGCCGGCTTTGCAGCCGAGCACCAGGCGATGATCGGCCGTGTAGAGGCTCTTCACCACGCTCAGAAATTCGGCGTTCGGTACCAAGCCCGTTGGGCCAGAGACCATGAACGGCACGTTGTGTGAGCCCGTAGGATGGCCTGCATTCCACTCGGCCTCGGTGCGAACATCCAAGTATTGAAAGCCCTCTTCGCTGATCAGTGTCAGGGCTTCGCTCGGTGAGACTCGCTTCAACATCGGCGCCTCCGTGAGTCAAAAGACGTGGACAAAAAGGCCGCTGCGCAGCTTGGGTTCAAACCAGGTGCTCTTGGGCGGCATCAACAAACCTGCATCGCTGACGGCCATCAGTTCGAGCATCTGCGTGGGATACAAATGAATGGCCATCGACATTTCCCCGGAATCAACGCGGCGTTCGAGCTCTGCTTGACCGCGGATGCCACCAACGAAGTCCACGTGCTTGTCACGGCGCGGGTCGGTAACGTCGAACACTGGTCCAAGTAGTTGATCCTGACAGATCGAACAGTCGAGCCCCGCCACTGGATCTTTCGCGTCGAAAGTACCGGCTCGGACGGAGGCTTCATACCAAGCCCCACCGACGTAAACGCCGAACTTCTTCGGCCCCGAGGGCATCGCTTCGGTGCCCTTCGCCCGCCCCAACTCCGAAGCCGCAACCAGATCGAAGCGCTTCTTCAACTCCTCGAGCAACGCCGCCGGACTTCTTCCCTGCGGGTCGCGAACCACGCGGTTGTACGCCATGATGTTCATCTGATTGTGGGGGAAGATCACAGCGAGAAAGAAGCCGTGCTCCCCACCATCCCCGCGTCGCAGCTTGTGTACGCGCGCCGCAGCTGCGGAGCGATGATGCCCGTCCGCGACGTAGAGCGCAGGCACCGCAGAGAAGCGATCCGCGAGCTGTTGGCTCAGCTCGGTATCCGCAGCCCAAAGCCGATGGGACACGCCATCCTGGGTGGTGAAATCGAAGGCCGGTTCACCCTGCGTGATGCCCAGCACGACAGCATCGATCTCGGGCTCTGCGCGATACGTGAGGAACACGGGCTCGTCATGAGCTGAGAGCACGTCGATGTGCTTGGTGCGGTCATCCTCTTTGTCGGCGCGAGTCTTCTCGTGCTTCTTGATGATGTCGGCTTCGTAGTCCGCAACCGACGCGCAAGCGACGATTCCAACCTGATGATGGCTGCCCATCTGTTGGGCATAGACATAGAGGCGCGGGGCCGCATCTTGTCGCAATGTGCCCTCCGTAATGAAGGCCTCCAGATTCTCACGGCCTTTGAGGTAAACAGCCTCGTCGTGCTCATCCACTCCCGCGGGGAGATCGATCTCGGGGCGCGCGACATGCAGGAAGCTGTAGGGGTTACCTTCAGCGAGCACGGCCGCCTCAGCCGAAGACACAACGTCATAGGGAGGGCTGGCGACGCGCACAGCGAGTTCAGGACGCGGTCGGTACGCAGCAAAAGGCCGAATATCTGCCATGGTAGTTCTCGAAGGGGGTGGGATCGAAAGGCACTCGCTTATGCCTCAGCACAGCGCCAGCGTCGAGGATCGATGACCGAGCCGTCAGGCCGTGAGTATAGTGCCCCGGTGACGGACGATGACGATGACGACGAGTTGGCCCCCAGCCTACTGCCTGCGCCACCAACGCTGCCGCCACTGAAGACCCTGCGCGGCAAGCGCATCATCGTCGTTGGGGGCGGACGGGGAGGCGTAGGCAAGTCGACGCTCACCTTGAACCTGGGGGTCTACTTCGCGCAGCTTGGTCGGAGCGTCGTCGTTTGCGACGCCGACAGCGGCTTCGCCAACCTCCACGCGATGGTTGGCCTCACGGCAGCGCCGCTGGTCTCGTTCGATCCGGACGATGCAGCGCCGATCAAGCCGGTCACGACCTTGGTGCCGGGCCTCCAGCTCTTGCCCTCCCCCTTCGATCTCCTGGCGATGGCCCCGGTCAAGCCGACGCGGTCGCTCTCTTGGCAGAAGGTCTTCTCGCAAATCGAGGCGGACTACGTACTGATCCACATCGGGTCGAACATGTCGCTGGTTGGTCTCGACCTGTTCACCATGGCCGATGTCGCGATTGCGGTGACGGCGCCGGAGCCCATCGCGATCGAGACGACGTATGGTTTTCTGCGCGCGCTCTTCGCGAGGGCGCTGCGTCGTCGATTGATGAAGGAGCGGCTTAAACTCAAGCTGGTTGAACGCGCGATCGAGGCCTTACCGCCGATGGCGACGCCGATCGATATCGTGGAGGCCATTCATCGCTACGATCACGCGCTCGGCAACACGGCCTCGCGTGAGCTCGCTCGCCTCGCGCCGCGGCTGGTCGTCGGGCACACGCGCCTGCGCTCCGACTTGGAACTTGGTCCAGCCATGAGCGCGATCAGCGGCCGCTTCCTCGGGGTCGACATCGACTACGTCGGCCACGTCGAATATGACGATGCTGCCTGGCTCTCAGTGCGCAAACGTGTGCCGCTGCTGATCGAGAGTCCGACCTCGAAGAGCGCCCGAAACATCGAGCGTATCGCGCGACGGATCCTGGCCATCATCATGTCGGGGGACGCGCCGCGTGAAGCCAAACCCGAGGCAGCGATCTCCCGTGACTTCGCGGGCGAATACCGTCGCCCTGGCCCCAAGAACCTGTACGAAGTTCTCGGCGTCGCGCGTACGGCCGCGGACGATGAGATCCGTAGAGCTTACAAGCGCCAACGCGAAGTATTCCGCGACGGCAGCTTTCCGGTGGTCTCGATCGTGACTGAAAAAGCGTTGCGCGATGAACAGGCTCGCATCGAAGAGGCGTATGACACCCTGCTCGATCCCAATCGGCGCCGCAGCTACGACCTGTCGACCTTCCCGCTGGAGCAGCCGGAGGGAGCCGCTCCGCCCAAGACGATCGACCCACGTCGCGCGGATGAATTGTTGCAGCTCGCGCACGAAGTGTCGCGAGAAGTCCACGCGGAAACGGAGTGGTCGGGAGCGCTCTTGCGCAAGGTGCGCGAAGTCCAGAATGTCGAACTGGTTGAGATCGCCCAGCGCACCAAGATTTCCTCGATGCATCTCTCGGCGATCGAAGAAGAGCGAACCGGAGACCTCCCTGCATTGGTCTACGTCCAGGGCTTTCTCCAGGAGTACGCGAAGTTCCTCAAGCTTGATCCAACCCAAGTGGCGCGCACCTACTTGCGCCGTGTTCGTGAGCGCGCCACGCGCGAATAGCGCTGTAGCGGGCGCCCGGGCCGCGTAATCTGACCCACGATGCGTCGGTATCGGTTGCTCGCTCCTTGCCTCGCTTGGTTCTTGTGTTCGCTACACGAGAAGCAAGCAGTGGCCTTCCCGTACACGGCAGAACCAGGTGATACCCTCGCTTCTTTGTCCGAGCGCTTCTACGGCAAGGTCGAGCTGGAGAAGGTGATCGTCGCTGCCAACGGCTTTGAGAACCAAGTTCCGCTGCTGCCCGGCATGCGTATCGAGGTGCCCGCGGTCAGCTTCGTGCGCGCGGGAAAGACCGATTCCTGGGCTGGTCTGGCCGAATCACTGCTGGGCAACGCCGCACGCGCGGAGGCTTTGGCGCTGTCCAACGAAACGATGCCGTGGATTCCACCGAAGCCCGGCCAAGAGATCGTGGTCCCCTACCCGCTTCGCTATGTCGCGGCCCGAGGAGATAGCACCGCGAGTATCGCGTATCGCTTCCTGGGTAAGCGGGACCATTCATACGTGATCGACCGCTTCAATGATTTGCGCGGAGCAGCGCTCGAGCCGGGGGATGTAGTGCTCGTGCCGGTGACCGATTTGGCGCTGACCGACGAAGGGCGCGAAGCCGCCTTCGACGCTGTTCAGCGGGTGCTCGGTGAGACGCGCGGGGAAGGTCGGGACCACGAGGAGCGCGCTCAGCGTGAACTACCGCGCCTCAAGCTTGCAGTACGGCAGGGCCAATACGTCGAGGCCGTCGCCTTGGCGAACCAGCTCGGCTTCACCGAGGACATGTCCGACGAGGTCACGGCCGCGGTGCTGTTTGAGTTGGTCAAGTCGTATGTCGCGCTTGGAGAGAGCACGCTCGCAAGTGAAACCTGCGTCGAGTGGCGCAGACACGCTGTCGAGGTCGTGCTCGATCCAGTCTGGGTGAGTCCCAAAGTGCTGACCGCTTGTGCGAACTCGCCAGCGCCCAAGCCTGAGGCATCCAGCTCTGCGTCCGCTGCCAAGGTCCCCCCTCCCGCGAGTGCCAAACCGAGGACACCGCCAGCTCCAACCCCGCGAGACCCAACGCCGTGAGCCTCGCTTCATTGCCTGCAGATCCTTTGCAGCTCGGTGCGTTGGTCGCGTCGCGCTATGAGCTCAAGACCGTGTTGGGGCGCGGCGCATCGGGGGTCGTGTACAGGGCGCTCGATGCGGAGAGCAGCGAGGAAGTCGCGCTCAAAGTGATTCATCGGGAGCACTGCCACACCAGGCAAATCTTCGCTCGCTACAAACGCGAAGCGGCGATCCTTCGACAGATCGGCGGAGAGCACATCGTCCGCTTCTTGGACTTCATCGAGTACGACGGACTGCTCGTGATCGTGCTCGAGCTGGTGCGCGGAGAGTCGCTGGAACACCGACTGCACCAAGGCCCAGTCGAGATCGAAGCAGCCCTCGAGATCGCCACCCAGCTCTGTCTCGGACTCGAAACCGCGCATCAGGCAGGCGTCGTGCACCGCGACCTGAAGCCCGGAAACGGGATGGTCGAGACGGCCGCGAACGGGAGAGAAACGGCGAGGATTCTCGACTTTGGCCTGGCCAAGGTCGTTCACGGCGGACACCTCAGCACCGGCCTGACCGAGCGCGACATGATCTTCGGCACGCCGGAGTACATGGCGCCTGAACAAGCCCGCGGGGATGAAGCCGACGTGCGCAGTGACGTGTACGCCTGCGGCGTCATCCTCTACGAGATGCTCACGGGCAGCGTGCCCTTTCGCGGGAAGACGCCGCTCGCGACCATGACCGCGGTGCTCAGCCAACCACTCGAACCACCTCGCGTCCGCGCCAAAGATCGCGCCATTCCGTCAGTCTTGGAGACGGTGCTTTTGCGCTGTTTGGAGAAGTCGTCGGAGAACCGTTACACCTCGGTGAGAGAGCTGCGAGCTGCGATTGAGGCAGCCAGCGAAAGACGCGTCATCAGCGTGCAGCCGACACCGCGAAGTGATCTTCACGAGAGCGATACCGAGTTGAGCCTGCGCCGCTCGCAGATCCGCAGCGCCACAGAAGCGCTGCGCGCCGCCGAGGCCCTGGCCGACGCCAAGGCGCGGCTGGCAGCCGAGGGCGATCGGCCGACTGAACTTGCGCCGCCTCCAACCAACCCAGGTACCGAGCCGGGAGCCTTGGAGCAACGATGGAAGCTCGTGGCGGCAGCAGCCATCGTTACTTGCATCGTGCTCGGGGTATTGCTGGCCCTCAAGTAGCGCGTTTGCGCGAGCGGGTCGCAAACAGCCCCACGAACAGCAAGAGCGCGACGACCCCGACGATCCGCCTCGCCCAACTCCGCGGAGCGCGCGCAGGTGGCTCGGGAGCGACCGCCACTGCGCGCACCCAAGGCTCGTCGCCGAACAGGCTTCCATCGGGGTCTCTTACCACTGTGCGCCCCGATCGAATCGAATCGAGAACGCCCTCGCGCGTCAGGCTCTCGACGAAGAGATACGTGCGCGGCTGTGCGAAGTCCGGTCCGAAATGAAAGTCGGAGTTCCCGAGGGAGGGCGGGTTCCCACAGCGTCGCTGAAACTCGACCACCTCGCTCCACGCCCCCCAAGCCTGCGGTTCACGAAAGGCCAGTGGGTGGATGCGCTCCACCGCATCGAGTTGATCACAAGCCGGCTCGAGCGCCGGCCAGTACCTCTTCACCGGGTGGGCCGCGGCGATCAACCCGCCCTGTGCGTGAACCTCAGTCGCAACTGCACGCACCGACTGTCGCGGATCGACCGTTTCCTCGATGCCCAGCGCGAGCAGGTGTGCATCTCGCGAGGTAACCTCTTCACCGACCAGCACCAACACTCGCGAGTGCGTCAGTTCGGCGAACAAGCGGGCGATCTTCGCTGGAAAGGTGACGTTATGCTCGGTCACTGCGACCACATCGAGCTGACGGTCCTCTGCAAGCAGCACCACGTCAGCCGGAGATACGATGCCATCGGAGAAGCGCGTGTGCACGTGGAAGTCCCCCTCCACGAGCAGCAGACCATCGTGCGTTGTCCTCTGTCGGACTGGGCGCTCGCGGGACCACGATAGGCCTCCGAGCAACAGCGGCAGCACAAGCCAAGCAAGGCCTCTGACTCGGCTCATGAGCGAATCCCCAGCGCCTGCGGCAAGAGGTTGTTCATCAGCCCGTACCAACCAATCAGCAGCAGCAGTCGTAAGGTCCATTCGGCGAGCAAAGCCAAAAGCGCTCTCGCGGGGGTCAGCTTCAGCACCTCGCGAGCAAAGGCCCAAGCGAGCAAGCCGCCGTACAGCTGTCCAAGCATGGCGAAGCCAACGACGGGCCCATAGCGAAGCAGCGCGCCATCCAACTCGAAACACGAGAGCAAGGCAATCAGCGTGGCGCTCACCACGTGAGGTGCATTGCCCGCGAAGCTGAGATCGCAAAGCGTGGCCAAGTCACGCCGTCGCAGCACCAAGCCCACGACGCAAGTGGACGCGAGCTGAATGATCGGCACGAACGCCCACGCCGCGGCCGAAAGCAAGACGTGTTCGAGTCGCGGCTCTCGCGTCACGGAGCAAGAGACCGCAAGCCCGATCGCGAACAGAAAGATCAGCGCGCGTCGAACGATGGCGCGCCAAGCTTGCGGCCTTGGTTGACGCGCCAAAGCTCGGTAACCCACTCGCGGTCCGGGAGGAGCACGACCTCTTCGGAACGTTGCACCCGCCCATTCAAGCGAAGCTTCGCGAAGCTAGCAATCGACGATTGCTTAGCGGCCCACCGTGCTACAGAAAGCCGTGGCATCAAGGAAGGGGCCGTTCGATCCCTACGCCGTGGACTGGGGCAGCATCCTGCCGCTGCGGTTGCGGGCAGCGACCATCGCTGAGGGCCTTTATGCGGGTATGCACCGCAGCGTGTTGAAGGGCAGCGGCGTAGAATTTGCGGGCCAGCGCCCGTACGTACGCGGCGACGACCTACGCTTCGTGGATAAACGAGCGCTGCTCCGACACGACAAACTGATGCTGCGCGAGTTCGAGACCGAGACCGACCGGGCTTTATGGCTCGTGGTCGATGCCACGCTGTCGATGAGCTTTCGTGGTGGCGGCCCCGCGTCGAAGTACCCGTTTGCAGCGCTGCTCGCCGCGGTGCTTTGCCGCGTGGCATTGCAAGGCGGTGATCCGGTCGGCTTGCTGATCATCGGAGGCAAAGCCCCGACCTTGCTCCAAGCCTCAGGAGCTCGAGAGATGTTTCATCGCATCAGCGATGCCCTTTCGCAGCTGACTCCCGCAGGAGACTGGTCGGACCGCGGCGCTGATTTCGAGCATGCTCTCGCGCCGCTTCACGACAAAGCGCGACGAGGCTCAACCATCGTGCTCCTCAGCGATCTGGTCGACTTGCCGGAGAAAGGGTTGCAACGCGTGACGGAGTTGGCGACCCGGAATCGTCGAGTTCATGTTGTGCGGGTGCTCTCTCCGGAGGAAGCAACCCTGCCGTTCAAAGAACAGGCGCGCTGGACTAGCTTGGAGGGAAACTTCGTCGTGGAAGCCAACCCGGTCGCGGCCAGGGAGCTCTATCTCAAAGAGCTCGCCGCGCTCGAGACCCGCTGGAGAGACGCGCTTTCACGCACAGGTGGGACCATAACTCGCGCGCTCACCAGCGATGACCCGGTGCAGGTCACTGTTCAGTTGTTGCATCGTGTTCGAGGCCTGAGCGAGGCCTCTCTCGTGGAGCGGAGGCAATGAGCTTTCTCTCGTCCTTTGCGCTGTTCGCGCTCGTTCTAGCGGCAATACCACTGTTCGCGCATTTGCTGCGACGTCAGCGCGCGCGCGAAGTTGTCCTGCCGACGGCCAAGCTGCTCGCTGCAAGTCTGCCGGAGGCGCGCAAACGCAGCGCGCTCGAAGACAGGTTGCTCTTGTCGTTGAGGGTGCTCGCGATTGCTGCGCTGGTGATGCTGGGCGCAACGCCCTTTGTTCAATGCTCCCACTTGGCGCTCAATCGCAAGGACGGCGCGTCGATCGCGCTCGTGTTCGTGATCGATGATTCGCTTTCGATGCGTGCTCCCATGCCCGGGGGTGAGACGCGTTTGGAAGCAGCTCGCAAGGCCGCACTCGAGCTTGTGGATGCGAGTACGGAAGGAGACTCCTTCGCGATCGTGCTCGCTGGCCGGCCGGTGCGCGTGGAGCTTGCGCCCACGCTCGACAAGGCCAGCGCCGCCAGCGCGCTTGCAGCGCTCGAGCCTTCGGACCGCGCCACCGACCTGAGCTTTGCGCTCGAATCGGCGCGCGCTTTGCTCGAGCGGCAACCCCAGGCTGACAAGCGCATCGTGTTGCTCTCGGATCTCGCGGATGGAACGAGCAGTGATCGACTCGCGAGCGAAGGAGCCGTCCTTTGGTACCCAGTCCCGGAGCTGCGGGCGGATGAAGCAAGCTACGACTGCGCTTTGATTTCGGCGGAGCAGCACGGCGCGGCTGTCGAGGTGAACACACGCTGTGTTGGTAGCTCGGAGCAACAACGTGAGGTCGTCGTTCACGAGGCGGGCAAGCCCGACGCCGTGGTCGCACGAGCGCCCTTACCCAAAGACGGCAACACCGTATCGCTCAAACTACCGTCCGCTCAGATTTCGACTGAGCTCGACGTCCGCCTCGTTCCCACCGACATCATTGGCGCAGACGACGCAGCCCCGGTGCTGTTCGAGAACAACGAGTTCCGACTCGGGGTGATGGTCGACACCGAAGGCTCGAAGATCGAAACGGGCGGGCCATCCCCTGTGGAACAAGCGCTGGCGGCGCTCGACTCGGGAGCTTCGATTCGCGCACTCAGTGCCATCCCTTCGCAAGAAGAGCTGGCGAGCTTGAAAGGGTTGGTGCTCGATGATCCAGCGGGGCTCGCGCCAGAGGACCGGGCAGCCCTGATCGAATGGGTCGAAGCAGGAGGCTTCTTGTTGGTCACGCTCAGCCGCGATGCTGAGTCAGCCTCGCTTGCAGCGACCTTCGGCGCTCTGGTTCCCGGGGTGCTTCGTTTGGACAACGCGCCTCCCAAAGGAGCCAATGTTGCCCGCTGCAGCGTGTTCGGCGAGAGCGCCCAGAGCCTCGACGATCTGCGTCCAACTTCTCGCGTCCGACTCGAGCTACCGCTCTTTCGTGATGCCGAGACGCTCTGTGAGTGGAGCGACGGCGCGCCGCTCGTATTGCGGCGAGCACTCGGACGCGGAGGCGTGACCGTGGTCACCACGAGCTTCCGGTTGGAGGAGAGCGAGCTCCCACTCCGGCCCGCGTTTCTATCGCTGCTCGATGGTTTTGTTGCGACGGCGAAGGAAAGCCACGGCATGGGCGTGCTGACGGTGGGCCAGTTGCTCACCTTCAAAGCCCCCTCGGATGGTCCGGGCCAGCTCGTAGCGACCGCGACGGGCCTGAAGTCGGAGTTGCCTCGCGCAGCGCCGGGAACGGCGCTGCCAACGGCGCTGATTGGACGCTACACGTTCGTAACGGCCGACAAATCAAGCCAGAGAATCGCCCTGGTCGCTGACGTGGAGCTCGACTTCCGAGCCCGTCCGCTGGTTGAGGGCACCAATGATGCGGCTCTTGGCGGGCGCGCCCGGAATCGCGACATCTCAGCTTTTGTAGCGTTTCTGCTTTTGGCGCTGCTGCTGGTTGAGTCCGCGGTCCGCACCTTCACTCCGCCGGCAAGCCAAGCTGACAAAAGCCCAGTTGTGTGAGCGCTAGCGCGACACTATAAAGGTGGAAGGCGTGGACCACTCGTGGCCGCGACCCGGAGGAAAATGTACGGACCCGTTCGTGACGGCACGAGTGTGCCTCGTTCAAAGGTTACCGTTCCGCAAATTCGCGCTCGCAAGCGCGTGGGCCCAGCAGGTGGACCGGCCGCAGGGCCAGCCATCGCGATGATCACGGCCTACGACTACACGATGGCGCGCCTGCTGGATGAAGGAGGCGCTGACCTGCTGCTCGTTGGGGACTCGCTCGGGATGGTGGTGCAGGGGCACAAGACGACCCTGCCCGTCACCGTCGACGAGATTTGTTACCACGGACGTGCAGTCGCCCGGGGAGCCGAGCGGGCGCATGTGGTTGGGGATATGCCCTTCATGAGCTTTCAAACGTCTCCCATCGCCGCGCTCGAAAACGCCGGCAAGATGATGAAGGAAGGGGCGTTTGAAAGCGTGAAGTTGGAAGGGGGCGTGGAATTTGCCGAACACGTGCGACGCATCGTGTGCGCAGGAATTCCGGTGATGGGCCACGTCGGTCTCTTGCCGCAGAGCGTTCACGCGATGGGTGGTTTCAAAGTGCAAGGCAAGCGTGAGGATGACGCCGAGCGGGTACTTCGAGACGCAAAGGCGATGGAAGAGGCTGGCGCCTACGCCATCGTGCTCGAGGCGATCCCGCCGGACCTCGCCTCGCAAATCACCCAGAGCGTAGGCGTTCCAACCATTGGCATCGGAGCGGGTGCTCAATGTGATGGTCAGGTGCTGGTCTGTTACGACTTGCTCGGGATGTACCGAAGCTTGTCACCCAAGTTCGCGAAGAAGTTCGCTGAAGTTGGTGACACCATCGTGGCCGCAACCCGGGACTACGTTCGCGAGGTAAGTGAGGGGACGTTCCCAGCGGCTGCTCACACCTTCAAGCCCAACGGCTTTCGTGTCGGTGAAGAGCCCGAGCTCGATCCGCTCGCAGACGCGCACGTTCACTGAGTCAGGAAGGGCGGAAAGCGGAGGGCCGTCGGGGTGTACCTGACGGCCCTCTTGGCTTTCGCCACGTTCGGATAGTGACGGCTGCTAGTTGGTGCGCACAGCTCGACGCCGACGAGAGACGGCCAAAGCTGCGACCGCTGAGAGACCGACCAATAGCCAGCGGGAACTCGTGCTTGGAGAAACAGCGCAGCCAGCACCACCTCCACCGCCGCCAACACTTGCTCCGCCACCCCCATCGTCACCGAAGCCGTCTTCACCACAGGGAGGAGGAGGGGGTGGACACGGGGGCGGCGTACCGATGGCGTTCTCTACGTTGAACCAACGGTTGATCGGGCGCTGTTGCTCAGAAGCATGCAGTGCGAGGTCCTCGCCCAATGCGGCGCGCGAGAGCTCTGCTCCCATGCGTGAGACCCAAAGGTTCTGCGGGTTGATACCGGCAAGCAGCGTGTCGATATCGGCTTGTGCCTCCTCCACAGCGCCTGCGCCTTGCGCATCACCGTAGCCACTGGCGGCCGGATCGTATGAGGCAAGGCTCACCAGCGAGTCGAAGGTATAGGTGTCATACATCGGCTCGCCCGATTCGAGGTGCCATGCAAAGCCGTTGCTCTCCGCAAAGCGATTGGCACGAATCGTTGAGTAGTTGCTCTTTCCAGCATCCCAATCCCAAACCAACTCCTGCTGCAAGATCTGGAACGTGGGGAAGTTCTGCGGCTCGTAGCGGCCCTCGCTCACGACCCACAAAGTAATTGCGGTGTTGGCGCCAGTTCCCGCCGCGACCATGCGCAGCGGCAGACTTGCGCCGACGCCTGGAGTGGTGATGCGAACGGGACGCATCGAATCGATCCCCTGACCAGGCACCAAACGCATGGCGAGGAAGTCGAACTTCTCAGCGACGTACGAATCGATCACCGGCTCGATGTCGGCCGGGATGGTGTAGCCGTGGCTCGTCAACCACGTGACCAGCGCTTCGGGGTCTGTGGCAGACAGTTGTACTGTCTCGTAGGGACCCACGACCTCCTGAGCAATCACCTCGACGCCGCCGTCGCCACCCCCACCACCACCAGCGCCATTCGAGCCTGGAAAGCCTCCGCCGGAGCCGCAACTTCCACCGCTATTGCAGTTGATCACCGGCGAGTTGATGGAGACCTGGGAAGCCCCCTCCAGCGCCGCAAACAGCGCATCCGAAGACAGACCAATATCAACCTGACCCCGAATGGGCAGGATCCAAGCAAAACTCTCGGGCGCTCCCGAGTAGGTGATCTGGTCGTAGAGCGTTGACTGCGTGGTCGAGATACTCAACGCCATTCGGTGGCCAGTGACTTGGGTGTTTTCGGTCTGGGAGACAAAGCACCCCCCACATGCTTCCGCCTCACTGGGCGACCAAAGCGTGACCGCAGCCAACGCACCCATCATCATCGACCCGCAAAGCAAAGCCTTCTTCATGAACCCTCCATATCGACGATCGACGCGATGGAGCAACGTTCGTACCAGGCCTATCTCCGATGCAACACAGCTCGCGAGCCGAGGAAACAAGTCGATGAGATGCTGAGCTCTCGCCGTCGGGTGCCAAAGGGTGCCAAGTAACCGCTCCGAGCCTGACAAGCGCTGCTTCGACTAGCCCAAAAGACCTTCATCCAAACGACGCATGCCTTCGAGCAACAAGCCCTCGGGGGAAACGTCGATGGTGCGGTCGGTGGGAACAACGTCCGCGTCGATGTGAAAGTCGCCTTCTTTGATTGCGAGCATCGCGTAGAACGCCTCTTCACCGCGCTTCGTCCCGTAGCGAGCATCAACGATCTGCCCCTCCGAGAAGCCGATGTCCCCAGACGCTGAACGGGTTTTGAGCCGAATCGTACAGGTCTTACGGCCATGCCAGAGGATTTGCACGACGTCGGGAATGCCCATCTCGGCGAGGCTGCCGCTCACGCCGCGCGGGGCGGTAGGCGCCCGGGCGCGCTTTCGCTCGATGAGCTGCCGAAGTTTGGTAACGAGCACCTCTGCTGGCGTCGGCTTCGATACGAGATCGTCGACGCCAAGTTCAAAGACGATCTCGGCGAGCTGACGATCGGTCTTGCGGGTGTGGACGATCCAAGCGATCACGCGTTGGCCCCAAGGCTCCGACGCCGCCGCGGTGCGAAGGCTAAGCCCTGCATCGTCGGAGTCGAGATCGACCTCGCTGATCACCACCGTGACGTCGCGACTCTTCAGCTCGTGAATGGCCTGCTGATACGTCCGCGCGATACGTACGTCGAAGCCAGCCTCGATCAAGCGCAGCTCGAGAATGATCGACTCCTCAGGGTCTGGATCCACAAGCAGTACGTTGTTCCGCTCCGCTAGGATCTTCGCTCGCAGATCTTCACCAGCTACCTCGGTCTTCACCAGGTCAAGCACGGTGGGGTCAAATACCGTCCCGCGGTACCGGCCGAGAAACTCGACAGCCTCGACCGCGTTCAAGATCCGCCGCGCTGGATTGCGCGGGTTCATCGTCAGGTCGGCGTAGGAATCCACCACCGCAAGGATACGGCCACCGAGCGGGATGTCCTTGTTACCGACCCCAAGCGGGAAGCCGCGCCCATCGAAGCGTTCATACATCGAGTTAAGTGCGCTCTTTGAATCCGCGTGCAAACCGACCGCCTGCAGGAAGCGGTCGGGTACGTTGAAGACCTTTTGCGCAGCGGCGCGGTGGCCGTCGTACTCGGCGACGTTGAGCGCGGTTAGGTGATAGGTCCCCGCCTTGCCGAGATCGTGAAGATAGGCCGCGACGACGTACGCCACCGTCTGGGGAGCCGGAAGGCTCATACGATCACAAACGCGCTTGATCAGCCGCGCGCACTGCGCGGAGTGACCACGCAGCTCAGGCCGACTGTTCTCGAGCAACGTAACCAGTACATTGAGCGTCTCGACGTAGTCGATGGTCAGGGTGACGGGCGGTGAAGCGAGAAGGTCAGCTCCATCGCTCGTTCGTCTACCCGCTCTGCGCGGGTCGAGTCGGGGAGGCGCAGTGTCCGGCGCTGGTGGCGGTGGCGGTGGCGGTGGCGGTGGCGGTGGCGGCGGTGGCGGCGGCGGTGGCGGCGGCGGTGGCGGTGGTGGCGGCGCCAGTTCAGGCGCCGACGGCGCTCTCAGGTCCTGACGTGCTCTCGATGGAAGCTGATGGACGATTCCCGCAATGGGCTGGGCCGCCTCCTCGATTGGGCCTGAGTTGGTTACGGTGCCACTGAAGCGATGGACGGTGAGCACGAGCCCACTGCCACCGCGCATGAGCTCGGCGAACGGATTGGTGTCGTTGTAATAGCCGCGTGCAATCGCGGCTCGAATCGCCGCTGGTCTCGCGACGATCGTCAAGACGTCACGTACTCCGCTGGCAATCTTGACCTCGTGCAGCGCACTGAGGTCTTGTGGATCAGCGGTAACGACGGTCAACGTGCGCGCGACCTCGTCCGCCATCACCGGAAAAACACAGTGCTGATCCGCCAGCTTGCGCGGCACCAGGGTCAGCAGCTTGGAATCAAATCCAGCCTTGTAGAGCTTCTCTGTGGAAACAAATCGCGTGTTGTGCAGAGTCGAGATGTAGCGAAGAAGCTCGGCCTCACTCAGCAGTTGGTTCTCGAGAATCGCGTCTTCTACGCGGCCGCCGTGCAGCCCTATGTAGGCCATCACGGTCGCGTGCATGTCGGCGGCGAGAACTCCATCCGACATCATCCGGTTGGCGAGCCGCTGATTGGAAGCGTTGTTCGTGTTCTGCATTGGAGCGTGGGACGTCGGACAAAAGGCAATCGCCCGAGCTGCTGTTTCCAGCATAGCCCGGGCGAGTCCTGCTTAGCGTGACAAGTTCAGTGTCGCGCCGCTTGCTTTGGGTCAGCTGGCCGCGTCTGCGGTCTTCCCGTGACTCGAGGGGCCGTTCTCGATGCGCATCCCGTAGAACGATCGGTAGACGAAGAAGTTGGTCAGAGCGAAAAACACCAAACCGACCACGATGCGGATGCTCGGGTTCTGCTTGCCGAGCACCTCAGCCAGCTCAACAGCCAGCAGACCGAAGAGCGTGGTGAACTTGATGACCGGGTTCATGGCCACGCTGGAGGTGTCCTTGAATGGGTCGCCGACCGTATCGCCAACAACGCAGGCGTCGTGTAGCGCGGTACCTTTGGCCTTGAGCTCCGTCTCGACAACCTTCTTGGCATTGTCCCAAGCGCCGCCTGCGTTCGCCATGAAGATGGCTTGGAACAGGCCGAACAGCGCGATCGAGATTAGGTAGCCAATGAAGAAGTAGCTGTCGAAGAAGGCGAAGGCCAGCGTGCCGAAGAACACCGTGAGGAAGATGTTGAACATGCCCTTCTGCGCGTAGATCGTGCAGATCTCAACGACCTTCTTGGAGTCCTCGACGCTCGCCTTCTCAACGCCCTCGAGCTTGATGTTCGCCTTGATGAACTCAACGGCGCGGTATGCGCCCGTGGACACAGCCTGCGTGGAAGCGCCGGTGAACCAGTAGATTATCGAACCGCCGGCGATAAGGCCGAGCAGGAAGGGCGGGTGGAGAATCGAGAGCAGCTGGAGCTTCGCAGCGTCAAGGCCGGTCAAGATCACGATGATCGAGAAGATCATCGTCGTCGCTCCAACCACAGCCGTACCGATGAGCACCGGCTTCGCCGTCGCCTTGAAGGTGTTGCCTGCGCCGTCGTTCTCCTCGAGGAGTTCTTTCGCCTTCTCGAACTGAGCGTCGATGCCGAAGTCCTTCTTGAGCTCCTCCTTGACGTTGGGCACAGACTCGATCAGCGACAGTTCGTAAACGCTCTGGGCGTTGTCCGTAACGGGTCCGTATGAGTCAACCGCGATGGTCACCGGGCCCATGCCCAAGAAGCCGAACGCCACGAGACCGAAGGCGAACACGGCCGACACGTCCTGCTTGTTGAGGAACATGATGTTACCGAGCGCCTCGACCGGCGGCTGCTCGCCGACGATACCGGGGCTGCCGAGGTGAGCGACGTAGTACGCAACGCCCATCAAGGTACAGAGAATGACGCCCATCCAGTAGGCGCTGAAGTTACCGGCCGTGAGACCGGCGAGGATATTGAGCGAAGCTCCACCTTCTTTTGAGCTCGTGACAACTTCGCGAACGTGACCCGACTCAGTCGAAGTGAAGATCTTGATCACCTCGGGGATGATGGCGCCAGCGAGAGTTCCGCAGCTAATGATGATGGAGAACTTCCACCAGTAGGCTCCGTTGCCGAGCGTGGGGATGAGCAAGTACGAAACAGCGAAGGTTGCGATCACGCTGACGATCGAGGTCAGCCAGACCAAGCTCGTGAGGGGCGCCTCAAAGTTGAACTTGAAGGCGTCCTTGTAGCGGCTCTTCGCCACGGTCTCGTTGATGAGGTACGACACCGCACTGGCCACGACCATCACGATGCGGATAACGAATATCCAGACCAACAGCTGAACCTGATACTGCTTCTCGACAGCGAGCAGGATGAAGGTGATGAGCGCGACGCCGGTGACGCCGTAGGTCTCGAACCCGTCTGCGCTGGGACCAACCGAGTCACCAGCGTTGTCGCCGGTGCAGTCAGCAATAACGCCCGGGTTACGAGCATCGTCCTCTTTGATCTTGAAGACGATCTTCATGAGGTCGGAGCCGATGTCAGCGATTTTGGTGAAGATACCGCCAGCGATGCGGAGCGCCGAAGCACCAAGCGATTCACCGATGGCGAAGCCCATGAAGCAGGGACCAGCAACGTCCGGGAAGAACAGCATGATGCCGAGCATGAGCAGAAGCTCGACCGAGATCAGCAGCATGCCGATGCTCATGCCGGCGCGCAGAGGGATAGAATAAACGGGGTAACCTTTGCCTTCGAGGCTCGCAAAGGCCGTGCGCGAGTTGGCGAAGGTATTCACCCGGATGCCGAACCAAGCCACGAAGCAGCTGCCGGCGATTCCCACCAGCGAGAAGACAAGGATCAAGGCGACCTTCGTGATCGGGAACTTGGCGAAGTACCCGTAGTAGGCAACCATGATCACGCTGATGAAGACCCACAGATACCCGATGAACTTCATCTGGGTGATCAGGTAGGTCTTGCAGGTTTCGTAGATCAGCTCGCTGATCTCTCGCATTGCCCGATGAACCGGGAGGTTGCGGAGCTGCGAGAAAATCACCAAGCCGAAACCAAGACCCAGGAAACACACCACGATGCCGCCGAACATCAACGTCCGGCCATCGGTGCCCAACATCTTGGCGTCGGAGAGATTCGGCAGTTGAAGGTTGGCTTCGCCGCCCATCTGGTGTCCGGAGTCTCCACTTCCGAACGCAAGATTCGGCAGGAAGACTGCAACGACCGCAAGGGTCATCAACAGAAGCAAATGGCGCCGCGCGCGTACCGCGAGACCGGCTAATCGGGCAATGGTCATGTCCAAGGATCTCCTCGCGCCCGGGGGACCGGGCTCACCCTGGACGAGCCGTTTGAACGACCGGCCTGTCAATGCCTGGGCCGCCAGGGGGGCGCCCGAGTACCCCGGCTGCTTGGATTTCGCAAGGCTTGCCTTACGTCAGTGTGTCATTTCGGGAGTTTGTAAGCGTTTGGGGGGTAGCGATGTCCAGCGCGCCGCGTGCCAACATGAGCATTGCGCTTCTCGCTTGCGCAAGATCGGAGTCTGCCAGCCTCCCGCTCTCAAGCTGATGGCGAACGATGCCCTCGAGTCCGATCAGCAACCCATGAACCAACAAGCTAGGCGGTGGCTCACGCCCCGCTTCGCGAAACCCATCTTCAATCATCGCGGTGAGTTCGCGAAACATCGCCTGGCGCCGCAAACCCAATCGCTCCCGCCGCTGTGCTTCGGCTTGCAGCTGCAGCATCAATCCGGAGGATCGTTGCGCGGCCAATAGAAAGACATCAATACAGCTGTGAATGCGCTCCTCCTGCTTCGACGAGACCGAGGCTAGTCGAATCGCTTGCATAAACAGGTCTGCTAGTCCGCGGTGAAGGGCGTCAAGCACGTCTTCTTTGCTTTTGAACGCCTTGTAGAAAGTTCGTCTTGAAACCCCTGAAGCGCGAAGGATGTCTTCGACCGTGGCGCCTTCAATGCCGTGTGAGCGAAACGCTTCCGCGGCACCCGCAAGGATATGGTTCTGCGAGAAAAAACTGCCGAGCAGATCGCTTGGGTTTCTTCGAGGCGATGGTGGCCGCTCGCTGTCGACAGGCCGCTTCCGTTTCTGCCGAGGCAGCTCAACGTCGCTGGGCTCTTCGGGTTCAACGGACGGGTCTTCAGGCGATTTGGGCCTACGCGATGCAGCCGTCACAGCTCGCACGCTAGTTCATACACAGGCCTGGGGCACCTGGGATCGACGCACGAGAGGCCAATGGGACGGCGTGGCACAACGCTTCACGGGCCATGACTCGCGCTCGGTGTGGGTGCGTCAAAAAAGTGTCGGTCAAACTTGAGTCAGGCCCGCGGTGAACCGTTGGAAGAGTGCGGCCTGTGGCAGGCGGGGCACGCATTCGTCCGAATGAACCCAGAGGAGGCCTCGATGCGTTCAGCACAGGTTGGATTCTTAAGCTTTGCGATCGTGTCCGGATGCACCATCACACTCGACGATCCGCAAGACGACTCAAGTTCGGCTGACTCTGGATTTGCGCCGATTCCAGCGCCGGAATCCCCTCTGGACGGGACTCCGTTTGCTGGAGTCAACAACGACACCTGTGAAGATGCTGGCGTCATCGACCTCGCCCCAGGTGATATCGCCTTTCGCCACGGAACCTTCCAAGGGGCGGTCGACGACTACACCACGTGGTGTGCGGACTACGGCGCGCCCTATTCCTATCCCGATGTGGTGCATCAACTGACGTTGATCGATGATTGCGTCATCGACCTGCTGGTTGACGGCGACGCGGGGCTCGAGACCGTCGTCTCTATTCGCTCGGATGGCTGCGAGATCGACAGCGGATGCTCGTACAAATCTGGCGCTCTTCAAGAGCTAGTCCTCCCGCTAGACGCAGGCGTGCACTGGGTGGTGTTGTCCGACGCAGGCAGCGGTAGCTCGACGTACGCACTCACCGCACGCTGTACGGCGCCGGCCTGCGGAGATGGAGTTGTGAGTAGCGGCGAAGTTTGTGATGACGGCAACACGACGGCCGGCGACGGCTGCGACGCACAGTGTCTGGCCGAGCCCGCGGACCCCTCGCTCGATAGCTGTGCAGGCGCAAGCGTTGGCCCAACGACCAAGATCGCAATGGGGCAGACGATGCAATTTCCCGCGAGTGCGCCGCTCGCAACGACGTTGGGAGCCGACGATAGTGGCACTGGCAGCTGCGGCTTGCAGCCCGACGGCATCAACCTATTCGCGGCACCGGACCACGTTGTTCGTGTTCGTCCCCTGCAACCGGGAACACTTCGCGTGAGGCTCGGTGACGATCTCAACGGGGATGCCTTCTGCGGCACGACAGAACCGGAATACCCCTACCCCAACGGCTGCTACGACCGCGTACTGCATGTTCGCGCAGGAACCTGTGCAGATGCGGATGCGGAGGTAGCTTGCTCCGACAACCCGATGGGATGGCACCTGAGTGAAGAGGTCGCCTTCCCAGCCTCAGACGCCGAGGACTACTTCATCTTTGCAGACGGCTGGAATGACGACGAGTTTGGCGTTGGGACTTACACACTGCGTGTAACGCTCGAGCCTTGAGCGCAGAACGCACAAAGCAAAAACGCCGCGCTAGGCGCGGCGTATTGCAGCTGAAGGATTGCCTTACTCTTCGTTGACCGCCGGCATCGGCTCTTCAATCACCGGTCGCGGTCGCGGATTCTCGCGAGGCATCACCAACGGCTCACCGTCGACAAGCACGGAGAGGCGCTTGTAAGCGGAGAGGCCGGTGCCTGCGGGGATGAGCCGCCCCATGATGACGTTCTCCTTGAGCCCGCGGAGGTCGTCGGTCTTTCCGCAGATCGCCGCCTCGGTGAGGACCTTCGTCGTTTCTTGGAAGGAGGAGGCGCTGATGAAGGACTCGGTCGAGAGGCTTGCCTTGGTGATGCCGAGAAGCAGAGCTTCAGCGATGGCCGGACGGCCATTCTTCGCGATGACCTTCTCGTTCTCTGCCTCGAACACATGCTTCTCGACCTGCTCATCGATCAGGAAGGCGGTGTCACCCACCTCCTTGACTCGAACACGCCGCAGCATTTGCCGCACGATGACCTCGATGTGCTTGTCGTTGATGAGCACGCCCTGCAGTCGGTAAACCTGCTGAATCTCGTTCACGAGCCAGGCAGCGAGTTCCTTCTCGCCCTTCACGCGCAAGATGTCGTGCGGGTTGGGCGGGCCGTCTTGCAAGGGGTCCCCGGCACGCACGCGGTCACCTGGTTGCACCTGGATGTGCTTGCCCTTCGGGATCAGGTACTCGCGAGCCAGATCCGACATCAAGCCGCCCTCGGGAGAGGTGGGCGTGATGAGGACCTTACGCTTGCCCTTGGTGTCCTTGCCGAATGTCACCACACCATCAATCTCGGTGATGATCGCGTGATCCTTCGGCTTCCGCGCCTCGAAGAGTTCAGCAACACGCGGCAAACCACCCGTGATGTCCTGAACCTTCGTAGCGTCACGCGGCATCTTGGCGATGATGTCGCCTGCCTCGATGAGATCGCCTTCCTGAGCGACGATATGCGCGCCAACCGGGAGGAGGTAGCGAGCGTCGAGATCCAGGCCGGGGAGCTTGAGCGTCTCACCAGACTTGGGGTCCTTGATCGAGATTCGCGGCCGCAGATCGCCAGCCTTGGATTCGATAACGACCTTTCGAGAAAGACCGGTCACCTCGTCCAAGCGCTCTTGAACGCTGACGCCTTCCTCAAGGTCGCCATACTTCACGATGCCGCTGACCTCGGTCAACATGGGAACAGCAAACTGATCCCACTCGGCCAAGAGCTCGCCAGCCTTGCACTTCTCGCCTTCGCTCTTCTTGAGCACCGCACCGTAAACGAGGCGGTTGTGCTCGCGCTCACGGCCGGTGTCGTCAACCACCACGAGTTCTGCGTGGCGGTTCATCACGATGATTGAGCCGTCCTTCTTCTTCTGCACGACCGCACGACGCAGGCGCACGGTGCCGTCGGTGCGAGCCTCGAGGTAGCTCGCCTCGATCTTGCCACGAGCAGCCGTTCCACCGACGTGGAAGGTACGCATCGTCAGCTGGGTCCCGGGCTCGCCGATTGATTGAGCTGCGATGATGCCGACAGCTTCACCAACGTTGACTCGGTATCCGCGGGCCAAGTCGCGCCCGTAGCAAAGAGCGCAAAGACCGCGGCGTGACTCGCAGGTCAGACCCGACCGAATCATTACCTCTTCGATACCGGCGTCCTCGATCTGCTTCACCTCGGCCTCGCCGAGCTCCGTGTTGCCAGGAATCAAGACCTCGCCGGTGAGCGGGTCGACGACGTCTTCCAGCGTCACGCGGCCGAGAATTCGATCTCCCAGCGACTGAATGACTTCGCCCGACTCCTCGAGTTTTGCGACTCGCAGACCGTTGAGCGTGCCGCAGTCGATGTCACCGATGACCGCGTCTTGAGCGACGTCCACGAGACGGCGCGTCAGGTAACCGGAGTTAGCGGTCTTGAGAGCCGTATCGGCGAGGCCCTTCCGGGCGCCGTGCGTCGAGATGAAGTACTGCAACACGGTGAGACCTTCACGGAAGTTCGCCGTGATGGGCTGTTCGATGATCTCGCCGCTCGGCTTGGCCATGAGACCGCGCATAGCGGCCAGCTGACGGATCTGCTGCTTGGAGCCTCGGGCACCCGAGTCAGCCATGATGTAGATCGGGTTGAAACTCGGCTCGCGTGCTTCAGAACCCGTCTCAGGGTCGGTAACCGTCTCGTTACCGATGACGATCATCATCTCGTCGGTAACGCGGTCAGCAACGTCAGCCCAAATATCGACGATCTTGTTGTAGCGCTCGCCGTCGGTGATGAGACCTTCTTGGTACTGTTCGATGACCTTCTCGACCTCTTCTTGAGCCGAGCCGAGGAGCACCTTCTTCTCGTCCGGAATGACCATGTGGTCCATACAGATCGAGACGCCGGCCTTCGTGGCATGCTCAAAGCCGAGGGTACGCAGACGATCCGCAAGGAGAACCGTCTCCTTGTTGCGGTGAACGCGGTAGCAGACGTCAATGAGGTTCGTCAGCGCCTTCTTGTTCATCACCTTGTTGGCGTATTCGAAGCCAACCTTGGGCGGGAGAACCTCCCCGACGATGACGCGACCAACCGTGGTGTCCACCAAGTGCTTCTTGATGCGACCATGGCTGTCTTTGACGACTCGGCCTTCCTCGTCGACCACCGGCACCCGAACACGGATACCCGCGTGAAGAGCGACTTCGCCGGAGTCATAAGCCATGCGGGCTTCCTCGGGGCTCGAGTACACGCCACGCAAGTGGCCCTCAATCTTCCCGTCCTCGGTCACCTTCATGCTGTCAGGACGATAGCAACCCTTCGCGTACTTACGCTCGCGAGTGGCGTAGTAGAGGCCAAGCACGATGTCTTGGGTGGGGTTGATGATGGGCTTGCCGCTGGCGGGCGAGAGGATGTTGTTGGTGCTCATCATGAGCACGCGAGCTTCCATCTGCGCTTCAACCGAAAGCGGAACGTGTACGGCCATCTGGTCGCCGTCGAAGTCGGCGTTGAAAGCCGCGCAGACGAGCGGGTGGAGCTGAATGGCCTTGCCCTCGATGAGGACCGGCTCGAACGCCTGAATGCCTAGACGGTGCAGCGTGGGCGCGCGATTCAGCAGAACCGGGTGCTCACTGATGACTTCCTCGAGGATGTCCCAAACCTCGGGACGCTCCTTCTCCACCATCTTCTTAGCGCTCTTGATGGTGTTGACGTAGCCACGCTCTTCGAGCTTGTTGTAAATGAACGGCTTGAACAGCTCGAGCGCCATCTTCTTCGGCAGACCGCACTGGTGCAGCCGAAGGCTCGGCCCGACGACGATAACCGAGCGACCTGAGTAGTCCACGCGCTTGCCGAGCAAGTTCTGGCGGAAACGACCTTGCTTGCCCTTGAGCATGTCGGAAAGCGACTTCAGCGGCCGCTTGTTGGGGCCGGTGATGATCTTGCCGCGACGTCCGTTGTCAAACAGCGCGTCCACAGCCTCCTGCAGCATTCGCCGCTCGTTCCGAATGATGATCTCGGGAGCGTTGAGTTCGAGGAGTCGCTTGAGGCGGTTGTTGCGATTGATGACACGGCGATAGAGGTCGTTGAG
>CAITIQ010000062.1 GCA_903892415.1 uncultured delta proteobacterium | reverse complement strand
GGGCCGGATACACACACTCTCGCGATCGAGCGCCTGCGCGTCGCAGCGACCCGCTACGATCAACTTCGCACGACAACGACCCCACTGAATCCGCACGACTTCTGGGGGTTACCGTCTGCGGGCTTCCAGACCGAGATTGCGAAGCTGCCTGTCTTCATGAAACAGACGGGGTTCTCCTTCGAGGAGGTCCGCGAGCTAGCAACGGCGTTTCCTGGCCTCACGATCACGCCTAGCGACTCGTGCAACCTCCAGTCGATGACGCTGACGGGGCTCGCCAGCCCGCCACATACGTTGAACCGCTTCCTGCGGCTACGCGATACCCTCGGTCTATCGATCGCTGACACAGGTCGCGTGTGGAAGGCGTTGGGAGCGACGCTTGATGATACGACCCTCCCGCAGTTCGCAGCCCTCCGGACGCTGTGGACTCGACTGAAGACCGACCCTGTCGTGACGGCGTGTTGGTTCGGCGAGATGGATCGGAACGACCTGTGGAATCCGTCGCTGTACACCCGGACCTTCCTCAGCCCAAGCACGTATGCACCGACGTTCGAGGCCTTCCGCCAGTTGTATCCCGATGGCGGCGTAGCGACGTCGACTTACACTTACATCGCGGGAGCACCCGGTCTCCTTGCGGCTCTTCGGATCTCGGCGGGAGATCTTGCGCTGCTCATCGATGAGGATGCAGCGCAACGTGAGCTCGGGGTGTCGGCGTTGATCAACGGCGGTACCGTCATGACCGTAGCCGGGCTGTCCCTGCTCTTCCGCATCGTTACCTTTGCAGAGGCAACCAGGTTGGCGATTCGCGAGTTGCTCACATTTGCTCGCCTCACCGACACCAGCGCGTCGGGCGCTGGAATCATCGAGGGGCTGAGGCGACCAGCGAAGCCGCTCGACGCGCTTCGTTTCCTGGACTTACTCGAGAGAACGCGTCGTGTCGGTCTTTCTCCCTTCGTCGCAGACTATGTGCTGCGCCACGTGGCGACCCAGGAGAGTGGGCTCGAGCCCTCGGCCGAGGTCGTTGCTGGGTGGGAGAAGAAACTGCTCGCCGCCATCGCCGAGGCGGCCGAAGAGACTCGGCAGCTCGTTGACGAGCAACCTAATTCACAGAACGCATTTTGGACCATTGGCGCACAAGTGCTCCAAACCAGGGAGGCTGCGCCGTCCGAGCTGCACACGCTGGACGAGATTGTGAGGGGAACGCTGACGGGGGCGCCGGCCGCCAGTTACTTTGCCGATCGGGTCCCTCTCTTCGGAGATCGGAACTACATCGGCTCCCGGGTCGCGGACCCACTCGATCCTGACTACATAAAGAGCGAGGAAGGCCGACGCACGTTTGTCACTCGCCGCCTCGCGCGCTTTCTCAAAGTGCGGACCGCGGTGGTCCAACGCACGAGTGAACTCCTTCAGCTGCCGGCGGATGTGGTCGCGATGCTGTGGGCGCGGATTGAGAACAGCAACGATCCGACCCTCTACGACGGGACGATGGGCGCCGTCTTCGCAAGCCGATGGGTCCCGGTCGGATTTGACGACACGTACGCAACTCTCGACCCAAGCCTCTCTGCCAGCGCTGATCGCCAGGCGGATCTCGTTCGTCTTCATCAGGCCGCTCACACGTTACGCGCCCGTGCGGTCTCGGTTGCTGAGGTCGAGCCCGGTGTGATGGCGCTTTCGCTGTCCCAACTCCCTCTGACTCGCAAGACGGGGCCCGTCGTCGCCTCTGACTTCGTAGCGGTGGACTTCGAGAACCTCCTCGTCGACCACGAGCTCGCATGGATACGGGACCGCTGGGGACGGACCGATGATGGCGGACCGGTCGCGTTCTTCACCTACACGAACTCCGGTGTCACGGCAGATGCTGGGATGGCCCGCCTCGCTGAGCGCAACGGCTTCATCAAGGACGATGTCGTGAGTCTGATGAACCGCTTCGCCTTTCCAGCCGTGGCGACTCTGGTCGACCTGCGATCGGTGCGCCGCCTCATGAGGCTTTTCCTTGGCATTGAGTCGTTGCGTGCGATGGGCGCCTCAGCGGCACAAGCGATCACATGGTGCACGGTCGTCAGTCAGCCACCACAAATTACCCCGAGCTTTATCCTCGAGAGCAACGCGCTGGCGCAGGCGCGCGAGATCAAGTCACTCGCCCGCTCGAAGTACGATGATTCGACCTGGGCCACGATCGGTAAGCAGATCCGCGACCCGCTTCGGGAGCGTCAGCGTCAGCTGCT
>CAITIQ010000061.1 GCA_903892415.1 uncultured delta proteobacterium | reverse complement strand
GCTACATTGACGGCTTTTACAACCCTACCCGCAGACACTCGACCCTTGGCTACGTAAGTCCTCTACGATACGAGCAGCAGGTGAACCTCGCGGCGTGACTTCCTAATCAACTGTCCGCTAGAGCGTGCCCACTTCAGAGGACGTCACAAGCGCAATCCCCTCGTTGAAAGCCTTGCGACGAGGGAACTCGTCATTCCTATCTACAAAGCCGGTCGAAGCCTGCTGGTTTCTGCAACAACAACTTCTTGATTGGGAAGGATTGCTCGTACGCGACTGGAGAATGGTGTCTCTCGGCAGATGTGACACTGCCGAGCTCGTCGCTGAACCGGACGTGGCAGCAACATCTCGAGACACGCTGATTGATCATTGCTCCGAGCGTGTGGTTCAGAATGTCTGTCGCTTACTGAATTCACTTAGCTTGCGCGTCTTCGCGAAGCGCCCGCTACACCTCGGAGTGCTGGGGGACCTTCGTTTTACAAAGCGGCTCTTCGTGGATAGTCCCACGGTCTGCGGATTCCGAGCGCTGAGAGGCGCCTCGCTCGAGGTGCTTCACGTCGTAAACGCGGAGTTGACCAGCGAACTTGGTGACGCGGTGGCTCACTCCTCAATGTCGCTGAGAGCGTTGGTCCTAGGGGGGCGTGGTTTTCCACCGGACGAACTCCCAGCGCTCCCTGAACTTCGAAAGCTCGGCGTATCCGTTTCACCAGCCCACGCGGATGCATGGTTGGCCTACGCCATGAACCGTCGCTCAACGTTCTTTTCATTTTCGCCGGAGTCAGGCGTTGGAGTCCGCACTGCGGTCGACTGGGTTCCGAGCATGACGCGTGGAGCTTCGGCGTCTGTCATCGGACAAGGTAGGCGTTGGGAGGCTCATGGTGTCGTTGCGCAATTGCCTGAAGTAGTGACGCGTCAGGGCGTCACGTGGCATGGTCGTGCATTCATTGCGAAGGCCACTACCAAGGAAGCAGCTGTCGATGCGGCTCACGCGGCTTGCTCGAGCCAAGTTGTCGGCGCGTAGATGATGTTTCGCGGGTTAATGGCAACCGTTAGCTTCGCCATGTCGCGCAATTCACGACAACTACCGATCCAATCGGCCTGTTCTCTCTAGTCTCGAAGCGTGTGTATGGTGTCAATGAAGGTTGGCTCAAGTCAACCCGCCCACCGAACATCTAAAGCCCCTAATCCGTCAACAGCTGCTTGAGTGAAAGGCCAATATGGGTACCTGGGGAAGCGGTGTATTCGAGAACGACCATGCGCTCGACCTTCACTTCACCGAAGTGAAACGGTTGATCCAAGAAGTGGAATATGTTTTGTCGCTCGAGCCGGTGGCCTTCTCCCGTTTGGAGACAACGGAGGCGACAATCCCTTCTGCATCGATCGTGAAACGGGCAAGGTTTACTACTGTGCGTTGGATGCGGCGGAGTCCGAGCCAGTCGATGGCGTTCTCGTGGCAGAGACGTTCGAGGAGTTGCTTGAGAGCCTGCTGACACAGCGCAAGGACAACCCGGCGCTTTACAAGAACAAGGTGGTTGGGCACGTGCCGGATGCCGCAATGGGCGGCAAGTCTGCGAATGGCCGCGCGATGCCTCTATCCACCAGTGTAAACTCCTACCTGGGTGGACTGGTGAGGGGTGTACCGAAGAAGCCCTACTCAAAGGTCGTCGTTGTAAAGGTCTTTGGATGAGGTTCCCTGATGCGTTCGATCGAAGATTCATTGGCCATCATTTTCGACTTCCTTCGCAAACAAGTTCCCGACTCCGCACGCGCGATCCGGGCCGGAGCTAGCGAGGCTGCGCTCAAGTCACTTAAGAGGCACCTGCCAGCCGCGTGCGACGAACTTGAAGTGCTGTACAGAGTCGCAGACGGGCTCAAGGATCAAGCCGACTTCGTTAACGGCGGGACGTTGCTCCCGATTCGATCGGCCATTGCGCTTTACAAGTCGCATATCGAGAATGTCGACCCTGATGATCGAAGGAGACGTCGGAAGGGCGACGATCCACGCATTCAGACGGATGCCCATTGGCGCCGAGGCTGGTGGCCCATTACTGACGCAGATGGGGATCACTTGGTGCTTGACCTCGACCCAGCCGCCGCCGGTCACACCGGACAGGTAATTTCGTTTGAAAACAATGGCCAGCGACCGCAGATCGTTGTGGCGTCGTCCATCACTGGCTGGCTTGATAGTTATGCTCAGCATGTCGTGGACGGTCAGGTTCAGTTGGACAAGGGCGTCATTTGGGTCCCATCGTTTCAGGGCTGACAGGCGCGCGAGGATGAGCACGGCTATCGTGGAGGCTCAACCACCCTCGTATCAATTGGATCTTGCGAGCCAAGTGCTCTCCTTTGCTCCAAGTTCTGTTGAACGCGCAGCGAGAGAATTCTGCGAGCGGCTGCGTGACTTGTGAAGTTCGATGCAGCGCTCGGCGGGCCAATAGCGCAGTAGCCGCAAGAGCGTCGGCGAAAGTGTGGTGGCGGGGAAGCGACAATGGTCGTCGATCGTCTGGGACGGCGACGTGCTGGTGCACGAAATCCGCGAGCAATGCCTCGAGAAGGGCGACCCCGTCGTCGAAGAGCGGACCTACTGGTTCGAGGACGACGGCTTCGAGCCCCTCGCGCATCGCGAACGGCGAGTCGACGACGTCGGCCGCGAGCACGGAGGCTGGTTCCACTACGTCAACGACCCGATCGGCACGCCGGAGCGCCTGCTCGCCGAAGATGGATCAATCGCGACGGAATATGAGCGTAAAGCTTGGGGCCAACTCGAGCCGAAGGGCGGGGCCAAAGCGGATACACCGATAAGGCTGCAAGGGCAGTATTGGGATGAGGAGACGGGGTTAGCGTATAATCGGTGGAGGTACTACGACGGGGAGGGCACGTTCACGCGCGCCGACCCGATCCTGTTGGCATCCGGCCTCAATCTGTTCGCTTTCGGACCCAGCGCGTTCGCGTGGTTCGATCCGCTCGGACTGGCAAAGCGTGGGCCCAAGCCGAAGAACAACGCCGGGCGCGGCGGGCCGCACAACAACACCATCATGGACCGCATCGCGGAACTAAAGAAGAAGGGTTGGGAGCATGTCGCTGGTGGTACGAAGAAGGAAACAGTAATCAAGACGCCGAACAGCGCCACCGGGAGAGCCTGTCGCCGTATCGACATCACCATGAAGAAGAGGAACGGTCAGCTCCACTACGAACAAGTCGGACTGGAGACTCCTGGAGGGGATCCGGTGCCGCGCGAAGTGCTCGCGATGGACGATATTGAGAACGAGACCGGCATTCGTCCGGCTTTCAAGCCATACGGCGTGCGGACCTCGAGAAAGAAGAAGAAGTGACAGACTGGCGCGCCGGGTGGTTCCGATGGATGTGAGCACTACCATTTTCGTGGTTGCGGACGAGTTCGCTTCGCTGCTTGCCGTTGCGCTCGGCTCAGGTGCGAGCGTTCTATTCCGCCAAGGAGCTCGTGGAGCCTACCAGCGCGTTCCCCCGTATGCTGTGGTGCCGCCAGAGCTCCTGAAGCAGCTTCGGTCGCCACGGACGTCGCCGTGTGAGGACCTCATCTACGCAGCTGTTGACGACGAAAGTCGCGTGCCTGACAAGGTAGACCCCGAGCGACTCATTTGCCTCTACTTTGGTGGCACCGACCACGAAACCTTGTTTCTTAGCCCGCTGTCTGCGCGGACCGGGCATCCGGGCACCCAGAAGCTAGCTCGCAAACTAACGCGCGAGGCCAAGAACCTGGCGCTAGGGACTGTCGTCGTGGTGGGCGACAAGACGGGACGGACGCTGAAGACAACCATCCTCTATAGCGATGGCGCGAGAGCTGCGGTGGCGGCCGGCAGATCTCTCCGTCAGCGGTCGGTTAGGCATTCGCGGTTCGAGATTGCTGAGACTCAACGGACGCAGTAGCGGCGCTATGGGCCCGATCGCGGGCGCGTGGCGTATCTGCCTCGTCGCAGCGCTGCTGCTCGCCTATGCGATGCCAACAAGCCTCGCCGCGAGTGCGGTCGACACCGTCGTCCGCACCAGGATCGCGCTGCTGGCCAGAGCCAACCTTCAAGACGACGCACCAAAGTCCCACAGCGGCTCCGACGCCACCAGCCGCCACAGTACCCCTCCCATCTGCGCGGAGGCGCAACGCGCCGAGCACAAATTTGGGAGGGGAGGAGGCG
>CAITIQ010000060.1 GCA_903892415.1 uncultured delta proteobacterium | reverse complement strand
GTCAATCACCTGGAAGGCGACGCCCAACGCCGAGCCGTAGCTCGCGAGCGCTTCACAAGCCTCCGGTGCGAGCCCGCCAGCCCGCGCACCGGCGAACAGCGCCCAACGAAAGAGCGAGGCCGTTTTGCCACGAACGACCTTCATATAGTCGTCCATCACCACATCGACTTTGCCGCGCCGCGCGAGTTGCAACGACTCGGCCTCGAGCATCTCGGTCAGCACGCCGAGCGCACCGTCGAGCACGTCCCCTAGCTCTGTGCGGCGGACCCGCAGCAGCGCCTCGACCAACAGCCAGTCGCCGGCGAAGATGCTGGCGGCGTTGCCGTAGATCACTCGGGAGGTCGGCAAACCCCGACGCTTGTCCCCGAGGTCGACGACGTCGTCGTGGAGCAAGGTCGCGCTGTGGACGAGCTCCGCTGCGACGGCCAGCTCGCGCGCTTTGCGGTCGAAGCCGGTGCCGATGCGCGACGCCAGCGCAACGCACATCGGCCGAATGCGCTTGCCGCCGGAAGCAACGAGGTGCTTGGCGCTCTCGTGCAAGGGCGTGCGCTTGTACTCGATGGCGCGCAGATCCTCGTCGATGCCCGAGAGGTCGTCCTCGAGCAGCGCGCGGATATCCGACAACTTCTGCGTCATCGGCGCGGTTCCGCGTTCGCGCGTTACCTCCGAAAGGGTCGTCATCACCGCGCCTCGCCGAGCGAGAGGCTCCACTCGCAGTGCAGCATCACCTTTCATGCATCCCTCCCGGCGCCCCGCGCCCGTCCCATAGAAAGTACGTTTCCAAACAGTTGGAAATCAGCCCGTTGCGATCGAATGAAACTGTCCATCACGCTCTTTGCGACCTGCGCGAACTGTGAGAGACGAGTCACGCGCTCGATGAAGTGGTCTTGTTGTGGCGAAGCCGGTGTTTGGCGGGCCAGCTCTGCAGCCTGCGCCAAGCGCTCCTCCACTGATTCGGCCAGGAAGCGCTCTCGCTCGCTTACGACCCGTGAAATCATCTTCCAGAAATCAGTCTCAGCCTCGTAGAACTCTTTGCGCTCTCCGGGCTTCCAGACCCTGCGCACCACGCCCCAGCGTTGAAGCTCGTTCAACGTCCCGCTGACCGCGCCAGCGCTCATCGCGAGCCGCTCCGAAATCTCACTCGCCGGTTGCGCCTCTTGCCGGAGAAACAACAAGGTCCAGGTGCGACCAAGGGCTTTGCGGAAGCCCCAATGCTCAATGACGTCGCCAATGGCGTCAGCCGCCAACCGCTCTGCTGCTTCGAGTGATTCAGTCATACTTCTCCGACCGTACTGAAGTTTCAGATTGTTCTGAACATTCAGTAGTAACCGGGAAGGATGAAGTCAAGCAGGCTCATCGGGCCATCGCGAGCCGTTGTCGGGCTTTGATGCGTCCCAGATACACGACTTTCTTTCCCCGCTCCGGCGGCCAGTAGGATGATGTATCGAAAGGTCACCTCATAGGGGACCTCCTTATGGACTCGACGGGGCGGCAGGGAGACGCGTATAGGTGCCGCCTCAAACCCACTTCGTGGGGGGTTTCAACCAGTGGCTCCTTCCAAGGGCGCTGGGTGAGGCAAAAAGCTCGCTGATTCTTGGGCTCTCAAAGGCTTGGTGGTCGGCACGGACAGCGGATCTCCCGCTGGACCAAAACCAATTCGATAGCTCGACGTACTGTGCGGCGAGCCACCGAATTGAATCAACTCGGCGGCATCTGTCGCAATTTTTGGAGGATTGACATGGAACTCGTAAAGACGCTCGCACTCTCGGCTGTTGGTGGACTCGTGGTTGGTGTTGTCGGCTGCGGAAGCAAGACCGACGCTGCCAAGGATCCGAGCGGTGAGGGCACTGCTGCTCCGGCCGATTCGGCCGCTCCCGCCGCTGGCGACGCAGCTGCCAAGGCTTGCTGCAAGGGCCAGAACGAGTGCAAGGGCAAGGGCAACTGCAAAGTTGAAGGCGCCAATGACTGCGGTGGCAAGAACGAGTGCAAGGGCAAGGGCGGCTGCAAGGCTGCTGACTGCAAGTGAGCTCGCTGGGCGTGTGGTCTTCCAATAGGGAGGCGAGCGCGCCCAACGAACAGCTAGCGGAACGTAACCAAAGGTAACGGCCGCTTGCATCTCGGTGACGAGGTCGTTCGCTGGAAACAGCGTCGACCTCGTTGTCGTTTGGGCCCGAGAGGGCGAGGATGAAACTCATGAGTGGCTCCAAAAAGCATCGGCTTGGCCTCCCCGACCTCGGCGTCGGAGTGGGCCTGCGTATCCCCCACTACGAAGCCGTGTTCGAGAGTCGTCCGGCGATGGACTGGTTCGAGATCATCAGCGAGAACTTCATGGTCCCCGGCGGCCGACCGATGGCCAACCTGGACCGCGCACTCGCCAACTACCGCCTGGTGCAGCACGGTGTCTCGATGTCGATCGGCAGCAGCAAGCCGCTCGACTTCGACTACCTGACGAAGCTGAAGGCGCTAAGCCGTCACACCAACACGCCGTGGATCTCCGACCACCTTTGTTGGACCGGGTCCGATGAGGCGGAGCTTCATGATTTGCTGCCCATCCCGTACACCGAGGAAGCGGTGCGTTACGTCGCGGCTAGGGCGAAGATCGTGCAGGACTTTCTGGAGGTACCGTTCGTGCTCGAGAACGTCTCCTCCTATCTGACCTACACGCAGAGCCGCATGACCGAATGGGAGTTCGTCAGCGCGGTGGCAGAGGAAGCGAACATCGGCCTCTTGCTCGACGTGAACAACATCTACGTCTCGTCGCAGAACCACAACTTCGATCCCAACGCCTTCGTCGACGGCATCCCGGCGGAGCGCGTGGTGCAGATTCACCTCGCCGGCCACAGTCGGTTCGAGAAGTACATCATCGATACGCACTCCGGCCACGTGATCGACGAGGTTTGGGCCTTGTACGAACGCGCCATCCGGCGTTGTGGCAGCGTCTCGACCTTGATCGAGTGGGACGACGAGATCCCCGATTTTGCGACGCTGAGTTTGGAAGCAGAAAAGGCGCGGGTCCATCGTGCCAACGCTCTTTCGGAGCTGACGGCGTCCACGCAGGCTGCGTCCTCAGGCCTCGCGGAGTCACGACTTTGATGGCCCCTTACGATCAGCCGACGCCCCCTCGCTCGCTGCTCGAGGCCCAGCAGTTTTTGCTCGCGGCGTTCCAACGGTATTCAGCGTTGAACGACGATCCGGAGCTGCGCGAAGCCTGCAAGCAGTGGGTCACCGGCAATGACCGCCTTACTCCCGCCGAGCAGGTCGACATTTACCGTCGTCAGTTTTGGCTGCGTCACGAGGACTGCTTAGCCGAGGATTTCCCGGCGTTGCGCGCTGTGCTCGGCGAGTCGCTGTGGGACGCCTTCGTTCGTGACTACCTGACCGAGATCCCTCCGACTGCACCAAATCTTCGCGACTTGGGCGCGCAGGCAGCACAGTTTCTCGCGCGCTGGCGCGAGTTGCAAAGTGACGGTTCGACCGAACGCCAAACCTTGCGCGCGCTCGCCTTGGACGCGGTCACCTATGAGCTCGCTTTCGTCGACGTCTTCGACGGGGCCGATCCCCCGCCCTTCCCGCTCGCAAAGCTGCAGGCGCTGAGCCCCGAGCAAGTCGCTCGCGTGCGCATGCAGGTCAACCCGCTGATCAAGCGCATGGCGCTGTCCTCGCCGATGCATCTCTATCGCAAGGCGCTGCGCGGCGGCGAGTCGCCCGAGCTGCCTGCGCTCGCGCCCTGCTTCATCGCGCTGTTTCGCAAGGAGCTTGTCGTGCACTTCGAGGAGCTCACCGAACCCGCCTTCAAGCTGCTCGGCTCGCTCGCGAACGGCCAGACGCTGACCGAGGCCTGCGTGGTCGCGGCAGAGGGCCTCGATGAGGCGCAACAAGCTGAGCTGAGCGCTCAGATTGGTGGCTGGTTCGAACGTTGGGGAGGCTGGGGCTTCCTCACCGATGTGCAGGCGGACGGCTGAGTATGTCGTTCTTGGACTCTGTGCGAGCAGCCTCGCTCACGCTGCGCATCATCGTCCCTACCCTCACCGACTCGGCTCGCGGGAAGCTCTCCGAACAAGCCACCGATGAGCGCCTTGCCTGGTGGTCCCAGCGCATGCTCAACGACGCCGGCGCCGAACTCACCGTCGTCGGGCGCGAACATTTGCCGGCCAAAGAACCGCTGGTGATGATGAGCAACCACCGCAGCTACTACGACATACCGGTCGTGTTCCAAGCCGCGCCCGGGAGCGTGCGGATGGTCGGGAAGAAGGAGCTGTTCCGGGTGCCGCTGTTCGGTCCGGCCATGCGCGCAGCAGGCTTCATCGAGGTGAACCGCCAACACCAAGAGGCCGCGCGCGCCAGCCTCAAACGCAGCCAAGAGCTGATCGCCCGCGGCTTACGCGTGTGGATCGCGCCCGAGGGCACACGCACCAAGAACGGCAAGCTGGGGCCGTTCAAAGCCGGTGGCTTTCACCTGGCGCTCGACAGCAAGGTTCGAATCCTACCGATCGCGATCGAAGGAACCGAACGAGTCTTGAGCGCCGACAGCTTCGACGTCCAAAAGGGCGCGCGGCTCAAAGCGACGATCCTGCCGCCGATCGATGCGCCCAGCTACGGGCATGCGCGCCGCAAAGAGCTGATGGCCGACGTCCGCAACGCCATCGCCAAGGTGCTGGGCGACACCTAGCGCTAGTTGGGGTTGAGCGTGAGCAGATAGTTGCCGTTTGCGTCGTTATCAGCATCCACCCAAACGAAGCGCGCGCTCGTGCTCGCGACGAAGTCCATCTGCGCGGCGCCGTTGAGCGGGTTGTTGCAGGCCACCTGGGTGTTGGCTGAGTTGCAGTTGGAACGGGCGTAGAGCACCGGTGAGAAGTCCCCTGACAGGGTTGCTTGGCAGCTCACGGTGGCGGGGGCCGTGACCTCGTAGACGACGTCGAGTCCGTTTCCGACGACCGAGGTGCAGGGCGCCCCAGCGCTTGCGTTGGAGGCCAAGCCCGTGGTCGTTCCACGCAGCCGCGCTCTCGCGACTCCCTCCAAAACCACCGGCACAGGGTCGTTGCAGGAATCGCCGGTGGAAAGGTCGATCGCGAGTTCAAACTCGCCGTCGTCTTCCTGGGCGTAGCCATCGACGATGATGCTCACCGGAACGTTGGCCTTGACCGGAACCGAGACGAGCTCACCTCCGTTGTTGCCGTTGGTGGTCTGATAGTTGTCGTGGCACAAGAGCTCCTCAGCGTTGGCGCAGGTAGTCTTGGCCACCAACATCGAGTCGAAGTTGGTGTTGTCGGCGAACAACTGAACGGTCAGAATTCCGTCGGCCGCGGGCGTAAGCTGGAAGAACAGCTCGGAGCCAGCGCCTCCGGGTTGATCGCCGGCACAGCTCGCCGGTGCGAAGCCGCTCGTGCCCGGCAAGGTCGAAGCGGCAAAGGTCATCGAGCCCATCGCTACAGCGATCGGGATCGCCGAATTGCAGGTGGCGCCTTGGAGCGTGCAGGTCGGCGAACAACCGTCATTGGGATCGTTGTTGTTGTCGTCGCAAGCCTCGCCGGCCTCGATCATCCCGTTGCCGCACTGGCTGCTCGCGCAGTCGGACGTATCGTACTTGCAGGCCCCGTCGCAGGCGAGCTCCCCGCCCGAGTAGCCGAGACTTGCGCAGCTCTGTTGGTTCAGCTGCGCGCCGTCGCAGTCTTCCGCGCCGTTAACCACCCCATCTCCGCACGAGCTTCCACCGCCGTTGCCCGGTCCACCGCCGTTGCCCGGTCCACCACCGTTGCCCGGTCCACCGCCGTTGCTCGGCCCGCCGCCGTTGCTCGGTCCGCCGCCGTTGCTTGGCCCACCGCCGTTGCTCGGCCCGCCGCCGTTGCTCGGCCCGCCACCGTTGCTGATGTCGGCACCACTCCCGCCGTTCGAAGAGCTGCCGCCAAACAGGTCATCAACGTTCGACGAGCAGCCCACAGCGAGCAACAAAGCGACCAAAGTGGAGGAACGGTTCAGGCTAAGCATGAGTGTCAAGTTACCCGAGATCCGCGCGTAAAGCACTCATTGGCTGGCCACCAAGGGCAGAGGCTCACGCAGCCCTTGGGGCTTGCGCTCGAGCTCCGGCGCCAACGCGAGCGACCACGGTTTGGGCTCACCGAGCCGTTCCTTGCGCAGGTAGCTAACCAACGAATCAGCCCAAATTGCGCCTCCCTCGGCGGTTGGGTGGATCTTGTCCTCGCGCCGCGGGATGTAACGGCCCACCTGCTTGTCGGTTTCGAAGAACCTACACGGCGCTACGTTGGCCTGCAGCGTGTCGAACAGGCCGCTCTCCGGCATCCACAGCGGTGGGGTCGTCCAAACGCAGGGGCGCTCGCCGATGGTAGCGACGATCTTGCGAATCGCTCGCGCCTGAACGTCGAGGTGCTTCGAGCCGATTTCGTTGCCACCGAGCGTCACGATTACGAGATCGGGCTGCGTGCTCGAGATGTCGTCGGGCAGGCGTTTGGCCCAATCCAGGCTGTTGGTGCTGTGTTGCGCGCGCGCGATGATGCGCACGCCTTCGGCCGAAAAGACCTCCTTCAGGCGCTGGGTGAGGCC
>CAITIQ010000059.1 GCA_903892415.1 uncultured delta proteobacterium | reverse complement strand
CGAACTCGATGGTCGTTTGGGTAGCGAGCCCTCCGCCGCGGTGGCGCACTTACTCGGGCCGATCGGAGCGGACGATACGCTCGTTAGCTGGATCGAGCGCGCCGACGAGCACGCTGGCATGAGCCTGGCGATGGGCTGGCCGGAGCTGGCCGAACCCTTCTTGCCACTCGAGGTCTTGGTCGATCAACTTCCCAAGCGCGCCACCTTGGGCGAGCGTACGGTCGCGCTCGAATATCGACCGATCATGCAGGGTGAAAAGCTCGAGCGAATGCTGCTGGTCGCCACCGACATCACCAGTGAAGTCGCCCGCGAGCGTGCAGAGGTCGAGCAACTCGAACTGCTTGCGCTGTTCCGCTTGGCCACCAACGATCCGAACGGTCTCCGCGAGATGGTCGAGGAGCTCGGTCGACAGATCGATGCTGCCTGTGATCCTTCGGCAGAGCTCGCTGCGGTCAAACGCGCCATTCACACCGTGAAGGGAAACGCTGGGATTCTTGGGGTTCAGCGGCTTGCAACGCTCTGCCACAGGGTCGAGGAAGCCATGGCCGAGCGTGGCGAGGGTCTTTCGGCATCGGAGGCCGCAGAGCTGCAACAACTGTTCGCATCGGTGAGCGCCAGAGCAGCTGCGCTTTCCGGCACGCGCTCCGACGAGCTCGTGTCGATCGAGAAGTCCGAGCTCGCCACCGTGCTCGAGGCGCTCATCCGTGGTGGCGATCGACGTAAGCTCGCGAACCAGATGGCCACCTGGAGTCTAGAGCCAGCTGACCGCCGCCTCGAGCGCCTCGCCGAGTTGACCGAGAGTCTCGCCAAGCGCCTCGGCAAAGACGTTCAGGTGTTGGTCGATCCGAGCGGCCTGCGTTTGCCCGTCGAGTACGCCGAGGTCTGGGCGGCCTTGCCCCACGTCGTTCGTAATGCCGTCGATCACGGAGTTGAGACCGCCGACGAACGCGTCGCCAGCGACAAGGACTCGAGCGCGACGGTGCTGCTCCAGGCTCGCAAGGAAGAAAATCGCGTGGTCATCCAAGTATGCGATGACGGGCGCGGCATCGATTGGGATGCCGTCCGCGAAAAGGCGACGCGGCTCGGCATGGCTGCAGAGAATGACGAGCAGCTGACCGATGCGTTGTTCTCCGATGGCTTCTCGACCAAGGAGATAGCAACCGACGTCTCGGGGCGTGGGGTCGGCATGAGCGCCCTCAAGGCGGCAGTGGAAGCGATCAACGGGGAGGTGAAGGTCCAAACCCTACGCACCAAAGGAACCACCGTGCGCATTAGCTTGCCGCTCATCGGGGCCCTCAAGGATCTGCCGCAGACCCTGCCACCACGCGCGGCCTAGCGCTTCACTGCAAACCTTGCGATTGAGCAAGCGCGATCGAACAGAGGTGTTTCGGTCGCGCTTCGTCTACATTGACGCCGAATGACGAGCTCGCAAAACCGAGCTGCCGACAAACGCATCGGAACAACGATCGGAAAGTACACGATCGAGAGCGTGCTTGGCATCGGCGGCATG
>CAITIQ010000058.1 GCA_903892415.1 uncultured delta proteobacterium | reverse complement strand
CACTTCGGCTTCTTTCGCCCAGCGATGAAAGAGGCGCTGTGGCCAATGATCCCCTCGTGGATGGAGCGTGGCTCACCATCTTAACTTTATTCTCCAGGCCGCGCGCAGCGGAAGCCAACAACGAAGGTCCCACCTTGGTCGGGTCCGCGACTTGCGCGGTAGGCCGCGCGCAGGAATTCACGGTTCTGAATCCATGAACCACCACGGACCGAACGCTCGCCGACCTTCCCCTCCAAGGTGCATACGGGATCTGAAAAGACGTTGGTGAATTCCTTCTTCCAGCAGGGCTCATCTTGGGTGTTGTAGCGGTCCAGCACCCATTCCTGGAGGTTGCCAGCAAGGTCGAAGACCTCGGTTCCGCCAATCGTTATGCGGTCGGTCAGGCGAGTCGAGTCCCGCAGCTTTGGATCAACCGACAGGGTTTGCGGACCAATACCAAGCGATTTGCAGTTGCTGGCACCCACCTGCTCGATCGCGCTATTGTCCAATCCGCTGCGGCCCCAAACAGCTGCCTCGCACAGCGGCGCTTCATCGGCTCCCCAGACAAACAAGGCTGAACGCAACTCACTCGAGGCGTATTCGAACTGCGCCTCCGACGGCAGCAGAGCGCCACGGTCTCTACAATAGGCGTCTGCTAGCTCCCACTCCACGCAGTTCGCCGGGCGCTCCTCGCTGAGCGCGCGGCAATCCGTCGCGGAGCATGCGTTTGAGCCAACGCCTTCTTCGCAAGGCGTTCCATCCGGACAGCCCCATTCCGGTTCCTCGGTATAGGTGCAGAAGTACTCCTCGCTCACCAGGACATCGCTGTTGCGCGGCACTGTATCGAGGTCAGGCCGCCGAGCAAGAAACTCTCGCAGCTGCCCAACTTTGACTTCGCCCGTGTCCAGAAAGTAAGGCGACAAGACGACCAACCGTTGCCGGTCAGACTCGACGAAGTCATCACCTTTCACGAGTGGATTGCCCATCCAATAGGCACCGCCCTGAACACAGGTCTCTCCAGGCCCGGGCTCGCCACTGCATGGTATGTGCTGTGCCTTCGCCCAGCTCCCGACTTCGAGGCTGCTGCTATTGCCGGCGAATACGCGCGAATCCTCTTGGCCTATCTCGATAGGCCGTTTGACCGTGCCGACGGGTACCCCGACATCTTCGGTACGTAGCTCAATCGTCGTTTCGAGCGCACCTTCTGTTGGGGTCGGCGGCAGCTCGGCAAGCACCTCGACGGTGGATTCAGGCCGCGGTTCCCCAGCGAACGAGGAGGCATCCCGGAAAAGCCGCGCACGGACTCGCACGACCTCGCCTGGCGCAGCTTCAATTGTGAAGGTCGCACCGTCGGGGAGGAAGGTGGATTCATCCACTGCGAAGTCACGCTTCTCTTCGGCAGCAGGCTCGGTCTCCCCTTCACGCAATACCGCTAACTCCAGGCGATCAAAAAGCGGGATGGGGGCGTTCGGGTCCAGCGTTGCGCCAGGTGCTGCCGGAACAATGGCGTCGGTGTCGAGCGTGACAACGTGATGGCCGGGGGCGGGCAGCAGCTCCGAGCTGTTGCAGCTGGCGCTCATCCCAACGAGGAGTAGGGCTACTGGGCCGTGCGAGCCGAACGCGGTCTTCATGCTAGTGGGTCCTTCGTTCGGTGGCTTGAATTGGATTCACTGTTTTTCGCTCTCTCCAGGTCGCACGCAGCGAAAGCCAACACGTGAAGACCAAAGCGGAGAATCCTCGTCGGCAAACTCCGCTGCCGTTGCCAAATCCTGGTTGCGCAGGCCGACTAGCAGCGAGTCTTCGTCGCTGGCCCAATCCCCGCCGCGTACCGAGACTGCCTCCGCCGCGCCAACAGCGCAGGATGGTTCTGAAAGCGGGGCATCGATCCAGCATTGTGCGCAGTAGGGACGGTTGGCGTCCAACGTCAGCTCTCGCAAGCTCCCGCCCATTCCGACCACGCCCAGGACCGTCCGATCCTTCGAGTCGACGCTAAGGGGCTGCACTCCCACATCGACGTGATCGGGCGCGCACGAATTGGCGCCTTTCGCTGGCGAGGCGGAGCGTGCATAAACGGCGCGGTCACAAGTAGGCTCCTCGGAGCCCCAGGCGAAGCGTGTCTCGCGGTTGTTTCGGCCGGCTGCGGCCGCCACATATTCCCATTGAGCCTCGGTTGGAAGGTCCCCACCGTTTGCTAGGCAGAAGGCGCGCGCTGTCTCCCAGCTAACGCAATTGAGCGGGTAGTTCTCGCGACTGAGCGGCTGATCGCTGAATGTACAGCCGCGTGACTCCTCGTCGCCATCAAAGTCGAGCGGCGCGTCGTTCACGACGGGCAACTCGACATTGCTTAGTAGTCCCTGCTCGAGCGCGTGCCTGAAGCGGCCTACCGTGACCTCGTACTTGTCTATCGCCAACGCGTCGATCAGGGCGACATTCTCTGGTACAGCGTCGAAGTTACCGTAGGCGAAGACCGCCGGATCCCCGAGAAAGAAGAAGCCACCATCGACACATACGCGTTCCTCGAAGGCAGCCCATTCAGTAGGGATTGTCTGCTCACATGGCTTTGGCTCGGGGAAGGTGCCCACGCGCGACAGCTCAGGCAGATTCGCGCTCGGTTCGGCCTGTTCGATTGCGGCCGTCTTGTATTCCCCATCTTCGCACACCAGTTCATCGCCGGCTTCGATGCTCGCGCCAAACCCGGCCTGGGTGCCAAGGCAGTTGCCGCTCAGAAAGACGCGAACCTCCCCCTGCTCTCCCGGCTCGATCAGCACGGGTACGATGCGGTCGATCGTCAGGTCCGGCAGCGGCTCATTCAGTGGAGAGAAGGGTGGCAACGGTTGCCCATCCTCGTCCAGTTGCTCGAGCAACTTGGCTTCACGTTCGCCGTAGCCACTCGGAAGTAGCGGCTGGCACTCTTGCCGCTCTGCTTCGGTCTTTTGCTCGTTTATCTTATAGTCCGGGCCGAAGAAACGCTCACCCCGATAGTCACGTACCTTGCCGTCAGGAAAGATGCGTAGGCGCACAAACACGACTTTGGGGGCGGCGCCTTCATCAATCGTCCGCGGTCCCACCAACACAAAGCTGCTTGGCCAGTTCCGCGGATCTTCCCGTTGCAGTTCTTGCGAGAAGAACCAGTTCTCGTCAGCGTCGTAGAGGTCGACCTGCAGCCGTGCCACATACGCCTCAACATCGAGGTCGGTATCGACCACGATCTTCACTTCTGCGAACGGCGGGGGGGCTTCGGGACCAAGGCCACAGCCAGCCGCAAGCAGCCCTGTGCAGACGAGGGCCCAACTCCGAAGCGCAGTCATGGCAGCGGTACCCGCCAGCCGAGGCTACCACTACCAATCGTCGCCCGCTCCGGCTCGCGTAGCCCTTCGACGAGGAAATAAGTGCCTATCCCAACACCCGTCACGGCCACCGCCGACAACGTCCAGAACCACCAGGTTTCAGTGATCGCAGGCTCGTAAACGGGTAAAGTCGCTAGATAGTCCGACTCTTCCCCTGCCTTTACGTTGAGTAGGGCCTCCGAGGTAACGAAACCGTCTTTCTCAACCAATACACGGTAGGAGCCAGCCGGCCTTTGCAAGACTACTGGGACCGGGCCAAAGTCACGTCCCTCGACGGTAACGATGGCTCCCGGCTGGTCCGCCGAGATCGCGATCGTCGCCGGAAGTTCATCGAGGCTCACGTCAAGTGGCGGAGCTTTGCCCGATACAAAGTCTTTAGCGACGATGCTGTCCGAATGGCCCGGCCGAGAGAAGGTAAGCACGTGCCTTCCCGAATCCATCTCCAACACGAAGCTCGAAGCGGGGAGTGGCTCTCCCTTGCCAGCGGGGAGCAAGCCCGCCACGAGCACGTGGGGCCCTGTCTCCTCCGCGCCTCTCGGAGTTTGCCACAGTGGGCGCCCGTCAACGGCGAGGCTTACCGAGCTCGGGTTGACTGTTACTGCGACGCGAACCAACAGCCCTTCAAGCTCCTGTAAAAAACCTGCGATGTCCTGCTTCAGTCGGTCCGGTAACTGCGTTCGGCCGGACTTGTCCTCGACCAGTGCGGCATCAAACGTCTTTCTTGCTGCCGTGTAGCGACCGAGCGCGCGCTCACAAATGCCAATGTTGAACAGCGTAATTGCGTGCGGCAGGATGCCGTTTGCGCGCTCGAACGCAGCAAGTGCCTCAGCCCACTTGGCCTCGCTGACCAATGCTGTCCCCGCTTTGAACGCAGCCGTCGCCTCTTCTTTGGCCACGGCCTCAGACTCAATCGTTTTGGGCTTGGGTGCTTGTTCCGATGCCTGCACAGGGGAAGCCACGGCGCAGGCAATACAAATTACCAGGCTGAGGCGCTTGGGAAAAGCGAACCGGAGTGGACGGCGCCCAGGGAGGCCTACGGAGTGCTCTTGGTTCGGAGTGACGGAGCACTCACTAATAGGGAGGCGCAACTTCGATTCCTCCTGGTCCTTGTTTAGGGTTGGCCGGGGAGCTCGCGCTGCTTGCAGTCGCTGAACTCACGCGAGAGACTGCTCGGGCGGAGTTTGCCGGTGGTGTTGCATTGGTTGCCACCGTCCGTTGCACGGTGGGCTCCGCAATGGCGCTGGGAGGGCTGCTCACAACCACGAACGCACTTGCGGTTGTGGCAGTGGCTTGGGTTTGGCTGGGAAGAGGAACGCTGGCGATAGGCGCTGGCTCAGCCGATACGGGCGTAGCCGTCAATCGCCACGTTACGGCGGCGAGAACGGACACCACGATCGCCGCTCCTGTTGCCACGACCAAGCGACCAAGCGGCTTTCTGACGGAAGGGTGCACCTCGGTCGCGGCCATTGGATCGGTCGTGCGCGCGACCCGACGCCGTGAGCCTGGAAGCCAGCGTGGTTCTGCTATCGCCGGTAACGTTAGCCCTGTGTGAAAGGCTACGGATTGGGCGATCTCACGAGCTGAATCCGGTCGGTCTTCGGGCTTGATCGAAAGCATGGAGTCGATCAGCTCAGCAAGGCCGGGCGGAAGGTCCGGTACCCTCTTCGCAATCGGAGGAAAGTCCCTTTGGCTTATCGACTTGAAGAGCTGCCCCACGTTGTCCCCTTGAATGGGACATTCTCCTGTAAGGCACTCGTAGATTACTATCCCCAACGACCAGAAGTCCGCGCGGTGGTCGATCCCCTTTTCGCCGAAGACTTGCTCTGGAGCCATGTACATGGGCGTCCCGAGCACGCTACCCGTTTGGGTCAGAGCCGAAGTGTGGCGAATAGCGCTGGCGAGCGCCGTCAACTTGGCGATCCCGAAGTCGAGCAGCTTGACGCTGTGCTCCCCGCTCGGGCTAACGCACAAGAAGATGTTCTCCGGCTTCATATCGCGGTGAACGATGCCCTCGGCATGCGCTGCCCCCAGCCCAGCCAGCACCGAAAGCATGAGCTGCATCAGCTCGACCAGCTCGAACTTGCCTTTTCGCTCTAGCGCCACGTCCAGTGGTTCACCGTCGAGCAGGTCCATGACCAGGGCAGGTCGCCCGTCCTCGAGCTCGATTACGTCGTGAATATCCACAACGTTTGGGTGGCGAATAGCGGCAGCGACGCGCGCCTCCTGCACGAAGCGACGTCGCTGCTCCTCGCCAACTCCCTTTAAAATCTTCAGCGCGACGGGCTTGCCCGTAAGAACGTGGTGCGCCGCCCAAACCGCGCCCATCCCGCCTTCGCCAAGGAACTGATCCAAGGTGAACCTACCCTGGATCGTCGCTCCCGAGTGGAGGTCTGACGCTGCGTTCACTCGTTGACCATTCCAAGCACCAGGGCGCTCTCGACAGCCGGCAGACTGGCATCTTTGGAAGACGGCGCGGCTACGGCGAAGCCGAGCACCGTCTCACTCGTTTTCAACTCTACAGCCATCTCTACGCGACCACCCGAAGCTTGTGGTAGCTCCGAAACCTTGAGCCAGTGCTCTCCAGACGGTGCGGCAACGCGTAACCATAAGTGCTGTCCGGTCACCTTCTCCAACCCGTGCTCTGAAACGACCTCGAGCTGTACCGCCTTTTCGCCTACTCGCAACTCCGCTTGCGCGCGGTCATTGCTGCCACGCAGTACCTGCTCGGCACGCTGCTCCTGGGGTGCTGTCGCTGGCGTCGGCGAAGGCCTAACCAACGCCGAGCCGCTGACGGTGAGCAACAGCGCGGCCGCAGCGGCCACCGCTACCCAGCGGCTGCGACGCGGCTGGAGCTCCACCACGTTCGAGTCCAATTCCACCACGTTGGCGCCCGTCGTCGTGGCCGTTGGGGACTTCGGCTTTACCACTCCGTCGAAATGCTCGAACGCTTGCGCCTGTACCTTGGCGCGCAAGGCCGTGGGCAAGCTCTCTTCGCGCGGGAGGTTGCGCAGGGAGAGCCGCGCGGCAACCAACTGCAGCTCACCGCGAAAACCAGCCGAAGGATTCGTCAGTTCGGCGAGCTCAGCGAACTCAGCGGCCTCCAGCCCTTGCAGTGCCTCATCACACGCCAAGGCCTCCGCTCTGGAAATCTGGCCCTCCGGTTCACCCTCTGACGCCTCCACAGTCCTGGCACTCACTTCATCCTCCGCTCTGTTGGGTGACATACGTCCGAACTCTCACCGTGGAGCCCAGCCTTCTCCTTATCGTTGAATAGTAGCTGGCGAAGCTTGAGGAGCCCCCTGCGGGCGTGCGTCTTCACAGTCCCGAGGGCCAGCCCGGTGCGGGCCGAGATCTGATCATGGCTGAGGTCCTGACAAGCTGATAGCAGCAACACCTCTCGCTGCTCGGGTCGCAGTTGCTGCAAGGCCCTCTCCATCAGCACCGCTTCTCCCGACGCATCGGGATAATGGTCTTGCTGGATGAAATCGTTAGTCCCGATCGACTCGACGATTGGCTGGCGTTTCCCCGCCCGCAGCCGGTCAATCAACCGTCGCCTTGCGATCATCGCAACGAACGCCTCTTCCGACGCTCTTTCTGGGTCAAAGCGTCCAGCGCTCTTCCACAGGTCCAGAAAGATCTCTTGGACAGCGTCCTCCGCGTCCTCTCGACTCCGTGAGAATCTACGGGCCATCGACCAAACAAGGTTGCCGTAGCGATTCATGCAGGTCTGAACCGCAGCCAGGTCTCCACGCGCTACGCGGGCGAGTACAGCGGGACGGGTCTGTTCCGAAGCCACCTTGGCAGAGTCATGCCAAAGAACCGCTGAAGGCACCACAGGAACGTCGGAGGCACGTCCGATTTTAGACATCAGGAGCGAATTCGCGAATAGCACATCGGGGGAGGCTGATTGGGTCACAGATGCTTCCTCCGAGTTAATGCAGGGACACGGTTGTGTGGCTACAAGTCACGTCGCCGTCGCGAACCCGCAGTGTACGTGGTCCGGGCAACGAGCGGTCGTTCTCGAGGTCGGCGAAGGCCCAGCGAAGCCGAAGCTCAACCGGCCAACTCGGGACGCCGTAGCTGGGACAGCCTACCTGGTTCACCCGTCGAATAACGCCATTCTTGCAGCGTAAGAGCGGGCCCGAAAAGGCGGCCCCGTCGTAGTCCTCCGGGGTCAACTCGACTTGCGAGCCTTGAACCGTGCGGAGCCTGCGAGCCCTGCGCCCTTGTCCCTTGAGGCGATCGAGCTGGATCCCAGGAACCAAGTGATGCTCGAGAACATCGATCAGAATCTCCTCGGGTCCTGACCACAAAGCACGGAACAGAGGCTCCGGGAGTCGGGTGAAGGCCTTGTCGGTCGGAGCGAAGACCGTGTAAGTCCCGTGCGCCAAATCCTCTGCGAACTGGCTACGTCGGCACAGCTCAAGGAAAATTTCGACATTTTCCAGTTCAGCCAGCTGCGACAGAAGATCCGACATTGGGCCTGCTTTCGACCGCGCTACGGCTTTGGATTCGAACCGTCGAACTTTTTAGGGAGAACTTGGAGGCTGTGTCGGATAGTCCACCACAGCCTCCAAGCTTTTCGCTAGTTCCCGAGCTGGGGCAGCAACACCTTGTTTACTAGGTGGATCACGCCGTTCGCCGTGAAGTAGTTGGCGACGGTCACGCTCCCATTGACGTTCGAGCCGGCGTCGTCGAGCACCACCGTATTGGCAGGCGAGGAGACCGTCAGCTGCGAGCCCGCCCCGGTGCCGAGCAGGGTGGGGAAGGGCGTCGCGCTATTGAGTGCCAGCGCGTCGGCTGCATAGATCGCCGTGGACTGATTGAGCACGTGATAGAGCAGAACGTTCGTGAGCGTTTGGCCGGACGGCGGCGCTCCCAGGGCGGTGAAGGCCGCGTTGCTCGGCGCGAACAAGGTAAAGGCGCCTGTGGCTGCGGGCCCGTTGAGCGCCGGGGCAACCTTGGGGTTGGTGTTGCCGCCGTCTGCTGCCACCACAGCGCCTGCTAGCGAGGAGAACTCAGGTGCGGTGGTAACGACGTCGGTGATTGAGGGGAGCAGCACCCCGTCGACCACATGAATGACGCCGTTGCGCGTGATGATGTTGGCGGTGGTTACCGCGGTACCGTCGACAGCAACGCCGCCATTGGTCGTCGCCTGTGCAACGCCGCCTAGGGTGGTGACCGGGCCGTTCGGAACGTCGGCGGCAAGCACCACCGCCGGCACAACATGGTACTTGAGCACGGGAATCAGCTGGTAAGGCTGGAAGTCAGTCAAGCCGGCGATGCCGGTGCTCGGGTTAGCGGCAAGCGCGCCAACGAGCGTGGTGAAAGCCCCGTCCGGCGGCGCAAACACAGTGAAGGCACCGGAGTTATCGTCCAGCGCTGCGACCAATGCTGGAGCCGACGGGTCGCTGTCTGCAAGGCCAAGCGCCGCTTCCAAGATTCCGAAGTTGGCGTCGCTGACGACCACGTCGGTGATCGAGGGCAGAATCACGCCGGAGATACCGTGAATGACGCCATTGGAGGCCGGGACATCGGTCACGACGATGTCGGCGATGCCTTCATCTAGCTCGATGGTTTCACCGTTGAGGTCGAATTGGATGGAACCTCCAAGCGACTCTACCTTCTCAGCGTTGGTTGCTGCGGTGAGCGCAGCCGCGGAGCCGACCTCACTGCCAATCACGTGATAAAGCAGAATGGGCTTGAGCTGCTCGGCCGTGACGTCATCGAGGCTGCTAGCTCCAATCCCCGCGAGTAGAGCAGCGAAGGCGTCATTGTCGGGTGCGAGCACGGTCAAGGAGGCATTTTCGTCCTGGAGTGCGCTGGCCAGTCCTGCCTTGTCGACTGCGGCAATGAGGCTTGAATAGTTGGGTAGCGAGCTCGCTACTTCATAGATGTTGCCCGGCGCCTGACCGCCAGAGCCGCCGTCGCCACCAGCACCGCCATCAGCACCGCCCTCACCGCCGCCACCCGAAGGTGCGCCCGCCGTGCCACCGGTGTT
>CAITIQ010000057.1 GCA_903892415.1 uncultured delta proteobacterium | reverse complement strand
CGCCGATCACCACCCCCCAGGGCGGCGGCTACAAGTCATTGAACGTTACGGTTCGCAAGACGCTCGGGCTCTACGCCAATGTGCGGCCGTGCGTAAGCTATGCGCCTTTCGTCGACACGAACCACCCGACGATGGATTGCGTGATTATTCGCGAGAATGAGGAAGACCTTTATGCTGGCATCGAGCATCGTCAGACCGATGAGGTCTATCAGTGTCTGAAGCTGATAACGGAGCCCGGCTGTCGAAAGATTGTTCGCTACGCGTTTGAGTACGCGCGGTCGCATGGTCGCAGGAAGGTGACCTGCATGACCAAAGACAACATCATGAAGATGACGGATGGGCTATTTCATCGCGTCTTCGATGAGATTCGCGCAGAGTATCCCGAACTCGAGAGTGACCACGTGATCGTGGACATTGGTGCCGCGCGGTTGGCGACGCGCCCCGAACGCTTTGACGTGTTGGTGTTGCCCAACCTCTATGGTGATATTCTTAGCGACGTAGCCGCGGAGATCACGGGTAGTGTTGGGCTGGGCGGGAGCGCCAACATTGGCGAGCAAGTGGCGATGTTCGAGGCCATTCACGGCAGCGCGCCTGATATTGCCGGCAAAGGGATTGCCAACCCCTCTGGGCTCTTGCTCGGCGCGGTCATGATGTTGGTACATCTGCGGCAAGCTGAGGTAGCGCAGCGAATCCACAATGCCTGGTTGCGGACGCTCGAGTTGGGGCTCCACACGGCTGACCTCAAAGGTGTGAAGACCGTGCAGGTGCTGGATACGGAGGCCTTTGCTGCGGCAGTAGTCACGCACCTAGGCGAGCTGCCGGAGCATTTCCCCAAAGTGGCCTATTCCAACGCGCCGCAGCCCCGCGCTACCTCGGCCCCGATCTACAAGCGCAAGCCGCGAGCGCAAAAGGAGTTGGTGGGGGTGGACGTCTTTCTGCACGCGGCCGACGTCTCAGCCGACTATCTGGCAGGAAAGCTCAAGACCTTAGCCAATCAACCAAAGCGAGCCGGCTTTGAGTTAAAGCTCATTACCAATCGCGGCGTCAAAGTTTGGCCCAACGGCTTCCCTGAAACGTTCTGTACTGACCATTGGCGTTGCCGGTTTCTGGGGGTCGATCGTGAGGGCCAACCGCGCACGGTGGAGCACCGCGATATCATCTTCTTGCTCAGCAACCTGGCAGAGGATGGGGTCGACTTCATCAAGACCGAAAATCTATGCCGATTCGACGGGGAGGATGGCTTCGCGATGGGGCAGGGCCAGTAGGGCCACACGGCGATAAGTACCTAAGCTATTGGCCAAGCTCCTTCAGCAGCATCCCTGCGGCGTTGTAGCCGCACATGCCGTGCACGCCTGCGCCAGGGTGAGCATACGAGGAGCCGAGATAGAGCCTCTCGATATGGGTCTTATAGCGAAAGTATGGGAAGAACGGGCGGAACAGCAGTTGATTGTCGATTCCCGCCGAGCCTCCGCCGAGGTCCCCCCCGAGTAAGTTCTCGTCGGCTCGTTCGAGCTCTTGAGGCGAATGCACGGTGCGAGCGAGGATAGTGTCGCGGAATCCAGGCGCTAACATCTCAATCCTTGTTTCGATGCGCGAGAGGAACTCGCGCTTGGCCGGCTCGGACCAAGGTTGCCCGTCGAGCGTCGAGGGCACGCGCGAATAGGCCCATAGCGTGTGTTTGCCCGTGGGCGCCCGCGAAGGGTCCAGCAAACTCTGTTGGCCGATAACCAAGTAGGGGTCCTCGGGCATTCGCCCCTCGCGAACCTCGCGCGTAAAGCGCGCCAAATCGGCGTTGCTTTCGCCTGTGTGGACTACGGCTGCCTTGCGGCTGGCCGGCGTCTTCCAGGGCACCGCGGCGGAGAGCGCCCAATCCACTTTAAAGGTCCCAAAGCCGCGGCTCGGATTGTTCATCTTCGCGAGGATCGGTGAAGGCACAAGCGACGATGAGAGCAGCTTGAGGAACAAGGTTGGCGCCGCTGTAGCGGCGATTACTCCTACGTTTACTGGGAAGCGCTGCCCATCTTCGGTCAAGGCCGCGGTGACTCGCCCGTGTTCGACCTCGAGGCGCTGGACGCGCCTTCCGGTGTGAATGCGGCCATGCGCCTCATGCAGGCGCTTGAGCAAGGCTTTGGTGATGTTGGAGGTCCCACCCACGGGGACCGCAAAGCCGCCATACGAGGCCGTGACGCCCAGCATGAAGCCAACGATCGCTCCCATTGAGTCCTCCGGCCCGACGTCTGTATGGAGCGCGAGCGCCGGAAAGATCCGACGAGCGGCCTCGGTCTCGAACAGGCGCTCGGCGAAGCCGCGTCCGGAGGAGAGCGCGACTTCCGCGAGGAGCAATGCCGCTCGCGGTGGAATCGCGAGGCCCTGCCGCAGCGGGGGAAAAGGCGCCAAGAGCGCCGGTAAAACCTTGTCTTGAACGCGGCTCCAGAGCTCGGCGATGCCGCGCCACTTCTCGCCATCGCTGCCGAGGTATTCGCAGCTAGCTTCGACGTCGCGGCAGAGCGCGCTCTCGCTCCCATCGCGCGCAGGGTGGGCGGTATCGACTTCTCCGTGGGCCCAGCGCAACCCTGCTCCCTCGAGATCGATGGCTTGCCACGCGGGGCTCACCTTGGCGAAGGGGAAGAAGGCGGCGCCAAAGTCGTGCACGAAGCCGGGCAACGTTGTCACATTCGCGCGGACTGCACCTCCCGGCTCGCCATTACCCTCGAGAACCTCCACTGAAAGGCCCGCCCGCGCGAGCCTTATGGCTGCTGCCAGCCCGTTGGGGCCAGACCCGATGACAAGTACGTCGGTCACGACTAAGGCTTCTAACACTGATCCGAGAGAGAGGAAGTCATGCCCCTGCTTGGTCCCGATGAACCTGCTCCGTTTGAGACCGTTCGTGAACACGGTCGTTCCCCCTGGGTGCTTCTGTGTGATCACGCTTCCCGTCGTATTCCGCGCTCGCTTTCGGACCTGGGCTTGTCGGAGGAAGCGCGTTCGAGTCACATCGCTTGGGACATTGGTGCGCGAGGTGTCTCGCTTCGACTTTCGGAGGCGCTCGACGCGCCGCTCGTTGCTTGTGGCTACTCGCGCCTGGTCATCGACGCGAATCGGCCGCTGGGCGTGGCTTCGTCGATTCCAGCGGTCAGCTGTGAAATCCCGGTCCCCGGCAACGTCGGGCTGACTGCGGAGGATGAGGCGGAGCGCGCTCGGGCGATCTTCATGCCGTATCACGCGGAGGTAGAGCGCCTCTTGGCGATGCGAACGGCGCGGAAGCAACCGAGCGTGCTGCTATCGATGCACAGCTTCACGCCGGAGCTTTACGGCAAACAGCGCCCTTGGCACGTTGGTGTGCTGTCTGGGAAAGACCGCCGGCTCGCAGAGGTACTCTTGGCGGAGCTCGCGAAGGAGAACGACTGGACGGTTGGTGACAACGAGCCTTATCGCGTCTCTGACGTAAGTGACTACGCGGTGCCGGTCCATGGCGAGCAGGCGGGGCGTTTGGCCGTGTTGATCGAGCTCCGTCAGGATCTTGTGGCGACCCCAGTCATGGAGCAGGCGATGGCTGACCGCTGGCTGCCCATCCTCGAGCGAGCGCTGCCTTCGCTACTTTGATGGATGCGTGAGCCGCCGCGCTCTCGTGCTAAGGGAGCGAGCCTGGAGGAACGTGTGAGCAAGGAAGCGCAGAAGGGTAACCAAAAGGCAGCAAAGCCCGTTGAGACGGCGATCAAGCCGACGCGTGCGGAGGACTACGCCGAGTGGTACCAGCAGGTCGTCCGCGCGGCGGACCTGGCGGAGAACTCCGCAGTTCGCGGTTGCATGGTGATCAAGCCTTGGGGCTACGCGCTTTGGGAGCGCTTCCAAGCCGAGCTCGACGCGATGTTCAAGGCCACGGGCCACAAGAACGCCTACTTCCCGCTGTTCATCCCGAAGTCTTTTTTGGAGAAGGAGGCCGAACACGTCGACGGCTTCGCCAAGGAATGTGCCGTTGTCACGCATCACAGGCTGATCGCGGGTGAAGGCGGCGGGCTGATTCCGGATCCCAAAGCCAAGCTCGAGGAGCCTTTGATTGTGCGCCCGACCAGCGAGACGATCATCGGCGCGAGCTTTGCGCAGTGGGTGCGGAGCTATCGCGATTTGCCGCTCTTGATCAACCAGTGGGCCAACGTAGTGCGCTGGGAGATGCGCACGCGCCTGTTCTTGCGCACCGCCGAGTTCCTTTGGCAGGAAGGGCACACCGCGCACGCCACGCGTGAGGAGGCCGAGATCGAGACGCGCAAGATGCTCGAGGTCTACGTCAAGTTCGCCACCGAATACATGGCGATGCCGGTCCACTATGGAGCCAAGACCAAGAGCGAGCGCTTCCCCGGCGCGGTCGAGACCTATTCGATCGAAGCGATGATGCAGGACAAGAAGGCGCTGCAAGCGGGCACCTCGCACTTCCTGGGTCAAAATTTTGCGAAGGCCAGCGGCATTCGCTTTCAAACAAAGCTTGAGACCGAGGAGTACGCCTGGACGACGTCGTGGGGTGTTTCGACCCGATTGGTCGGCGCCCTGCTGATGACCCACGCCGATGACGACGGCATGATCATTCCGCCTCGGCTAGCTCCCGCGCATGTGGTGGTGTTGCCCGTGCTGCGTGGGGATGAAACCAAGGCGGCCGTCATGGACTACGTCGCTCAGTTGAAGGCCGATCTGGCGAAGGTTCGCTACCACGACAGGCCGATCGAGGTCGAGGTGGACGCTCGCGACATTCGCGGCGGCGAAAAGAACTGGGACTGGATCAAGAAGGGCGTCCCGCTGCGGGTCGAGGTCGGGCCTCGCGACGTCGAGTCCTCCGCTGTGATGGTGAGCCGCCGAGACCGCGGTCCTCGAGACAAAACGTCAATGTCGCGCGAGGACTTCATCAACGGCATCGTGTCCATGTTGGACGACATGCAGAACGGCCTACTGCAGAAGGCTCTTGCTTACCGCGCCGCCGCCTCCAAGACCGTCACTTCACGTGAGGAGTTCGAGGCTTTCTTCAGCGGCTCCGACGGTGGCGGCTTTGCTTTCGCCCACTTTAGCTGCGATGAGAAGGTGGAGAACGACCTGAAGGAGCGCTTCAAGGTCACCGTTCGCAACATTCCGGAGGACGTTCCCTCGGCGCTGGTGCCGGGGACTTGCATCTTCACCGGGGTTCCGTGCGATCGACAGGTGCTATTCGCGAAGTCGTATTGACCTCGGTTCTCCTGCGGTGGGAACATCGGCCTGAGTGATAAGCCTCGACTCCATCGTTGATCGGGTTTGTGAGGCTGCTCGGGCCGACTTTGCGTTCGTGCTTACTCGGCGAGGCCGCTTGGCCACGCGAAAAGCGCCCGAGAACATGCCCGAGTCCGGCCGCAAAGCTTTGCTCGCAGTGGCTGAGAAGCAGCTGCGTGAGAAGCGCGGCAGTGTCTCGCATGTGGATGTGCCGCGGGAGATGCTGGTGCCGTTCGGTGGGGCTGCGCCGGTGGACGTGTACGTCGCAGCCCGTGAAGAGGCGATCCTGTGCGTCGTGATGGCGACGTTTGCCGAGCAGCTCTACGTCAGCGACGCCATTGCTGAAGGTACCGCCGCCCTCGACAAGCTGCTCATGGCTGAGGCTGAGCGTCGTGAACGCCGTCGCCCAGGGCGAAAGGACAAGGAGAAGTCGGAAGGCGTGAAGTCTCGAGGAGGGCGACGCGCAAGTGATCCTGCGGTTGAAGAGACCAAAGAGGAGCCGCTCGTTGCCAACCCTTCGCCAGCCGCGGTCACCCCGGCGGTGGAGCCGTTTGAGCTTGATGACTCGGACGACATGCCGACCATCACGATCGCCCAGACGAAGATGGGGCGTGCAACGCTCGCCGCGATCGAGATCGACCGTGATGCGCCAGAAATTACCTACAGCACGAGCACGATTGGGCGCAGAACCCTGGGCGAGATCGAGCTTTCAATGTTGCCAGCTGGGGACCCGCGCAGCAGCGTCCCTGACATTCGCGTGGACGTGATTAGCCTCCCGGCGATCGATGGAGCCGAGCTGGATGTAACGGACCGCACGACGCTGCCTTTCACTGAGCGGCCCGAGGACGCGAAGCGCCGGTTTGAACTGGCCGAGCGGCTGCGACAAGGGCTTGGCCCGGTGGTGCTCGAAACAACCAAGACGCGTACGGTGATTGCAGGTCGGTCGAAGCCCACCAAGGCTGCCAAGCCTGCGCCTACCGTCGAGCCGCCTCGAGCCCCGGTCCCCGCCATCGACTCCAAGCCGCGCGACTCCAACATCGAGATATGGCACTCGGCGCTGGCCGAATCGCTCGAGGAGAAGTCGGGTGATCGTGAACCGCCCCGGCGCCGAAGCCAGCCTCCTGCCCGGCCGCCGAGCACCTGGGCCCGCCCGCCAAAGGAGAAAGAAAAGGAAGACCGGCCGGCGCCCTCGAGTTCGACGCGTGACAAGTCAGTGTGGCCAAGCGCAAGTGGCAAGTCGACCGCCAAACGTAAGTTGCCGCCCGCTTCGTCCTTGCCTGTTGCGAAGCAGCGACCCTCCGACAAGCCCAAGCGTTAGCGCGCCGAGGCGCCGCGAGCCCGCTCTTGCCAGCTCGCCACGAGCTCGGGAAACAAGCCGAGATGCGCGCAATGTGCGTCGCGATCCGAGCCCGCGTAACCACGGATGGTAACGCCCTTCTCCTCTGCGCGCCGCTCCAGTGAGCGGGCACCGCCTGAGCGAGTTCGATCGACTCGCAGCAGCAGTCGTTCGATCAGGGTGTCCGCTACTTCGGCAGTGTTGGCGTAACCCTCCGTGGGCACTCGGCTATGAGTCAGGAGAAAGCTCGTTTGAGAGGACTCGAGCGATCGCCTGGCAAAGGTCTCGAAGGGAGCCAAACGCTCCAGATCCACGCTCTTGGAGACGCCCTGATAGCTGCCGTACAGCGAGTCGAGCAGCAGAACGCCCGTGAGCACGGGCAGGTCGCCGCCGACCGTAAGGACCTGCCGCACAGCCTCGAAACCGGCCGAGAACGAGGACACGAGCAGCGAGCGAACATGCGCCTGTTGCCCGGTGCTGGCTGAGACGGTCGCGTCGATACCGCGCAGCAATGACTCCAGGTCGGCCTTGCTTTGAAAGAGGCCTGCGTAGTCTCCCGACGAGTCCCCTTTGTCGAGGGAGGCGACGATCACTTGCAGATTGGACGCTGCGGTGATCCGTCGCACAGGCTCTTTGCCGTGGAAATGCAGCACGAGATCGTAGCCACCATCGGGGAGCAATACGGCCGGTGCAATCAACACCTCGACTCCTTGTTCTCCTCTCTCGAGCGTCCGACCGCCGAGTCCTTGGTCTGGCACGTTGCAGCTGAAGGCCGCGAGCGAGTTTGAAACACGAGTCGTAGCTGGCGCGCGATTCTCTGCGGGGAGAGGCTGCGGTTGCTCCGCCACTTCGCTCGATTGGGCTTGCGCAAGTGACTCCTGTGAATGGGAGTTGCGCACGGGAGAGGCCAGCAAGGCAGCGAGTGCGACGACGACGACCACGAGTTCACTCGCGCGAACGGCTAGAGATCTTTGGCGCACTAGAAGCCTGGAGTCTGAACGACAGGCACGCTCGTGTCGACCGGCTTGGGCTTGAGCTCCGGCTTTGCGCTCGCCACCACCACCGTGGCTGTAGTTGCGGGCGTGGCGGTTGCCGTGGGCTTAGGCTCGGCGGTCTCGGGGACAGCGGGGGTACTCGTTGCCGGCGTTGTGGTGACGGCAAGCGGCTTTGTCGCCGCTGGCTCCGCTGCTTCGGCCGTTGAGGTCGAGGGAGGAGGGGAGTCGGGGAGGGAGGCGAGGTCGATCACTTGGCCCGGCTGACCTGCAGGCGCAACGTCGGTCCCACTGACGACGCTGCGGGCATCGCTTGCCGCTGCTGTCGACGATGGTTTTGGCGCTGCAGTGCCTCCATCACCGTTCATTAGGGCGATGGTCAGTCCGCCGATCGTTAAAGCTGCAGCCAGGCTCACGGCAACCGCCCCGAACACGCGCTTGCTGCGTCGAGCGTCGAGCAAGCGCCGCTCATCCGACATGGCCTCCACGGCTGCGAGCGTGGGTGAACTTACGACAGGCGGCTCGCTGGGCAGGGCAGGGCGCTGCGCGAGCGGCTCGACGCGCGTGACCTGCGAAAGCGATGAAGACCCGCTTGCTTCCTCGGGCTTTGCGCCCGCCGACTCCGACAGCTCTTGAGCTGCGGCCTTGACGGTCTTCGCGTTGTACGCACGCGCCTCAGTGACCTCGTCCTTGCGCGGCGCTGGAACCGACTCCATCACGTCAGCAGAGTCCAAGGTCGCCCGTGTGGCAGCGCGAGGTGGCGTCTGCATGCGGGTGAACATCACGCCGCTCATCGACTCAGGCGGACTTGAGCTTGGGGTGCCCGCCGACGTCGCGAGCGCAGCCTCGTCAATCTTGAGCGCTGCATCGCGGATGGCCGCTCTCCGCTTGCGATCGCGTTCACCCAAGGTCGAACGCACGAAGGTCCCAACCTCATCGAGAGACACCGGCCCGCCGATCGAGGCGGAAGCTGCTCCGATTGCCGCTTCGAGCTCGCTCTCGAGTTCGCTAGCGCTCTGGTGCCGACGCTCAGGGTCCTTGTTCAAGGCGCGCAGGACGACGCGCTCAATCTCGACGGGAAGCGACGGGTTCTTCACGCGCGGTGGCATCACCGGTCGCGTGATGATGTTGCGCATCGTCTTGATGTCGGTGTCGTCCAAGAACGGATGTGTTCCTGTGGTTAACCGGTACAGGATGATGCCCAAGGCGAAGATGTCGGTGCGTCGATCCACCTCCGCGCCGCGAGCTTGTTCGGGGGACATGAACGGCACTTTGCCCTTCAGCTGGCCCGCCGTCGTCTCCCCGCCTCGGCCCATGGCTTTTGCGACGCCGAAGTCGACGATCTTCACGACACCAGATGCCGACACCAAAATGTTCTGTGGTGAAACATCGCGGTGAACGAGCTCGAGCAAACGTTCGTCTTCATCGCGAAGCTCGTGTGCCGCGTGGAGCCCGGCCGCAGCTTGCGAGGCGATCTTGAGTCCGACACGAAGCGGGATATCGGTGCCGTTCTTGCGAGAGAACTTGGAGAGCGTCGAAAGGGATTCGCCGTCCACCCATTCCATTGCCAGGAACAGCACCTCGTCCTCTTCACCGAGGTCTATGATCTGCGCGACGTTCGGATGTTGAATCTTGGAGGCGATCGTCGCCTCGTCGAGGAACATCTGCTCAAACGTTGGATCATCGGAGAGCGAGGGCAGGATGGTCTTGATCGCGACCGTCTTCGAGAAGCCGCGAGAGCCCTTGAGTCGGGCGGCCCAGACGGTGGCCATCCCGCCGGATGCGATCGGCAGGAGCAGCTCGTACCGGCCCAACACCGTCCCCGGAGCTAACTGATGCGTCCCCATTTTGCTTCGTAGGCTCCGTGATTGCGAGCTGTCACGGCCTGCATGGCGCGACGTTCCAACATAGCACGGCCTTTGGATTGGTAGTCGTTTGTCTGGCGGTAGATTAGGTCTTCTCGCGCCGCGGCTGAGCGGCTGCGCCCGCAACAATTGTTGCGCGTCTGCGCTTGACGCCTGCAAGCATAGCGGACTAGGGTCCGCGCCCTTTCACCGAAGGATTTGAGATCATGGCTAACATTGCAAAGTGGAACATCCGGCTTCGTCACGAGTGGCTCCAGACCCCGCTGAAGAAGAAGCGCATCAAGCGCGCTGAGAAGGCTCGTTGTGGTCTCCTCGCTGCGGAGCTGCGGAAGTCCGAGAAGGCCGCTCGCAAGGCCGCCTCCAAAGCTGCCGCGACTGCTGGCTGATTGGTTGCGCCTCGTTTCCCAAAAGCACATTCCCAACGGCAACTGTGTGCTGTTTTTCGCCAGCAGACTTGGGCCGTGCTACGTCTGACAAATACGATGAACGCTCGCACCTCCACACTCACTGGGTTCGTTGTTGTCGCCTTCCTTGGAACGGGCTGTGCCGCTCGCACCGCTCCTTTCGACAACCTCGATGATGCACAAATGACGATCCTGAAGCTCCAAGGAGAGCAGCAGGCTGCGAGCCCCATCCCCGGGGGTGGTTCCTTCCCCTTCCCGGGTGGGCTGTCGCTCCCCGGGGTCACGCCGGACCAGCTCCTGCAGCAAGGGCAGCAGACCTGGCAGCAGATGATGCCTGGTGTGCCGTTTCCCTTTCCAGGGGGCGCGGGAGGCACCGGAACTGCTCCGGCACAGCCCAAGTACAATGGCTTCGTGATTCTGCAGCAGAGCGCTGGAGACGAGGATACCAGGTCCGAGATCTTGGACCTGTTCGGGGATGAGGAAAGCTTCAACCAGAATCGGCAGCCTTGCTTTACTCCGGGCATGGCTGTGATCTTCACGCCGCCGGATGGCAGCCCCAACGTTGAGCTGATGATCTCCTTCGCTTGCAACCACACGCAGGGCGTCGGCTTTCAGTGGCCTTACGCGGCCTCGGGCTTCACGCCCGAATCGGGCAATACGCTGCGCAACGTTTACATGCGCGTGTTTGGTACGCCTCCGCCGCCAACTGGTTCCTGACCGCAGCGCTCGAGATACCGTGGTTTCAGATACCGCGGTTTGCGCGTGATGGAAGGCCCGCAGCCTTTGCGGGCCTTTCTGCTTTTGCAGGGCAAGCGAAGCAATCAGTCGGGGACCTTCTCAAGCGTGACTTCGACGATGACGGCCTTGTCCCCCGGTTTGGCGAGAACCTCGCCGTCATACGGGAAATAGCCGGTCTTCTCGATTGAGATACGGTGCTTGCCTGGCGGCAACGCGACTCCGCGCTTTTCAACGCGGGCCACGCTGCCAACGGCCTCGTCGTCGATCGTCACTTCAGCGTCGTCGACGTTGGCGCTCAGCTTGAGGGAGACCGTTTCGAGCTGAGCACCGCAGCCAACGCTCAGCAGCGCGCACAAGGTCAGGCAATGTCGCAACATGCTGCTCACTCCCACTCGATGGTCGCCGGCGGCTTTGAGGAGATGTCATACGCCACGCGGTTAACCCCGCGAACTTCGTTGATGATACGAGTCGACGCGCGCGCCAAAACCTCGTGCGGCATGCGGTACCAATCGGCTGTCATACCGTCGGTGCTCGTAACGGCACGCAGCGCAACTGCCTCGTCGTAGGTTCGATCATCCCCCATGACTCCGACACTTCGAACCGGGAGCAGCGCCGCAAACGCCTGCCAAATTTCGTCGTAGAGCCCGGCTTTGCGAATCTCATCGAGAAAGATCGCGTCTGCTTTACGCAGCGCGGTCAGCCGCTCGGGTGTGAGCGCGCCAAGGCAGCGCACGGCGAGGCCAGGGCCGGGGAAGGGGTGACGGTAGAGCAACTCGTGCGGCATGCTCATCGCCTCACCAACGCGACGAACCTCATCCTTGAATAGCTCGCGCAGCGGCTCGCAAAGCTTGAGATTCATCTTCTCGGGTAGGCCACCGACGTTGTGATGGCTCTTGATCACGGCGGAGGGGCCGCGCAGCGAAACGCTCTCGATCACGTCCGGGTAGAGTGTCCCTTGCACCAAGTACTTGGCGCCTTCGATCGAGCGGGCCTCGCGCTCGAACACTTCAATGAACACGCGCCCGATGATCTTCCGCTTCTTCTCAGGATCGGTCACGCCCTCGAGCTGGCTGAGAAACTCCGAGCTGGCGTCGACGTGGATCAGGTTCTTTAGCGGAAAGACCTCGGTGAACATGCGTACGACGTCGCGCGATTCGCCCTCGCGAAGCAGACCGTTGTCGATGAAGATGCAGGTAAGCCGTTCATCGAGCGCGCGCGCGCAAAGCACGGCTGCGACCGACGAATCCACGCCGCCCGAGAGCCCGAGGATCGCCCGCTCCGAACCGACTTGACCGCGGATTTTCTCGACCGCTTCATCAACGAAGGACGCCGGCGTCCACGAAGGGGTCAGTCCGGCTACCTCGAACAAGAAGGCGTCAAGGATGGCCTTGCCACGCTTGGTGTGAACGACTTCGGGGTGGAACTGCATCCCGTACTGCTTGAGGGCGTGATGCCCCACGACGCAGAACGGCGTGCTCGGGGTCGTTGCGAGCGTCTCGAAGCCAGTGGGAAGCGACTCGATGCGATCACCGTGACTCATCCAAACGTCCAGCGATTCACCGGCTTGTGCAAACGTCAGCACGCCGCGAGGCTGGCTCACCTGCATCGTTGCTGGCCCGTACTCGCGGTGTTCGGCCCGCTCGACGTGGCCACCCGTGAGGTGAGCCATCAGCTGTGCGCCGTAACAAATGCCGAGAACAGGCACCCCGAGCTCGAACACGCCGCGGTCAACGGAAGGTGCGCCTTCGTCGTAGACGCTGCTCGGTCCGCCCGAGAGCACGATGGCCTTGGGCGCCTTGGCTTTGATCGCCTCGAGCGAAAGCGTGCCCGGATGGATCTCGCAATAGACGTTGCTCTCGCGAATGCGGCGCGCGATGAGCTGCGTGGTTTGCGAACCGAAATCGAGGATTAGGACGAGCTCTCGCATCGCGCAGGGCGGTAGCACGGTGTGGTGCTGGCTCCAATCACACGCAGCAGACTAGAATGGCCGGTCATGATCTCGCGCTTCATGGCTGTGGCTCTGTTGCTCTCGCTCTCGGCTCTTTCGTCGCTCTCGTGTCGCGATGCTCGATTTCCGGTGTGTCAGGAGGACAGCGACTGTGAGAAGGAGGTCGGCAAACACTGCTCGGATCTTCGCTGTGTGGAGTGTAGCGCCGACGAAGATTGCGGAGACGGCCGATATTGTGAGCGCAAGCTGATGGCCTGCCGGAGTTTGGGCGGCGCACAGCCGGAGACCCAAAGCTCGGCGCCGAGCGCTCCGTAGCTATCGTTCAGCCTCCAAGCTGCCCGAATCAACGGCGGACGGGCTCGGATTCGGATCGAATGCTTCGACAGGCTGCGGCGGCGGCGGCTTGGGTCCACCCTTCATCCCAGGACCAGGCTTCATCGTTGGTTGCTTTGGCGGCACCGAAGGAGCGGGGGGAACTTTGTAGCCGACAGCGTCTTTCGCCGCGGCTGCGAGGGAGACGGCGGGATTGGGCGGATCATCGGCTTTGAATTCGGTGCCGCAAGCAGTTGCTGCGAGACTCAAGCCCAGACCGCAGCTCACGAAGAGGCGCTTCATTGAGCGCAGGAGCTTAGCGGATCCAAGCCGGAGTAACAGTGCAGCCAGCCACTGGTGGCGGAGCACACAAACGAGTAAAGCGCTCCAGTGACTGTGGTTCCCTCCTTGCCTGACCTTGCGCGAAACGCGCGCCGCGCCTCGCGTGAGCTCGCAGCCGTCGCGCGAACCATCAAGGATCAGGCGCTGCGAAATCTCGCTGGACGACTGCTTGAGGCAGCAGAGCAGCCGAGTGGACCGCTGTTTAAAGCCAATCTCGAGGACCTCGCGGCAGCCGAAGCCAACGGGGTGGCCGGGCCCATGCTCGACCGATTGAAGCTCGATCCAAATCGGGTACGGGCGATGGCAACGGCAGTCCTCGAGATCGCCGGCGCTGACGATCCGGTGGGAGAGGTAACCCACGCAACGATGCGTCCCAACGGGCTCTTGGTTGGCCAGGTCCGCGCACCGCTGGGGGTGATCGCGATGATCTACGAGGCTCGGCCGAACGTGACCATCGAGGCGTTTGCGCTCACCTTGAAGTCGGGCAACGCGGTGATCATGCGCGGCGGTAAGGAGGCCGTGCGGTCCAACGCTGCTCTGGCGATGATCGGGCACGCCGCCCTTGCCGAGGCAGGTCTTCCGACGGCCGCGCTGAGCGTGGTTACCAACACGGATCGGGACTCGATTCGCGAGCTGGTTTCGTTGACTGGCCTGATTGATCTGGTGATTCCGCGGGGCGGCGAGGGGTTGATTCGCTTCGTCACCGAACATGCGCGCGTTCCGGTGATTCAGCACTACAAGGGCGTGTGTCACACCTTCGTGGATCGTGGTGCCGATCTCGAGCTCGCGCTCAAGGTCGTAGAGAACGCGAAGCTGTCTCGCGTCAGCGTTTGCAACGCCCTCGAGTGTCTGCTCGTAGACGAGCTTGAGGCGCCAGCGTTCCTGCCAATGTTGGCTGGGCTGAAGGCCCGTGGGCTCGAGCTGCGTGGGGACGAGCAGGTGCAGCGTTTGATTGAGGTCGTGCCTGCGACCGAAGCGGACTGGGGTTGTGAGTACCTCGACAAGATTTTGGCGGTTCGGGTCGTACCCAACTTTGAGGCTGCCCTCGCGCACATTGCGCAGTACGGGTCGAACCATACTGAATGCATCATCACGCGCGACTTCGAGCGAGCCCAACGTTGGAAGCGCGAGGTCGACGCGAGCTGCGTCGTGGTAAACGCCTCGACCAGGTTCAACGACGGCGGAGAACTCGGGCTCGGGGCTGAGATGGGCATCTCGACGTCGAAGCTCCATGCCTACGGCCCCATGGGCTTGGTTCACTTGACCACCCTCAAGTGGTTTATCGAAGGAAACGGTCAGATTCGCACGCCTTAGCGCGTCGCGAAACGTGCGCCGCTTTGGCGCTTGGTTCGGATTGGCACTCTCGTTTCGGAGGATCGGTTTTGAGCATCACAAAAAAGGCAGCAAAGTCCAGCGCACCTCGCAAGCGCAGCGACGAGGATGGACCCTCGAAGGCAAAGCCGGCGGCTCGCGGAGCCAAGACGACGGCTGCGCGCAAGACGCCGACGGCCAAGACCACCAGCGCACGTCCGCGGATTCGCGCGACGCACAGTGAAGTTCCGGACGCAGCGGGAGAGACCACCAAACGTCGGGTAAAAGCAAAGCCCGCCGGGGACCTCGAGAAGCGCAAGATCAAGGCGCGGGCCACCGTGCAAGCTCTCAGCGGCCGCAAAGAGACAACAAAGAAGCCGTTGGGCGCTGCGTCCCCCAAGCGCGAAGAAGCAACGAGCCGCAAGCGCTCCGTGCCTCCTCCGCCAGCCGGTGCGTCCGAGCGCAGTCAGAAGCTCGCTTTGGCGATCGCTGGCGGCGGCCTCGACAAGAAGGCGCTCGGCATCGAGGTGATCGATGTCTCGGGTCGCGTCGACTACGCCGATTTCTTGGTGATCATGACGGGCACCAGCGATCGCCACGTCCACGCGATCGCGATGGGCATCGAAGCGGCGCTGAAGAAGCTGAAGGTGGCTCCGCTCAGCATCGAGGGGTTGGGCACCGCAAGCTGGGTGCTGATGGACTTCGACGACGTCGTCGTGCACGTATTCCAAGAGGAGACGCGCAAGGTCTACGACATCGAGGGCCTTTGGGTCGACGCAGGCCGTCTGCGCGTGGCTGACGAGCGAGGCGGTTCCAAGCTCTCGTGAGGTTCAGCATCGTGGCGGTTGGTCGGATCAAGGACCAGAAGCTCCGTCACGTCGTTGACGAATACAAGACGCGCCTCGGCCACTACGTCGGGGTGCGTGAAATCGAGATCGAAGATGGCAGCGCGGAGGCGGTTGACGCACTAGTCAGCCGTCACGCGAAGGACGACATCCTGGTCTCGCTCGACAGCCGCGGCAAAGAGCTCGATTCGATCGCTTTCTCGCGCTTCATCGACAAGCTCACGCAACAAGGCAAAGGCAACGTGGCTTTCGCCCTCGGTGGCAAAGAGGGGCTGGGCAAGGTTACGGTGGACCGCTCGGCTCACGTGCTCAGCCTTTCCCAAATGACGTTGCCGCATCGGCTGGCCCGCCTGTTTCTCTATGAGCAGCTCTATCGGGCGATGACGCTGCTCCGCGGCGAACCGTACGGCCTGTAGAGGCCGCGAAATCGCGGAAACCGTTTGGCGGCCAGCTTCACTGTTGGAGCAATTCGCAGCAACTCGTATTCTCCGGGCCCATGAGCGATCCCGGCAAGAAGTACCTCCTTATCGATGTTCCGTCTCATCAGACCTCGACGGGGGGAAACGTCGGGTCTTCCTTCTTGCGCATCGGGTCGCCCGACCCGACTCCGCCGATGAGGGAGCTGCTCGAGGAGATCGTCGGTAAAGGGTTTGTCGACGACGAGCGCGACCGCGGGCCGAACGACACTGCTGCGCATGCAACGGTAGAAGGTGCGGCGGGAACCGCCGGCCCTGGCCACAGCTTGACTGTGGCGCAACGCAAGGCCGAGACCGAGCGCTTTCTGACCAAGGGTGGCTGGCACGAACATACCGACGGCAACCGCATCAGTACCGTAGTCGGTGACCGCATCGATGTGGTGCGCGGTAACTACAAGATGGTGGTCTTGGGCCGCCAGGATGCGCTGGAGAACGCTGCAAGCTGGGATGCCTCAGGCGGACACATTCAAGACGCTGCGCTAGCGCCAAACAGCATCTACGAGATCAAGTGGGTACAGACCTGGGACGGCACTTGGAAAGTGACCGAGTTGTGCGAGAAAGGTGACACGCACAACATCACCCACGGCAACACCAAGGAGGAAAACTACGGCGATACGATCGAATCGATCACTGGCGCCGAGAACCCCGAAGACCATGTCACCCTTGGCATCCTCGCCCCAATCACCAAGAAGAAGAACCCGACGATCACCGAGCGGACGTGGGCCACGGCCATCTATTCGTACACCGGCTCCAGCAACAAGCCGGTCCCCACGATGACCGATGAGACCTACGTAACCTCAACCACCGAGACGATGAACGCTGGAACCATCACCAGCAATACGTACGCAAGCACCAGCATCACCGAGAACACCGGCAAGGTCGGAACCCCTGTTCCAACCATCAACTCGAGCACACACGTCGGCGCGATGAGCGAGAACCTCCACGCGGGTGCGCTGTCCACCGTTAGCAACATCGGCGTCACCTCCAACGTGACCACGGTTGGCGCGATCAGCGATGTGGAGATCTCCGGGGCGAAGTCGTCGCTCATCCTCGGCGCCGTCATGGCCGACATCGAGGTATCGATCTTGCGCCTCGAGGTCAAAGCGGGACTAGGATTTCTCGAGATCGAGGCCGGCCTTCGTTACGTCGAGGTCTGCTTTGGCAACAAGTGGTCCTTCAACCTGGGCACTGAGTACAAGCTCAAGAAGGACACATGGGAGACGGCTGCAAATCAGCTTACGGTGACCGGCAAGGCAGACACGATCGGTATCAAACTAAAGAAACTGGCGCTGCAGTTGAAACACACAGCGCCCTCGGTTGGCATCGGGCTCGAGCCGGATTGATCGCAACTCGAACGTCGAGCTTATTGGAGACCTTTCGATGATCGTGCTGCCCCCCTCCGGCGATTTGTTTGCTCCCGAGGACGATGATCGAACGGGAGCTTGTTTTGCTCCCACCGACTTCGCGGATGCCAAGCTCAACGCCGAGGTATTCGTCCGTGGCTCATTTCACGCCCCGGGCGGTCGGCCGGTCAAAGAGTCGGAGGTGGGCTTTTCGATCGCCGGGCTCAGCAAGCGCTTGCGCGTGGTTGGCTTACGCGCCTGGGCCGATGACGCCTTGGGCTCGAAGGCGTCGGAACCAATACCGATGACCACCGTTCCGGTGGACTGGACGATGGCTTATGGGGGCCCCGGATTTGCGGGTAACCCGAGCGGTCGCGGACACACGTCACTCGAGTTGCCACAGCTCGAGGCGCTCGACGCTCCCGTTCGGTCGCGCGGAAATCACAACGTGGCGTCGTCGTTCGGGCCAATCAGTCCGAACTGGCCGGAGCGCGCAAAGAAGGTGGGAACGCGGTACGGCAAAGCTTGGAAAGAGCAACGAGCGCCGTTCGTGGCCGAGGACTTCGACTGGACGTATCACCAAGCGGCTCCAGCCGATCAGCAGCTACCCGGCGTTCTCAAAGGCGACGAGACCATCAGCTTCGAGAACTTTCATCCGCAGGCCTCGCTCTTCTCGGCGAAGCTACCCAGCGTGCGAATGCGCGGCTTCGCTCGCATGGTTAGCGGTGAGTTTCGATCCTTTTCTCTGCAGTTGGATACGCTCGTCGCGGACCTGGACAAGGGCACGCTCGCGCTCACGTGGCGAGGGCACTTGCCGATTCGTGAACTCGACTACGCCGATGTGAAGTCGATGCTGCTTGCCTGCGAGCCGCTAGGAGAGATCGCGAGTGATCGCGAGTACCAAGTGAGACTCGAGGAGTTCGAGCGCGACCCGGTTGGCTTTGAAGAAGCTCGTGCCGAGATGCTTGCATCGATGGCGGCCGCGGCGCCCACGTTCCCTGGAGACGCACCGCAAGAACTCGACGTCGTAAGCGCGGCGTTGGCCAAGAAACTCCCGGCAGAATTTCAAGGGGTGTCGAAGAATGTGGCGATCGCTATGGCCGAGGCGGGCAAGACGCGAGGGGATGAGCCCCAGCAGGCCGAGGCCAACCAGAAGCTCGCCGAGGCGCTTTCGCGCATTGATGATGCCGAGGAGAACGAGCCACCTCCGCCGCTCGCGCCCAAGCCGGGAGCCGTTCCCTCGATGGGCCTGCGCAAGGTCGTGCGCCAAATGATGGCGGACCTCAGTCGCGGTCTCGAGGGCACCAAGGACCAAAAGCTGACGCCGGAGCAGGCTGCCCAGCTTGAGAAGCTCAACAGCCTTCCGCTCGACCCGAACTGGAAGACGCTCGACCCCGAGTACAGCATTCCTGAGCCGCTATCGACCGACGCGCCAGGTCCATATGCCAACTTGATCGATCGCGATTTCACCGACCAGGACCTTTCGGGCTTGGATCTATCAGGAGCCAAGCTCGATGGAGCGGTGCTGACACGGGCGAGGTTGGTCGGCACCAAGCTTCGCGGTGCGAGTTTGCGCGGCGCCATCCTTTATCGAGCAGAGGCGGAAGGTGCTGACTTCTCCGAGGTTGATTTCACTCGGGCGAACTGCGCGAGGTTGCGAGCTCGCTCGGCGAACTTCTCAGGAGCGACCTTGGAGCTTGCCTTCTTCGAGGACGCCGAGCTCGAAGAGGCGTGTTTCGAGGGCACCCAGGCTGAGTGGGCAGCGTTCGCGAGGGCGAAGCTGGCGCGCGTAAAAGGTCGTGGGCTCAAGTTCTTCCGCACCGATCTCGAAGAGTCCGACCTTACGAACGCGGACTTCTCGAATGGTTCCGTACGTGCTTGCGTATTCTCGCGCTGCAAGGCCACCGGACTCGACCTGACCAAGACCGAGGTGCGAGCCATCTCGGCGCAAGAAGCCAACTTCGGTGGGGCCAAATTCGTACGGGCCCACGGGGAGCGGATGAACCTAATCAACGCCGAGCTTGATGGTGCGGACTTCACGTTGGCGATGGTTTCGAAGTCGCATTTCTCAGGCGCAAAGGCACGCGGGTGTGAATTCTGGGGCGCTGACTTGAGCCTCGGGCGCTTCTATCGCAGTGACCTCTCGCGTTCGCGTTTTGACCACGCCAACTTGCTCGGAGCTGACCTCTCACGGGCGCGGCTCGAACAGGCGGGGTTTCAGAAGGCCAACTTGTACGATGCAAAGCTGGTTGAAGCCTTCGGACAGGATACCAATTTTTCCGGAGCCAACTTAGAGCGCTGTAACTATTCGACTCGCAACGCCGAGGAGGCCTCGTGAACGCGGAAGACGTATTGCGAGCTGTCGAAACGAAGACGCCGCTTGCGCCTGGCATGGTGATCGGCGCGGCCCTTCCCAATGCAACCCTGACTGGGCTCTCTGCGGTCGGCGTCTCCTTCTTTCAGTGTGACTTCTCCGGCGCGGATCTCGGTGAGGCCAACTTGGGGTCTTCCACCTTCAACGGTTGTGATCTGCGCGGAGCGAACCTGAAAGGCGCATCGTTGAATGGCGCGACGCTGCAGTCGACGAGCATGAATGGCGTCAAAGCCGCTGGGGCCAAGTTCGGTAAGGCGCGGCTGATTCGCGCCGATTTGAGTGGTGCGGATCTCAAGAGCACTACCTGGTCCGAGGCTGTCGTCGTGGAGTCGAACCTCAGCGACGCAGACCTGGCCAACGCTGATTTGACGCGGGTCCGCATGCCGAAGAACACCTGTGAGCGGACTCGCTTCGACGGCGCCACGCTCGACGGTGGCGTGTTTGCCGAATCCAAGATGTCGGGAGCGTCGTTCAGGAAGGTCCACGCGCACGAGGTGGTGTTGGCGCAGGCTGAACTACGCGGAGCAACCTTCGAGGACGCCGATCTCGATAGCGTGATCTTCGCCAGCGCCGACCTGCGCGAGTCCTCGCTGCCGCAGAAGCTGCGCTATTGCGTATTCTCACAGGCGCGGCTCTCCGACCGCGATCAGCCCGACAGTGAACGACCGGCTTGGGATCCGGAGTTCGCCGTGCGCCCTTCGGTCAGCCTTTGTTTCGATGACGCGGACCTCACCGGCGCGGTCTTCGAAGGGCTCAGCCTGAAGAACGCGCTCTTTCGCAATGCAAACCTCGAAATGACCGTGCTGGCAAAGGCGGATCTCGAGGGGGCCTCGTTCGAAGGCGCCAGGTTCAAGATGACGGTGCTCAGCGAGGCCCGCTTGCGCTCCGTGGATCTCTCGAACCTTCACCTTCAGCTTTGCGCCTGCGCAGGAGCAGACTTCACGGGAGCCAAGCTCGTAGCGACGCACGTCGAGATGTGTGTCTGGGACGGTGCGACGCTGGAAGACGCCGATCTGACGCGCGCGCGGTTGCACGGCGTGGAACTGCAGGGCGCGCGGCTTTCGAACCTGAAATTGGACGGCGCCACCTTTCACAGCGTGGATTTCGGCGAGACGGACCTCAGCGGAATCCAGCTTGCGGGCGGCAGTTTCAAGAAGTGCTCGTTCAAGGGCATGGACCTCGCTCAAGCCGACTTCACCGCGAGCAACTTGTTCGGCTCGGACTTCTCCGACTGCAACCTGCTCCGAGCAAAGTTTGTCCGCGCAGACCTGCGTCAGGCGAACCTCAAGTCGTGCAAGGCGCAGCAAGCCGACTTCAGCGAAGTCGATGGTAAGGCGGCCTTCTTTGGCGAAGCCAATGTGGAGGGCGCCAAGTTCGCCAAGGCCAAGCTTCGCTATGCCACCTTCAGCGCGGCGCAGGCGATGGTCGCCAACTTCGCCGGTGCCGATCTGCGCGAGTCGCTCTGGGTCGATGCCCAGGCCGAGAAGGCAAACTTCCACTCGGCTCGCATGAATCGGTCGGACCTCTCGAAGGCGAACTTTGCAGCCGCCGATCTTTCGTCGGCTGATCTTTCGTCGGCCAACCTTCACGCCTTCATCGACCGAGGTGCAGTGATGGCTGGAACGAATTTGGTCGCTGTTCGAGGCACCGATGAAGGTCGTCTGCGCGCAGACAACTGGCAACCGCCTACGGGCCCTCGCCCCGCTTAGCCTTGGGCTTGCTCACCCGTTCGTACTGCGAATCACCTAGAAAGAAGCACGATGGCCAACGTCCTTAGAAAAGAGCACGAAGACGAATCACCTTCCGGCGCTGTCGAAGTCGGCAAGACGGTCCTGTCGAAAGCGTCCGTTGCGGCCGGCGGCCCAGGCACGTGGCTTTCCCCGGGCCGCGTGATCGAGGTGCAGGCGCACGGTGTTCGTTTGCAGCTTCCTGACGGCCGCGAGCTGTTCGCACGGATGGCGCTCCCGTTGAGCTACGAAGCGGCGCTCGGAGACGAGTTGCTGCTGCTCGGAGACGCGACCAGCGCGTACGTCACTGGCGTGCTCAGCGGCAACGGCCAGACGCGACTTGCGCTCAAGGGCGACGTCAGCCTTGCGACCGACGGCAAGCTGGAGCTCTCCTCGCAAACAAGCATCTCGCTCGACGCGCCGAGTGTCGAGGTCCGCGCCGACAGGTTGCATACCGTGGCGGGCCGCGTGACTGAGGTGTTCGACTCGGTGCGAAAGACGGTGCGCCAGCTGCTTTCGGTTAGGGCGGGGGAGCAGCACACGCTGGTGGAAGGCACGAGCCAGCTTGTGGCCAAGAACGCGCGGACGCTGTCTGAGGGCAAGGTAACGATCAACGGCAAAGAGATTTTCCTCGGCTGAAAGAGGCTCTGAAATGCTCCCTGCATCCAATCGTGGCCCCGGCCAATCGCTCGGTTTCCCCGACACCTGCTTGACCCCAGCGGCGCCGTCTCCGATCCCCGTTCCTTACCCGAACATCGCAATGAACGCGCAGGCATCGCCCTTCTCAGCGTCGGTGAAGGTCAACATGATGAACGCGTTGAACCTGGTCAGCTCGATCCCGATGACCTCCGGGGATGAAGCGGGCAGCGCCCACCCGATGGTGAAGATGGCTCAGCGTTACACGCTCGGGAGCTTCAACGTCTTCGTCGATGGGATGCCGGCCATCCATCTCGGCAGTCTGACCACGCACAACAATATGAACTGCCCGGTGGGCGCAGTGATCGTCCCGAGCGCACCGAACGTGACGTACTCTTTCGTGAACACCGGCGCTGTCGATCCCAGGCAGGTCGATCCCAGGCAGACGCGAGTGCTCTCGGAGGCTGAGTACGTGGCGCTCGGTCAACTTGGCGGCTCGGTCCGCGCTGCAAGCTTGCGGAGCGGTGAGCTCACGTTGCAGCTTGGCGTGATCACTGAAGCGGCCGCTCACGAAGTAGAGGTAGCGATTCGGCGCGCAGGGCCCATCGACAGGCTGGTGCTGGATCTGTCGCAGTCACCCGGTGGCAGTCTCGAAGCTGCGGTGGAACTCGCCAGTCTATTCCTGGCGGAGGGGCTCGTCGTCGCGGAGCTGCTCGAGGAGGATGGGGATTCCAGGTCGCTGCAAACGCACGGTGGTCCATGTTTCGAGCAGCCGCTCACCATTGTAGTGAGCGCGCAGACTGCCTCGAGCGCAGAGGTCCTCGCTGGAGCTCTCGCGCATCACGGCCGGGCCACCTTGGTCGGCGAACGCAGCTTCGGCAAGGGCGTGACCCACGAGCTTGGCATCAGCCGCGACGGTGAAGCGGCACTCGTACGGACGGGTGAGGTGCGGCTGCCCGGCGGCATCACGCTCGACGGCGTCGGGCTGACGCCCCAACGTCAGCGGTAGGTCGCCGTGGCGATGTGTTTGAGCACGCGCCGGCACGGAGCAGTACCCACGGATCCGTAGCAGGCGTCCTCGCCGGTGAAGGCCTCACGGCTATCCTTGAGGTCACGCAGAATGCTGTGCGTCAGATCGTGACCTCCGCCTTTGCACGAGGAGTCGCCGCAACCCACCTCGAAGAGCGCGGGAGCTGCAGCGACCACGACACGGCGCATGTAGGTGACCGGTTGGGCGGCCTCGGAGGCTTGCTCGACGAACTGGATGTCGAGCGTGACCAACTTGGGCACCTCGGTCGTGAGCCGAGGCGCAGCGGCCTCGCGGTCTTTACGTTCGGCGGTTCGAAGGGCTACTGCGGAAGTTTTTCGGTGAAAAGCCATGGTTTGGTCGAACGAGAAGGCTCAGTCGCCGAGCTCGTGCTCGTCCTCTTCGGGTTGTTGGTTGGACAGCCAAGTGCGACGGGCTGCAGCGTAGGCCACATGCACCGCCTCCTCGATTTCTTTGAAATTTACGAGCGCCGGATGCTCCCGGCGCAACGACGATTCAACGCGAGCGCGGGCCTCCCGGATCGTCCCTGGCCAGCCGCCTCGCACGATGCGGTGCTCGGCGACGATGGCGGCGATTTGTTGCCGCGCCCAATCAACCCCAGCTCGCTCAGCGACCTGCTTGGGCGTAAGTAGCTCCGGTGGATGCGCGGACAATCTTGCGTTCTCTCTCTCGATTCACGAGACGAAACTCAGCAAAGCGAGTCGCGATCCCGAGAGACGAGAGGCGTCTGTCCGTGCAGGGAGACGTGAGGTGAGTTGTGGCACCCTACGGGTAATCGCCTGATACCGCAAGGCGCGGCGCACCTGCGGCGAAGTTCTTGCAGCACGCAACTTGGGCCAGCCCACGCAACCTCGGCTATCGTCGCGCCCGTGAGTACTCGACGTCCTGTTTCAACCCTTTGTGTGTTCTCCCTGCTGGCCCTGATCACTGGCTGCGGCGAGAACAATCCTTCAGCAGCTTCCGCCTCCGCCAGCGCGCCTCCGCCAGCTTGTTCGACGCTCCCGTTGGCGGACGCGCTCACGCGCTGCAAAGACAACGACGCGAAGTGTTGCGACGTTGTGGCTCAGACGAGCGATCCCAAGAGCGAGGGCCATCTCGACGTGCTCGCGGTTACCTGCGGGGGCGGTAACGAGACCAGCTGCCAAACTGTGCGTGACGCAGCTCGGGATCCCAAGTGGAAGCTCGACGCGCTCGACAAAGCCTGCACTCGCTTCGGTCGCTGGACCTGTCGCTCGGCCGTGCTCCTCGCGATCGTTCATGACTGGGAGCGCGTACCCAAGGTGTTCGAGAACTATTGCCGCCAATCCGGCGATCCCGAGCTTCGGGTTGCAGCGCAGACCTTCAAGTGCCCCTCCTATGCGAAGTCGAACCTGGAGTCCTTGAAGGCGGACGGTGAACGTTGTCGCAACGGCGCCCTCGATGCGTGCAAGGTGCTCGCTGACGTCGATGCGGCCAGCAAGAAGCTGCTGATGAGCGCGACGTGGGACAAGCGTGGCGTGAACGCCGACGTGGCCTCGGAGCACTGGGTGATGCCGTTCGAGCTGGCAGAGGAAAAGCCGGATGGCAACGTCGCGTTATCCAGCGAGGACAAGGCCCTCGCGCCTGCGCTCAAGGCGCTTGAGAAGGCGAGCAGCGAGAAGTTGCGTAAGTGCCTCGGTGCTCGGGTCAATCGCGACGAAAAGTTGAAGGGCGAGCTCACCGTGGAGCTGAACCTCGACAATGCGTCGAAGGTTGCTTACGGCATCCCCAAGGAGACGCTCTTTCTCGAGCCGCGCGTGGCGAAGTGTTTCCTTAGTTCGCTTCAAGACCTTGCGGTGGAGGGCGCCAAGGCCAACTCCAAGGTGCTGGTCACAGTTAAAGTTAAACCTTAACTGTTCCTCCTGAGCGTCGCTCATGCTGCGGCGCAACATGATTGACCCTTGGTTTTGGGCTATCGAGCCTTGACGTCGGGTTAAGCGTGTTGCACTGCACAGCGCGCCATGCTGGAACGCTATGAACTCTTTGGGCCCTCGAGCGATCGTTTCGGAAACCCCGCGCCACTCGGGCTCCTTGGCCTGACCATCGCGTGTGCTGCGCTCGTGCCGATTGGTGCGGGTCAGGCCCTGACCGCCTCGGCCTTTGGTAGCGCGGCCGTTTACGCGCTGCTCTTTGGTGGCGGCTGCCAGCTGCTCGCCGGCCTGATGATGTTCGGCAACAAGAACAGCTTCGGCGGGACGGTGTTCACCTGTTTCTCCTTCTTGTGGGCCATCAACGCTTGGAGCTTCTACAGCTTGTCCCAAGGTCGCGTGCCGGACCATGCGGTCGGCCTCGCGGTAGAAGTAGCCCTGCTGCTCATCTTCGTCGGCTTGACCTGGGGCTTTGGTCACTTCGCCAAGATGTTGTTCCTGTTCCTGGTCGACATCGACCTGTTGTTCGTGTTCCGCATCATCCGCAGCGTGACCCACACCAAGGCGATGGAAATGCCGATCCTCGCTTGTACCCTGGGGCTCGGGTTGATCGGTCTTTGGCTCGCCTTTGGTGCGTTGCTCAACCCGCTGCTTGGCCGCCCGCTGTTCGCTGTCGGTGCTCCAGTGTTTCACGGCCCGACGCCGCAACGCTTCGACTGGTCGGTGCGCAAGACACTGTTCACCGTCCTTTACGGGCACTGGCAGAAGTCAGCCTTCCGACCGGTCTCGCTCGAGACGCTACGCAGCGAGATGAAGGCCGCAGGCATCGAAAAGGCGCTCGAGCCGGACCTGTTCTACCTTTCGGAGCTGGGTTTCGTCGTGCTCGGCTGCGCAGACGCCGATCCACACACGATAGAGACCGTGCGGCTCCACGCGAAGGGCGTGGATATTCACGAACAGCTCGTACTTAACAAATATGCACCGGCCGCCGCTGGGCACTAAGAACTGACGCCTTCGGCGCCTACCGTAGGCGGTCTCAAGACGTGAGACCGCCAGAGAGGCAGGTAGCGCTTACGGGCCGCTAGCAACGCTCAACTTGCGACGTTGGGAACGCTGGCCTGGCTGGGGACGCCGCTCTTTGCAGAAGGCTCGGGTAGAGCCGCAGCTTGCGGGCTAGCCGCATCTCGCTTCGACCAGAAGTTCGCCATCGCTGGCCAAAGCCCTTTGGCCGCCTTCTTCGAAATCACCGCGCCAACGTGACCACCAGCGAGATGCAGCCGGTGTTTGTCGGTTGCGCCGATGTGGTCCATCAGCACGGCCGCGCTCTGCCACGGCACGATCGCGTCGTGTTCGAACGTGACGACGTGGGTTGGCACCTTGATCGACTCCAGCCGCACCGGGTGGGGGCCGAGGGAGAAGGTGCCTTTGAGCAGGCCGTCTGCTTGATAGAGCTCTTGGATGTACTTGCGGTAGCTCGCGCCGGGGAAACTAACGTTGTCATTGCCCCAGGTCTCGAGCGCGAAGAAGCCGTCCAAAAACTCGTCGTCCCAAGCACGGTCCAACATGCTCACGGCCTTGGAGGCAGGCGCTGTCGGGCGCAGCATCTGAAAGGCCGACTGCAGGATCTGCCAGGGCACGTTGCCTGTGGCGTCCACCAAAGCCTTCACGTCGAAGGCCTTGGTTCGCGTCCAGAGTGAGAGCATACCTTCATCGTGGAAGGCGATCGGCGTGGCGAGCAGGGTGAGGCTCGCGATCCGCTCGGGGTGAACGGCTGCATGAATCGCCGCCAGCGTTCCGCCCAAACAGTAGCCTAGCGTGTGGGCCTTCTCCGCTCCGGCGGTGCGGCAGGTCACGCGCAACGCGCGGGCGATGTAGCGGTCGGCGATGTCCTCGAAGGTCAGAAAACGGTCTTCCGATGAGGGGGTGCCCCAGTCGATGCAGTAGACGTCGAAGCCTTGACCGACGAGCCATTCGACGAAGCTCTTGCCCTTCATCAGATCGAGCACGTAGTGCCGATTGATCAGCGACGGGATCAGCAGCACAGGCGTCTTCCAAGCGAGGCCTTCGGGCCGCGCGCGGTAGCGCAAGAGTTGCCACTTGTTTTCGCTAAACACGACGTCGGCAGGCGTTTGGCCCACCTGCGGCATCGGCTTGGTGAAGCGCTTGGCCAGCGCGGCAACGCGCCCGATCACGAGCCAGCCTCGTACAGCGCCTCAAACTCGCGACCGAACGACTTCCACACCTCTTTGCGACGTACCTTGAGCGTACTGGTGAGGTGGCCGCCCGCGACGGTGAGCGGAACCTCCATCACGCAGAAGCGCTTGATCTGTTCGTACTTCGCGAGCTCTTGGTTCACCCGCTCCACAGCCTCGGAGACCAGCTTCTCGATCGCTTCGGCGCGCCCGCCGTTGTCCACTCCGTCTTGCGCAAGTCGGGCGGCGATCGCTTCAGCGTCGAGCCAAATGCCGGCCACGATGTACTTCTTGTTGTCGCCGTAAACGACGGCATGGGACACCAGCGCTTCATCGGCGAAGCGCAGCTCAATGTTCGCTGGAGCGACGTTCTTGCCGCCCGCCGTGCACAAGATCTCCTTCTTGCGATCGACGATCTGCAAGAAGCCGTCTTCGGTGAAGCGGCCGATGTCTCCGGTCTTGAACCAGCCGTCTTCGGTGAAGGCGTCTTTGGTGGCGGCCTCCTCTTTGTGATAGCCGGCGAAGACGTTGGGCCCGCGGGCGAGGATCTCCCCGTCTTCCTCGAGCCGCAGCTCAACCGAGGGCAGGGGCTTGCCGACGGTATCAAAGCGAAACTCGGCCGGCCGATTGAGGGTGAGGGTGGGGGAGCACTCGGAGAGGCCGTAACCCTCGAGGATGAGCAGCCCGTTCTTGTAGAAGAACTCCTTCACCTCGCGCTTGAGTCCGGCGCCGCCGGAGAGGCAGAAGCTCAAGCGACCACCGGTGATGGCGGCGAGCTTGGCGCGTTGCTTGGCCTCATCGGGCTGGGACATGGCGTTGACCGCCAGCTTCTCCCAATAGGCCGGGACGCTGAAGAACACGTCGGGACGGACTTCAACCAGCTTGGCGAGCGCGTTGGCCGGATCTCCCATGTACGTGGTCCAGCCGAGCGAGTCTCCGATGCACGACTCACCAAAGCCGAAGATATGACTCATCGGCAACCACAACACGTCGATCGCTTCTTCCTCGAGCAGCGGCGCGAAGCAACGCATCCAATCGAGCCCATTGTGGCCGACGTTGTTGTGCGTCAGCGGAACGCCCTTGGGGTTGCCGGTGGTGCCGCTGGTGTAAAGCATGAAGGCTGGGCGGTCCAAGGAGATGCCGTGCAGACGCTGCTCGAACGCCTCCGGCGCCTCCTCGTCGAAGGCCTTGCCACGCGCGAGCACCGCTTCGAACGAGAGCGTGCGTTGCTCGACGTCGTCGAGCGAGGGCGCTGGTTTGCCTTGGTCCTTCAGCAACTTGAGCGCGCCCTCAACGGTGGTGCGATCATCCATCAGCACGAAGCGACGTACGGTGCTGTAGTCCTCCCAGGCGCTAAGCACGCGTGAGAAGAGCTCGTTGGTCGAGACGAAAACGAAGGCGGCGTCGCAGTGTTTGACTACGTAGCCAGCTTGGCTGGCGGTGCTGGCCGGGTAGATCGGCACCATCACGCCCTGCGCCGATTGCACGCCCATGGCTGAGGCCATCCACTCGACCGAGTTGGTCGCGAAGATGGCGGCACGCTCTCCCGGCTCCATGCCAGCGCCGGCGAGGAACGAGGCCACTTGGCGGATCATCCGCGCATAGCGGGCCCAGGTTACAGCGCGCCAATCCTGGCCGTCGGGGACCATATAGCGCACGCGAGAGGCGCGCTCTGCTAGTCGGTCGAAGACGGCGCGGGGGGCGGGTTTGATCGTCTCGTAACGCGTTAGATCCAGCATGAGGGTCCCTCGTTCAGGCGTTCGGCTTGGTGCGGTCGTTGGCGGCAGCGAGCTGCTCCTCGAGATCGAGCAGTCGGCTCTGGATTTGATTGAGCGCGTGCAACGTGCGCTCTTGGTCGCGCTTGGTCGGCAGCCCTACGACGCCCCAAACCGAGGCGACCGCGCGGTCAGCGCGCGCTTTGGTGCGCATGACCGTGGTCAGCAGCGCACCAGCTGGCTCGAGCACCAGTGGGTTCTTCAACGCGTCCTCGACGCGCTTCGCAGTGCTCGTCTCCCACTTGTTGAAAACGTCTTTGAACTTGTTCCACATACGCGTCTCCAGCAGGTGATCAGAAACCCAGTCTGCGCAGCTCCGCTGCCTGGGAAAAGTCAGCCGAGCTCTCTCCGTCAGCGCTCGTTGCTCGAGCGACCTCGGCAAAACACTCTGAGAAAAAGGACGTCTGGTGCCGAACCACCGCGGCGCCGACAGCTGGTTCCACCGTCACCTTGGTACGAACGCGATGGACCTGCTCGAAGGTCAGCTGCAGCAGATCGATGCGGCCCACAGCGTCCACCGAAACCTCGTACGTGTCTTTGCCCGCATAGGGCAGACCCAGCGTCATCCCGTTCTCGATCTGACCGCTCGACACGAAGCTCTGGCCGACCTCCACCGGGAACTGCAACACGGTGATCGGCGGGTTGTACACGAGCAAGGTTTGCCCTTGTTCTGGGGCCTCTTCAGCCGAGGCGATCCCGAGCAGCAGCAGTCCGCCGTCGCTGACGAGCCCGATCGACTCGAGGCTGCCGCTCTTGTTGAACGGGGTCACGAAAGCACCGTCTGCAAACTCAGCCGCGTACCACTTGCCTTCCAAAGTGCTGGCGGTGACGGTGAGCGCCTCGTCGTCAGCGAAGTCGGTGGAGAAGTCCCAAATGAGCTCGCCCTCTTCCTCGGTGCCGGAGAGATCTACCTCACGCGTCTCCCCGCTGGGTGAGATCACGTAGCGAACGGGAACCCCCGCTGCGACCTCGAGCTCCTTGCGCTCGATCTTGCCGTCGAGGTTCGGAATGCAGGAGAGCACCGGCGGATCAGGGTCGCTCGCCGGGTCCCGGTCGGGCGGCAGCGTGAGGTTGTCTCCGCACGCGGTGATTGCGCTGAGTGAAAGGATGAGGCTCAACCAACGTTGCTTCATGATCAAGGTCCTCGGAAGACGTAAGAAAGACGTAGCCGCCAAAGTTGTGCGGGCTTCGACGCAAGGTTCAACTCTACGTTGTCCAAGCCAGCGCCTGGGAGCAAGGTGGCTTGTTCGAGATCGGCTCGAAAGCCTACGTCGCTCACGTAGGAGATGGTTGGGTCGATCTCAAAGCCGAGGAAGCCAGCTTGGCCGGGAGTGGACTCGGACTTTGCGGCGAACGAGAGCACGCCCGCGAGGCCCACGCTGAGCTTGCCGCCGATGTCGGTGATCAGGTCATACTTGAGGTGCGGCTTGAGGTAGATCGCGTCGGTTACGGTGCCAATGATCTCGCGAAAAAGAATGCGATCCACGCGGTAGTCGGGGTGGAAGCGGAAGTTGTTGACCTCGCTATCGAAGGGCGGGTTCGCCTGCGGACCGTCGAGGTCTCCAGCCACCGGAGCGACGTCCCCAGCTTTGAGGATCGCTCCGAAGCCCGGTGCGGCGTCCCCGCTGGCGAAGCCGGCGTTGAGGCCCCCGAGAAAGCGCCGCTGATCATCGCCGAACTCTGTCTCCAACGCTGCTCCGAATTGGTTGGAGGTGACTGGCTCGCGGAAGAGCACGCCCGGAATCAAGCTCGGTTGCTCGACAGATGCATGCAGGTACGCAGCCTCCGCCTCGATGCGGAAGTTCCTACCTTCAAATCGCAACCAAAGATCCGAAGCCAGCGCTTCGTAGCCGCGCGCCATGACTTGTCCTGCCTCGAGCGGAATTGGTTGGGCGACAGGCAGGTAGGTCGCGGGGATGTCGGAGTCCTGGAAGCGGTAGGAGGCGAAGGCGCCGTATTCGGGCGTGACCTTGCCGGCGGCGCTGCGACGTGCGCGCGCTTCCGGACCGCGCCAACGGGAGACAGCGAAGGTCAAGGTGTGCGCGATGGCTTTGGGCTCGACGTCGATCGCCCGGAAGCCTGTGCGATGCTCCACCGGAGCGCCTGCGGCGGTGAAATCGTAGGCGATGGCAAACAGATGATCGACGAGCGGCGTGACGAAGGCGATGCGGTCGGCCGAGTCCCCGCTGTCGGCGTCGAGCGCGTCCCCGCCGTTGGCCAACATGCCGAGCCCCCAGTCTTGGCCCATGCGACCAAAGGCCAGAAGTCCGAAGGGAGTGAGCAGCTCAGCGTAGGCGCGCCGTAGCTTGAACAGCGGCTCGTCGGAGCGTTGGCTGGTCGAGGCCGACGGGATGCCTTCCGGCATGCTACCGAGCAAGACGTTGTCGAGCGTATCGAGACGAACCTTGACCGCCATGCCGCCCCAAGGCGCATAGAGGCTCACGTCGGTGCGGATGCGCGTGTCGAAGGCGGTGAGCAGCTGCTCGGTCGGATCCGAAAGGGAGACCGGGAACAGGATCTCCCCGGAAGGCGTGGGGCCGCGGTCGAGATCCAGGTTGTGGAAGAGCGAGCCGCGCGTTCGGGTGTAGCCCGAGACTTGGATGAACGAGCCCGGCGCCTCGAGATCTTCACCGTGATCGGTAAGGCCCGATGCGAGCGCCGCGTCGACCGGCGCCGCGGCCAGAACCAGCGCAAAGAGGTAGCGTCGCTTCATTGGCGCGGCTCCGTGTCCGAACCCGGCGCGGGCTGCTCCGGGTTGTCTTTTGGTTCGAGCGGCGTTGGTTCGGGCGCTGGTTTCTCGCTCGCGGGTTTGGTGACCGGCGCCTTCATCTCGATCAAGAACGCGAGCAGGTCGCGCGTGGAGGGCCGTACCGCCTCGATCATCGGGAAGTGGCCGCAACGCGGGTAGACGATGAGCTTGGCTTGCGGCAACTCGTTCACCAGCCGCTCGCCAAAGGGCAGGGTGGTCACCTTGTCTTCACGCCCCCAGAGCAAGAGCGTGGGCTTGTCGATCGTCTTGTAGCGATCCTCCACCTCGTCGAAGCGCTGACCACGGATGGCGGCGAGAGCTGCGGCCTTGGTCCCGGGGCGCGAGAGCTGATCTTCCACCGTCTCGATCAGCTCCTCGGTGATGTACTTACGGTCGTAGAAGGCCGAGGCCATCTTCTCGTCGGAGCGCTCGTTGTAGAAGGCGCCAACGAGCCCCTCGCCGAGGCCGTCTGCGCGCGCCCAACGGAAGAAGTTGGGCAGCTGGTCGTCGTAGACCCAAGCGTCGTAGAGTGCGATTCGCTCGATCTGGTCCGGAGCAAGCAGCGCAACTTGCAGCGCGATCGACGAGCCCCACGAATGGGCGACGAGCGCGACCGGGCTGTCCACACCACGCTCATCCAAAAGATCGAGGATGATCTCGGCTTGCGCCTTGGGGCTGTAATCACCCTCCGGCCGATCGCTCCAACCGAAGCCCTTGAGGTCCAGCGCGATCACCCGAAACTTGCCGGCTAGCGCCTTTCGAATTCCCGCCCAGGCGCCCATCGACGAAGCGAAGCCGTGGATCAGCACCACGACGGGCCCTTGGCCTTCATCGACGAAGTGGATGTTCGCCCCGCGCAGCTTGGCGAAGGTGGCTCCCTTGGGCGCGCCTGCCAGCGGCCCGCGGTGAAACTCGACGCAGCTCGCGGATGACAGCGCAGCGGCCAGGCCCGCGCACGACTTGATGAAACGACGACGAATCAAGGTGCCAGCCGCTTGATCTCAGCGATGTCAACGAACTCGTCACCGGTCTCGTTGGCCTCCGAGTCGATCGTCGCGATGGTGCCGAAGCACTCGGTGACGAAGGCGAAGGTCTTTTGCGTGGTGACCAGCGCGCCGATGGTTCGCGTCAAGTCGATGCGCACGCGCAAGGCGTCAAAGGTGGAGAAGGGAGTCACGACGTCACCGCGCGAGTCCACTGTTGATTCGTAGCTCTCGCTGTAGAAGCTGAGCACGCCGCTGGCGTAGCCGCTGATGCTCGTGTTGGTGCTCCAGGTGTTGCCAACCTCGAGCGGGAAAGCCAGCACCTTGACCGCCGGATCATATTCGAGCTCGGTGCGCGTCACGCCGTCTTCAGGGGAGACGACCCCGCGAAGGAGCAAAGCATCCTCGGTGATCTCGAATACGCCGATCAGCTCGCTGGTGTCCGACAGACGAGAAGCGTAGCTAGCTCCGGGAAAGACGTCTGCGTACCACGTCCCCGCCAGCGGCAGCGTCTCGAGCAGGACGCCGTGATCGCCCGGCAGCGCTCCAGAGAAGTCCCACGTCTCTTTGCCGTCTACCAGGGTGCTGGCCGTGGAGAGCGTGACGCCGGTGGCGACGCGGAACTTGGCGTCGAGCCCAGCTGCGAGCGGGATTTCCTCACGCGTGATGGTGCCGTCTTCATTCGGGCTGCACAGCCCGTTGCCGCCGGTACCACCCGCTCCGCCGGCCTGCTCACCACCACCACCCGTGGCACCGCTGCCGCCGTCCCCGCCGCTGCCGCCGTTCGACGAGGCGCCCCCGGAACCGCCTTCAACGTTGACGCACATGCCGTCATTGCAAGCGCCGCTTTCGCAGTCCGCACCGACCTCGCAGGTACCGCCAAAGGGCTCGCCCGCCGCACAGGCCGACAGGCCCACCAGAGCGAGTCCGAGCAGCAGCGCCTTCAACCGAGCGGCTCGATATGCGGGGCGAACGCTATTCGCCGGCCGCGCAAGTGTGAGGGGACCTGCCGATGATGGGAACCACGTGCGAGCCTGCTGTGTCATGTACTTCTTTCCGGCCGTGTTGCGCTGCAGCAATTCGGCGAAGAACCGTGTATGCGCTGGGCTCGGGACGCTGTCAAGTTGGCCCGAACGGCGCTGATCGCTCAGGTCGCAGGGCGTGAGACAGTGTGTTGCGGCGCGTTGCCGAGCGTGCGACGACAGCGACTACGAATGAGCGTCACCACCGTCAAGAAGTACTCGAATCGACGGCTCTATGACACCGAGGAGAGCTGCTACATCACGCTCGATGAGCTGACCGAACGGGTCAAGGGCGGCAAAGATGTGCGAGTCGTGGACGCCAAGACCGGCGAAGACCTTACGCAGGCCACGCTGGTGCAAATCGTACTCGAAACCCAGGCCGCGAGGCTGCTTCCGGTGCCGCTGCTAGCGCGCCTGATCCGCATGCAAGATGACGCGTTGGGCGACTTTTTCAGCCGTTACGTATCGTTCGCGCTCGAGATGTACTTGACCGCCAAGTCCGGGGCCCAGGCGATATCGCCCTACGTGCCGTTTGCGAACGTGCCCTTTACCGCCACCAACGCGTTGGCGCGAGCGATGGGCGCAATTCCCTTTTGGGGTGAGCCGCCGCCGTCGGCGCCGCCAACTCCAGCCGACGCGGCCGACGTAGCTTCGCTGCGCAACGAGCTGGAGGAGCTACGTCGGGAGTTGCGAGGTAAACGCAACAAGCGCTGATGCTGCACTGCAACACTGCGGCTCCCGCTTGCCGCCCTAAGGCGCTTGGGTGCATATCGAGGCAATGAGCGATCCCCCGCTGCTTGCCTGCCTCGAGGGAGCACCTGCCCCTGCTGAACTCGCGCGCGATCTCAAGTCGATCAGCGCGCTACCGGGTGATGCCCAGGCCGGTTTGTGGAAGGCGGTGGAAGCGGTGTTGGTCGATCCTCCGCCCCCCGACGCCGGCGCGATCATCGAGGCGCACGCCCAGCGACTGGGCCTGGAACCGGCTCAGCTATCGCGCGCCGCCAGCTCGATGCGTGCCGTCTATCGCTTTGCGGCCGCTCTTGATTTGCCTCGTGAGGTTCTGGGCGACGACCTGGCGAAGTTATCAGGCAACGACCCGGTGATCTCCACGCTGGTGCTCTCCAACTACGAGCTTGCCCGCCAGCGGATCCAGGCGGAGCTCGCGCACAAGACGCTGATGGATCACGGCAAAGTACTGACCGACGTTTCCTGGCGTCTGAACATGGTCACCCAGTCGAACCACGGACGCGGCTTGCGCCTGCCGGTGGTGACGTTGACCCTCCAGTACCAAGAGCAGGGCCAGAAGCGGTCGCTCACCCTCGAGGTGCTGCCCTCGATCTTGCGTAAACTGAAAGAGACCGTCGCCGGGATCGTGAGCTGAGTTCGATGGTGTCTTGGAGCACGTCCCTCGTTCTTCTGGCGCTCTCGAGCTTGGGTTGCGGCTCTGAGAGCAACGCCGACGGGGGCGGTGGCGCTGGTGGACTCGGTTCGGCCGGCGCGAGCGAAGGCGGTGCAGCGAGCGAAGGCGGTGGCGGCGGAGTTGCGGTGGACAAGGCCAAGGACTGCGCGAATCAGTTCGGCGATGCGCTTACCGATAGCTTCGGCCGGCTGGACGGGACTGTCGTTGCTGTGGTCGCACCTGAGGACACCCAGTGTGCGCTCGTCAACGACGATCACCTCGTGCTCCAGGTCGCGATGAACGGTGCGGTCTACCGCATGGTGGTCAACATCGCTGACGTAGCCTTCGGCCAGAAGTCGGCCGCCTTGATAGGGCCCTCGTGGTCAGAGGGTTGGCACACCGACCTCACGCTCGAGTACCCCACGGATCTAGACGTTCACAGCCCTGCGTTTCAGCAGCTCGCCTTGCCGGCGATGATCGAGCAGATTTCGGCGGGGATCGAGTTGGGCGCGCCGATCTCGGTTTTCGCCGTTAGCTCTGGAGGCGAGTTCGCGAGTAGCGCTCATCTGATTCATCGAAACGACAACAACTCGGACGGCGCCATCGTGCTCGACCCAACCACCGAGAATCCGACGTATCTTCTGTTTCGCTTCGCCAGTCAGAGCTTCTGAGCGGGACGTAGCGCGCGACCGGGCGCTTTCCCAAACGCGACCGGTTTACCGTCTCGACGCACCAATTGCCCGTTGACCCACACGTGCAGGACTCCCTCAGCGTGGCGGTGGGGCTCGATGAAGTCGGCGCGATCGGTGATTCGCGTCGCGTCGAATACCACCAGATCAGCCGCCTTTCCGGCTTGGAGCTGGCCGCGGTCAGCCAAGCCCAAGAGCGAGGCGCTCAGCCCGCTGGACTTGCGCACAGCCTCTTCGAGCGAGAACAGCTTGGCGTCGCGCACGAGCGGTCCGAGCGCGCGCGCAAAGGTTCCATGGCTGCGCGGGTGCGAACTCTCGCCGCTAGCATCGGTGCCGAAGGCGACGAAGGGATCGCGCGCGAGTCGGAATACGACCTCCTCGTCCATAACGTGGTAAGCAGCCTCGCCGCCGTACGGTCCGAGTCCGAGCAAGATGTCCTCGAAGGGTCGGCGCCTTTCCGCAGCGACTTCGGCGAGCGTCTTGCCTTGGTAGCGACCGGGGCCGAAAACGGTAGCTTCAGGGCCGTTTCGTGAGATGACCCGAGCTCGCAGGTGCTCGCGAATGGCGGCGCGCTGTTTGCGAAGCGCGCGCTTGTAGTCGTTCGGCGGACGGGCGCTGGGTGGAAACAGAATCGCCAAGGTCGTGTAGCTGGCCGTATACGGGTAGAGATCGGCGCTGACCTCGAGGCCGCGCGCACGCGCCTGGGCCAGCTGCTGCAACAGCGACTCCGCTCGGGCCTGTCCCCGCCCAAGGACGACCTTCAAATGGGCAACGTGCGCACGCGCTCCTGAATGTTCGCATGCACCCAAGAACTCAGCCAACGCGGCGTCGACTTGGTCATCGTCTTCGCTGCGCAGATGCGCCATTGCCACGCGCTTGGCCTTGCCCACCGGCTCGAGCGCGGCGCTCAGTTCTTGTGCATCGGTGCCGCGTGCGCCGTCGTACTCCAGGCCGAGCGAGAGGCCGAAAGCCCCGCGCTCGAGATCCCGCCGCACCAAGCTGGCGAGCGATGCTGCTCGCTCCACGCCGGTTTCATCCTTGCGGCCCTTTTCCTCGCCGCGGGCCAGCTCGGCTCGCAGCGAGCTGTGGCCACTCAAGGTGGCAATGTTGACCGCGCTACCGCGGCGGTGGACTGAGTCGAGAAAAGCGCCAATATCTTGAGCGGGGCTCTCCCCGTCCTGCCCGAGCACGACCGTGGTAACGCCCATGGCGTGCAGCTGCGGCGCTTCGGTGAAAGGCGCTTGATGGCTGTGAAGATCGATGAAGCCGGGGGCTAGCCAGAGCCCGCTGGCGTCCACGTCGAGGCGCGCCTTCTGCTCGCGCGCAACCGCGCCAACGAACAGCACCCGGTCTCCCTCGAGCACGACGTCGGCGGTCTGTGCAGGCGAACCGCTGCCATCGATTAGCGAACCGTTCCGCACGACGACGTCCACGACTTGCTCGCGGAAAAAAGTCGGGACAGCGGCCTCCATTGTCGAGGTTGTGGGGCTGGGGGCTCTGCCGTCAGTCGTGCTCGGTACCAGGCTCGTGAGGTCGCTCGCTGGCGAGCAACGGCTGAGCGCCAGCATCATCGATAGGGCGCGAGCGAAGGGACGGGCCTTTCGTAGGAGCGCCGACATTGAGGCCCACACTCTGCCACGAATCGGACCATAATGCGCGGCAATGGACGGCTTCAAACGGCTTGCGCTCGGCCTTGGGCTGGTTGCTCTTGCTCTCTCTGGCTGCCCGAGCAGCGAGTCTCCGAGCGGGGGTGCGGATTCGGAAAGCGGTGCGGGTGGCGCAGGCTCCACGAACCAAGGAGCCGGCTCCGTCGGCGGCAATCAAGCGAGCGGCGGCAATCAAGCGAGCGGTGGTGGTCAAAGTGGCGGAGCCGCCACTACAGGTGGCAGTGGCACGGGCGGCGGCACCGGCGGCGGTCTTCCGGCCTACGCCACGTTCCATCTGAACTACACGCAGAGCTTCGACTTCGATAAGTGCTCCGAGCGCGACATCGTGATCTTCGATCTGCTGGACACGTCGGACGCGGATCTTCAGACCTGCAAGAGCTTGGGCGCAAAGATGGTCTGTTACTTCTCGTCGCAATACGAAGAGTGGCGTGATGACGCAGGGGACTTCGGCAATTTGGCCGGGGCGCTGGACGGCTGGCCAGGGGAGAACTGGGTGGACCCCAATGACCCGGCAAACCTGGCGGTGATGGAGGGCCGACTCGATATCGCGGTGGCAAAGGGCTGCGATGGGGTCGACATCGACAACATCGATCGTGCGGGGCACGAAGACTACGTGATCGACATCTTCTCGGCGGCTCGCGCACGGGGTCTTCTGGTCTCGCAGAAGAACGCGGTCGAGAAGATCGAGCTGTTCTTCGACTACGTCGATCTGTACCAGAACGAGCAGTGCCAAGAGTACGACGAGTGTTCGGCGTACGAGGGTCTCGGCCGGCCGGTGTACAACATCGAGTACACGCCCTGCCAAACGCTGCCCTACCTGTACTCGAATCGTAAAGACGTCGAAGCGATGGATGCCCAGGAATGGGCCTGTTCACCCTGAGGAGGCACGCTGAATCCCACCTTGCTTGAGCCGCTGGTCGAGCGCGCTAATGGGCTGCTTACGAGGCTTGCTGCCGACGAGGTCCTTGTGCTCACGGAGCCTGTGCTCTCCGAACTAGCGGAGTTGCACCGCGCTGGGCACTATTGCGTCACGCAGCCTGGTTCGTCGTTCCCATTGCGGCTCCAGAGTCCCGAACATGCGCTTGGTGCGGCCCCTGATGCTCGCAGCGATCTTTGGACGTTGGCGGTCTTGCTGTTCCGCCTGCTCACCACCGAGTGGCCTTTCGATAAGCCAGATGAGCGGCTGCTACTCCTGGCGATCGCCACGAAACCGCATCGCTCGATAGCTCAGTTGGCCAGCGCGCTGGGGCAACCATTTGAGACCTTCTTTGGCAAGGCGCTACGCAAAGATGCCGTCGACCGCTTCCAAAGCGCGGAGGAGTTTCTAAGCGCGTTGCGCGTTGCTGCAACTGCACCTTTTGCTCCGATTGTGCAGCCGCTGCCGTTGCCGGTCTACGTCGAGCCGGACCCGAAGTTGAGCTACCAAACGACGCAGGAGCCCGCTCCCGTGCGAGGGCGGCGCGTCTACTTGCTCGCCAGCGTGCTGGCGGTGCTCTGCTTAGGTGGCGGAGCGTGGGTGATCGCCGATCAGTACGTGCCGGCGGCCAGCCTCCTTGAGAATCCTCCACCCGAGCCCCCCGAGCCCCCCGTTCGACTCGTAACGGATGGACAACTTCCGCGCGTGACGTTGCCCGGCGCGCGGCCGGTTTCGCTGCCGCTCGGTGAAACCTTCGTGCTCAACGTTTGGCTCGAGCGCTGCGCTGATTGCATGCCCAAGTTCGAGGCGTGGCGCTCGCTGGCCAAGGCGCGCCGTTTGCCGGAGCTACCGGTCGTCAACGTGTCGGCGTTCAGGCCCGCGGATCCCTCCTGGGCGGAGAGCTACTTCGTTGACGAGCACCTTGTCTGGGACGACGGGAAAGGGTTGGTACGTCCGCTCGGGCTCAACCAATTCACCACCTTCCTCGTGCGCGGCGACGGCCTGATCCTGTTTCGCGGTCACCCGGACCAACCCGGCTTCCTTGAAGCGCTGGACAAAGCTGCCCACGTTGCGGCGAAGTGATAAGGTCCCCGCGCTTTCGCTAGCCCGCGCAAGCGCGACCCGAACTGTTTGGAGAGACGATGCAGAAGGATGCGAAGAAGTCGTTGAACGTGGTTGATGCGAAAGCGGTTGAGCTCGAGCCGCTGGGGCCATTCGCTGCGTCCAAACGCGTCCACCTCGAGGACGGCGACGTTCGGGTTCCCTTCCGTGAAGTCTCGGTCTGCGCCGGACAAGAGACGTTCCGCGTCTACGACACCACAGGCCCTCATTTCGAGAGTCGTTCGGCGGCCGAGCTCGCGGCGGGCCTGCCCAAGTTGCGGGAGGACTGGGTGAACGCACGCATCGCTCGCGACGGCGAGAACCGCACTCAGATGGCCTACGCCCGCCGCGGGGAGATCACCGCGGAAATGCGCTTCGTCGCGCTGCGCGAGAACATGTCGCCAGAGTTCGTGCGCGATGAGATTGCCTGCGGCCGCGCCATCCTGCCGAACAACATGAAGCACCCAGAGAGTGAGCCGATGGTGATCGGCAAGAACTTCCTGGTGAAGGTCAACGCCAACATCGGCAACTCGCTGGTCACTTCGTCGATCGCCGAAGAGGTGGACAAGCTGCGTTGGTCGCTCAAATGGGGCGCCGACACGGTGATGGATCTTTCCACTGGGAAGAACATCCACGAGACGCGCGAATGGATCATTCGCAACTCGCCGGTGCCGATCGGCACGGTGCCGATTTACCAGGCGCTGGAGAAGGTGAAAGGCAAAGCCGAAGACCTCAATATCGACGTGTTCTTGGAGACGTTGATCGAGCAGGCCGAGCAGGGGGTGGACTACTTCACCATCCACGCAGGCGTGCTCCTTCGGTACATCCCGCTCACCCGCACGCGAACCACCGGCATCGTTTCGCGCGGTGGCAGCATCATGGCCAAGTGGTGTTTGCATCACCACAAGGAGAACTTCCTCTACACCGAGTTCGAGCGCATCTGCGAGATCATGAAGCGCTACGACGTGGCCTTCAGTCTCGGAGACGGTCTGCGGCCCGGGTCGATCGCTGACGCCAATGACCGCGCGCAGTTCGCCGAACTCGAGACCCTCGGTGAGCTGACCGACATCGCGTGGAAGCACGACATACAGGTGATGATCGAGGGCCCCGGCCACGTGCCGATGCACAAGATCAAAGAGAACGTCGATCTGCAGATGAAGATCTGCAAAGAGGCGCCCTTCTACACCTTGGGGCCGCTGGTGACCGACATCGCGCCCGGCTACGACCACATCACCAGCGCGATCGGCGCCGCGATGATCGGCTGGTTTGGCACGGCGATGCTCTGCTACGTGACGCCGAAGGAGCACCTCGGCTTGCCCAACCGTCAGGACGTGCGCGACGGCGTGGTGGCGTACAAGATCGCAGCGCACGCGGCCGATCTGGCCAAGGGCCACCCGGGCGCTCAAGCGCGGGACAACGCTCTGTCGAAGGCGCGCTTCGAGTTCCGCTGGGAAGACCAGTTCAACCTCTCGCTCGATCCGGACAAGGCGCGCGAATTTCACGATGAGACGCTGCCCGCTCCCGGAGCCAAGGGCGCGCACTTCTGCTCGATGTGCGGTCCTCAGTTTTGCTCGATGAAGATCACGCAGGATCTCGCGGCGTACGCGAACGAGCGCGGTCTTTCGGAGGAGGAGGCCATCGCCAAAGGCTTGGATGAGCGCGCAGGCGCTTTCCGTGAAGCCGGCGGGGCGATCTACGCCAACGAGGCGAGCGCGAGCGCCGAAGAGGAGTGATGCGCGAGGCGGCCTGCCCCTGCGCGTGGGTGCTGTCCGGCCTGTTGGCGTTCGCCTTCGGCTGCGCGAGCGCTGAGCTACCGCCGGTGAAGCCGCCGCAGGCTGAGCCGGTGGTGGTAACGCCACCCGCGCCAGATCCTGAGCAAGGCCGCGCACCCACGCCGTACACGGTGGAGCAGCTGCGTGCTGCGACGCCGGAAGGGCGCAACCTCACCTACGTGATCGAGGCTCCACCCAAGCTGCCGATGCAGAAGCGCTTTCGCTTTCTGGCGGTGGACGACGAGCGAGCCACGCTGCTCACCGAGCTGCTCGATGACAACGGCAAGGTGATCGGGCAGCCGGAGCAGAGCTCACCGACGTGGAATGAGCTGCGCATGCACTCGAGCTACCCGCAGGAGACCACCACCATCGTCGAGATCTCGACGGAGACGCCAGCAGGGAGTTTTCAGTGCAAGCGCTACACGGTGCTCGAGAAGATTGAGGAGGGAGAGAAGCGTACTGTTGCTTGCTTTGCCAAGGAGCTGCCCGGCCCACCCGTGGAGCTGACGGTGGAGCTCAACGGCAACCTGCTGATGTCGATGTCGCTGCTGCATTTCTGGCCCGAGCTGCCATGAGCGCGCCGCGGCGGCGCAGCGCCGCAGGGCGAGCTGCGCTAAGGCTCTGCGCTGCGTCGGGCTTCGCTGTTCTCGGACTCTCCGCATGCGGGGCCGATCGCGATCGGGCGTTGGGTGAAGAGCCTGGGGTGCACGGGCCGGCGGCGCTACCCGCGCGTTCGGTGCCGCTTTCTTCCGCGAGCGCCGCGGTGAACGCATCCGCGATGCCTTCCGCCAGCGCCGCTCCCAGCGCTGCGGCGCCCACGTCGCTGGCCTGCACTGAAGGCATGCAGCTCATTGACGGCTCTTATTGTGAAGAGCTGGAGGTGCGGTGCTTAGAGAAGTTCTACGCGCCGCAGAACCATTTGTGGGTATGCAAGCAGGTCGCTGAGCCAACCCGCTGCATCGGTAAAGAGCGACCGATGCGTTATTGCATGGATACCTACGAGTTCCCGAATCGCAAAGGCGAGCGGCCGATGGTGATGCAGAACTTCTACCAGGCGCAGGTGCAATGCGCGAAGGCGGGCAAGCGCGTGTGCACCGAGAGCGAGTGGACGCTGGCCTGTGAAGGTCCGGAGCGCACGCCGTTCCCTTACGGCTATGTGCGCGACCCCAACAAATGCAACGGCGATAAACCATGGGATCGCCCGGACCGCAGCAAGCTTATCGATCGTGATCCGCGCGAGCTCGAGCGGCTTTGGCAAGGTCGCGTCTCCGGCTCGCAGCCGGAATGCGTCTCGGCTTTCGGCGTTGCGGACCTGCCGGGCAACACGGATGAGCTAGCCGCGAGCGAGACGAATTTTCCCTTCGATAAGAAGCAGAACTTCGACAACGTGACCACCGGCGGGCCTTGGTATTACGGCACGCGCAACATGTGCCGGCCGAAGATCTACACGCACGACGAGAGCTTCGCTTACTACTACCTCTCGTGGCGCTGTTGCAGCGAGGCCGACGGCAAGCCGACGGACCCTCGCTCGCCCAAGCAGATCGCGCGCGGTTGGAGCTTCGAGAAAGTGAAGGACATCGCCAACCACAGTTGGAAGTTGCCGCTCAATCCGAAGTGGCCAGGGGATGAAGGCTACGTATCGGGCGGGCCGAAGTAGCAGGCGAAGCAAGCTCTTGTTCGCGCGGGTTTTGTGGAGGTTGTGGCGCGGCTCGCGCTTAGGACGGTGCTGCGCTAGGGTCGGGAATGCCTTACCTTCAGCTGCCTTCCAAGCTTCGTTGTTCGTTGTTCGCCCTTGGTTTTGTAGCGGCTATCTCCGGCTGCGGAGATGATTCGTCGCCCAGCGACGCAAGTTCGTCGAGCACCGGCGGCGCGCCCAGTGCCGGCGGTGGAGGAGCAGGTGGAACTGGGGCCCAAGCGGGCGGCGGAGCCGGAGGAACCGGCGCGAGCTCAGCGACGGGCGGAGCAGGTGGAACCGGCGGTGGAGCCAACTGCCTCGATGACGGGTACGTCGCGGGGGAGCGCTACTCGCTCGGGGACAACTGCAACTTCTGCGACTGCAACGCCGACGGCTCGAGCAGCTGTACGAACCGCAGCTGCGATTCCTCTGCCGGCGGCTGTAGCTACAACGGCGTAGATCACGCGTACGCCGAGCGTTTCCCCTCGACCGATGCTTGCAACGAATGCGTTTGCGCGGCGAGTGGTCTGGCTTGCACGCGTCGCGAGTGCACGACGAAAGAGGAGGGCGCCATCCTAGTCGAGTCGCTCGACACGCCCTGCGGCGACGACCCAACCTTCACAGCGCAGGCTGTGCTCGATGGCTTGCCGGTGAGCGATTTCGTGGCGCCTTTTGCCTACCAAACCGATGGTTCGCTCTATCCCGAGAGTTTGCCCGACACCACGGTGCGCTTTCGCGTGGTTTATGACGGTGGCTTTGCTGTGTGTCGCATTCCGAACCCTGGACAAGAAGCGTTCGACATCGAGGTTCTCGCCGAGTGGATCACCGCCGACGGCGCCTTCAATGAGGGCTTTCACACCTATCTGCGTCGCAACGCTGGCGGCTTTACCGACGCTTGGTACATGGCGATGTCGGCCCCGGCAAATGGGCTCGATGGCAGCTACAATCCCGCCTGCTTTGATCCCAACGGCTTCGGCTTCTCGGTGAACTTCGACGCCACCGGGGTCGTCGACGGTAGCGTGAGCAAGATCTGTGAGGCCGACATCCTGCTTACGGTGGGCAGCTTCCTCTATCCGTGACGGGCGTCGGGCATCACTCTTCGACAAACGGCTGACCGCCGCTTCCGTCCTTGGCCCACCGTGGCTCATCGCAAGGAGCGCTGCGATTTCAGAATCCTTCAGACCGTAGCTTGGCCCGACAGCTGCATCATGCTGGGCATGCATAAGCTTCAACTTGGCTCGAAGTTCTTCCTCGGTTTTGCAGCATGGCTTGCAACGGCCCTCACAACCGCTTGCACTACGGGAAGCGATTGTGATCCGGAGGAGAGGGAGGAGGAACCTTTCGAGGGCTGCAAAATAACCTACACCGCGCCCAACGAAGGCGTGACGGAGCGGTGCCTGACCGTGGAGCTGGAAGCGGGCGAATGTCCAACCGCTGACCAGATCAATGAGTTGGACGTGCTCGGCGGGGAGGTTGCCGAGTGTGGACCAACGCCCGAGAGCCCGAAGCCGCTCGAGGGAGTTGGAGGGGTAGGCGGCGGAGCAGAGGGCGGTGGTGGTGGCAGCGGTGGTGGCACTGCCGGCGAACAAGGCAGCTGCTGCTACCCGGTTATCTACTCTGGAGGCTGCATCTAGCTCGCGATCACGCGCCGAACGAAGGGCCATGGCACGTGCGAAGCCCGCTCGAGGCAGGTAGCCTTGAGACGGGAGTCGCGAGCGATGATGGGCATCAGCGAACGTGAACTCGGCAGTCGACTGCTGAACGAACTCGAGGCGGAGCTGCTTGCTCGTTTCGAGTCGGAAGCGGCGCTCACGGGCGCTGATGCCGGAACGTCCTCTCGCTTCGCGCAGCAGCTCGAGGCTGCTGCGCAGCCTGTGCTCGGCAGGGGCGTGAAGCTCGACGCAAAGCGGCTGCTTGCGCGAGCGGTCGTTACGGCGCGCTCATCCGCTTTTGCCGACACGGCGTGCTGGTCCAGGATCATGGCAGTGGGACTTGGGTCGGTGTGGGTGGTTCAGCAGCAGGCGTTCATCAGCTCGCACGCCACGACCTGATTTCGGTCGGGACCTGCTTCAAACTCGAGGTCCGCGAGGTCGAGAAACAGCGCTGACACCAAGCCGACTCTCGCGCTTCACATCCCGACCGAATCCGAGGCTCATCCCGCAACGAGCCCTCACGTCCGAGAAAACGGGCCAGTTTGTGCAAGAGCAACGCAGCGCTGGTCTGCACAAAACCCGAGTTTTCAGCGTAGGATCATGAGCTTCATAATGCGACACATGACTGCACTGGAGCTTGTTTCCTGCCGTGTGTCGAAGCTGGTCTCGCTGCTGGCGCTTAGTGCGCAGCTCGTTGGCTGCGCGCCTGGGGAGGCTTGGCTTTCCGAGGAGGAGACGTCCGAGGAGCTCGAGCAACTGAAGGCGCCACGCAAACTGCTGCTCTGTGAGCAAGGTCTCAGCGATCGCACCAGCGGTTGGGACAAGGGGCTATTCGCGCTGTGTGAAGCGACGGAAGCCTTCGGGTTCAAGGTGATTCGCGACGGGGAGTATCCGGCCTTCGGTGCGCTCGACGAGAAGGGCGCTTACAACGCGCTTTTCGATGAACTCGACGAGAACGGCGACGGCCTTGTCGATGCCAACGACTCACCGGCGATCGTGCACGTGGTCGGCTTCTCGTGGGGCGGTATCAACATCACCGACGTTGCTGATCGTCTGCGCGTCGATAAGCGCGTCGCAGTCGGCAGGCGCGGCGTCACGGCGATGGTGCTGCTCGATCCGTTTCAACCGCAGCTCTCACGCGCCAACATTCCCAGCAACGTTGCTCACGCCTGGATTTACCGTCAAACCGAGACGACCGATGGAGATTGCTCGTCGTCGGTCTCGTTTGGCTTTGGGTACAACGGACATCGGCCGAGGGCGCGGAGCGAAATGACCTTCTGTCAGGACTACGATCTCGACGCCTTCAAGAACGACGTCGGGCATTGTGATGTCCCGAGCGTGGCAACCAAAGCCGCGCTGCACAACCTGGTGACCTTGACCGACTACGAGCCGTGGGCGAAAAACGCGGTAGAGTGCGATCTCGACTGAGAGCGTGAACGTCGCGACGTTGATGCGGCGGGAGGACTGCTCGGGCCCGCGTCTTTCGTTATCATTCCACGATGACCGATGCAGTGAGCGAGGCGCTTTCGCTCGGGGAGATCGAGTGGGCGCGCCGATGTGCCGTGGATGCGGTGAAGGTCGCGCGCAAGCAGCCTGCAACGTTGCTCGGGGCGCTGCGCACACTCGCCGAACTGGAGTCGAGCCACGCCGACGATACGCACGGGCCCGACCTTGTCCGTGCAGCAAAGGCTTGGCGCGCCGTCGCTGAGCATGCTGACGCGAGCGCGCGAGACTACGAGCGGCTTGCGTGGGCCGAGCTGATGACCGCGTCGGCCAACAAGGCGAGCACTGCCTTGGACCAGGCCGCAGCGCTCGAACCAGGGCTCGAGTTCGGCCTGGCTCGCGCAGCGAGCGCTTGGGTCAAACGGCGCACCGATGAGAAGCGGCTCAAAGGGTTACAGAGCGCAGCGTTGCTCGAGGCTGAGCGAGGCAACCTCGAGGGGCTGGAGCATGCTGTGCGGCTCTTGCTTCAAGCCGATCGCTGCCCGCTGAACCTGGCCGAAGCGCTCAGCGCCGGCCGCGCGAGCCAGTCTGCGGCGTTCGCGCCAGCGCGAGCGAGGGCGGTGGCGTTGCACGTCGCAGCCCTGCGCAGTACCGGGGATGCGGACGGAGCGGCGGAGCTTTGGGCGGCCTGGGAGCGCGAGGTGGTATCGCTCGTTCCCGATCCGGAGGACGTTCGTCGTCACGTGCTCGACCAACTCGACACGAAGGATCCTAAGGCGGAGCTCGAGCGAGCGGCGCGACGCGTGGCGCGGGTGCAGGGTCGATACGGAGCTTCGAGTCCGGCCCTCGAACAACCGCTGGCGCTGCTAGCCTGGCTCGCCAAGGGCGCCGGCGCTTTTGCACAGGCGGTTGTGCCCTTCGAGCAACTCGACCGGCTGCGTGAAAAGGCCAAATCGCCGGAGCAGCTGTTGCAGCGGCACACATCCTTGGGAGATCTGCGCGATTGTCTGATCGCCCTTGGCCACTACGAACAGGCGCTCGCGGTCGTGGAGCGTGAAGAGGCTGTCGCGGTGCGACGACCGGGGCATCTCGTGCCCAATCACCATGCACGCGCCAAAGTGTTCGAGGCGCAAGGGGATTGGGACCGAGTGCTGAGCGAGCACGCTGCCGCTGTGTCGCAATACGAAGCAGGGCCGGCGCCGATTTACGGCCCGGATGCACCCAACACGGAGCTTGCGCGCGGTTGGGCGCGCCAGGCGCAGGAGCGCGCTGCTCGATTCAAGCGTTAGGCGCGCTCGGCGCCTCTCCGTCCCCCCGTTCCTTGAGTGACGCGAGCGGCTTTCCTCCGAGGATGCGCTCGAAAAGGACAGGCCAATCAGCGAATTCTGTCCCTAAGATCCGGTCCATCATGGCCGTCTGGAACGCATAGTGGCCAGTCCAGCGTGCGTGGTGCAAGGCGTGATAGACGAGCGGATTCGCAAACAGCGTGGCAAAGCGCGAACCTGCTGCGGGCGAGTTGGGCTCGACGTTCGCGTGACCCACGATGTTGCCAACGATGTTGAACGCGATGTATCCGAAGTAGCCCCAGAAGGTGACAGGCATGAAGCGCGATAGCAACGCAGGCAAACCAACGTAGCCGAGCATCCACCCAAGAGCCTCAAACACGCTCACCGATTGCCCCGACAGCGGGGTGGTTACCTGGGAACGGTGATGCCAACGATGCATCCAAATCAGCTTGGGGTGGTGCATGGCCCGATGCAGCCCGTAGTAGAAGATTTGAAACGCGATCATCAGCGTGAAGAACGTGACGATGCTGGCTACCGTTTTCGGCGCGGCGAACTTGATCAAGCCATAGCGTAGAGCCAGGGCGAAAGAGAGCGCGCTCAACGCGACGAAGACGACGTTGCCTTTGAGCTCATGGGTCAGCTGGCCCGCTGCGAGCGGAACGGCGAACACCCTGCGTTTGGGGAACGCACGTTCCGCGAGGTAGCCCCAAGCGACGCTTAGCGTCGTCAGGGAGCACAAGGCCGCCAAGAGCAGAAGTAGTAGCGAGGCAAAGTCTTGGGGCAGCCAGCTGGGCATCGCAGGCATGTAGTGGCCAGGACCCGAGCGGGCAAGCCTGCCCGCTTGCCCGCCGCGAAGTCATCGCGAGCTTGAATCGCTGCGAGCGTCAGCCGAGAGGGGAGAAGTGCACCAGGTCGCCCGCTGCCACGCGCGAGAACCCGCTCGGCGCGGCCTGGAACCACGGAGCGTGAGCGGCCGCAAGGGACGCGTCTCCGGGCACTGAGCTGTTCATCGCAGCGAACGACTGGTCCACGGCCGGACCTGCTGGCACCTGCAACTTCCCGATCACTCCCTCCAGCACCTGGCCCCAAGCTAGTCCAGCCATCGTCCAATGCGGACTTCCTGCAGCGAGGTCGGTCATACAGGCGTCGGCCGTGGCGTACACACCGATCACGTGGCAGCCCGAGATGTGCACGAGACGGGCCTGCGCGAGCTTGGCACGTAACGCGGGCACCTCATGATCGCTCTTACAGCGAAGACACAAAGCAGCTCCCTCGAACACGTTGAGCGACGACAGGAACCCAGAGAAGGGAACCAACTCAGCCAGCTCCGGGAAATCCACGATCATGCGACCGAGCGACATCACTTTGCGCGGCGGAATCACTCGCTCGAGGATGGCGGTGACAGGCGCCTTGGTGTCGTTGTGGAACAACAGCGAGGCGAGCGATGGGTGAACCTTGGCCAACTGCGGGTGAATCGCGTTGCCCAAGCGAAACTCAGTCTTCATCAAGGTATCCAGCTCGCGTACTCCGAGCAGCGCGGGCGGTCCGAGGGCGGGAATGGTGCGCAGTTGATAGGTGCCCGGCGTCAGTGGTACCGCGAGCTCGGACTGCCCCCCGGGCTCGACCAAGTCTTGCGCGACGACATGCGGCGTTCGGGCTGGGCTACCGAAGCACTCGATCTTTGGTCGCAAGTCGCGCACATCCGGGGCAGGGAAGAAGTGGATCGCCAGCGACTCGGCGAAGGTCGCATCGAGCTTGATGTTGCAGGTATCGCAGTGGGTCGTGAGCGGAGCCTGGCCATCGCTAAAGCTGGCTTTCGGTACCAAACAGGCTGGACACAACAAATCTACTCGAACGCCCAGCAGGCCCACCTGCACCGCCGCTACGAACAGCCCTGCTACGTCGGAAAGCGGTGCTGCCCAAGCCTGTGCCAACGCCAGCGCCGACATGGCGTACTGGTCTCGCAGCGGCGCTGCGCGAATGAAGGCCAGCAACCGCTCGCGCAAAGCGGTTGGAGCAAGCCTTTGGGCTCGGCTTTCGAGCACGCGCGCCTGAGTCGCGTTCAAGGATGGCGGAGGGTTCAGCAGCCGCGCGTCGACCGGTTCAGCGAGCTCGTCGGAGGCTTGCTCGTTCAGAAAAGTCACCATCGCAGCTAGCGCAGTGCGCAAGTGGGGCTCGACCGAGCGCTTCAAATCGAAGTTGAGCACCGGACGGAACAAGCCGTTCTTCGGCTGGACCTCGAGCTGGTAGCGGATGGCCGTACCTCCGTTGGGCAGCGCTTCGAACTGGGCGCGCGCCGTCATTCGGCTAGCCGGTCCACTCTCGAAGTCCCGTTGAATGCGGAACCAGTGCGGAGCACGAAAGGTGAACGGCTTCTCTTCCCAACGAATGGTGAGCCCCAGTTTGCCCACCGACCCAAGGACGCGAGGGCCCTCCGGCCCGTTCACCGTTTGAAAGCTCAAGCCCGCTTTGGCCAGTGAATTGAACGAATCGGTGTCGCTCATCGCGCGAAAAGCGCGGTCCGGCGTCGCGAGGGTCTCGAGATGGAAGGTGAATCGGATGGGTTCGGTCATGCTGGCGACGACAACGTTGCGCTCCTTCCGCTGCCTTGGCAAATGCAACCGCATGGAAACTCGTGACTTCGTCCTCGGAACGCGCGTCAGCGTGGAGGAAGCAGCCCAACGAACGGCTGCCACAGCGACCGCTTCTCCAGGTTTTGCGCTGCCAGCGCACCACCTGGTCACACACGGAGTGATCTTGGGTATGACCGGGAGCGGCAAAACCGGCCTGCTGATGGTCCTAGTCGAGGAGGCCCTGCGCTCGAAGGTTCCCACCGTGTTGATCGACATCAAGGGGGACCTGCCAAACCTCTTGTTCCTGTTTCCGGAGCTCGCCGCTAGCTCCTATCAGCCGTGGGTCGATGAAGAGGCTGCTCGCCGCTCGGGGCAAACCCGTGAGGCGATGGCAACGCAAATCGCTGAGCAATGGCGTTCTGGCTTGGCGTCTGCGCAATTGACGGCGGAGAACGTGCGCGCCCTGCGCGAGTCGGTGCACCTGCGTGTGGTAACGCCTGGCGCTTCGATCGGCGAGCCGCTCAACGTGCTCTCGTCGCTCTCTCATCGTTCGGCGCTGTGGGGAATCGACGATGAGGCTGCGCACGATGAGCTGGCCGCCGGCATTTCGCTGGTGTTGCGCTTGGCCGGCTTCGATGGTGAGCCGCGCGGTCGTGAACATGTGGTGCTCTCGGCGCTAGCGGTGCGGCGGATCGAGCGCGGCGAGCCGGCGCCGTTGGCTGTCTTGTTGTCGGACTTGCTCAACCCTCCGATCGCACAGATTGGTGCGATGGCATTCGACGACTTTTTTCCGCCGAAGGACCGCCAGGTTCTTGCGCAGGGGCTCAACACGCTCTTGGCCTCACCGAGGCTGGCCTCCTGGCAGAAGGGTGCGCCGCTCGACGTGGGCTCTTGGCTCGCTACGCGTGAAGACGGCAAGACGCCCGCTGTGATCGTCAGCGTCGCGCACCTGGAGGACGAAGAACGACTGCTCGTCCTTGGGCTGCTGCTCGACCAAATGTTGTCGTACGTCCGCGGCCTTTCGGGCAGCAGTTCGCTGCGCGCGCTCTTGGTGTTCGACGAGATCTTCGGCTTCTTGCCGCCTCATCCGCACAACCCACCAACGAAGCGTCCGCTCTTGGCGCTGCTCAAACAGGCGCGTGCGTTCGGTGTGGGCACCATCGTGGCAACGCAGAACCCGATGGATGTCGATTACAAGGCGCTCTCCAACGCTGGCGCCTGGATCATCGGCCGGCTTCAAACCGACGCCGATCGCGAGCGAGTCGTGGAGGGGCTCCGCGGCGCCGACGGCGGACTTTCCGGGCTCGAGCCGGGTGAGGTAGAGAACCTACTTCGAAACTTGCCGCCGCGAACCTTCTTCGTGCGGGACGTTCATGCGAAGCCCGCCTGCGGTCTTGTGCGCTCGCGCTGCGCGATGAGTTGGCTACGCGGACCGGTGACCCGCCGGGAGTTGGCTGCGGTTTGGAAGGCCCTCGCCGACCGCCCTGTCGAAGCGGAGCCTGCTTCGACTGCGCTGGCTTCGGCTAGCGCTGCGACCATCGGCGCGAAGGCCGCGGTGGAACCAGCATCGAGCGCCGGGAAGGCCGCAATTCCAGCGGTGGTGACGGTGGTGACGGCGGCGCCAGCTGCTGCCGCTGCGTTGAGCGCGACTGTGGCCCCAGTGTTGGCGGAGGGCTGGCACACGTTTTTTGAGACGGGGGCAAACGCGCAGCTCAAGCCGTGGTTGTTTGCGACCATCGTGTTGCGCGTTCGCAGCGCCAAGCTCGGTTTTGCTAGTGAACGCAAAGCGACGTTGTTGGCGTCGTTCGACGCGAGCGGACGGCCGGAACTGGGGCGGGCGCAGTTTGTCGCTCCGGACCAATTCGTGACCTCCGTTGGTCCAGCCGCTTCGTTCAGCGAGTTGCCGTCGCTGCTCGGAACCAAGAAGGGTCGTGAAGCGATAGAGAAGTCGCTGCGGGATCACGCCGTGGCTCAAGGCACCTTTGATGTCGAGTTCCACCGTGAACTCGCGCTCTGTCGCGCAGATGGTGAGTCGGCTGAGGCCTTCCGCGAGCGTTGCAGAAGCGAGAGCCTCCGTCGGCTGGCAGAGTCCCAGCGTCAGATCCAGGCGGACTACGCGCCGAAGATCGCCAAGCTCGAGGCCAAGTATCACGCCGCACAGCTGGCCGCGCAGAACGCCCAGGCATCGCTGCAAGCTGCGCCCAGCGACCTGGGCGCCGCGTTGGTTGGGCTGGCGCTTGGTCGACAGGCTGGGAACCGGGTGAGCCGCGGACGCGACAAAGCCGCCGGCTCGATGCAGAAGGCGCATGAGGCCTTCGTCAAAGCGGACGTCGAGCTGCGGGCCGCCGTGGCAGAACGGGACACCGAGCTGGCAGCGGCAGCCCGGGAGGTCGACCGCGTCGCGTTCCAGATTGAGGCAGAGCGTGTTCTCGCGAAAAAAGGCGACGCCGAGGTCCTCTCGGTCGGGATCTTGTGGCGCCCGGCGGCGGTTGAATAGGCCAGCGGCGCAAAGATCCGTTAACCTTGTTCTCGATGGGACCTTCCCCGCCGCTCCTCGGCCTCGTCTTGGCCGGGCGGTACAAAATTACCGACCACATTGGCGAAGGCGCGATGGCCAGTGTGTTTGCCGGGCAAGACCTCGAGGCAGGCGGCGTGCGCATCGCGGTCAAGGTCATGCACCCGCACTTGGCCAACGACCGCACCTTCTCCGCCCGCTTCAAGCGCGAGGCGCAGGCCGCATCGATGGTGAAGCATCCCAACAGCGTCGCAATTCAAGCTGTTGGCGAAGAGAACGGAATCCACTTCATCATCATGGAGCTTTGCCCCGGCAAAGATCTGCGCGAGACGCTCAAGCTCGAGCGAAGGCTAGGTGAAGTTCGCGCGGTGAAGATTCTGCAGTGCGTTGCTGCCACGCTCAGAGTCGCTCACGAACTTGGTGTCATCCATCGCGATCTCAAGCCTGAGAACGTGATGATTCAGCACGATCCACAAACGGGCCTAGACCTCGTAAAGGTGCTCGATTTCGGCATCGCCAAGCTCGTCGCTCCGATGCCCAAACTGCGCGCCTCGCCGACCGACAGTGATCCCGCTCCTGCGATCACTCAGTTCGGAGTCGTGGTTGGTACGCCCCAATACATGTCGCCCGAGCAAGTGCGCGGTCACGCGCTCGACGGTCGCAGCGATCTCTACACCTGCGGCATTCTGCTCTATCAGATGGTGACCGGCGTATTGCCCTTTGACGGTGAAAGCCCGTTGGAAGTTGCTGGCCGTCACGCCTTCGAGGCGCCGAAACCACCGAGCCACTTCCTGCCCACGGTTGACCCGCTGCTGGAGCAGATCATCCTTCGTCTGCTTTCTAAACAGCCGGAAGACCGCCCGCAGTCTGCTGCGGCGCTGATTGACGTCCTCGTCCTCTGGGAGCGTGGCAAAGCCAATCCACCGCCCGCTCGCGGCGTCGGCCAGACTACCCCGCTGTATTCGGGTGTTTCCGGGCCATTCATTCCGAACGCTGCTGTGCCCGTTGCAGCTCCACCGACGCGAGGGCAGCTCGGAACGCTGATGGAGTTGGACGGTACCGCCGCCTCGGGACAGCGAGCCGTATCCAATCCGTGGGATGGCGCACCGTCATTCCCGACGCCGCAGCAAGGCGTGCCAAGCGCCAACGTTGATGGTACCGCGCTAGCGCAGCCGAACATCGCGCAGCGGCCAGGGTCGCTACCGGGACCCGTAGGCGCAAACCCGCAAGCTGCGGCGACCAAGGCTTCGCCGGCGTCCGCCGCAACGGGGAAACGGGCGTTTGGGCTGTTGGGGTTGCTACTGCTGCTGCTGAGCGCCGGGGTTGGCGTTGGTGTTGGCGTCGGCCTTCATCTCTTTTGCACTGGCGCGCTCACCAGCGCTGACGGCCAGCCCGAAGGCGCGGAGCCGCCGGGACCTCCTCCAGGGATCCCCTTTTGCCAGTAGCTCCTGGCCCAACAGATCGAGCGCCGTAGAAAAACTTCGGACGACGCAGGCAAGCAGACGCTCGGCGTCAGCTTCACTCGCGCCAAGCGGTGCCAACGGAGAGGCGAGCGCCACGCCGGTAAGCGACGCCCGCGCCAGCGGTAGCGCCGCTGGCGCGTCTCCGGAGTCGAAACGCTGGGTCAACCAGCGGATCGCCGGGCCGGCAAGATGAAGGGTCAAACGCTCCGCTAGATAGGAGCGAACGGCGAATTCGTCGGCGGCATCTTTTGAGAGTGCGCCCAGCGGCTTGCAGTCCTCCGCAAAGAGCTGCCATTCGCTCGCGACTCCACGCCGAAGTTCCTCTGCGAGGTTCTGGCGATGGAGCTCGCACTCCGACGAGATGCTACGCAAGCGCCGAGCGCGCTCGATGGTGCTGGCGCGTTCGGCGAGCAGCTTGCTTTCCTCGGTCTCGGCGCGGACCGCCATGACTTCGATCAGCTTGGACAAGCGCCTGCGATGCGCAGCTTCGCGCAGGTCGTCTCCCGAGTCGATCAGCTCCCGCGTTATCGCTTCTTCCACCTCACTCCAACGGGAGGCGGCGAGGTCCTCGGCGTTGCCAAGACGCCCTCGCAGCGCCTGCCGTGCAGAGAACGGATGCGGGCCGGACAATAAGCGCAAGCGCGAACCTTCGGCTCCGCCAAGTCGACTCGCTTCCTTCAAGTGATCGAGCACCGTATCCAAGCTCCCCGCGGGCAGCCGATCAATCTTGTTCACCAGCAGCAGCACCGGCAACCCTGCTTGGCGCACCTCATCGAGCACAGCGGCCTCGGTGGCCTTCAATGGACTGGTCGCATCCGCGAGCCAGATCACCGCGTGGGCCTCGCGCAGTGCCCGTCGTGCGCTGGCGTCGTGTTCCTCGTTCGAGCTGTTGAAGCCAGGGGTGTCGAGGATCTCGGTCCATTTGAGTCGTTCGATCGGCGCATAGATCTGCACGCCGTCGATCAATGCATGCTCTTGTTCGAGCGCGCGCAGCGTCTCGCGAAGGCGTTCGTGAGGGATCGTGCGGTCGGGGGCTTTTCGAATCAGAATGCGGGCGAAGGGGTCCGGCGCGAACGCCAAGCGATGAACCGTCGCGGTCGTCGGAAGGATCCCGGTGGGCGCAACGTCCGCCCCAACGAACGCGTTGATGAAAGTGCTTTTCCCGGCGTTGAATTCGCCCAGGACAGCGACCAAGAGCGGCTTGCCGTTATCGAGCTGAAGTGCGTCGAGCGCACGCTGAGCGTCGAGATCCCCAGTTTGGCGAGCTTCCTCCAAGAGCCACGCGGCCATGCGCGACCAAGCTGGATCGTCGCCTTGCGTCCAAAGGGAGAACGCCTTCATGAGCAGCTCCTCGGCCCAGCCGCCCAGCTCCGCATCCGAGCTGACCACAGCCAGCAGGTTTACCGCCCTCTCGACCTCGCCTTCGGCGATCGCGTCGAGCGCCGCAAACAGCGGTGCAGCGGGCAGGCGCGCGGCAGGTCCTCCGGCTGCTACGCACGCCGCGAGCGCCTCTCGGTCGCGCAGCTGAATCGCTAGACCCAGCAGCGCCGTCAGGGCTGCCGCATCCCCGGCGCGCGTTCGCGTCAGCAGCGCTTCACGCACGTCCCCGGCCCGCCCTTCGGCCAGCGCGATCGACACCTCAAAACGCTCGCGCTCCCCACTGACGGTCAGCAACTCGGAGAAGGCTCGCAACTCGCTCGCGTCCTTGCTCGAGGCGATGATGGTAGCGAGCAAGTCACTCGCACCCGGGACCTCCAGAATATAGGCGCGTTTCGCCTGCATGACGGCCTGCGCGCGCTTGAGAGGATCGCGCATGTCGGACAGCGCCCAGAGCAGCCGTGCAAAGAGGTAGACCCGCCTTCCACAAAGACGTTCCGCCTCTTGCTCGGGAGTTCGACTCAAGGCGCCAAGTTCAGTGCCAAGGTTTTCAACCAGCTTGGCGGCCGTTTCGGCTTGTCCCAAGGCGAATAGACATTCCGCCCTGCGAATTAGCAACGCTTCATCTTTTGTCTCGAGGCGAACGGCTACGCGCTCGAGCCAGGCCAGCGCGCGCGCTGGCTCGGCCTCAGCCAACGCCCGATCACAGAGTTCGAAAGCCGCGGCGCGACGCGAATCTGGATCCTCCACTGAGCCTGCGGCGCGTTCGAGGGCGGCAGCTGACTCGGTCGGGTTGGTAGACGCCAGCACCCGGCCGAGCCGCAGCCAAATGTCGGCGCGCCAGGGCAACAGCGTCGAGAGTTCACGCAGCGCTAACTCGGCTTCTTCATCGAGCCACATCGCCTCGGCCGCATCGGCCAGCAGCGCAAGCCCGAGAGGGGACTTGGGGGCTCGGGCAAGTAGCTTGTGAGCGTGCTCGCGGGCGTCCAGCGGTTTGCCTTCACGCAAGCTCGTCTCGGCGCTGCGACGGTCGCTCTCGGCACCAACAGCAAAGAGTTCCATACGCGAGGCGATGCGCGACAAGCTCTCGAATAGGGGAGGCACTCGCCGATAAGAGCCGAGGAGCCTTCGCGGTACAAGTTGGTCAGCGTGGGAGCGGGCGTTTGCGTCGCAGCACGACGTACGAAGGCCGCCGTTCATAGTGGAAGACCGGCTCAAACTCTTGCGCAACCCCGGGCTCGAGGGCGACATAGCGCTCGACCCCGTGAACGAACGGGCTGGTTTCCCAGTCGCCGCTTACGGCGGTTCCTGGTTCCAGGTTGAACACCAGGGTGTCCACCCTGCGTGCGACCAGGAAGCCATCGGGGATCTTCTTGGTGGTGTGTGCTCCTGGAAGGCGAGCGACCTCGGGGTCGGTAACTCCAGCCAGGTCAACGATCGTTGCATGCGGCGCGGCGGCGCCTAGCCAACCCACATCTACCGCAGCGATGGTTTGGCTCGATGAGAGCACCGGGGCAGCGGCTTCGATCAGCGCCATGCGGTCAGCGCCAACGCGCCCAACGTTCCACCCCACCGCGTTCCACGCAAAGAGCGTCGCGGCCAGCGCCAACGCGCTTCGAATCAGCACACCCAGGCGTGGCGCCTCGGCGGCAACGAGCGCAGCTGCTACCACCATCGCTGGAAGAGCTGGGACAAACAAGCGCGAGAGCGCCATCCAATCCCCACCGGCTAGCGTGACCGCGACGGCGTGCGCAAACACAGCAAGGGACAGCCAACGAGCCAATCGGGAGCCGCGCTGGACGGTCCACAGCGAGAGCAGCTGCACTGCACCGATCAGCACCAAACTCGCGCCAGCGTAGGCAAAGCCGCGGCTCACGTCGGGTCGCTTCGCGATCACCGACAGCGGGGTGAGCGTCGCGAAGAAGTAGGCCCGGAAGAGCGACACCGAAACAAACGGCAGCATCGTCAAAAGCGCTCTGCCAGAGGCATGAAGCAGCTGGCGCGCTGCATCGTCGGCGCGAGGGAGATCGGCTTGCGCCTGCTCGTCGGCTCGACTGTCGAGCGCACGCGGCATCGCCAAAAGGAGCACGCACGGCATCAGCTCAGGCCGCCAAGCCGCTGCCATCCCGAGCACCAGGGCAGGGGAGAAAGGCTCGCTATCCGCTACTCTGGTTCTCGCTCCAAACTTCAACCACAGCCCTAACGCTACGAGCAGCGTCACAAGCCCCGTCTCCATGCCTGAACTAGCCCACGCAGCCGTTTGCGGAGACAAAAGCCACAGCGCGAGCGGCGCAAAACGCAGGTTGCTGCCGGGTAGCCTCCAAACCAGCGAGGTGATTAGACCAAAGGCGGCGGCCATCGCGAGCAGGCCAAGCAACTTCGCTGCAGCGAAAGCCGCGAGCGTGCTCTCTCCAGCGAACAGCGCCAGCAAGTGGGCGTAGCCGAGCGGAGTGACTCCATCAGTAGGCTCACCACCACGATTGAAGACGTAGCCAGCTCCGGTCGCCAGATGATGTGCGTAGCGCGCGGAGATGAGCGCGTCGTCGACAGTGAAGCCGTAAACGCAGGCCCACAAACTCAGCGCAACTGCGGCCGCCAGCACCGGACCCAAGCGTCGCCAGCGGCTAGCGGGGTTGGCTTCGCTTGTCCACTCCACGGCGAATCGATCCGAAAACTTAGTGCCCAGAGCAAGCCTCTCTAACATCAGGACCGAAAATGATTGGCGAGATTGGAGCACGGTCTCACTTCCCGCGGGTAACGGACGGAGCCTCGAGCCTCGAGGCGCTTTTCGCCCTGTTTCCCGAACACCACGCCAAAATCTTGCGTGGCCACGAAGGCCCACGAAGGAACTCTCGGTTTCCCAGTACCAACGTCCTGTGTGATTTGGCCCTAGCCCTTGCGTCGCTCGATTCGTCGCCGCGCCGTAAAGCCACGGTGCGAGTTCGCATCGCTGACGAGGCGTGTGAGATCGGGCTCGAACGTGCGGGCAGCTGCGTCCTCGTCAGCCTGTACTCCGGGGGCGCAGTTCCCTACGTACATTTGTTTGAGCGGCGCTGTCAGAGCGCACTCTTGGCCGAGTCGATGGCCAGCGCGTTGCGTGAACGCGCGGAGAGCGCCCAGCCGCGTGAGCTCGAGCGGATCGAGGCTGCGCTGGCGCGCCTGCATGGCACGGTGTCCGAGGTGCGTGAGGTCGAGCCGAGCGCGATCGAAGTTGCGTCTGCCGAAGACCTGCCGTTCGCGTTTTCGGCCGAGCTCTGGCTGCGAGCCCAAGCGACCGCGCCGAGCGACGCGCCGCCGTCGAGCCGCAACTTGGGTTCGGAGGGCAAGGCTCCGACGATTCTTCGCGCCGAACTGCTCAGCTTGCTGGTCAAGGGAAGGCTGCGCGTCAGTGCCTTCGATCACACCAAAGAACTGGCCGACGTTCACGTGTTCCTGGTCGCTGAGCAGCTCGCCCGACTTTCGCTCGACGCTGCACGTGCCGTTGCGCAAGCTAGGCCGCTCTACAAGAAGACGGTGGTCGGCGGTGCTGTGCTGGGACTGAGAGTCGCCGCCAAAGGCAGTGAGACCAAGTTGGCCTTGACCCTCGGGTCGGCGAGCAACCTTCGCGGAGAGCACTGGACGTTTCCCTCGTTGGACGCCTTTGCTTTCGGTCGCGCAGTCGTGGACTTCGGCCGGAACCTGGCACGTGCGCTGGTTCGCAGTGATCGCTCGCAAGCTCACAACCTGCGGCTCGTCGAGTTCCGCGCTCTCCTTCGCGAGCTCTCGGAGACCTCGCGCGAAGTGCGCGCGAGCGATGGAGTGATCAACCAATCTCCCGAGAGCTATCGAGCTTACGCGCGCGAAAGCGAGCCCAATAAGGGGGTCGCGGCTCCGGTGGGACGTATTCGCTTCGCGCCCAAGTGGACGGCGGCTGTCCCCTCCATCGATCTGCGTTCGACCTTCTTGTGCGGGGAGTCGCTGATCGTCGGCTCGCTTCGCGAAGTATCAGCGATCGATCGCAACTCGGGCGTCATTCTCTGGACCAAACCAGTCACCAAGGGCGTCAGCGTGCTCACCCCGGCTGGGCTCGCGCGCTTCGATGGGGAGGGTGAACTCACGCTGCTCGACCTTCATTCGGGCGAAACCAAGCGGAGTCTTCGCTTGTCGCCGCGCGTCGGCGCTCCGGTCACCGGCGCGGTAGTCAGCGGTCCCGGCCTGCCACGAATGCTCGTGATCAGCGAGGGGAAGCGCGACCTTTCATGCGTTGACCTCGACGCAGGGGAGGTGCTTTGGCGCTATTCGTCTCGACGCGCAGGCGCCTTCCGTCTGCGGCGCGCTGGACGCTTGGTGATCGTCTCGAGCGCCGAGCAAGCGCTCACGGCGATCGACGCGGTGAGTGGTGAGGTCGTTTGGCGTCACTGCGACAAGTTGCGATTCGCCCATGCGGCCTCCGTCACCGACGATGCCCTTTTCGCGATCGCAGGGGACGGCGCATTTGTCGGCCTCGGGGGTACGCGGCTGTGTCAGCTCAATCCTTGGTCCGGCGCCCATAAGTGGAGCGTTGAGTTTCGTGAGGGCGCCCGCCCGATCGGTCCGCCGCTCGTCGCCCGCAACTCGGTCGTCGTCGCGTTGCTCGGGCGTCACGGTACGCAGGTGGTGGCGTTCGACCGAAAAACCGGAGAAAAGCTGTTTGAACGTGACGGTTGTGCCGGCATGGCAGCGCCGCTGCTGCTCGACGACGCTGTTACGCTCAACGGCGAGTCTGGCGAATTTGTCTCAATTGACGCTGAAACCGGCGAGTTGCGCTACCAGCACGTCTTTGCCACCGGGGTGGAAGGGGACCGTCCGCGGCGTCTCGAACCGGTGCTTCGAAGTGGCGCCCTTTTCGTTCCCCAAGGCGCGGTTCATGTGGTGCGACCGCGGGATGGCGCTTTGCTTGGCACAGTCCCGGTGGACCTCGTACCGGACTTGCTGCGCGTGGACGAACGTTGTGACGTGTACGTAGCGGAAGAAAGTGGGCATGTTGCCGCCTTCTCGGCGGGTGCTCGCCTGAGTCTCGTACGAACGTCCCCGGCATGATGAGCACAAGAACGGCTCGAAGCTTGATGTAGGCGCTGGGGCCGACTAGCGTCGAATCAGCATGCGGCGTGCGACTCAAGAGTTCCGAAGTGTCGGGCGTGACAACTCTGTCCCGCGCGCCTTCGTGGACGTTTCTTTCGAGAATGAGGCCGGCGTACTCATTCCACACCCCCGTCGCGTGTTGGACCAACACAACGTGATCGGCCGTGCACCGGGCGTCGCCGTTCATCTCGACCACGACACGGTCAGCCGCAAGCACGCCGAAATTTTCTTGGACCCCTTTGGTCGCTGGTGGGTTCGTGATCTTGCGAGCACCAACGGCACCACGGTCAACGGGGAGCGCGTTTCTGAGCACTTGTTGCGACCGATGGACCGCATCGATTGCGGCGACTATCGGCTGATCTTCCTGACCGGCGGGCCCACCGACACAAAGCGAGCCGGACCGTCGCTCGAGGAGACGCTCGACGGCACGGCCGCTCCCAGTTGGTTGCGCACGCTGCGGGACATCGAGCCGCCGCAGGTTTCTGCAACTCAGCTCGGTACTTTGATGGGCTTCAGCCGTCGTTTGTTGGGCATAGAGGACCCAACGGAGCGGCTATTGTGCTTGTGTCAGCTGCTGGTTTCGGCGGACTTTCACGGGTCGCAGGCGCTAGTCGCTCGCGTCGTCGAGGGCGAGCCCACGCGCGTACTCGCAGGCCCCTGCCGGCCGGAGGGCAGCTCTGAAGAAGCGCCCTACGTGTCTCGCTCGGTGCTCAAGCGCGTGGTCGAGACAAAACAAGCCGTACTCGGCTCCAACCTGCCGCAGACGGGTACCGACCTCGAGCTCACCATGAGCGCGGAGATCGCTCCGATCTCGACGATCGCCGTTCCGATCGCGATTTCCGAGGGCGTGACCGACGTGCTCTACGGCAACTTCCCGCCACACGTTGCTCGCTCCGATTGGTTGGCGCTGGTGTCGTTGGCTGGCGAGCTATTCCAACAGTCGGAGAGCGCATGGCTTGCGCGGCGCCATGCTCAGGAGCACGCGGCAATCGAGCGCGAGCTGGAGATGGCTCGCATCATTCAACTCGCTCTCGTACCCAAGTTCCCTTCGCGCCCAGGGCTTGAGATCGCGGTTGGGTTCGAGCCCTGTCGCTGGGTTGGTGGCGACTACGCCGACATCGTCCAACTCGCAGATGGGCGTATCTTGTGCACCGTCGCCGACGTGTGCGGGAAGGGTCTGCAGGCCGCGCTCGTGACCTTCTCGATTCACACCATGATTCGCACGATGGTGGACTTCGTTCAGAGCCTGACCGAGATCGTGGAGCGGCTCAATCGCCACCTGTGCGGCTATCTGCCGGATGACTCGTTCGTTACCATGGTTCTCTGTGCCATCGACCCAGCGACCGGAACGATGGAGTACGTCAACGCGGGGCACCTGCCGCTGTTCTTGTTCAACCGCCACGGTGCAACCCGGACGTTGGACGCCGCAGAGAACCCGCCGCTCGGTATCGGACTTTGCACCTTTCGCGCTAGCCGAAGTCAGATCAATCTTGGTGACGCGCTCTTGCTCTACACGGATGGACTGACTGAGTTGCGCAACTCGAAGGATGAAATGCTCGGTGAAGACCTGCTTCGCTCGAGCTTCGGCGACATCTACTCGCGTGAGAACGCAGCTCCCGTCACCCGTTGCGTCGAGGCTCTTTCCGAGATGTTGAACGAGTATCGGGGGAGCGAATTCTCCGAAGATGATCGCGCGTTCATTGTCGCGCGTCGCACCCTGCCTTAGCGCTCAGCGCATCGCGGCTGCCTTCGCGCGAACGAAGCGCGCAAGGCTCGAAATCGGCACGTGAGCTGGGCAGATCGCCTCCTTCTCCAACAGTACCTGCTCGGGCACATGCTCGAGCGCACGAACCGCGGCGTCGTGGTCCGGCATGTTGCGGGAGGACGCCAGGACGAACTGCATCACCCCGCGGTACTCGCCCTTCGATCCACGTTGTCGCTCCGACTCCCCGTCGTCACAACGCCCACAAGCGAAGCAGCGCGAAAACGCATTCATCTCGAGGCGCTCTGCAGGCGATACGGCGGGCAAGCGATCCGCTGCGTAATTCTCGACGAAAAGCGGCAAGCCGGTGCGTGCACGGAACGCTCGCAGGAGGAGAATGCGTACCAACGCCGATGCCAGCACCAACGCAGCCAGCGCACGGCCGCTTGCAACGATGCGGCGAAAGGGAGCCATGTCCAAACCGTACCACTGCAACCGCTTCCCGAGTCCGTCCAGGTGGCCAACTGTTACGGTGTTACGGTGTTACGGTGTTACGGTGTTACACCAACAGAATCGCAAGTCATTGAAATCATAGTGCCACATACGTGGCACGCGCAATGCTTAAGGCGCTCTCATGATGAACGAGAGCGTAACGACCCTTTCCGTTGAAGCTCAAGACGACGCAGCCTTCATCGAAGGTCTGCTCAGTGGAAGCGACGCTGGATGGAGAGCTTTTCACGCTCGCTACGATCGTTTGATCTTCCGGTGCATCACGAAGGTTACGGGTCGCTTCGGTTCGGTCCTGAGCCAGGACGATATTGGCGAAATTTACGCCACACTCTTGCTTCAGCTGCTCTCCAACGACATGCACAAGCTTCGTAGCTTCGACCCGACTCGAGGCAACCGCTTCAGCTCTTGGTTGGGCCTGCTGGCAATCAACGCGTCCTACGATCATCTGCGCAGCCTCCGCCGCGAACCCAACCGCGCTCCTCTTGCTGAAGCAGAAGACATCCGTTGCTCACTTCCCACTCCCCACGACTTGGTGGAACGCCGACAGCGCGCAGAACTCGTCGCCACCGCACTTCGCGAGTTCTCGGCCAAAGATCGCCAGTTCGTTGAACTCTACTTTGCTGAGGGGCTGGAACCGGAACAGATCGCCGAGCGGATGAACATCAGCGTCAAGACCGTGTACTCCAAGAAGCACAAGATCCAGTCGCGCTTGGAGTCCCTTCTGGCCGCTGCTGCCTGATGCCCCGAACGGATGATGCGGCACTCCGCCATCGGGTTGTGCTAGTGGTTTGGCATGTGCAGTAGCCGCGTCATCTTCCGCAGCTCCGCCCTCGTTGCGGTTGGTCTTGCCCTTTGGGGCTGCAATGTCACCTCCGACGGTTCGGTTGGGGACCCGCTAGCCGAGCCGGACGCAAGCGTGCTCGGAAACGGTGCAAGACTGCGCGAGGTCGTTCAAGAGCCGACTTGGCTGTCGCTGGAAGACACCGAGAGCGCCAACTGCAAGTCGCCAGGGCCGCGGCAGGTGCAACTGACAGGGCAGGTTGTTGTCGCGATCGATCGCTTCGACGAAACCGGCGAAGGCGCGCTCGGCAACCTCTACATCGAGGATCTCTATACCGCCGACGAAGAAATACAGCCCTACTCGGGGATCACGGTTTTCGCGCCTGCCTTCTCCCCACCGGATTTGCGCCTGTTCGAAGAGGACGTGGTTGATACCAGCGGAAATCTTCTTGAGTTTTTGGGGCCGGTGGCTGGCAAGTTTGGCGAGTGCAAGACCTTGCCCGAGGTCACCGGGACGATGACTTTGCGCTTCGACGGTGGGTCGCTACGCCCACTAACGGTCGTTGGGCAGAACGGCGGCAGCGCTCGTTGGGAGCCGGTTCTTGGCTATGAGAACGCGCGAAAGTGGCTCGGCATGCTGGTTCGTTTCGAAGGCGTGCGCGTTCGTGGAATGCCTAGCAGCTCCAAGGGCAGGTACACGGCAACGATCGACATGGGCACCGTGGCAGCAGACGATTCGATAGCTCTCTCGAACGAACTGTTCGACCTCCAGCAAGACGGGCCTGTGCTGGAAGACGGCACCACGTTCAAGGCCGTCACAGGCGTGCTCACATACTTCTACGGCTTCAAGCTCGCTCCGCGGTCGGCCGACGATTTCGAGCTTTGAGCTGGAGTTACGAGAGCAAGCGCCCTGGTGCAGTCGCACTGACGGCGCTGCTCACATCATGCGTTGTCGAGCCTGTTGTTTCGGGATGGCAGGCCAACGAAAGCTCTCGCGCTGCCGCTCCGCGCATTGAGGTAGTTGAAGCGCAAGGCGCACCGCCTGTTGCGTTGTTGGCGCGTGAGGGAGACCCGGAGCAGGTCGTGGCGGTGGCGCTGCACGGCTCGATTTCCTCCCTTCGGGTGCTCGCGGTTTCAGAGCTCGTTGCCAGTCGTTTGCGCGCGAAGGGCTTTGACGTTCAGCTTCGCAGCGATCGACGGAGCTTGATGCTGACGGTTGGCGCCGCCGAGCAAAAGCCGCGGGAACTCGTTCAAGCCATAGCGTCCGCGTTGCAAACGCCGGTCACGGCAGCGGAGGTGGCGGCGGTTCCCTCCGATCTCAGTTCCCGTGTTCCAATGGTGCAAGGGGAGGCCGAAAGACGAATCGCCCGCTGTGCGAACCGCGCAAGCCGCTCCGAAGGCGAGTCCGACTCGCAACTGCGCAATGCTGGCCAACTTGAGGAGGCAAGACGTCTCCTCGTAAGTCCGTCGCGCATGGCCTTCTCCGCCGTGGGCGCGCCGACCTTCGTGAAGGACGTCACGGATGCTGTGGCGCAGGTTGGAGGCTGGGCCACTACCGCGAGCGAGCCGGAAGCTCCCGACGCGAATGGGCCTGTTCTCGAGGTTGTCGCAGGCGGTGCTCCTCGACTTACGCTCGCCCTCCGCACCAGTGACGGGGCTTCGGCGCTGCAACGAGCCAAGAGCTTTGCGGAGGGGCCCACGGCGTTCTCGGTTCAAGCCGAGCGGGCTGGTTTTTCGGTGTCCAAGGTGGTGGGTACAGTCGATCCGGAGGGCGGTTGCCTTACGGTTACGCTCGAAGGGCAATCGGCCACTGTCGACAGCGTAGCCCTTGGACGAGTGTTCCCGCGCTTGGTCGACGAGCTGCGAACGAGCGAGCCCTTGTATCTCGATGTTCGCGCGCAGGTGGCGAATGCGTCGGATGTTCGCGAAGCAGCTGAACTTGCCGCGTGGCTGACGCTCTCACGCCGAGCGTCGTCGCAAGATTCCGCGTTGGTGGCAGGCTTGCTTGCGGTGCGCGCCGAGGACTGGAAGACCAACGAATCGACGTTGAAGCGAGCGCTGGTCTTCACCCCAAACAGTGAACCGCTGGCAACGCCGAAGACGGTTCTCCACGCTGAGCGTGGTCAACCCGAACGCTGGTTCTTGGTCGCAAATCCCTGTGCTGGCTACGCGGAAGGCGCATTGAATTGGGGGCTTTCTGCGGTGGCCGCGCATTCAATCGGCACGCTCGAGATTGACGGCGTGCGTACGGAACCTTTTGCGTTACGGGGAGCGGTGGGCTTTGTCGCTCGTGAACCGGCGGCGTTGAGTCCGCTTCCGGCAAGCACGCTTGCAAGGCGAGCGATGTCGGGTTTTTTCTCGCTACCCCGGCCAGCTGTCGAAAGGACTCGCAGCTTCGAGCGGCTAGCCAGCGAACTCCTGCTGCGCTTTGGTCCGGCAGACCTCGCGCTGTCTGCGCTGCCGACGGCCTTCGACGCACACCCGGGTGCGTTCCCGCTGTTCGCCGTTCCTCGCAATGTTTCGCGCTATGACGAGGCCGACTTGTCGCTTGCCCTCCATGCCGCCGCCGAGGGGCCCTTGATGGTTGCCGCTCTCGGCCAATACGACGACGGCCTCGAAGCCGCTGCAGCTGCGGTAGCGCGCTACCGCAGCCAGTCGAAAGCTGCGCTTTGCCCAGCTCCGGTCCCGCCCAAGTCGGGCCGGTTAGAGGTGCGTGCGCCGGGTGCCACCGCTGAGGTAGCGGTGCTTATTCCAACGCGTGGAGCATATCTCGCGGAGCTGCTCGCCGAGCTGATTCGAATGCGTGCGACGAAGAGTCTTGCATCGCTTGAGGGCGCTGGCGCCACAGTCCGGGTTGAGGTGTTTTCTGACTACGCCACTGACTCGGTTGTCGTGGTGCTGCGCGGTCCAGCCGAGGTGACGCTTGCCCGGGAGAAGGAGTTGTTGGCGGCGCTCCGTGAAATCGCTGGGCCACTTCCGGAAGACGTGCTGCTCGAGGGGATGAAGCGTGTGTCCAACCGACAGCGCGCTAGGCTGAGAGAGCCAAGGGAGCGCCTCTCGGCGCTGCTGCGCGGGCGACTGCCGGAGCCGCCTCCAGCCAAGCTGGCGGAGGTCGTTCGCGACCTTACGCAGCTCCCGGGGCTCTCTGCGCCTACGGTCGTCGTCGCAAAGCCATAGCGGGGTTGCGGCGCGACAATGAACGGATGACGGGGCCCAGGGTTGATGCTACGAGCCGCGCGCCCGTGGCGCTGCTTTCCTTCGGTCCATACACTCTTGTCGAGCGAATCGGCATTGGTGCGCGTTCAGAAGTGTTTCGCGCTCACCGTCAACCACGCAGAGGCTTTCAACAAGAGGGTCCACCGGTTGCACTAAAGCGCGTCCTCGCGGGTGCGGCACACGATCCTCAGACTCAAGCAACGCTCGCCGCCGAGGCCGAGCTGCTCAAGAGTCTGCGTCATGACGGCATCGTGCGTGTGCTCGATGACGGTGTGGTCTCTGGCGTCGCCTACGTCGTTTACGAACTGGTTGAGGGTGCGGACGTCGAGAAAATCCTCACTCGCGCGCGCCAGCTCAACCTGCGGCTACCACTCGACTTTGCGTTCGCGGTCGCGGTTCAGCTCTTGGAGGCTTTGGCTTACGTGCATGAAGCCATGCCTTCATCGCCTGGAAATGGAACCTCAACGGCGATCGTGCATCGTGACGTTTGTCCGTCGAACATCCTGGTCTCTTGGGATGGTCGTGTGCGCCTTGCCGATTTTGAGATCGCCAAGGTCCCCGGTCGCAATACGACCACTGGGGTGGGCGAGATCAAAGGCACCATCCGCTACATGTCGCCAGAACAGGTGAGGGGGGACTCGCTCGATCCCCGCTCCGACATTTACAGCGCGGGCGCAGTCATTCTTGAATTGTTCGGCGGGAAGCCACTCTTCGCCGACCTCAAGCCGGTCGAGATTCTCCGACGCCTCGCAGCGGGCGAGCAGGTCTGGAATCCTGAGCTAAATCCCGTCGATTTCGAGGAAATCCAGGAGGTGCTCCGCAAGGTGCTCGCGCGCGAGCGCGGGGAGCGGTACGATACGTCCGCACAACTTCTGAGAGCCCTTCTTGGGGCGGCGGAAAAGTTGAGTGTGAGCATCGGGCCGGCCGCCATCGCTCGCACGATGGGTGAGTTGTTTCCCAAGCGGTTCGAACAAGGTACGGAAGTGGAGGAGAGCCGGATCATGGCTGATGAAAAGGGCGGGAGCGATCTGGATGTTTTCGAGGGCCTCGCGAAGAAGTCGGGGCGACCATCCAATCTCCCCGGTGCGGCGCCTCCTTCGATGCCGTCGCCAAAGTCAACGGTGACGCCGCCAATTCCACCACCTGCATCGCTTCGATCGGGCACGGCAACCACCTTGGTAGGTGTGCCGGCTCCGGTTCCCCCGCCCGCATCGGGAGCGCCTGTGCCCGGGCTTCCGCCTCCGAGCATGAAGCCCGCCAGCCCGACCGGAAAGTCTGGCGCAACAGCGTTGGGCCTGGCTCCGTCGCCCGGAGCAGATGCTCCCAAGGCCACACCGCCTCCGCCTCCTCCACCGCCAAAGCCGTTGTCGGAGGCGCCGATCAGCAAAGCGCCTAACACCTTACTCGCGGCCGTTCCACCACCTCCTGCGCCGCCTGTTTCGATCGGGTCCGCGCTGGGACTCCCCGCCGACAAAGGGTCGGACAAAACCGCGGACAAGGAAGAGAAGACTCCTCCGAAGGGCACCGCCAAGTCGAAGAACATCGACATGGATTGGGAGGACGACGAGGAGTCGACCCACGTTTTTGAGAACCAAAAACACGGGATGGGCAAGCCGTCGAAGAAAGCTCCTCCTCCGTCGACCGACCTGCCACCCGTGTCGAAGGTCGGCGCCGCCGCGGCTCTCCTTGCGTCTTCTGGCGGCGCTGCCGCCGTGCGTCCCTCCGCTATTCCGAAGGCGCCGCCAGCACCCGCAGTGCCGCCTCCAACGCCGGCACCGCCACCTCCTCGGGTGAGTGACGCGCCTGCTGCACCAGTGGCTGCGGCCGCTCCGTCACGTCGTGACGAGGCGCCGGTTTCCCGTCGAAGGGAAGGGTCGAGCGGCAAGGTCGCTTTGGTCCTAGCGGGTCTGGCGATGGTCGCGGCGGTCGCGCTTGGGGTCTACATTTTCGTGCCGCGAACTGGCGAACTGCTGATCGACATCAAGTCGAAGTCGGGTGCAGCGATTCCGACCGCAGCGGTCTACGTGGACGGCGTCAAGGTTTGCGAAAACACGCCCTGTCGTGTCAACAAGGTTGATGGCGGTCAACGCTCGATCAAGGTCGTCGTTGGTGATGCAGTCGTTCAGGAAGTGGCCAACGTCGAGCCGGGCAAGGAGCGTTCGGTTTTCCTCACGCTTGACGACGGCGCCAAAGAGAAGCCGGTCGCGGTTGCCACGCAAACCGCCGTCGCCTCGGTCCCTCCTCCGGTTGAGTCCGGGACCGGCTTTTCGCTCGTCGCTCCAACGGGCGTAAAGCTAATCGTCGACGGAAAAGAACGCGGTCTCTCGGATGGTAAGCCCTTCACCTTGAAGGACCTCGCGCCCGGCGATCACAAGATCAAGCTGGACGGCGGTGAACTGTACGAGTCGGTTGAGAAGACGGTCGCCGTCACCCAGGGTTCAATCACGGATCTCGGTGCACAGAAGCCCAAGGTTCTCAAGGGCAAGCTGTCCCTGGAGTTGAAGACTGAGGGGGCTGTCGTGACCCTTTCGGGAAAGCAAGACGGCAAGACCTTCCAGAAGGACTTCAATGAGAAGAACTGGGAGAAGCAGCCGCTGGTGCTGAAAAACCTCGATCCGAAGGGTGAACTGAAGATCACCGCGAAGAAGAAGGGGTTTGCCGACTTCACCGAGGTGGTGGTGTTCCCCGACGGTGAGGCCGAACGCTCGATTGCTATCGAGCTCGTGAGCGCAGACAAGCCCGTCGCGGTTCCCTCCGGCACGGTTCCCCCCGCCAGCACGGGTACCGGAGCGCCAACGAACACCGCCACCGCCACCGCAACAACGGCTCCGCCGCCCGCGGGCAACGCAACGCTATCGATGAACTCGATCCCGATCTCCAAGGTCGTGCTCGACGGTCGACCGCTCGGTAACACTCCGCAGTCGGCGCAAGTTCCGCCTGGAAGTCACACGGTGATGTTCATCCACCCGGAAAAGGGTCGGAAGTCCGTTACGGTGACGGTCAAGGCAGGCGAGAAAAAGGGCGCGTCGGTCAAGTTCTAAACGCGGCCACAAGGCGAAACGGCGCAGTCTCCACGAGGAGGCCGCGCCGTTTCTGCTTCTGTCGCCCGACCTACGGGCTGTCTGGAGTCACTCCGCCGTAGGCGTCGATCTCAGCGAAGTTCTTCCAGGACGTTGCACACTCGAGCGTGCCAGCAGCTACGGCCCGTGCGCCACCCGCACATAGTGAGGACTCGCGCGGAAAAGGCATGAGCCGGGCCTTGTTGATCGTCGCGGCAGGGTAGGAAGCAACGATTCGTCGAGCCATCTCCTTGCCGCGAGCTCTTCGCTGAGCGATGGCTATCTTTCGGGCACCAAGCTCCTTGCTGGCGTCAAGCTGCGACAACTTCTGTTCAACGCGAGCCCGCAATTCTGGGTCCTCGGTGGTAGCGAGAATGCTTTGGTAAACCTCCACCGCCCGTTCAATCTGATCGTTCTCGATCAAAACGCGGTCCCCAGCGATCGCCTGCCAAACAATGTTGGAGTCCTTGGGCGCTAGCTCGGCAGCTCGTGCGAGGTACTCAGCTCCTTCCTTGCGCCACTGCGCCGCAAGCTCTGGTTCGTCCTCCAGATAGCTCGCGGGGGCGAGATAGGTGACGAACGCCCCGAGAATCAAATAAAGCTCTGCGTCGGTTGGACGCTCGCGAACGCCCCGCTCGAGAATACGGCGCACTGCCAAGACCTCCTCGCGAGGCGCTGCCTTAAGCTGCAGCGTCACCAGGGCTTGAGCGAGCCGATAAGGATCCCTCCAGGTTGGTTCGAGCTGATTGATGGCGTCAATGGTCTCCACCACCAAGTTGTACCGACGCTTCTCGCCCATCCTTAGACCCTGCGAAACCAGCAAGTCGGCCCACAAGACGTCAGCGAGTGCCGCACGATGGCCGAGCGAGAGCCGTTCAAGCTGCTCTGGCGGCGGAAGCAGATAAGCATCATCAGCGAACGCTACTTGTTGGTGGGTTTCACGAAGCGGCACTTGTGTGCTCACCGCGCCAGTAACGGCCAGCAGCACTCCGCCGCCCAATAACAAGTCCGCTGCGAAGCCTCTCATTCGACCTCTCGCCTAATTAGCAACCCAGCCATTGCTCGTGGCGCTTTCCCCGACTCCCGCTCGCCGCGGACCTCAAATGTCGAAAGCGTCCCGTCCCCATCCAAGTCACCGAAAGCCCGCGCCGAGAAACGTGCAACCTCCGATCCTGGCTCGACGCTCGAATCAAACTGGAAGCAGTAGGCGTGTTCATGCTCAAGTCGAAAACCCAGCGCCCGCCACGTTAGGTGCTCCCAAGCTTCAGGGGGATCCTTCACGCGAGTTCCCCTCGGAACTTCGGCTGGCGTCAGCCCAACGGACGGCGGGAAGGAGTCTCGCTGGGGTCTGTCGGCGGCGGAAATGATAGCCCTGCGCGCGATATGGTCCAGCCCGTCCAAGGCCTCAGCCGTCTTGGAGGCTGTAAGGTTCTTGAGGAAGGTCGGAACAGCCACGGCCAGCAGCGAGCCGCCAATCCCAAAAAAAGCAGCGAAGCGGAGGAGGGCCGTTCCCACACTCCGCTTCTAGCTCAAGTCGTCAAAGCCTGCACGAAAGCAGACCTAGGCTTTTGATCACTCGTACTCGTTTACGATTTGAAGCTCGGTTGCAACCTTCAGAGACTTCGTCGTGGTGTTGATCAGTGCAGACTGAGCGAATCCACTAATTTCAGAATCTGCGTCCAAGTCCCCCTGCGCCCACACGAGGTACCCACCGTCAGCGGGCGTGGAGCCAACGAAGGCGCCGCCCACCATCGAGGCCGGAGCAGTGCCCGTAGCGCCTCCAGCGAGGTTATCTGCAATGTAACCGTACCGGAAGTAGTGAGGCGTGGTCATCGAGAACTTCAAGCACTTCCAACCAATCAGGTTGTTGCCTTCATTGAAGTCAACTGTGCTGCCCGTTGCCGGCTGATACTTCTTTCCAGCAGGTACGCCACCTACGGGAACAGCAGTGGCTCCGGCGCAAATGTCATGATTAACCTGAGTACCAAGGGTGCCCTCGGAGAGCAACTCGGTTGCCTTGCTCTCTCGCTCGTAGGCCCCTTGCGCGCCGCGGTTGATGGCGCCGATGTTGTTCTTCGCTTCGCTGGTCTTAGCGGAGGCGAGGTAGCGACGCACACCATAGATGGCGAGAGCGGCCAGAATACCGATGATCGCAACGACGATCATGAGCTCCACTAGAGTGAAGCCAGCCCGTGAGTAACGCTTGAAAGCTCGCATAATTTCCTCCGTAATTGCTTGTCAGACCCAAGACTCTCGCTCGGCTGACGAGCGAAACCCTGCTGGCCACACCTGTGACACAGCCCTTAAAACAGCTCGTGTGTTACGAGCGAAAACCATCCGAGTACCGCCACCCGTGGCGGACTACTCGCCCTCGTCTCCGACCTGGACTTCATTCGCCTGCGAGGTCGTAGTCATTAGCGAGTAGGAATTGTCGTTGTCGAGATTTCCCACTGCGATTGCGATGTACCAAGGCTCTCTTGGAGTAAGGACGCCGATGTTCATCCCCGCGTTCGTATTGAACGCCGCGTCAGAGGGAGAGAGCGTACCGCCATGCATTACCGTGGCACCCGGAAGGCCTGACCGTACTCCGTAGCTAAAGCGGACCGCGCCCGTTGAGCGAAAGCCTATGGCATTGAAGCACGCCCCAACATTCGAAGCCCCGCCCCACTGGATCTTGCGGTCGTTGATGGCTGTGAGCGCGCGCGGGTAGAGCCAGCCAGTAGCTAGGTCGCCCGTTGTACTGGCCTTCGGCAGGCCATCCGCCCCGTCACAGCCTGCATAGGTCAAGTTCTCGGAGCGGTAGGACTCCTGCGCTATCTTCATCGACGCCAACATCGACTTGGCCTCACCCGAGTTAGCCGAACTCAAGTACTTCCGAAACCCATAGAGACCGAGCGCCGCGAGGACTCCAATGATCGCTACGACGATCATCAGTTCAACCAGGGTGAACCCCCGTACTCGGAAGCGCTTCATCGAAGACCGCTAAGCATTGAACGTGCCACCTCGTCGGCAGTAGCTTTTCGGCAAGATAGCGCGTCGTCGAGGTATGCAGTGACCAATTTTGTCACTGCCGACTTCGACCCGGTGACGAGTCTGGTCCGTTGTCCTCTTCCGCACCGTCGCCCACATCGATCCCGTGCTTCTCGAGCCGGTAGCGGATGGTGCGAAAGGTGAGGCCGAGTAGCTTTGCCGCGTTGGTGCGTACGCCCTTGGCCCGCTCCAACGCCTCGAGCAAGAGTCGGCGTTCGACCTCACCTATCACTTCGTCCAGCCGAATGCCTTCGGGGGGCAAGGAAGTAACGAACGGCATCGCCAGCCCGCTGGTACCCGAAACCTCAGGCGGTAGGTCGCCCAAGCCGATCGCATTGGACTGTGCCAGCGCAACCGCTCGTTCGATGATGTTCTCAAGTTCGCGGACATTGCCTGGAAACGTGTAGGCATCGAGTGCACGGAGCGCCTCTGGTGCCAAAGAACGCACGGGCTTGTTTTGGTCTGTAGCGAACTGCGCGAGGAAGTGGTGGGCAAGTTCGCGGATATCGCTGCCCCGTTCACGCAGCGGCGGTAGTCGCAAGCGAATGACGTTGAGACGATAGTAAAGGTCCTGTCGGAAGGTACCTGCTCGCACGTCGGCCTCAATGTCGCGATTGGTCGCCGCAAGCAGTCGGATGTCGACAGGAATCTCTTCGGTTCCTCCGACTGGCCGCACGCGCTTCTCCTGTAGAACGCGCAAGAGTTTGACTTGAAGACTCAGCGGCAGCTCGCCTACCTCGTCAAGCAGGAGGGTGCCACCGTCCGCCTCACGCACGATCCCTTCGCGTGCTTGGACGGCGCCGGTAAAAGCGCCCCGCTGGTGGCCAAAAAGTTCACTCTCCATCAGCGCCTCCGGCAGAGCGCCGCAGTTGACGACCCGGAACGGTCCAGCCTTCCGATCAGAATGGGCGTGTAGCGCTCGTGCGATACGCTCTTTCCCTGTCCCGCTCTCCCCGGTGATGAGCACGGTCGTCTTCGTCGGAGCGATGCGGCCAACCATATCCGCAAGGGCAACCATCGGCGGGCTGCTGCCGAACTCCGAGGGCTCCGGTTGCAGCCGGACGAGTTTCGCGCGCAACGAACTGTTCTCGTCTTGCAAGGCGCGCTTCTCGAGCGCTTTCGCTGTCTGCGCCATCATGTGCGCGGGAGAGAAAGGCTTGATGATGAAATCGTAGGCGCCCGCTCGCATGGCATCGATGGCTGCGTCCACCGTTGAGTGCGCCGTCATGACGATCACTTCGGTGGAAGATGCGCGCTTTTTAGCAGCGCCAAGCACGTCCAGTCCGGAGCCGTCGGGCATGACCAAGTCAGTGATGACGACAGGAAAGGCGTCACTGTCGTTGCTGATCCGATGCAAAGCAGCGCGCACGCCCGCCTCAGTAACAACGCTGTAGCCCGACCGCTTGAGCGCGATCGCCAGCATCTCGCGGAGGCTGGGCTCATCATCCACCACGAGGACACGGGCGTCGCTGCGAGCGGTCATCACTCAGCACGATACACAATGCAACTCGCTAGCGGAATTCCGCCGCAGTCGACCAGGTCGAGCAGCGTTCTTGATGAGTGGCGGAACGCCGACACCTACGGCGAACAAGTGGAGGGGTTTTGCGCGACCCCATCGACCGTCTCAGTGAGGACTACACGCGTCTCGTCGCTTGCCTCATCACCAAGCAACTGCTTGAGCACCAGTGTGTCGCACTCGACGGCTTCGATCGTTAGGGTGTAGACCCCTGTGCCGTCACGGTCCATGTAGACGGCTCCCCGGCCGGTCGCCTCGTTGTAGCCCACGACTTCAGCCCCCTCAATGCAGGTTCCGACGATGGTCCACTCGCCCTCGACGTTGGAAATCGAGCCAGGCTCCTCGGGCGGCGGCAATGGCAGCGTCGGGGACAAGCAACCGGCCACGAGAACAAAGAAGCTCGCGGCCAGCCCCCGAGCGACCCAAGCGCTCGCGCGACGGCCGGGTCCGATCTGCCAACTCTTCCGCATCTATTGCTCGCCTATCCAAATCTCGGGCCAAGCAGTAGAATGGCAAGGCCAAGAAGAAACCGCGCACAACTTGGCGTTTTCGTTCAATCGGCGTTGCCATGACAGGCAACTTCGTTGCCTACGCAACCTTAGTTGCCAGAAAGAACGCGAAGAGCCTTCTTGCCCTTGGCTTTGGGCTTCTTCGGAGCGGCCTCCAGTTGTTCGAGCACTTCTCCCACCAAGTCACAATCAGCGGCTTGGCTTATCTCGACTCGGCAAATCGAACCGACTTCGGGATCTCCTCCCGATAGGAAGACGTTGCCATCGATCTCGGGTGCTTGCCCTTTGTGACGACCGACCAAGACATGCTCGTGCTCTTCGCTGGGCCCCTCGACCAAGACCTCCAAGGTCTGCCCGATGAGGCTGCGCGTCTTTTTGCGCTGAATGCGCTTCTGCAGCGTTTGGAGCTTGTTGAGCCTTTTAACCGCCGTGCGTGCGTCCACCTTGCCATCGATCAGGAAGCTGCGCGCCGATTCTTCGTCCGAGTAACGGAAGAAGCCGACTCGGTCGAACTGGGCCCAGCTAATGAACTCCTCGAGGTCTGCGAACTCCTCATCGGTCTCGCCTGGGTGGCCAACGATGAACGCCGTGCGAAAAACGAGGTCAGGAACCGAGGCTCGCAGTTTCTCGACCAAACGCCTTAGCCTCGAGCCGCCGTGACCTCGGCGCATCCGCTTCAGCATCGCATCGGCCGAGTGTTGGAGCGGCATATCCACGTAAGGAAGCACGCGAGGGTGCTGAGCAAGCAGCTCAATGAGCTCCTCGGTCATGGTTTCGGGATAGAGGTAAAACAGGCGCACCCAGCGAATCCCAGCCACGTCAGCCACCCGTCGCACGAGTTCGGCGAGGGTCGGCTTGCTCTCGAGATCCCGTCCGTAGGCGATGGTGTCCTGAGAGATGAGGTTTAGCTCCAGAACGCCCTCGGCTGCCAGGCGCTCAGCTTCTTGCACGACGTCATCAATCGAGCGCGAGCGCTGTTTGCCGCGCAGGCTCGGGATCACGCAGAAGGAGCACGTTCGGTTGCAGCCCTCGGCGATCTTCAGGTAGGCGCTCGCTCCGCGGGTCGTCAGTATGCGCGGGCTGGTTGCAGAGATGAGCCAGTCAGCAGGCTGGCCGACGTTGAGCTTTGCGGCGTCCGCGGCCAGCGTGTTGCGCAACTTCAACATGTCGCTAGAGCCGAGCAGGTGATCGATCTCAGGAATGCCCTCGGCCAGCTCCTCGGGATGACGTTGCACTAGACAGCCGGTCACCACGAGCTTCTTGCATTGGCCCTCCTGCTTCCACTTGGCCATCTCGAAGATGGTGTCGATCGACTCCTTCTTGGCGTCTTCGATAAAGCCGCAGGTGTTGACGACGATGATCTCGGCAGCCTCAGGATCGGCGACGTGAACGAAGCCGTCTTGTGCGAGAGCACCAAGCATCACTTCCGAGTCGACCCGGTTTTTTGGACAACCCAAGCTTACGAAATGAACCGATCGACTCATGAGGCTCGAAGCATTCTTTGTTTGAACGCTGAAAAAAGGTGGAGCGTGTCGTGAGGCCCAGGGGCGGCCTCGGGATGGAACTGAACCGAGAATGCGTTGGCGTCGGGAATGCTCAAACCTTCACTCGTCCCGTCGTTGAGGTGCTTGTACGTAGCGTGGGCGGAGCCCGGTAAGGAGGCGACGTCCACCGCAAACCCGTGATTTTGAGAGGTGATCTCCACTCGACCAGACTCGAGGTTGAGCACGGGTTGGTTGAGGCCACGATGGCCGAACTTCAGCTTGTAGGTGCGTGCTCCGACGGCGAGGGCGAGAATCTGATGGCCCAAACAAATGCCAAAAACCGGCTTCTTTCCTAGCAGTTCACGCGTCGTCGCGATGGCGTAGGAAAGTACAGCTGGGTCTCCCGGACCGTTCGACAAGAAGACGCCATCAGGGTTCTGCGCAAGCACCTGCGCGGCGGAAAAGGACGCTGGCACCCGTGTCACCCGGCAGCCGATGTCCACCAGCGATCGCAAGATGTTCTGCTTTGCCCCGTAGTCGATGGCGACTACGTGAGGTCGCTCTGCGTCGGCGGCAAACAGGGTACGGAACTCGCTGGGCGTAGGCTCGTCGAACACGGATGCTTCGCGGCAGCTAACCTCGCCGACGAGATCAAGGCCTTCCATATTCCGAGCACGGCGTGCAGCTTCGACCAACGCCTCGGGCTCCGCGCTCCCAATGGCTCCGTTCTGTGAGCCGTGCGTTCGAAGGTGGCGCACGAGTTTGCGCGTGTCGACTCCCGAGATCGCCGTTAGGTTGTGACGTCCGAGATAGCCGGCGAGGGACTCGCTCGCGCGGTGGCTTGAGGCGACGTCGCTGCCCTCCCGCACCACGAGCCCGGCCGCGTGCACAGTGCTCGCCTCGTTGTCCTCAGTGTTTGCGCCGGTGTTGCCGATCTGGGGCGAGGCCATTACGACGATCTGCCCGCGGAAGGATGGGTCGGTAAGGACCTCCTGGTAGCCGGTCATGCCAGTCGTGAAGACCACTTCACCAACCGTGGTTGGCAAAGGCCCAAAGCTCTGCCCCTCGAAGACGGTGCCATCAGCCAAACAAAGGCGTGCGATGGTGCGAAGCTGCATGCCGCTGGCCATACCACAGTCGCCGGCGACCTTCAGTGCAGTTGTCGAATCGAAGCGAACTTCAGGGAAGATCGTTGATTTGGGTCAAGCGCAGCAGCCCAAAGATGCGAGCCACGTTGAAGGACCGTCCCCCATGAGCAAGAAACGTGTACATCACGCGCGACGCAGGGTCGCAGTGATGGAGACAGTGCAGAAGCAAGCATTCCGCGGCTTGTTGCACACACCAACGCTTCAGTGGTTCGGCCTTGAGTGCCGGGTGGACCTGCTCGCGCGCCGCGCATTCCGCCAACGTTTCCGGCGCGATCGGATCGGGGATAAAGACCGTAAACTCGCTTGAGCGCCGCTGGGCCAAAACAACCGGTCGAGGCTGCATCAGACATGCGTCCACATAGCGTGGATGGCACGGAAGAAACGCTTCATCCCCGAGATTACCGTCGCTCGCGCCTGGCCTGATCACCCATTGCAAGGCTTCAAGTGCCTGCCTGGCCTGCCCGAGCGAGATCGCGATTCGTCCAAGCGTCAACGCCGAGCCCAAGGTCCTTTTGTCGGCAAAGTCGGAAAGCGCCTCGCTCAACGCGCGATTGGCAAGCGAAAGGGCGGCGTCCGGAGTGTTGCTCTCGAGGGCGCCGAGAAAGAATGCCACGGCTGGAGGGAGCTTTGCCTGCGCAAGCCCCAGTGCTTCGAGGTGGGCCAGACTTTGGTGCTCGCGGTGGATCACCGGCGCGGCGCCCGAAGCACACGGCGCCTCGTCCACCAAACGTCCGCAGGCGCGCAAGAAGGCAACTCTTTCCGAGCCGAGGACCAGCAGGTTTGGGGATGTGCGAGGTGCCGTTGTCGGAACCAACAGCCCAAGCTCTGGCACCGGTCGCACGCAGACAACTGGGCTTTCCTCGGGCCAAGCAATCGTCGCATCTGCGTTCGATATAATCTGGGCGAACAAATTGGGCTCGAGCAGCCGGTCTCGCACGAACGAACTGTCGCCGAAGAATGCAGTCGTTCCTGGCGCTGGCAAGTCGCTGAACTCCAGTTGCGTCGGCGGCAGGCTCTCGCCGAGTCGCAGGCGGTCGAGATGCTCTGCACCCGTCACTGTCAGCGGGTGATTGCGTGCAAGCACTTGGAGGTCGCTCAGGCGATCCCAGGCCGAAGTGTGAACCGGCTCGCCTGGGATCAGCACGTTGGCGAAGGCGACTGCCATCGGGTCGTAGAGGTCGAGCCGACCGAGGGTACGGCCTTCCCCCGGTTCAAGAAAATTGCCTCGAAGCCAGGTTGGGGGCTGGTTTTCCACCTTGATCGCCCGGCCGAAAAGGTCGGCCCGAGGCGAGTCCAGGAACTCATCGAACATCTCGCGAAAGATCCGTTCGAGTTCACGGCAGTAACGGGCGGAGTCGCCCAACATCGACTCCCGCACCCGCAATGGAAGCTCCGTGCGCAACTGCTTGCGGCGCTCCGCATCGGCCGCCAGGCGCACTGCCGTGTCAACGTAGTCGTCCCAATCTTGCGCGACCAGATCCGAGAGCCCAACCTGCGCGAGCAAGCTGACGCCGACCCGCGAGACGTGGGCGGCCCCAGCCAAACTCACGACCGGAACGCCCATCAGCAGCGCTTCACAAGTGGTTGTCGTTCCCGCATAAGGAAACGAATCAAGCGCAATGTCGACATCATTCCAGCTGAGTTGATGAGTCTCGTACGTGGGCATCCACCCGAGCATCAATACCTGATCCCTCCCGACTCCAAGGCGCTCAAGCCTGCTCAGGATTCGGGCGCCGGCGAGGTCGCCTTTCAGGTTCGTCTTTATCAGCAGCCGCGCGCTCGGTAGCGCCTTGAGAATGCGAGCCCAGGCGCCCAGCAGGGGCTCACTGAGTTTCACCGAGCGATTGAAACTTCCGAAGATCAGCGGTTGGCCGGGCTCTCGACTGTAGATCGGCGCGGTCATCGGTTGCGCGAAGTTCCAAGCGCTGCCCTTGATACGTACGAGCTGTTCTGAATGGAGCGTGTCGGTGAGGTCCAATGGATCCGCGCATTGATCAGTCAGTCGAGCGTCGATGGCAGTACACCCAGTGGTTGCTGGGTAGCCAAGGAACGTCACTTGGATGGGAGCGGGCTTGAACCCCATCCACGGTAGTCCAGAGTTGTCGGTCAGACCCGCGAGATCGATGAGAATATCGATCTTGTCCCGCGCTACAGCTTCCGCGCTGCTACGTGACTCAGACGGGCCCAAGAACTTGAGCTCGACGAAGCGGGAGAGTTCCTCGGTAATGCCGTCTTTTTCGTCTGAAGTGGAGTAACAGATTATCTCGAAGCGCTCGCGATCCAAGCCGCGCAGCATGCCCCGCGCGAACTTCTCGACGGCGTGGAACCGGAGGTCACCGGAGACGAATCCGAGTCGCAGCTTTCTTCCACGGCTTCGATCGATTGCCACGTCGCGCAACGGCACTTGGACCAGATGGGCTGCGGCCCACGCCCGGGTTTCCCAAGCGATGTCGCTTGCACACGAGTCATGATGGTTCAGCATGCGCCAAATCAACACACGGGCGCGGAATCCGAAGGTAGGCGCGAGCTCACGGACCCGACGGGCAAGCGTCACGCCATGGCTCAAGAAACCTTCGTCAGCTTTCAATGCTCCCAGCCTCGCCAGGGCTTGCGTGTTGTTCGGGTCGACAGCAAGAGCCCGCTCGGCAAACGATGCCGCCAGGCCTGAATCTACCGAGGGGTCCCAAGCATAAGCGCCCAGTACCTCTGGATCCTCGGGCCGACAAAGCAGCGCGCGGTCGAGCGCTGCTTTGCGATCCGCGACTGGTTGAAGGTGCATCACAGCGTTCAACCAGGTTTGCAAGAGTGGGGCTGCGAGCCGCTCGAGCCCGTTCAGTTCGACCGTCGCGACGATCTCCGCCCAACGTTTCTGTGCACCCAGTGCGCCAGCCCAGTACATTTGCAACTCATCTCTGAGACCATCCTCCGACGCCAATTCGATTCCACGCAGTGCCGTCGCTTCGACCACCTTCTCCGAGAGCTTTTTTCCGATCCTCGCAAGCAGGTCAAGCAAGGGTTGGGCAGCGATTGACAACGCGACGAAGCGTTCCGTCAATGCATCAAGCACGCTCTTGTCCCGGCCTAACCGATGGACCGCGTGGAGGAGTACTCCAAGGCCGTCGCGGTCCGTCGCGTGAGCAAGGAGCTCCGCTGCAGCCTCAGGAAGGTTGAGTTCAAGCAAGCAACGGCCCAGGTGATAGCGATGGACTGCGTTGTCCTCAAGCTTGAGCGCGGTCGCAAAAGCCGCTCGCGCGGCTTCGAGATTTCCCAGCCGGTGCTCGGTTTGTCCGAGGCGTAGCTGCAGTCTCGCAAGCGCGGGCGCAAGTGCTACAGCCGTCGCGAGGCTGTCTCGTGCGGCTTCTAGCCTTCCGGCACCCGTGAGTACGTTTGCGAGATTGGCGTGCGGTTTGTAACTCGCTCGATCGAGGGAGCTGCTCTCGCGGTAGGCCCAGACCGCCTGCTCAACGTCGCCCAGCTTGGCGTACGCGGTGCCCAGTTGATTCCAGCCATCAGCATCACTTGGCGTGCGGCTGAGGCTCTCAAGCAGCTCCGCAAGTTCGGGTTGCCCAGCCAACCGAGCCGCTTGCCCCTTCGCTCGAAGATCCGATGCGCTCAAAATCGATCGCTCCATCCAAGCACCAACCGTCCGAGCGAACTTGACGTCGTTAGCACGTCCTGCTGCCACCGAAGGCCGGCTCCAAAGCCCACTTCTGCAAAAAAACCGGTATGGAACGTGACAAATCCGCTTAGTTTCACGGCCCCACCCAGGTGCAAACCCGCGGCGAGTTCCTCAGGTGCTTGCTCAACCAACGATGCAAGGAAGCCGACCTTCGGTCCAAGCGCAAGGTTGACCCAGTTGCCAGCAAAGGCGAATACGTAGTCGAACGCGAGCAAAGCACGGAAGTCGTCGAAACGAGGGAGCTCAGCCTCCTCGGCGAAGATGGGGCGTTCCCAGGAAAGACGGGCGCCAAGTTCGAACCCCGGGACCGGCTGGTGAGCGAAGCCGACTTCTACCCCCAGCCCAGCCAGGCTCGTGGCCGAACGGTCCCCAAGCTGGATCTGGGTCGGCGAGAACCCGACCAACCCGGCAGTAACTTGGGTCGGCATGCTTTGGTGGGCCGCAGGTTCGTCGGCCTCATGCGCGATCGCTGGTTGCTTCCAGCCCACGGCGACGACGAGACAAAAGGCGACGCGCCCGGAGGCGGCAGATGCCTTCGAGCGCGCAACTTTTACTACTTGTGCGAAGCAGAGGACTTGAACCTCCACGGGATTGCTCCCACTGGAACCTGAATCCAGCGCGTCTGCCAATTCCGCCAGCCTCGCGAGAGATTGGGATTCTAGCGCACAGTGACCCAATTGCGCAACGCCTTCTTGCGCGTCATGCGTTTCGGAGGCCAAACTCAGCCAATGCTGCGCAGAACTTTCATTGGGGCCGTGGGGATGGGAGCTTTCGGCAGTGCGAGCACGCTGATGGCTGGGCCGAATGATGTGATTCGGCCGATTCCGCTCAGGATCTGGGTTGCCCAACGCGTTGTGGAGGGCGAAGCCCCGTCCGCAGTTGTGACCGCAACCTTTGTCTCCGATCAGTTGAGCGAAGCCAACCGACTCTTCGGCGGGTTTGACCTCAGCTTTGAGGATCGTGTCGAGCATGGCTTGATTGTCAACCTCACTGACCTTGAGACACGGGCCGATCGCAATGCCCTCGCTGGCCAGCTTGCGAAGGGTAGCTGCAACGTGTTTTTCGTTGGACGACTTCGAGATGTTGACGACCCGCAGCTTAATCGAATGGGCGTAATGTGGCGCAACCTTGCCAATCTGAAGCAGAAGTACGTGATCGTTTCCAGTCAGGCCCGAGAGACGACGCTGGCCCATGAACTAGGGCACTACCTCGGCAATGGTCACTCAGGCGTGAAGAACAACCTTATGAGTTATGAGCGAGACGGCGGTGAGGTCTTCCTCGACGAGAAGCAGGGCGCGAAGGCGCGTAAGACCGCGCGCGCACTTTTCGCTTCAAAGGAGCTGCAATGACTAACCGAATGAACTGCTTTGCAAGCGTGGTTTTGAGTTTGCTCGTCGCAGTTGGTTGCACCATCAAACCCAAAGGGAGTAGCAGCGGCTCCGGAGGGGAGGGAGGGCAGGGGGCCACGGGCGCTGGTGGCGAGGGGGAGTGCGCGGGCAAAGTCACGTGCGACGACTGTCGCACCTGTGCTTCCAACGGTCCTTGCGCCGACGCGCTCGCTAGTTGCGCGGCCAACTCCGCCTGTGTCGCGATCGATCAGTGCATCACGTTCTTGTGCGACGGGACCCCGGCGGAGTGCCTTGAATCATGCCAAGCGCAGAACCCGTCTGGGGCGAGCGCCTACGGCGCCGCACGGGTTTGCGTTGAGTGCGACGCCTGCTTTGGCCCGTGCGGTTCAGAGCTCATTTGCGGGTAGCTGCGCGTCGCGGGCGCGCCGCCGGCTTCGTCTCTCGGGCCGTAGCGCCAGCGGGCGTTGAAGACCGTGGGCGGGGGCGAGGGGACTCGGCTTTCCGGTCACGGGAGGGTGCAGTGCGCTCGGTTCGCTCACGGGAGGGTGCAGTGCGCTCGGTTCGCTCACGGGAGGGTGCAGTGCGCTCGGTTCGCTCACGGGAGGGTGCAGTG
>CAITIQ010000056.1 GCA_903892415.1 uncultured delta proteobacterium | reverse complement strand
GCCACGCGGCGACGCCGCGGATCAAGGAGACCGAATGACCGCGACTGAACCAATCTTCGACATCACGAGCGAGCGCGAGGAGCTCGATGCGATGACGATGGCCGCACTCAAGCGCCGCTACCACGAGGAAACGGGACGCGCCTCGAGCACGAGGAACCGGCAGTACCTGATCCGGCGCTTGCTTTGGATCGCACAGGCCGCGGTGCGCGGTGGGCTGTGCGATGAGGCGCTCGCACTTGCGGCCACTCTGGCCAACGATGCCAGCGTCAGGGCATCGCCTGCCCGCGCACGCGTGCTCGGGGTCGTGGCCCCCAACGCCGACGCAACACGCGACGAACGGCTCCCCCGTCCAGGCCACGCGATCGTGCGCCGGTACAAGGGCGAGACGCTAAGGGTCACCGTGCTCACGAGCGGCTTCGAGTTCAAGGGCGATCGGTACGACTCGCTGTCGGCCATCGCGCAGGCGGTGACTGGATCGCATGTCAATGGCTTCCGCTTCTTCAGGCTGCTGAAGGTGGCCGCATGATCAAGCCGCGGAAGACCCGAGCACCCGAGCGGAGCGATCGAAAGGTCGTGCGATGCGCCGTCTACACGCGCAAGTCGACCGAGGAGGGCCTGGACCAGGACTTCAACAGCCTCGACGCCCAGCGCGAGAGCGCGGAGGCGTACATCAGGAGCCAGGCCCACGAGGGCTGGCGGCTCGTGACGACGCGCTACGACGACGGGGGATTCTCTGGCGGCAACCTCGACCGCCCGGCGCTTGTTGCGCTCGTCGAGGACATCAAGGCGGGTAAGGTCGACTGCGTGGTGGTCTACAAGGTCGACCGCCTGAGCCGGTCGCTCACCGACTTCTCGAAGCTCGTCGATGTGTTCGAGGCGCACGGGGTGTCGTTCGTGTCGGTCACGCAGCAGTTCAACACGACGCACTCGATGGGCAGGCTGACGCTGAACATCTTGCTCTCCTTCGCGCAGTTCGAACGCGAGATCATCGGCGAGCGCATCCGCGACAAGCTTGCGGCACATAAGCGCAAGGGCAAGTGGACCGGCGGAAGACCAGTGCTCGGCTACGACGTCGACCGGAGCGTGCGAAGCCCGAAGCTCGTACTGAATCGAGGCGAGGCCGAGCAGGTACGCGAGATATTCGCGATCTACCTGCGCACGGGTTCGCTGATCGAGTGCACGCGCCAGGCAGTCGAGCGCGGCTTCGCGACGAAACGGATCGTGACACGAGCCGGTCGCACGAGCGGCGGCGATCCATTCTGCAGGAGCACGCTCTACACGGTGCTTGTCAACCGCATCTACCGCGGCGAGATCTCGCACAAGGGCGAGTGGTTCCCGGGTGAGCATGCGCCGATCGTCGACGGCGAAACGTTCGACGCGGTTCAGGATCTCCTCCAGCAGAACGGACGCCTCGGCGGCAACGACTTCAGGAACCGCTACAACGCGCTGCTGAAGCAGGTGCTGCGGTGCAAGCACTGCGACTCGGTGATGACGCACGTCTTCCAGGGCAAGGACGCGCGCAAGTACCGCTACTACACCTGCGCATCGGCGCTGCGCCTCGGCCGGAAGACGTGCCCGCAACCGACGCTGCCAGCGCTCGAGATCGAGCAGCTCGTGGTCGACGAGCTGCGCCGGTACTGCAAGCAGCCCGACGTGAGGCGCGCCGTGCGGGCGTCGCTGGCCCGCGGTGGGCAGCCGTCCGACGGCAGGCTCGCGGCCTTGCTCGGCGACTTCGAGGCGGTGTGGGCCACGCTCGAGCCGAAGGAGCAGGTCGAGCTCGTGAGGCTCGCGATCAGCCACGTCGACTTCGACAGCGGCGACTCGAGCATCGAGGTGGTCTTCCGCGGCGAGGACCTGGGCACGGCGGCATCGCAAGGCGAGGAGGCAGCGGCATGATCAGCGTGAAGCGACGGATCGAGGTCAAGAACACACCCACCGGCAAGCGGCTGGTCTTGGCGTCCTCGGCGGCGGCCCCGGCGGAGCCCCCCCAGCCCGAGGCGCGGGTGCCGAACGTGTCGCGGCTGCTGGCCCTTGCGATCCGGTTCGAGGAGCAGATCCGGTCCGGCGCGGTCTGTGATCAGTCGGCCCTTGCTCGGAGGCTCAAGGTCACCCAACCCCGGATGACTCAGATCATGAACCTGACGCTCCTGGCACCGGCGATTCAGGAGCAAGTGCTTTCTATGAAGGTATTTAGCGGAGGGCGCGACCCCGTCAATGAGCGCAGGCTCCGCCGGATCGCGGGCGAGCCGTGCTGGCGACGCCAGATGGAAATGTGGCATCGGATCGCCCTGAAAGCGCCCCACTGACCGTCAGAATTGTGTCCCAAACAAACACCGATCAAACGGTATCCTGTCGGGCTCAATCAACCAGGTCACGCCGCGGGGACCCCCGAGATGCGTCGTCCGCGCTGCCAACGGAGGCAGCGCGGCGAGGTCACAGGCGTGAACAGCATGCGGGTGAAACGACATGACGAATTCGGGCGATAGATCAGCACGCCTCGGCAACTCCACCGCACGCACCTCGACGGTCTTCATCGTCGCCAAGGACCCCGAGACGCACTTCGGCGACACGAGGTCTGCGTTCGCGAAGCACGGCGCCGTCGTGCTC
>CAITIQ010000055.1 GCA_903892415.1 uncultured delta proteobacterium | reverse complement strand
CGCGCTGGCGCTGGCTGCAACCCACGCTGCCGGGCTGCTTCACCGTGACCTCAAGCCGAGCAACGTATTCCTGGTGGGGGAAGCGCTCGACGATGTTCGGCTAATCGACTTCGGCATCGCGAAACGTGGAGCAGGCCACCAGCCGAAGGTGGGCCTCACGGCGACCGGAGCCATTCTTGGGAGCCCTCACTACATGGCGCCCGAGCAGCTGAGGGGCGAGCACGAGCCGCGCAGCGACGTTTACGGCTTGGGCGCGACGATGTTCGAGATGCTTACGGGCAGGCCACCGTTCGTCGGCGCGCATCTAGGGGCTGTCTTGGTGGCCGTGGGTGCTGAGCCTCCCCCAGCGCTCACAGCGCTGCGTCCAGAGCTTTCCGGGCCTATCGATTCGCTCGTTCGCCGCATGCTCGCCAAGGACCCGCGCGAGCGCCCGCGCGACATGCAGGCCGTCGTCGCGGAGCTCTCGGACCTGCTCTCGCGTCGCCATATCGATGGGGTCGTCTCACACCTCGAACGTCCCTTCCTCCGCCGCCGCGCAAAAGCAGAACGAGCGCTGTTGGTACCGAGCCGCTCGCGTCCACTGGGTCGAGCACGCGAATTTCACCTGCTTCGCGGCGTAATCGAAGCAGCTTTCGAGGCTGATTCCACCGCAGCGATTTCGGTTCACGGCGAGACAGGCATCGGCAAGTCGCATCTGCTGCTTGCGCTGGCGACCGGCGCAGCGGATTGGTGCAAGGCGCTTGGTTCGCAGCTCAAGGTCATTTCGGCGTCAGCTTCCGAAGCGGAGCACGGCACGCCTCTCTCCGCGCTGCGGGCCTTGGTGCGTGCAGATCTGCCCCGCGTATGCTCGCCCGAGACCGCGCGCGCAAGGACGCACCTGCTCGCGTCGATCGAGGAACAGAGCGAGGTCGGGGCACGCGAACCGCGCGTGCTCGCAGATCAGTTGCAACTCGCGTGGCTCGACCTGTGCGAAGCCTGGCTCGAGGAAGGGCCAACCATGATCGTACTCGACGACGCGCACTCCGGCGACCCTACCTCACTTCGCTACCTCGCGCGGGTCCATAGGCTAGCGACCGAGGCGGCGGCCAACCCGCGCCTCCACGGCACACAGTCCACCGCTCCTGCCGCGTCGCCCTCTCAGCCTTCCTCTCAACTTGGTAGCGCCCTGGTACTGCTGTACGCGAGCCAAGAAGACACCTCGGTTCAAGAGAGCATGACCGACCCGGCGGCAGAGCAGTCGACCTTGCTCCGTCTCGGAATGGCTCCACTCGAGCTGCACTCATCGATGCGCCTCGCGGGATCCCTGCTCAACGGAGACGCCCCCAATGTCGCCGCAGATATTGCCGTGCTCGCTGGGGGCAACGCGGCCCATCTTCAAGAGCTTTGCCGCGAGGTGCAAGACGGCCGCACGCGCAGCGTCGTCTCGCTTTCGGAGCGGGTGTGGGATCGTATCTCGACGCTCGATCCGGAAGCGCGGCGCGTGCTGCGCGCAGCCAGCATCGTCGGACGAGTTTCGTGGCGCGGGGTGGTCGCCGCGCTGGTAGCGGATCTTTCCGACGCGGAGTTCGAGCGCGCGCTGGGTCGACTGCTGACCGAGGGCTTCGTTTCGCGAGTCGCCACGTCGCGTATTGACGGAGAGCAGGAGTTCGAGCTCATGAGCGACATCGTTCAACGCGTCGGCTACGGGCTATCCACCGAGGAGCAGCTGCGCGCAGGCCACGCGATGGTCGCGCGTCAACTGGCTGCTGCAAACGCCGTTCCTCCCGCGCTCGTCGGCGAACACCTGGCCCTTGCCGGAGAGGCGAGAAGTGCGGTCGAGTACTTCGTTCGGGCCGCGAGAGCAGCGCTCGTTGGAGAGGATCCCAAGAGCTTCGAGTACTTCTGCGAACGTGCGACCCGGGCAGCCGAGGAGCCGTCACAGCTCTTGGAGCTCGCGGAGTTACGCGGCTCCCACGATTTCTGGAGGGGCGAACTGGAGAGCGCCAAGCTCCGTCTCAGCGAGGCGCTCGAGCGCGCCGAACCTGGAACCAGCAACGCTTTCCGACTCGCCAGCCTCGTCATCACCGTGCTTGGGCAACGAGGCGACAACGACGGCGTCGCTAAGCTTGCCAACGAGATCCTCGCCACGCCGGCAAGCGACGGCTCGGCCGAAAGTGCGCGACTGATCGCGCTCTGTCGCGCCCTCAGCCAGCTCGGAGTGAGCGGACATGACGTCTCTTCGTTGCGCGCGGGGTTGCCAGCAGAGCTCGACCGGAGCCTCGATCCGGAGGCCCGAGTTTGGCTGCTGCGAGACCGGGGCAATCAGGCGGCGGTGAGCTCGTTCGATGAAGCGATCTCCAGCTTCTCCGAAGTCCACCGCCACTATGTCGCTGCCGGCGTATATCGCAAGCCGTAGGAAGCAACGAGCGGTATTCAAAATTTTTCGGCATGACACCGTTATCGCGGATGGTGCATTTCTCACCTGCATCATTGGTGTAGTAAGACAGTACATCCACACATCGCTTGGAATGCGCCAGCAGCCCTTGGAAATGACCGACTTCGTGCGACACCACCATTTGCAAAGTTTCCATTAAATTGCGATTCGGGTTGCTTTTCTTCAAACCTTGAAACGACTCGGGACTGAGCGTCAAAGTTTTTTTGGTGATGT
>CAITIQ010000054.1 GCA_903892415.1 uncultured delta proteobacterium | reverse complement strand
GGGCGTCGCCGCAGGCAAGGTGTCGGAGGACGCACTGGCAGCGTGGATCACGTCGAACAGCGCTCAGGCGCGAGGGATCCGGGGCCCCGACCGCCCATAATATGTGTTATGTAAAATCGCATGGTGAGTGCGGCGAACCCAGCGTTTCCCCGCGATTCAGGCCTTGAGCGCCCCGCGGATTCGGGCCTCGGTCTCCTCATCCTCGAACCAGACATGCATGCCGCGGATGGCTCGCGTCAGCAGGATTCGGTAGCCCCGTTTCAGTCGTTCGACCACCTGCTCTCGAGCCTTCCGATCGCCCTTCTTTGCCCGCCCCAATCCCAGGCGCCACGCTGACTCGTGGACATGCTCGAGCTGCACAACCCAACGATCCTTCCGCCATACAAGATCGCTCAGCCACAGCAAGCCCACGTGGTCGAAATCGAAGCCTCGCACCACGTACGGACATCCAACCTCGCTCAACGGATCCTTGGCGATCGGGCTCCCAGCCGGCGCTTGGATGAAGGTCGAGTACTCGGCGTCGGGCGTGACGTTCCAGACACGGAACCATGTTGGCTCAAGTCCTCGGCGGTCTGGCATCGCGAAGTCCTTGTTCTCAGCAGCCACGCGATGCGGTGAGGCGACAGCCTTGGTCTTCCATGGTCGCGCATACGACGCCACGAGCCGTGCGGTTTGACCACTTGCGATGGACTGCCGCAACGCTTGATCCATGGCACTCAGTCGATCATGGATGGTGAAACCGAATGGTCCGCCTCGCTCGGCGTGCCAGTCTCTGGGCCCGTCGGTTGGTCCATCCTCCAGAACGTTCTCGAGCCAGGTCACGTAGCGTTCTGAACCACCGCACCGGAACTGGCTTCCTTGCAGGCTGACGACCTCCACGTTGGCGCAGCCCTGTTCCTTGGCAAACGTCTTGATGGCATCGATGGTGGTCGTCTCGTTCTCGCGGTAGCTCTGTCGGCTGTCGAGTAGGAACACGCTGACCTTGGAGCCGCGAATGATGTGCCATGCCTGCGGACCAGCATGCAATTGCCAACCTGATGCCGAGATGCCGCGGGCATTCGGCGCCGTCGGATCGATGAGTGCGTGCGCCTCATCGACGATCGACACGGCGATCGCGTCATCGGGATGCCGCAGCCGCTGGTGCTGCCGTTGGTACCGCTTGATGTTCGCCTTCCAATCGGCAATCTCCGTGGCGTGGCCGGCCGCTCGCTCGGCCTTGAGCCAAGTGGCGTTGAGCCCTGGGTTGTACTGGTTCGAGCCGAGCACAACGCCTGAGGCGGCTTGGTGGCCTGTTGCGCCCTCAAACAGCGCCTGCCAGTTGTTGCGCTGGGACACGGACGTCGTCGTCAGCACCACATTGCCATCGATCATTTCATCGCTGGCGATGTTTGACCACAGGTGAGCCGCGATGGCTGACTTTCCAGACCCGGGCGGTCCATCGATGATGATCACGCTCTTCTCGGCAGCAAGGCGGCGCGCTCGCGGTCGAGCAGGCTTGAGGATCCGCTCGACCTCGCGCATGCACTTCTCAAAGCCCTCGCGCTGGCCGTCGAGCAGCACGAATGGGGAGGTCGATCGATCGCGGATCGTGGCGGCGACCTGCACCACGAACCCCCTGTCTTGTCGATAGGTCCCCTTCTCAAACGATTCGGCGAATGAGGGGTCGCTTCCCACCAGATGATCAGTGATGAATCTGGGAAAGCGTTCCGAAAGATCGTCTGCGTTTCGCCCAAAGACAGGAAACCGTTGGGCGAGCGGTCCGTGAACGCCATCGCGGTAGGCACGCACATCAGATGCGTACGTGAAGAGCGCACAGCCGTGGATGGAAGCGCCAGTGTTCTGCACGGCGCTGTGAAAGCGCTGGCAGTACTCGACGTAGCCCTTGACCTGATCGCTGGGGTGCGAGACTTCACGGTTCTGGTGCATCACCAAGCCCGGCCGTGAGCCTGGCTGGTCGCCCGTGGTGGCCCAGTCCTTGAGCTCGATGATCACGGCGGCCGGTCCCGTTGGCCCCTTGCCAAGGAGCACCGCATCCGCCATGGACTGCGAATTGGGCAGCCGATACTCAAGGATTAGGCCTGGGCTTGGACCAAGCCGAATGTGCAGGTCGCGCAGATGATCGCCCTGCAAGGC
>CAITIQ010000053.1 GCA_903892415.1 uncultured delta proteobacterium | reverse complement strand
CCCGCCGTGGCCTAGCTGACGCACGACCTCCCAGCGATCTCCGATCAGCGCGCCAACGACCAGAGACTCGCCGCGACCAGAAGCGCCTGAGTAAACTGTGTTTTGGTCGCCTATTGACTGGATATCAGGCGAAGCAGACGCCGGACGCGAAGGCGGAGTCGTGCTGGGCTTGCCACTCGGGTACTGCGTGTGGTCGTCGCTTATGGAGTCGTTCGTCATTGTGGATGGACCAAGTACGTAGGCGATCTGGCGGGCGCTGGGCGCGAGTCCTTAGGAGTATAGTCTGCGGGATTAACCGCGCTGGGGACTGTCATTGTGGGATCAGGCATGGCGCTAGAGGGTAGAGGGAACAGAAAAAAGGGGGAAAGGGAACTAAGGAGTCCTCGCTACACGGAAACCGATGACGTCGAGCCGATCGGCGGGCGCGAGGCCGTTGCGGTGGGACGCGCGGCAGCCCCTGCCGGTGGCGTACCAGGAGCCGCCGCGGAGAACCCGTCCCCCCCCTGTGCGCGGTCCCTGCGGGTCGGTTTGCGCAGCACTTGAGTAATCTCCAAACCAGTCGGAGCACCACTCCCACACATTGCCGAGCATGTCGTGCAGGCCGAAAGCGTTGGCGCGCTTGCCGCCTACGTCATGGGGCTTACTATTGCTGTTGTCGTCGTACCAAGCAACATCGGCAAGCCCGCCGTAGCGCGAGCCTGGCGTGCCAGAGCGACACGCATATTCCCACTCGCCTTCTGTTGGCAGGCGCAGATTTGGCGACTTACGCAAGAACGACTGGATGTCCTCCCAAGACACAGTCTCCACAGGCAGACGGTCACCCTTGAATTGAGAGGGATTGCTACCCATCACCTTTGACCACTCACTCTGCGTCACCTCGGTCGCACCCAAGTAGAACGACTTGCTGATCGTCACCTCGTGTGCCGGACGTTCGTCGCCCTCTGCATCGCTGTCGTTAGGAGACTCGCCACGCTGGTACTTGGCCGGCGGAATCAGGATCATCTCGATGCCCGTCACGCGGTCGCGGACTTTCCAAGGCAAACCGGTGCCGGAGATCCGAGCGCGGATTTCAGCATCCGCGATGACTGAGGCTCTCGGTTCGAGTTCGAGCACATCGGCCCACTCGTCCACGCGGCCAGACAGAGTCGCATCCCAGCGCTCATGCAGCTCTTTCGCGAGCACTTCTTCACGACCGAGCTCGCGCAACGAATCGGCGAGCCTCTTGAGCTCCTGAGGCGATGGCCTCTCCTGTGCCAATAACTCACGAGCAACGCGAGGCAAGACCTCCCGTTGCAGAGCAGTGAACCGTTCCTCGGCCTGCCGCCGGCCTTCTTGTACTCGCCACCAGAGACCTAAGTTCGCGCTGTCTTCGAGATCTAACAGGGATTCTTGCGCAGAGGTTTGAGCGGCGGTCAACTCGGGGCGAATCGGGGTTGTGAACCCAGCAGCTTGGGCCTCAAGCTCATTGTACTGGGAGCGCAATTCCCGCACGGCAACCACACCATGTTGACGCTGCACCACCCAAGCGCCAATCGCGATCAATAGGATCATCGCGGCCAAACGGTATCGCCGCTTACGTGCATTGATCGCACCCAACACGCGCTGTTTGGCCTGCTCGTACTCGGCAACGCGCGACCTAGGTGCCTCGTCCGCTAGGCGGCGGTCGATCTGAGCGATCAACTCCTCGGCTGCGCGCCACGAGCGCGTGCGAAGCAGACCCGCCAACTGTTCGGCTGCGGCCTGGGCTGCTTCCACAGCCTGCGCTTGGGATGTCTCGCGCGTGGCGATTAGGGAGCGTTGAGCCTCGAGCCCATGGTGTTGTCGATTGAGCCCAGCAGCACTAGCGAGATGCTCGCGAGCGGTGGCCAAGTCGAACTCTTCGTACGCTTGTTCTGCAGATTGAAGAGAGCGTTGCGCGGCCTCGCGCTGCTCGACGATCGTGCCGCGTAGCTTGCGGATCTCATCTACGAGGTTCTCGACAT
>CAITIQ010000052.1 GCA_903892415.1 uncultured delta proteobacterium | reverse complement strand
CGTCGGCCGTTCGCGCTTCGGTCCGCAGCGAAACCACCTCGTACTCACGCCCCTTCACGTCCCAGAGCTCGACGGCGTCGTCTCGCTCGCCGTCGGCCACGACCGCACCTGTGGCGTGCGCGCGGACGGTCGTCTCCTCTGCGTCGGCGCCGGGCATCCAGGCGCCTTCACCGTGGACCTCTCGCCTGGGGTTTGGTAGGTGCTGCGCCCGTTCGATAGCGGTGTGCAAGCCACCAATTCGCGATCAGGAGCAACGTCGGATTGTCGAAAGCGCCGCCGCGATCTTTACAGAAGGAATAAGCAAAGAGCGGACCGAGGCGGTGCATCGGTGTGTTCGGATGATGTGCGGTATCCTCGCCCGGCGCGTAGTGCTTCGACTCGTAGAGTGCCCAGTTCGCCGTCCACCGCACTCCCGCAGAGAGTCCGGACTTCGTCACGTACAGCGCGTCGACATCGTTGTTGATGAACCAGCCCCCGTTCGGGACGAGCACGTCGTAGAGAATGTCGTAGACGACGCGATCGCCGCCGCGTGTCTGGTAGTCGAGCCGCATCATGCGGAACAGGTTGCGGATCGCGATCGGACCAAACTTCAGCTGCAGGTTCGCGCCGAGGTTCAGCTGCGTGCCGCTGGCGGCGTAGTTCCGCAGCAGGTCGCCTTTGGGGAGCTTGCCCCGCCGCTCGAGCTCGTCATCGCCGAATTCCGAGAGCGCGCTCGGGAACGATTGAAGGAAGTTGAACGTGCCGAAGTACCGGAAGAACTCGTAGCTCGCCCACAGCTGCAGAAACGAGGTGGGCTGGAGCTCCACGATCGGGCCGATGCGCCCGAACGCCGGCGTCAACGTCGGCACCACGCCGATGCCGACGAAGTTGTCGGCGAGGCCCGCCTCCGTCTCCTCGTAGAGGCGGTAGCGGTAGCTGAGCTGGGCGTAGTCGATCAGGTCTGCGTGAGCGGGGTCGCCGCGGGCTTCCCGGTCGTCCTCGAGCGCGTTCCGCGATGGACATAGCGGCGCCCCCTCACGGATCTTGACCATCAAGCCGGAGGAGGCGCTTCTCCAACCTTCACCCAAGAAGAGAGGAGACCGCCTATGTGCCTCAAGATCCTGGAGGACTCCAGGCTGTACGTGCTGCTGCTGAAGATCGACGGGGACCTCGCGGAGGGGGAGCGGGTCGCGGGCTGCGCGTGCGGGGGCGCGCTGCACCGTGCGAACTACCCGCGAAAGCCCCGGGCCGTAGCGCGGGGCACGCTGCCCGAGGGGTACGACCGGCGACACAGCTTCTGCTGCGCCGAGGACGGATGCCGGAAGCGGAGGACGCCGGCGTCGGTCCGGTTTCTCGGGCGAAAAGTCTATCTCGGCGCGGTCGTCGCGCTGGTGACGGCGCTGAGGCACGGGGCGAACGCCCGCCGCGCGGCGGAGCTTCGGCGCGCGATCGGAGCGAGTCGCCGGACGTTGGCCCGGTGGCGCGCGTGGTGGAAGGAGACCTTCACCGCGACGCCGTTCTGGCGCACGGCGCGGGCGCGGTGGGTACCACCGGTCTCGGAGGCGGCGCTGCCGGCCTCCCTCCTGGAACGCTTCGTCGAGGAGGACGACGCGATGCGGCTCGTGTTGCTCCTGGGCTTCGTGAAGCCGGTGACGACGACGTCCGGAGGGCGCATTTCGATGGGCGACTGACGCCCGCAGAAGATGGCGCGTTCCGGAGCGCGGCGAGCTCCCGTAGGAGATCGAGCACGCCGCCCGTGAGGGGCGGCGTCGAAAGGAGCCTCGAATGGGCGGGAAACGTCGTGGACGACTCCACGAACGCTGGGCGGAGTTGCGCTTCGCGATCGTGGGGCCGCTGCTCGCGTCGCCGCCGACGCGGGGCGAGCTCGCCGTGGAGCTCGCCGCGCTCGCGCGCGTCACGTGGACGCACCCGGCGACGGGGGAGCGCGTGCGCTTCGGGGCGCCGACGATCGAGCGCTGGTACTATCAGGCGCGGAACGCAGGGGCGGATCGTGTCGGCGCGCTCCGGAAGAAGATCCGGAAGGACGCGGGGACACACCCTTCGATGAGGCCACTGCTGCGCGAAGCGCTCCGCGCGCAGTACGATGCACACCCGACGTGGAGCTACCAGCTCCACGCCGACAACCTCGAGGTCGTCTGCGAGAAGGACCCCGCGCTCGGGGCGTGCCCGAGCTACACGACGCTGCGTCGTTACATGAAGGACGCGCAGCTCCTCCGGCGCCCGCGCGTGCCGAACCCGAACCGCCCCGGCGCCGTGCGCGCGCGCGAGCGACTCGAGGCGGCGGAGGTGCGGAGCTACGAGGCTACGCACGTCCACGGGCTCTGGCACTCGGACTTCCACTTCGGATCGCGGAAGGTGGTGACGCGCGCCGGGACGATGGAGGTGCCGAAGCTCTTCGGCGTGCTCGACGACCTGTCGCGCGTCGCCTGCCATGCGCAGTGGTACCTCGACGAGGAGGCGGAGAGCTTCGTCCACGGGCTCTGCCAGGGTTTCCAGAAGCGCAATCTGCCGAGCGCGCTCATGACCGACGGCGGCTCGGCGATGAAGGCCGGCGAGACGCAGGCGGGGCTGCGCGACCTGTCGATCGTCTGGACGCCGACGCTCGAGTACAGCCCGTACCAGAACGGCAAGCAGGAGGTCTTCTGGGCGCAGGTCGAAGGGCGCCTCTTGCCGATGCTCGAGGGCGTTCCGCAGCTGACTTTGGCGATTCTGAACGAGGCGACGCAGGCGTGGCTCGAGCTCGAGTACAACCGCTCGCCGCACTCGGAGATCGGGATGGCGCCCGTGACGCGGATGCTGGCGGGGCCGAGCGTGGGGCGGCCCTGCCCCGAGCCCGAGGCGCTGCGGCGAGCCTTTCGCGTGCGCGAGTCGCGCACGCAGCGGCGGACCGACGGCACGGTCTCGATCGAGGGCGTCCGCTTCGAGGTGCCGTCGCGTCTCCGGCACCTCGAGCGGCTCGAGGTCCGCTACGCGCGATGGGACCTTTCGAGCGCGGACGTGGTCGACCCGAACACGGGCGTGGTCATCGCGACGCTCCACCCGCTCGACAAGCAGCGGAACGCGGACGGGATGCGCCGCGCGCTCGCGCCGGTCGCCAGCGCTCCGGCGGCGGCGCCGAAGCCGGCGGGAATGGCGCCGCTCCTGACGAAGCTCATCGATACCCACCGTGCGACGGGGCTCCCGCCCGCGTACCTGCCGAAGCACGACGCCGTCGCGCGCGACGACGCTCGTGACGACATCCACGAGGAGGCCCCCTGATGAAGCACGCGACGCCCTCGAACCCGACGACGACGAGCCCGGCTCATTTGCTGTCGCTCTACGGCCTGAAGTGGAACCCCTTCGCTCTCGGTGTGCCGGTCGAAGGCCTCTACTGCTCGCCGCAGGTCGACGCCTTCAGCCGCAGGTCCGAGATGTACCTGCGCGACGGCGGATTCGCGATGATCACGGGCGCGCCAGGGCAGGGTAAGTCCTGGGCGCTGCGCATCCTCGACGCGCGCCTATCGCGCATGCGGGACGTCGTCGTGCGCTCGATCGAGCACCCGCAGAGCGGTGTCTCCGACTTCTACCGCGAGCTCGGCGATCTCTTCGGCGTCGCGCTGACGCCACGGAACCGCTAGGGAGGCTTCAAGGCGATCCGCGAGAAGTGGAACGGGCACGTCGAAGCGACGCTGATCCGGCCTGTCCTCATCGTCGACGAGGCCCAGGAGATGCCCGAGGCGGTCCTCAACGAGATGCGCCTTCTGTCGAGCCGGGACTTCGACTCGAAGACCCTTCTCTACGTGATCCTTTCCGGGGACGGTCGTCTCCGCGAGAAGCTCAAGGGCGAGAGCCTGTTGCCGCTGAAGAGTCGGATCCGAACGCAGCTCGAGCTCGACCCCGCAGCCCCCGAGGAGCTGTCGGAGCTCTTGCGGCACCTGATTGCGGCCGCGGGCAACGCGCAGCTGATGACGGCGGGCGTCGTCACCGCGCTCGCCGAGCACGCGGGCGGCAACTACCGCACGCTGACCGGCATGGCGAACGAGCTCCTCCTCGCGGCGGCCGAGCGTGACGCACGCCAGATCGACGAGAAGCTCTTCTTCGAGGTCTTCGCGTTGCCGCAGGAACCTACGGCGCAGAAGACGAAGCGTCGATGACGGCACTCCCCGTGCGCCTCGCTCACCAGCTCGAGGCGCAACCCGAGGAGCAGCGCTGGCTGATCGAGGGGCTGTGGTCCGCCGAGGCGGTCGGTATCGTGGGGGGCGAGCCCAAGTGCTGCAAGTCGTTCCTCGCGCTCGACATGGCCGTCGCGGTCGCGTCCGGGACGCCGTGCCTCCGTCGCTTTCCGGCCGTGCGGAGAGGTCGGGTCCTTCTCTTCGCGGCGGAGGACTCGCTCGCCGTGGTCCGGCAGCGGCTCGTCGGGATCGCCGCGGCGACGAACACCACGCTCGACGCGCTCGACATCCACGTCATCCTCGCACCGGTCGTACGACTCGACGTCGAGCTCGATCGCACGAGGCTCGAGGACACGGTGCGCGCGCTCCGCCCGGTCCTCCTCGTGCTCGATCCCTTCGTCCGCCTGCATCGCGTCGACGAGAACGCGTCCGCGGAGGTTGCACCTCTGCTCGATTTCCTGCGCGGGCTCCAACGCCGCTACAAGGTCTCGATCGTCCTCGTGCATCACGCGCGCAAGGGGGCCTCGCATCTCCGCGCCGGTCAGGCACTCCGGGGGAGCTCGGAGTTGCACGCTTGGGGCGACTCGAACCTCTACCTCCGTCGCAACGCCGAGGATCAGCTCTGCCTCGCGATCGAGCACCGAGCGGCGGCGTCGGTGGAGGGCATCTCGCTGGCACTCCACGCCGAGGGCGACG
>CAITIQ010000051.1 GCA_903892415.1 uncultured delta proteobacterium | reverse complement strand
TTGGCTGCGGTAACGGTATGCTCGATGCGGGCGAGCCGTGCGACGCGGCGAACCTCAACGACCAGACCTGCGCATCGCAGGGCTTCGCCGCTGGTACCCTGAGTTGCGCGCCGAACTGCGCTTTCAACTATGCGCAGTGCAGCACCTGCGGCAACGACGCGGTCAACTCAGGCGAACAATGCGATGGCACGGCTCTCGGCGGTCAGAGCTGCAATTCACTTGGGTACGGCGGCGGCTCGCTCGGCTGCAGCAGCGCTTGCACGTTCGACGTTTCGAGTTGCACGCCTTGTGGCAACGGCGTCGTCAACGGCGGAGAGCAGTGCGACGGCGGGGACTTCGCCGGAAAGAGCTGCGCAACCTACGGCTATTCGGTCGGGTCTCTCGGCTGCGACACAAGTTGTGCGGTGGTTACGAGCGGCTGCACCAACTGCGGCGACGGGCAGATCCAAGCGGGTGAGGCTTGCGACGGCGGGAACCTCAACGGCTCATCCTGTTCGTCGATCGGGTTTGATGGCGGTGGCAACCTCGCCTGCAACGGAAACTGCACGCTCAACACCGCGGGCTGCTCCAGTGTCTCCTGCGGAGATGGTGACGTGGACGCACCGGAGCAGTGCGACGGTGGCAACCTAGCCGGCCAGAGCTGTCAGACCCTCGGATACGCGCAGGGCTCGCTGAGTTGCAACAACTGCTCGTTCAACACTGCGGGTTGTTCACTGTGTGGCAACGGCGTCGTCAACGGGGGCGAGCAATGCGACGGCGGGAACCTCAACGGCTACGGATGCAATAGCCTCGGCTACACGGCTGGAAGCTTGCAATGCAACGGGGGCTGCGGCTTCGACGTCAGCGCATGTTCAACCTGCGGTGACGGCGTGGTTGGGCCGGGCGAGCAATGCGACAACGGAGACCTCGCGGGGCAAAGCTGCAACTCGCTGGGCTTCGTCTCCGGCAGTCTTTCTTGCAACAGCAACTGCACCTTCAACGCTGGTGGCTGCAGCAACTGTGGAAACGGCATAATTGACGCTGGAGAGTCGTGCGACGGAGGGGACTTCGGCGGCTACGATTGCAGCTCCTACGGCTACAGCTACGGCTCGCTCGATTGCGTCGGCTGCACCACGTACACGTACAATTGTTACTACTGGGGTTGCGACCCGTACTGTTTCTGATGAGCCCGGTTGGTCGGCTGACGCTGGTGCTGTGGAGCGGGCTGCTGTTGGCCTGCACCAACCCCGTTCGATGTTTCGACGAAAACTGCAGCACGGGTGGCTCGAGCGCCGGCGGTGCTGGCGCCGGTGGAGCCGGCTTGGGCGGGGCTGGTGGTGAAGCAACGGGCGGCATGGGCGCCATGGGCGGCGCACCGCAAGGCGTGAGCTGCGGCGACGGTCAGGCTGAGGCCGGAGAGCTATGCGACGGCAGCGACTTCAAAGGGTCGAGCTGCGTCGCGCTCAACCTGCCGCCGGGCAAGTTGGCTTGCGACGGCCAGTGCGTTCCCGATGCAGGCTTTTGCAGAGGCTCCTGCACCGGCGCCGCGTTGGACGCAGGAGAGGTGTGCGACGGGATGAACGGCCTCACCGACTGCACCACGCTCCTCGGCGCGGGCTTCAGCGGTGCCTTGGCGTGTTCCCCCCTTTGCATCGCGGTGGACACTTCCGCCTGCACGCTGGCCGCCGAAAGCTGCGGCAACATGGCGGTGGACATGCCCGAACAATGCGACGGTTCGGTGGGGGTCGAGAGCTGTGAGTCGTTGGGGTTCCAAGGTGGCGAGCTCGCCTGCCGAGCCAACTGCACCTGGGACTTCAGCGACTGCCACCGCTGTGGCAATAGCGAGCTAAACCCGGGGGAGCCTTGCGACGGCTCGGCTTTGGGGCCAACCACCTGCAGCACGCTCGGCTTCGTGGGCGGAGAGCTCGGCTGCTTCGCCGATTGCACCTTCGACACCAGCGCTTGTGACGGCTGCGGAAACGCAGTGCTCAACACTGGAGAAGAGTGCGACGCCGAGGACTTCGGCGGGCTAAGCTGCGACGACTTTGGTTTTGCTGGAGGCGAGCTGAACTGCAGTGAAAGCTGCGTTCTTTCTACCTCTGGCTGTTTTTAGGAACCGGCGCTTGCACAAGTTGGGAAGCTCGGCTAGGTTCCGCCCCCCGTTCTAGAAGGAGTCTTTGGTTTCACATGCCGAGCGAAGCGATTCAATGCAAACCCCTCGAAGTCAGCGTCGGTGACAAAGGCATCGAGCGCGCGATCAAGCACCTAAAGCGGAAGATGGCCGCAGAGGGGATCCTGCGTGAGCTGAAGAGGCGTCGGCACTACATGAAGCCCTCAGTCAAGCGCCGGAAGAAGGCCTCGGAAGCGGCTCGCCGTCGTCGCAAGCGCTCCAAGATCGAGATGATTTGAGTTAACCGCTGGCTCGTGAGATCTCGCGAGGTCCTATGAGCCAGCAGCAACGGGTCGTTGTTCTAACGACGTCGTTTCCCCGAAGCCCGGATGATCCATCCGGGCATTTCGTTCTTTCGGATGTACGACGTCGACTTCGCGCTGGAGGTTGCTCCGTGCGCGTGCTGGCTCCCGGGCCAGCGGCCGTGACTAGCCCAGAGCCGCAGTTGGTGGTGGAGCGGCTGGGCGGTGAGCAGGCTTTTGGTTGGCCGGGGGTGCTTGCGCGAGTGCGTGAGCGTCCGAGCCGTGCGCTCGGAGTTGCCGCTTTCTTGGCGCGGCTGCGCCGGCGTTTGCGGGCTTGCCCAGCGGAGCTTGTGGTCGCGCACTGGCTTTGGCCGTGCGGCCTTTTGGCGCTCGAACAGGCGCGAGCAAGCGAACTTTGGGCCCACGGTAGCGACGTTCGGCTGCTGCTCCGCCAGCCGCGCTTGTTGCGCGCCTTTGCCGCGCTCGCAGTGCGTCGTCCCACGCGCCTGATGTTCGTCGCCGAGCATTTGCGGGCTAGCTTCTTGAGCACGCTCGAGCCCGAACTGCGCGCGCGCTTGCAGCCGCAGACGACGGTGGAGCCTGCTCCGATCGACGTGCCAGATGCAGCGGGCGCTGCCGGCCTGATGAACGAGCTTCCCAAAGGCCCCTTCCTGTCGTGGGTGGGCCGTCTGGTTGAGAGCAAGAACCCCCAGCTCGCCGTACGAGTCGCTCGGGAGGCCGGCTTGCCCTTGGTGATCGTTGGGGATGGCCCCATCTCGCTGCCAGAGCAACCGGGCCTGCTGCAGCTGGGCTTGCGGCCTCGCTGGCAGGCGCTGGAGGTCATTCGACAGAGCCGCTTGCTGCTCTCCACTTCGCGCGAGGAAGGCCTGTCCACGGTCATTCGCGAGGCCTTGGCGGTAGAGCGTCCCGTCGTCGCGCTCCATTCACCTTCCCTGCCCTCCCACCGGCTGGTGAACGCTTGTGATGGGGAACGGGAAATGATCGCGGCGGTGCAGTTTCTGGCTCAGCAAACTGGCTGAATGCACCGCTTGCTCCTTTGCTCTCCATGGTCGAGACCGATCCTTTGCTCGCCACCCTCTTTGCTGCCCCGGGCATGCGCGCCGGCGCGTATGAACTCGCGCTCGATGGGCGACGCTTTCTGGTTGCCGTAGCGGAGATCGATTTTCAGTTTGCAGGGCTGGGTGACGCGCTCGAGCCGGTGATGCTCAACGGGGGCGACGTTCATTTGCGTGATCGGGGCGGCGATGCGGTTCCGCCTTATCTGCCCGAGGCAGAGATTGGCATCGACGGTCCGAAAGCAAAAACGCCGCTCCGGCTGCGCATGGGGCGAGGCAGTTCGGCCTTGATCGATAAAGTGGGACGGCTCAAGGACTTCGCGATGAGCGCGCCGCTGTGGGGGAGCTTTCCGGCCATCTGTAAGGGCGGGCAACTTCCGCTGACTCGGCTTCCCGCTCAGACTCCGTTCTCTGAGTTTCAACGCGCTCCCAAGGACCAGCGGGTGGCTTGGCTCGCGGGTTGCGAATGGTTCGAACTCGACGGTGACTTTGGCAAGCTGCGCGGGCATCTGCCCAACGTCACTATGCGCTGCCTGATCGAGACGGCGGGCTTCGTTGGAGAGCCGCTGCCCATGGAACCCATCCTCGCGCTCGACCGGGTGATGATCTCGCCGGAGCGCCGCTTGCTCACCGTCTCCGGGCGCTGTCACGTGGAGCTCCGCGATCGCGGGACGCTGGAAGAGGCGCACTTGCGCTTTGCGCTCGCCTTGCGTGGCGCTGAGATCGAATGGCCGGAGTTCGGCCTGCCTTCCAAGCGAGCTTCGCTGGCGAGCCCAGCCGTGACCATCCCGCCGAAGCGGGTCGCAGAAACGCTCGTGCTCGAAGGCAACTCCGACACCGAACGAGCTCCGCTCAGCAGCGACTCGAGTGACCTCGAGCGCACGCTCAAAGCCGATCTGCGGCTCGGTCGCGTGCCCAAACTCAACCGCGCCCACCCCCTGCCCTTCGCTGGCACCGCGGAGCGGCGCACCGACTCCCAGGCTCCCTGGGCGCGCCCGCCAGGAGGGCCGCTGGGGACCGACCCGCTTCCGCCGCCTGGCCGCCCCGGTTGAGCACGCGAAGCTGGAGCGATCACCACTTCCCGCGCTACACTGCCGCCATGAACAAGCTTCGCTTTGGTTGGCTGCTCGGTGTGGTGACGCTCGTAGGTTGCGGCGGCAACGTGGTTTTCTCTGAAGATGGGGAGGGCGGAAACGGCGGAAACGGCGGGGCCACCACCAACACGACCACCACGATCACCACCAATCAGGGCGGAAGCTCCAGCAACAGCAACCCGGTTGGGCCCGATACCACCGTCGTCACCACCGGCCCCAACTCAACCTGCGATGACTTCTGTGGCAAGTTCGCCGCTTGCGTCGAAGGCAGCTGCATCGATGACTGTTTGGGGCTCTATGCGCAAGGCTGTACGGCGGAGGCCGACCAGTACCTGCAGTGCCTGCTTGCCAACGCGGATTGTGACTTCGGCGGCGACGTTTGCCAGGCTGAGGTCGAGCAGCTCTCGGAGTGTTTGGGCGCCAACAGCTGCTTTACCAACGAGTGCAGCTCCGGCGGCAGCGACTGCTTCTGTGCCGGTGATTGCAACGGCAATCAGGTCAGCCAGTCCTGCTTCTCCGGCGGGCCGGAACCGGCTGGTCAAAGCGTGAGCGTCTCCACCGGTGGCGCGCCGCCTCCCCCGGACGGCGGCTTCACCTGTGATTGCTTCATCAACAATGGGTACGTCGGCACCTGCAACGGCTCGCCCGACCAGGTCTGCGGCGGCATCGAGCAGGGCTGCTGCGCACAAATCTTCTTCTGAGCGCCGACCGTTAGAAGTTCGCAGTGAAGGTGAGGCCCACGCGCGGCGCGGTGGGTGGGCTGAACCAAGCGTCTTCAATCGGGACCTCACCACCCTCCCCGCGCGGCACGCGGCGCGCCCCGGCCGAGATCATTGGGATGCCGGCGGACAGGCCCACCGTGCCACCAATCAGGCAGCCGAGCGACGCCCAGCCGTAGGTGTCGTTGATCTCGCCTTCAACACCGGAGATCGGCCAACCGATCAAGAGCGCAAGGCTTGCAACCAACGACACACCTCCGAGCACCGTGAGCACGGCGCCCCCGGCGACAAGGCCTGGCTGCGTCGTCGTCAAACGATCGCGCTCATCTGCGAGCAGCTCCTTACGGTCGCGCACTTCGTTATCGAGCCGCATCACTTCGTCGGCGTCGTCTTCGCGGCGGGCGGCGCGCAGATCGGCCTGTGCCTCGCGCAGCTCTTTGCTGAGTCGGCGGAGGTAGGCGTCGATCTCGACCTCCGGGGCGTCCACATCCGGTGCCCTTTGTTCGCGGGCTTCCGCCTTGCGCTTCTTGCGCGGCGGTGGGCTCTCGGCCTGCTGCGCTGCGGCTTCGGCGTCCACCGTGGCGTTGTCTTCCACCGTGACCACCATGCGTTTGCCCGAGCGTTCCGCCTCTTCAGCGTGCGCATGCGTCGTCGTAAATAAGCACGAGGCGCCGACCACAAAGGTCAGCGTGACTCGCTGTAAGCAAGCTTGTCCCACCATCATCCTGCGAGTTTTTCAGAAAGCGCAGCAGCTGAACAGCGTTGGGCAGGATTGCAACACGGCACGCGGAGTGCTCACCGCCGAACATGCTTCGAACCCAACCCGGCCCGGTGGCGCGCGCCAGTCATTTCCCCGCGCAGCGAGCGCTTCGGCCTTCACGCTTCGCAGCGCAGAACGCTGCGCATGCGAAGGCCTCGGCTCAGTCGCGAGCGAGCCACGTTCGCAGCCAGCTCCGCTTTCGGGCGGTCGCGGCCATCGCTGGACTGCTCGTCCTCTTGCCGAGTTCGCAGGCGCGCGCGGAAGACGATAGTCCGCTCGGCTTCGCCATCGCCTTCGCCATGATTGGTGCCGTGGCCGCTGGGGATGCACCGCTTTTGTTCCTGCGTGAGTCCGACGCCCCGCTCGACCTTTCGATCCAAGCCGGCGTCTCCGGCGAACTAAACCAGTTCGCCCTCGCGGCAGCTGGGACTGGCCGGTTCAGCGTCGACGGGCCCTTCGGCTGGTCCACGAACGCTCGCTTCGACCTGCCGCTCGATCCCGATTTGGTGGGCTTTCAAGGCAAGCTGCGCGTCGATGTGGTAGGCAGCGCGGCGCTTTGGGAGTCGCCCGCGGACGGAGCTTCGGTCGAGGCGCTGCTGGGCGCGACCACCTGGCCTTCCCTGGAAGACCGCGACCGCGATGGCGAGACCGAGTGGCACGGTTCGCTGGGGCCGGCGGCTGGCGCACGCGCGACCTTCGGAACGCCGCTCTTCTCCGCCGCACTCAGCGCGCTTTACGTTCCACTCTTCGGTGAGCCGCCCAGTTTGCAGACCCATCATCTCGACCTCGCTAGCACGGTCTCCTATTGCCCCGTGCCGGACAGCGAGATCCCGATCACCGCTGTCTTGACCATCAAGCGCGAGGTCGGCTTCGACGATGGACCGCTCTACCGAGGCACCGTCCTGCTGCTGGGCGTCGAACTCCCGGTGGCCACCCCGCGGCGCCGGTCGCGCTAAGCGACTCGCTCGAGCTTCGGCGATCTCGTACCAGCCAGCGACGGTGCAGCCTGCGAGCCGCTGGGCAAACAGGCCTCACCACGCATCTGCATCGGGACCTGCGAGGCGAAACGCGTGATCACTAGGCCGACTGCAACGCCCCATGGTCATCGCAGTGACCGTCGTGGGGGTGGTGCAAATGGCCCTCGACCAGGTAGTCGACGTGGTCACCGTGAGGGACCGCCGCGTGTCCACAGCCCTCGGCGTGCACGTGCCCTTGCTCGTGGCCCGCGCAGCTGTGCGTCGGGGTGCATGCGGCCGGGTTGTCCGTACCGACCTCGACTTTGCACTCATCCACATGCCCGTCGTGCGCGTGATGAAGATGCCCATCGTGGAGGTAGTCCACGTGGTCGCCGTGACGGACGGCGACATGCCCGCAGTCGGGACCGTGAACGTGATCGTGGCTGGGATGGGTGTGATGGCTCATGGCTATTTCCTCTTCTTGGTTGGGGACGGGGCAATCGGCGCCTCGTCGGCGTGTTCAAGTCCTGCGCGAATCAGCTCACGCACATGATCGTCCGCGAGCGAATAAAAGATGTGTTTGCCTTCACGGCGCCGCTTCACCACGCGCTCGCTGTGCAGCACGCGCAATTGCTGCGACAAGGTCGACAGCTTGGTGTCATTCGCGAGCGCCAGCTCAGAGACGCAGCATTCCCCGGCGTCCAGCTGGTGGAGCAGCTTCAAACGGGACATATCCCCGGCGGCGCGGAAGAGCGCGGCGGCCCGCTCGAACGCGACCTCACTCACCTGCCAAGCCACGACCGGCCCCGCCGCATGGGGGTGCTCACAGCTAGGAGACTTTTTGGGCGGTGAGTTCATCACTTCAACAGTCGTTGAAGTGTAGGAACAAACGCTTTGCTCGGCAAGCGTCAAAGCAAAGTCATCAGCTCAACGTTCGTTGTTGGGCTCCGGAGCGAGACCGAGTCGTGCGGTCGAAGGCGGCAGAACAACGGCTGGCGCCCGCTTCAAAGCGTCGGACGAACGGCCCTTCCGATCGGAGGACAGCGCCGGACACTCGACGAAGGTGACCTGCTCGGGCAGCCGTTCACAGGCAACCACGTGAACGCCCCCAGCGAGGCCGATGCTACCGATTCCGGCGGGGGCGCTGGTCTCCTCGACGTGGATGAAAGCCCGTGGCGGCCTGGTTCGAAGGCTGCAGACGATCACCGACCGCACGCGAATCAACGCTGCACGGCGGCTGCTTCGGCCTAGCGAAACGGCACAAATCGAGAACCGCTCGAGATCGAGGGCAAACTCCTCAGCGTTCGGCCCCAACCAGCCGTGGAGCTCCTGCTTCGACAGAAGGCGTCGCATCCGTTGGGTTGGGCCGGCGTTGGCGGAATGAAGCAGCGTGACGAGAGGGAGGCTCCGGGAGAGGACGAAGTCGGGGCGCATACGCTGAGCTGCTTCTAACACATGCAACCGAGTTGCATCTACCGACCTGCGCAGCTGCGCCTGCGCTCGCTCCAGCCGCTCGTCGAGCGCCGAACTCGGGTCCAAAGCCGCATTTATCGCAGCGGCAATCAACATTGCTGCTAAGTCGGCGGCCCATGCCCGTCCTTACCGCCCGCGCGATCACCAAGGCCTACGGCCTTCGGCCGTTGTTCAACGAAGCGACCTTCACCATTCGGCGCGGAGAGAAGGCAGCGTTGCTCGGGCCGAACGGCACCGGCAAGTCGACGCTGTTGCGCGTATTGGCCGGGCTCGAGCCGATGGACGGCGGCAGCATCGAGCGGCGGCGCGACGCGACCATCCTCTATCTACCGCAAGAGCCGGTGCTCGATCCGGCGCGTTCGCCCCGTGAGATCGCCCGTGAAGGGCTAGCGGCGTGGCATGCGGTGAAGGAGCGTTACGACGCAATCTCGGCGCGCCTCGAGCAAGGCGAATACGACGATGCGCTGCTGGCCGAGCACGCCTCGCTGGGCGAGGACATCGAGCGGCTGGGCGGTTGGTCGCGCGACCATGAGGTGGACGAGGTGCTCGCGCACTTGGGCATCCGTGACGTCGAGCGGCCGGTGGGCACGATGAGCGGCGGCGAAAAGCGGCGGGTGGCGCTGGCGCGCATCTTGGTCGCCAAGCCCGACATGGCGATCTTCGACGAGCCGACCAACCATCTCGACGCCGACACCATCAGCTGGCTGGAGGGCTACCTGGCCGATGAGTTTCCCGGCGCTGTGCTGCTCGTCACCCACGACCGTTACTTGCTCGATGCAGTGGCGACGCGCGTGCTCGATCTCGAGGACGGGCGCGTGGTCGAGTACACCAAGCGCAACGACAGCGTCGGCACCTTCGAGGACTTTCTCGAGCAAAAGGCCGAACAATACGCGCACGCCGAGCGCGTCGAGTCCAACCGGCTGAGCTTCGTGAAGAAGGAGATCGAGTGGCTGCGCCGCGGTCCGAAGGCGCGTTCGACCAAGCAGAAGGCGCGCATCCAACGCGCCGAAGCGGCCATCTCCGCCGAGGGCCTGCGCACCCGCGGCGAGGTCGAATTGGTTGGGCTGGAGGCGGGCTCATCGCGATTGGGTGGGACCATCCTCGAGCTGCTCGACGTCAGCCTCGAGCTCGGTGGGCGCCGGCTGGTGGATAACTTCACCTTGCGGCTGGTGAAGGGCAACCGCGTGGGCATCGTCGGGCCGAACGGTATCGGCAAGACCACCTTGTTGCGCTTGGTCACCGGCGAGCTCGAACCGACCAGCGGCAAGGTCGTGCGCGGCGTGCAGACCAAGTTCGCCTACTTCGATCAGGCGCGCACCACGCTGCGCGACGACTGGACGGTGCTCGACAACGTTTGTGAGCGCGAACACTCCGACAAGGTCGGGGCCGGCTCGGTCACCATCGGCGACAAGCAGATGGAGATGCGCGCGTACCTCGAGCTGTTCTTGTTCGAAGGAGCAGCGCTGCGTCGCCGTGTGTCTGCGCTATCGGGAGGAGAGCGAGCCCGCGTCGCGCTGGCTTTAGCGCTCAAAACCGGCGCCAACGTGCTCCTACTCGACGAGCCCACCAACGACCTCGACATCGCCACGCTCGGCTCCCTGGCCGAGCTGATCGAGGGCTGGCCCGGCTGCGTGCTGGTGGTCTCCCACGATCGCTACTTCCTCGATCGCGTGGTCACCTCGATCCTGGCCTTCGAGCAGGATGGCCACATCACCCAGTACGCCGGCAACTGGGACAACTACTGCCTGCAGAAGCGCGCCCGAGAGCAAGACGCCAAGCGTGAGCGCACCCAAAGTGAAAGGCCGCGCCTCGGCCTGCGTTGAGGGGAGCCCTACCGCCAGCCGAGCCCAACCTTGCACCGCCTTAAGCCGATCATGCATGAGAGAGCGGAACCTGGGCGCGATAGGGCGGCACCTGGGCGTGATAGGGCGGCACCTGGCCGTGATAGGGCGGCACCTGGCCGTGATAGGGCGGCACCTGGCCGTGATAGGGCGGCACCTGGGCGTGCGAGATAGGCCTAGCAGCGTGCAAAGTAGGCCTAGGAGCGTGCGAGATCGAGTTCTCGCACTGCCTGAAGGCGTTGCGCCCTGGTCGCGTTGGAGGTCCACCCGGGTCCGAAAGAGCGATAGCCTGCGCGCAGTTCGCGTCCGGCGCGCCTTCCCTTCCCCTCCCCTCGAAGGATCTTCCATGCGCACGCTCAAGCTCTTCACCGTCTGTCTCGCCCTCGCCGCTACGCCGGCTTGCGTAAAAACCAAGGTCACCACCAAGACCGCAAGCGGCGCAGAGGCGGCCGATGTTCCGACGTCGAAGTTGGGCCACTACGCCACCGCGGACGGCTTCATTGGCTTCACCTTGGATCGCACCGGGGAGGTACCCAAGTTCCAGCTCGACAACACCACCGCTGTGGTGGCGCTGTTTGTCGAAGAAGCGCTCGATCGCGGCGACCACGTTGGCCACTTCCTCAACGGGCCCGACGGTCGGGCATGGCTCTTCATCAGCATGGCGGGCGACTTCTTTTTCATCAGCGCCGAAAAGCGCGGGGAGCTGGCCGCAAGGGACGTGGAGAATGTGGGCGTGCGCGTCACCCGGGATGGCGGGGCGACCCCCTTGGAGGCCGCGACACAAAAGGGAATCGCCACGCTGCCGCCGCTAAAAACCACCTTCGACCTAGCCAGCGAGAAGCTGCGCGAGCTGAGCGTCACCACCAAGTTTCCGCAGTTCAAGAAGGAGGACTCGGGCAATCTGGCCAAGCTCGAGGAGCTGTTGCCGTTGCTCGACGCCAGCATGATTGTGCGGGTTTCGGCCAAGGGTGCTGAGTCTGGGCGCTGGTCACCGGCCTCGCCGTACATTGGGGATACGCTGCATGGCTTTGGCGGTGATGTCGGCGCTTTCCCCTCCGAGACAGCCTGGGACAAGAACGCCAAAGGCCTCGCTGGGCACGGTGGTTTGCTCGATGTGGACGTCCGCTACGGCTCGCCCAGTCGGCTGCGTCTGCATGGTCAGAAAGGCTGGCCGACACCTCTCGCCGCCGGTACGCCCGGGGTGATTTGGATGACCGACAGCACCACGATCGTGTTCGTCAGCCTCGATGGTGGTCGCTACCATCTCACTTTGGTTGGCTCGCCCGACAAAGACGGCCTGCCGGTCGACTTCAACGCAGGCTCGCCGAGTAGCTGGCCGGCGCCGCTGCAACATACGTTGTTGGACGTGAACGTGGTGCGCGGCTTTGCCAAGGGCGGTGCTGTGTCGGCGAAGGTTGGCAGCGACGTAGAGGCCTTGGACGATGCTTGGTGGGCGTGTGTGGACAAGGTTTGGGAGGCTGGTCGCAAAGACGAAGCCGCCATCCAAGCCGGCCCCGGCGGCGCCGATGCCAAGCAGGGCAAGCTCAGCGCCGTACCCAAGCGTTACGAAGAGAAGGCCAAGAAGGATTGCGCGCCCACCAAGAAGAAGCTGGAGGAAGGGCTGTTGGCCTTCATCGAGCAACGCAGCAAAGAGCGAGCCGCGCTTTACGAGAAGGCCAAGGCAAGGGTTGCGACGCTGGGCGTGAAGTAGCCGCTCGCGAGGAGGCCAGGGCTCACTACGGCGCCGCAACGTAGTATCCTGGGTCGCAGTGCAGGAGGGTGGTCGTTTTCAGTTTCCGATGGCGCCGGTGCTATCGCCGGATCATCCGGGGCACCTTGCGCGAGCGGCCCAACCGATCACCCCGTTCATGTTTGCGTACCCGGGTGGGTCGGCGGAACAGCGTTGGGATGCAGTGTCAGCGGCAGCGGCGCCGCCGGCGGAACAGCGTTGGGATGCAGCGCCCGCGGGTTACCCCGGCAAACGCCCCTCGACCATCCCGCCTGCACCGGCGCCCGAGCTCGCAGCTCCGGCGATCTTGCCCTTTCAGCCGGCGAACAACGGGCTGCCGTTTGCGGCCTCGCCAGCGCAGCCCGCGTTCAGCACGCAGCCGCCTCAAGCCGCTGCAGCGCTTTCGGCGGCTCCAGCGCAGCCTGTTTCCCCGTGGGCGCAATACGCCGCGGCCGGCTCAGGCTTCGCCACCGCCGAGCCCAGCGCGCCAGCCTTGGTGCCACCAGCCGTGGTGCAGAGCCCACCGTGGGAACAGCTGGAGGCCCAACGGCTCGAGGCCCAGCGGCTCGAGGCCCAGCGGCTCGAAGCCCAACGCACCGCTTGGCAACAAGCCGAGGCCCAGCGACTCGCCGCCGAGCAGGCCGAGGCCCAACGTGTCGAAGCTCAGCGAATCGAGGCCCAGCGACTCGAGGCTCAGCGCGCCGCTTGGCAACAAGCCGAGGCCCAGCGCATCGCCGCCGAGCAGGCCGAAGCCCAACGTGTCGAAGCCCAGAAGATCGAGGCCCAGCGACTCGAGGCTCAACGCGCCGCTTGGCAACAAGCCGAGGCCCAACGTCTCGCCGCCGAGCAGGCCGAAGCCCAACGTGCCGCTTGGCAACAAGCCGAGGCCCAGCGGCTCGAGGCCGAACGCATTCAACGCGAGCGGGAAGCCGCCGAGCAGGCGACGCGGGAGGCGTTGGCGCGTGCTGCCGCGGAGCGCGCCGAGCTCGCACGACTGATCGCTCAACGGGAGGAGGCCGAGCGGCAGGCACAAGAAGCTGCGTTGCGCGCCGCGGCCGACCGAGAAGCAGCCGAACGAGCGGCCCGTGAACGCGAGCTGGCCGAAGCCTCCGCGCGCGAAGCCGCCAAAGAACGGGCTGCCGCA
>CAITIQ010000050.1 GCA_903892415.1 uncultured delta proteobacterium | reverse complement strand
GCGGGGCTTGGGAGGTCCTTGTGCGCTCATTTCCAAAGCCTCGTGCTCGTTCATCCGCCCTTACCGCCGGCCGTGCAGCCAGTATGCGCGCTGCGCCCACTCTTTCGGAGGCGCGCTTGTGGGAGGCGCTTCGTGGTTCACGGCTTGGAGTGCCGTTTCGTCGGCAGGTTCCGGTGGGCCGGTACATCGCTGACTTCCTGGCTACTTCTGCAAAGCTCGTTGTGGAGGTGGACGGCGGGTATCACGCGGAGCGCGCCGCAGCGGACGCCCGCAGAGATAGAGACCTTGAGCGTCTTGGCTTTACGGTGCTTCGGGTCTCGCATGACGCCGTTATGAATCAGCTGGAGGCCGTGCTCGCCTTGGTGCGGCAGGCGCTCGGACTGGCTCATTAGGGCTATCCGCGCTCGCTCAACGATGATCTGACGCAGGGAATCCGCTGTGTGAGTTGTTCATTGTTCGGTTGAAACTGTACCGGCTGGACGGTATAGTATCTCGATGCCCAAGCCCTCGAAGCGAGAGTCCCTGTTGGCCGCAGCGGGTCGTGTCATTCAGCGGTCGGGGTCCAGTGCACTAACGCTGGACGCCGTGGCGGCAGAGGCGAAGGTCAGCAAAGGCGGTCTGCTCTATCACTTTGCGTCCAAGGAGGAGCTGGTCACCGCCCTGCTTCAAAGCATGCTCGAGAGCTTCGATCAGCGGCTTTCTCCCGACGCATTTGGCGAGAGCTACATTCGTGCCTCCGTCGCAGAGGATCCTGAGCAGGTTCTCACGGCAGTTGGGCTTCTTGCGGCTATCGCTATGGCTCCGGCGCTGATCGAGCCGCTTCGCGCTCGTTATCCAGAGTGGGACGCCAAGCTCTTGGCAGAATGCGGAGACCGGACCTCGGCGCTCGTGGTGCGGCTCGCGCTGGACGGCTTGTTCATGGCGGATCTGCTCGAGCTCGCGCCACCTTCCAAGGCCGAGCGTCAGCTCTTGGCCGAGCGTCTATTGCAGCTCTATCGCAAGCCGGGCGATTCAGGCAGCAGGCGAGGGGAACACCAGGGCTCCGATAAGACCCCAGCGAAGCGCACGTCGAAGGCCGCTACGCCGGCGAAGCGCCCGCCGACGAAAGCCGCTCGCTCCAAGAGGTCCGTGTGACCAAACCCTCATCGACGAGCCCCCCGAAGGCGAAGCCGCGCTGGCTCATCAAGCTCGCTTGGGCTGCGGTGATCCTCTCGTTCCCCGTTTGGTTTGCGGCCTTTCTGGTCGTACCGTTCTTGCCTCTCGAGGCTGCTTCGCGCGTGGCGTTGGCCGGGGCTTGCATCGCGGTCGGAGAGGCGCTCTTTTGGGGCGCAAGTCTCGTGCTGGGGGCCCAGGCCTTGGCGCGCTTTCGTCGGCCGCGCGTGGATCGCGGGGGTAGCTTCGCCAACAAGCGGGTGGTGGTGATTGGCGCGAACGGCGGACTTGGCTCGGCCATCGCGCGGGCGCTACACCGCGAAGGGGCGAGTCCAGTGCTGGTGACGCGCGGCTCAGCCGACAAGGACGGACTGGCGAACGAGCTTTCTGCTTCCCATGAGTTCATGGAGCTCAGTGATCACCAATCGATCGAGCAGGCGGCCGAGCGCATTCAGGCGCAAGGGCCGATTCATCACGTGGTCTGCGCTGCAGGTGTCGACGTCCGCAAGGCCTTCAGCGAGCACGCGATCGAGGAGATCGACAAGCAGCTGACGATCGACCTTCGCGCGCCGATGCTCATAAGCAAAGCCTTTCTCCCGCGCCTGGAGCCGGGCGGGACCATCGCGCTACTGGGCGGCTTCGGCGACGGGCGGCTCGCGTTTCCCTACTACAGCGCAGACGTCGCGGCCCGCGCGGGGTTGGCTGCTTTCTGTGAGTCGATCAATCGTGAACTCGATCTGGCGGCAAATCCCGCACGGTTGGTCTTTGTCTCTCCAGCGCCCGCGGATACCGCGGCCGAGCGTCCGTACGCTGAGCTCTGGACCGCGATGGGAAGTCGGCCGGTACCGCCTTCCGCGGTCGCCGATTTCGTCCTGCAGGCGCTATTGATGGGCCGCACGGTGCAAACCATGGGCTTCTCGACGCGGCTGCTGGCTAGCGTCAACGCGCTGTTCCCTGGGCTCGCGGATGTGCTGGTCCTGCGCAAACTCGGGCGGCTGCTCAAGGCGCACTTCGATCGAAGGTTGATGCAATGAAGGGACCAGCCTGTTAGGCAAGCCAGAGTTCTGCGGCCGAGCCGGCCTGGGCTTCATGGTGGGTAAGCTCGAGCTCGCCGCTCGCCGAATGATGGGAGAAGCGCAGGCGAACTCTGCGGCCTTGTTGCCAGGGGATGATGCAAAGGCACTGCGCGGCTTGCGTTAGCCAGCGTTGAGGCGCTTGCGCAGAGTCCCATTGTGCTTCCACCAGTACCGAGCCCTCGGCGAAACCGGGTTCCTGACTCTTCGTCCGCGTGCGCAGCTGGTCAATGACGCTGCTCACGTCCTTGTGCTTACGCTTAGCCTCCACCACGCCCACGCACATGAGGCCGACGAAGAGCACGTAGTCGGCTCGGCCGTCTTTGCCCTCAACGGCGGTGGGCCATTCTGCAATAGCGAGGTTGCGGCCTTTGATTGGACGGGCCCCGCGCTTAAAGGTGAGTCGCTGCGAGTCCACCTCCCAGCCGGCATCACGCAATAGCCGGTCGATGATCCTGCGGGTGGCCGCTTCATCGAGATCGATCGCCTCGCTGGCTTTGGCCGCGGCGGCGATGGTCTTGGCCACCGCCTTCTCGGGCGTTGCTTGGGCCGTAGCTTGCGCGGCTTCCAGCTCCGCTTGCAGCTTTGCGTTGGTCTGAAGCAGCTCCTGGCTCTGCTGCTCAGCCTGCTGGCGCGCGGTGGCGATGCCTTCCTTGGCCAGCGCTTCCCAGATCTCGACCTCCTCCTTCGCCCGGGCCGCAACGGCCTGTGCACCCTCGCGAGCGCGTAGCTCCGCTTCCGCCTGCGCGCGCGCTTCAGCGGCCTCCTTCGCCGCGTTGGCTGCCTGCTGAGCGTGCTTCTCGAGCTCGGCTTTGAGCCGAGCCAGCTCCACCGAAAGCACCGACTCCACCTTGGCCGGCTCGGGCGGAGGAATGAACGGCCCGGGATCAAAACGGCGGTTATTGCCGAACGAACGCTGGAACCACACCCCCAACTCGCGCGCCATCTTCAGCTGGTGCAGCGCCTCAGCGTGATCCCCTTCGCCCTCGTGGACGGCCGTGTTTCCTGCGCGCCGCAGATCATGAAACAGCTGCCGCTGCGTCGCGCCGATCAAGCTCCGCGCGTACAGCCGATCCACAAGCTCCTGCTGCTTCTCCCCAGCTTGATAGAGCCCCACCTTCGCCGCTGCGCGCTTCGCCAGCACCTCTGCAAACAGCCGCAGCTTCGTCAGCGTGACCGACGGATCGATCGCAAACTGCTGCTCCGCCTGCGTCCCCAGCGCCGCCAACCGAGGATCGTGATGCGCCAGATACGCGAAGTTCGGAGAAGGGGTCGTATTCACGCCGCCCGCGATCCTCGGAGTAGCCCGAGCGTTGGTCAACTGTCGAGTAGCCAGGGGACGCAGATTGTTGAGAGCCTCACCCTGTCCTCCGACGGACCCTCACACTTGCTGGGCACCGCCCAGAGCGCGTCGAGAGCCTCTATTTGAGCTTTTCCCGTTCTACCTGTGCAACATAGTCTCGAGGCTCGCCCGAAAGGGATACCCCAGCCCATCCGCTGCCCTTGCGGACATAGACCGCAGCGCGATGAGGGAACTTCCTGATGATGTCCTTGACTGCGGCAAAGAGACTCTTGTCGTCGATCCAAGTGGTGGAGCAAGCTCCGCAACCCCAACGCTTAGGCGTGCTGTCTACCACTATATCAGATATGTCGACGACCCAACCCGCGCATCCCGCCACAGGACATCGTCCCAAAGGGGCACTCTGTGCCGACTTGTCGGTACTGAGTTCAAGCTTTACCGACCGCGAGCATGACTGGCAATCAAAGTAGGCAAACGGCATCTTGCGCGCACGAGCGTGGGCCAGGAACGCCTCCTGCTTGGCGTTAAGCTCAAACGTATGGTCGCGGCACTTAATCGTCGTCACTTGGTTTCTTGCGGTGCCTCGGGGAAGGTTTAGCGCCGCGACCACGCACTGGAGAATGGAGGTAGGTAAGCAAGTCGGCAGCCGCCCCAGCTAACTTCCTCCTATGTACATGATCCAAAATGGGGCATTCGCTGTACCTGCGATGGCATTGCAGGCACTTACTAGGTCGCTGCAAGGTAGCTGAAAGGGAATCGCTAGCGCAGCAAGAAACATTGTCCCGCTTTGCGCAACGACGGAACGTACCCCCTTCTTTGCATGGTCCTCCAGCCATATTTTACCATCATGTGCACGAACGACGCTATCTGCCTCGAACTGGCCAACAACGGTATCGCATGTCCCCACCTTAGCAAGAGTCACACTCTCCATCTGAATGAGCTCGAGACCACGAAGTTCGGCACTCGTGACATCGTACCTCGCGAGCAAGTCTATCAAGGGGTCATCCGATACAGCTGTTTCCAGTAGACACTTAAACTCGAAGGTCTTTCGTATGTCTTCTGCCTCATCCTGGTCTAGACCCGATTCTAGCAAAGACTCGATCGCTGGTTTCCGCGAGGCAATCAAGGCAACAAAGCTTGAAGCGTCCATTAGTGAAGAACTCGGGGCGTGCCGCGTGGCGGCTCACAGACTCCTCTCATCGCGACTGGCTCAAGTAGAGGTCGTCAAGGATCGACCCAGCGGCGGCCTCGTGTTCTGGGGAAGGAGGTGCATGGTACATTGTGGCGAATCCGTGATTATCGCACCATGTTTGCCAGCGATCTACGAACGTGTCGTAGATCGCCTGCGCAACGTTGCCCCCCTCAAGGGTCATATCCTCAGACGTGACTTTGCTGTCCATCGCTGTGAGCAGCCTAGTCGAAGCGAATTCGCCTCGCTTAATCGCCTCGAGTTCCTGCGCAAAAGCTTCATTGAGTTCATCGCTCAGAAAGCCACGTCTGAACGCCCAAGCCAAGAAGTAGGCGATGTGGGAGCCCGCGTTGCGCTGCGGGATGCCAGCCGGAAAGTCGCCCTCTTCGTGCCAGCTTATATCATCGTACTTCTCTAGGTTCATTTCGCTCTTGCCTAACGTGGTCAGTCGATCCCCACGACCTCATAGTCAGCACCGTTTACGTCTAGCAACCTGCCGGTACCCGGGTCTCGAACATATCGACCTCCCGCGTCTATAACCGCGCCGGTACGAGCGGTCTGTAGTCTCTTGGCTGGCACATTCAGCTCTGAGGTGACCTCAAGCATCGTCATCTTCCCTTCCGGATGAACAACGAGGAAGTCCACTCGCCGTCCTGGCCCATCCCCGACCCGGACAATGTTACCTGCCCCGTCTCGAAGATACGGCTCCTTAATGAGCCTCGACTTCGGGTAGATACCCCGAACCGCGTCCTCGACCAAGTCCTCGCGCTCCAGGCCCTTTCGCTTCTGTCTTGCGCCACAGACCTTGGCAAGGCCAAGAGGGTCCAGATTACAAGCAGAGTTTGACACATAAGCAAAGGTCGCTATGCCACCGAGGAGCCCAATCGGGTCTTCGCTCAGGTACCGGCCTAGCTCGGGGTCGTAGTAGCGGAATCGGTTGTAGTAGAGCCCTGTCTCGGCGTCTTCATACTGGCCGGGGAAGCGCCAGGGGTTGTCGGTCTTGTCCTCTGGGCGAACGCCCGCGGATTCTTCTCGTGGAATGCCGTAGATATCCAGCTGGGCCTGCCATGCGACGCGGCCAGCTTCAGTTGCCAGTAGCGTTGGGCTTCCAAGGTGGTCGCTGACGATGCCGTAGCGTTTCCTACCTTCAATCTTGGCTAGTGGTGTGAAGGTGCCCGGCTCTTGGATCCAGGTGGTTAGGGGAAGGCTTTGTCCTGTCGCCTGTTGCGTGGTTCTCTCATGGATGAGGTCGTCGCCGTCCCAGATGTACTCGGTTATCTTGCCGTCATAGGTCTTGGTGGTTCGGCGGCCGAAGTTGGATGTGCCGCCCCCGCGTGCTCGCTCCGCTACGCTTCGCTGTGCTCGCTCCCCCTCCTTAGCCAGGCTTCTCGCTTCGCTCGGCGCGTGGCTGGAGGGGGCGGCCGCTTGGGCGTTATCGCCATGGCTGGAGGTCCTGCCGCTAT
>CAITIQ010000049.1 GCA_903892415.1 uncultured delta proteobacterium | reverse complement strand
TCGGGCACGGTGGGCAACGCCGACGCGACGACGACTGCCTGCCTCGTAAGGTCATCCAATACCTCGTCACGCTCGACCGAGGAGAGCAGATACAGCGGGACGAGGCAGCCATCGGTGGGGCTGTCGCGGTACGAGATCCGTGCTTCGTCGAGCGCCGCTCGGACGTCGCCGGACGGTTTCCAGTTCGGGCCTTTGACGTCGAGCCACAACGGCGAGTCGCCCCAGTGGGCCCAGCGCCATGCCGAGAAGTTGATTGCGCAGCCGTGCTTCCTCAAGAGCATGCTGCGCCCATACGAACCATTGCCTCCCGTGGCCCGCATCCCTCTCACGCTCGCGAGCTTCAGGTCCACGAGCCGGTTCTGAAGGGAGATGCCGAGGTTGCCGAACTGAATGATCCTGCGACCAAGGTTGGAGGTCAGCTCGTCGGAGGTCAGCGGCAGGAACGCCTCGCTGTCCATTCCATCGCACAGCGAGCTCAGTTGCCGGATGTCTGCCGCGGCGGCGTGATTCGCTGATGCGTCGGCGCTGGCCTCAAGCACCCCGAGGAGAGACCGCCAGCTCGCGATTGCCAGTAGCTTGTCGTCGACCAGAGCGAAGCGTCCCCCTGAGGTGGTGGTACACGTCCCGACCGACATCCCGGCCTTCCCTACGCGTCGCAGCAGGTGTGCCCATACGGTGTCGACACGAGCGGATGGGGTCAGGAAGAGAAGCGTCGCGCCAGGCGACATGGCTCGCAAGTAGCCGACCGGTTGGGCATCGGTGAGTCCAGCCCAGAATTTCGCCTCGATGATCAGCCGTGGTTGTCCATCCCGGTCCGCGCCGATCAAATCGGGCCGCGACCCCTCCTCGTTGGTACTCTGGGTCTCGAAGCGAAGGTCTGCGGGGATGTTGACACCTACCGTCTTGAGGAAGCCGGCGACGCTGGCGCGCAACTCGGCGCTTCCGCGAAGAATGAACGCGAGCGCCTCTGTCGCGATGTTCTCCGGGTGCGCTGCAAAGCGCCGCGTCAGATGGGAGAGGATCGTGGGTGTCGGCATGGGTCACGTTACTTCCGGATGGGTGGCGGCCGACACCCAGAAAGCGGCGGCCGACCGCGGCGCGCCCCACCCTCGTGGCTAAAACGCCGGCAGTTCATGACTGCGGGCCCCGGCACGCTGAGTGCAGGGACCCGAGCATGCGCCGCTCTGTTCGGGAAATTCTACGTACTCGAACCGCACGACAACCGAACCGGAGTCAGCCGCTGGGCTCGGCAAGGTTGAAGTTGGCTCGCGTCCCGGAGCGGTAAGCCGCATCACCGCAATCTGAAACCCGTCCTGAGGACGACAACCGCTATGCTCGCACCAGCGCGAAAGCAGGACGTCGTCGAAGTAGGCGGTGGGCTCCCAGATGTGGAGCCGGCCGTCAACGTAGTCGGTGAAGTTTGCGCCCATCAGCGAGAGCGAGAAGCGCGCTACATCGAGCACCTCCCAGCTCAGCCGGTCCTATTGTCGGAAGAGCTTCGCGGGGTCGGAGACTCACCGAAGCTCGCCAGGTACGCTCGTCGACATCGGCGCGAAAGCACTGCTCGCCGGCGATGGTGACGCGCAGCGCGCCGCCCTCCGTGCCCACGGTGAGTACGAGCAAAGGACGGCCCGGCGAGACGGCGTCATTGTTCATCGCGATATGGTTGCGGAACGTAGCTCCGTAAGCGCCATCGCACGTCCGCGGGACGAAGCTGAATTCCGCGGAAGGGCGAGCGGAAGACAAGCTGCGCCAAGGTTGGGTTGACTTACCACTTCTTTTCTTCGGCGCGAAACGCTCGGACCTCCGCATCGAGTGGAGCAGACTCTGTCTCGATCTCGATCGTGAGTTCTTGTTCGATCGGCGGAGATAGTCCGTCAGCAACCAGTCGCGCTCGAACTGGCACGATGAGGTGAGTCTTCGCACCAATCCAGAACGGATCGCTCCAGAAATCCTGATGAGGCACCACTCGACCTACGTGCACGGTAACTTCCCAGCCCAATGGGACCTTTGTGACGCTTACGTTAGATTCAGAGATCGCGGGCGGTATAAACATGAAGCTGACTGGTCGCTCAAGCAGCTTGTACTCCTCTACGACCTCAAGGCCCGCTCCGATGTCCGAGAATGCCGCGAACGATAGACTCAGTCGTGCGTGTTCGAGCGTGTGTGCCCCGATGTTCTCGACTCGGATTCCGAGGGGCGAGAGCTTTCGCTGCTGAGTTACGAACGCCTCAACCTTCGTTTGGTCGGCCTTGCGCGCGACGCCAAGGCCCGTTTGGTTGTTCCTGAACTTCTCCAGTGCGACGGGGCCCTCACTGCTCGCCGATGGGGCCGTGCGAAGTAGCCTCGATAGCAGCTTCGCCGTGGTTCCTGTCTCACGCGTCGCCTGGTCCCCGAACTCGATGGTTGCAGCGGGGCGGTTTGCCGCGATGGCCTCCTTCTTGGCAGAGTCAATCAGTTCATCAGGAGGGATGGACACCGTTCTTCCGCCTTGGCGGCAGTAGCAGAGGTTACCCTTGATGTGCCCTACGTCTTGCTTCAGGTAGATTGGCCGCTCCTGCTTAGGAATGCGGAATATGCCAAGCTGGCCACCCTTCACATTAACCAGGCTGTACTCGAAGCGGATGGGCCTGTTCACGTTGTCGTTAACCAGACTTTGGAGCTGCGCTTCGTCGAAGTCCGGCAGCGGGTCGCCGAGGACCTTCACGCGGCCGCTCTCGTCCCGTTGGGTGGGGTCTGCACCGATGATGATGTGGGCATCGTCCGCCGAATTGGCGAATGCGACGATGTCCTTGAGGAACTCGCCCTTAGCGCGGTGGGCATCGCCTGCTTTGGGCGCACTGGAGAGGATCGCGTAGTGCTTCTTCTTGAAGTCGATCGTCCTACCTTCGTGCTCGTAGAGAAGGTCATCGATAGCTTTCGGGTCGAACCTCATCCAGCGAGCAGAGTAGAGCCGCACGGCAGGCGCAAGGCCAACGCTGGGTCCATGGGACGAAGAACGTCGGGGCTCTGAATGTCAACACCGGACACGTCGGAACCTGCGCGCCGAGAGCGGTACGGGTGGGTGCCAGTGTGCAC
>CAITIQ010000048.1 GCA_903892415.1 uncultured delta proteobacterium | reverse complement strand
TACCCTCGCGGTTCGACATCAGTCTTACCGCGTCACGCTTGAACGATTCCGCGTGCTGACGCGGCGCCTTTTTCTCTGCCTTGTTCACAGTCTCTCCGATCTATCCGGTTTCTGGTGGCACCGAAAATCGGATCAAGTCCAGCGTGCTTGGGATGGCGAGGGCCAACACAAGACCGCCGGTCGCGAGGCCGCCGGCGAGCGCGAACCAACGCAGTCGCGAAGGTGTTTCGGCTACGCGAACCGGCGTCACGGTGGTTGGGCGCACCTCGATCGGCGTGGTGGGCGAGGAAGCTGGGCTGCTGAAGGAGGCGACGGTGTCGGCGGAGGCCACCTCGATCGAGTCGACACCAGCGGCCGCGGGAGCCGCAACGACAGCGCGCCGCGGTCGCACGGCGACGGTCGCGGCTTGAGGCGCTACCGAGAACCCCTCCGAGAGCGCAGCAATTTGTTCGCCCGCGGAGCCGAAACGTTGCTTTGGGGAGAGCGCTGTTGCGCGAGCAAACCAAGCGTCAAAAGCTTCGGGCAGCTGAACGCTGCAGCGCGCGGCACGCACGCTGGCGGCCTCGACAGAGCCCTTGAGCACGACGTTCATGAAGGCAAAGCCGTTGGCGGCAGCCCGAGCTTCCGTGTTCCAATACGGGCTGCCAACGAGCAAGGTGAAGGCCACATGACCGAGTGCGTAAAGGTCGGCGTGGAGGCCCAAACTCCCCTCCCCGGTCATCTGCTCCGGGGCCATGTACATCGGGGTCCCCAAGCTGCGGGTGGTGTGCAAATCCCCGCTGCGATCGAGCAGCTTGGCGACGCCGAAATCGAGGATCTTCACCTGCTCGCTGCCATCGTCGCGTCGAGTCAGAAACAGGTTCTCCGGCTTGAGATCGCGATGCACCACGCCCTCGGCGTGCACCTTGTCGAGGCCGCTCGCCACTTGGCGAAGCAGCGTCACCACCGTCTCGGTCGCGAGCGGGCCGCAGCTTTCGATATGGGCGGCCAGATCTTCCCCAAGTAAAAGCTCCATCACCAAGAAGGGCGTATCGGGCTCGCTAACGCCGGCATCCACAACCTCGACCAAATGGTCGGAGCGAACGCGTCCGACGATCGACGCCTCCTTCTCGAAGCGCAGCCGCATCTCCGGGTCGGTGGCGATCTGCGACTGCATCACCTTGAGCGCGCGCAAGCGATCTGTGCGCTGATCGATCACTTGGAAGACGGAGCCCATCCCGCCTTGCTTCAAGCAACGCACGACCCGATAGCGCGCGGCGAAAAGCTCGCCTGGCTGCAGGGCCGAGGAAGGAAGCATCAAGCGAGGTTTACCATAGTGGACCGCGGATGGGCCGATCGGCGCTTCGTGCAGCTTGCTCGCCCGATCCGGTGCTGCGATGCTGGCACGTCGGAGGCCTCTTGCGATCGATCGTGTGCGTGCTCGCGCTGCTTACTTGCAGCTGCAAAGATGCCCAGCCGGGGTCACCCGCGGATGGTGGAGGCGGCAGTGGCGCGCAGGCGGCGGCAGGTGGCAACGCCGGGCAAGGAGGCACCGGTGGCAGCTCCTCGAGCGGCGGTGGCTCAGGCGGAGGTGGCTCAGGCGGTACCGGCGGCATCGCCCCCACGCCCGACTTCACGAACGCTGCGAGCAACGAGCTAGCGAGCCCAGGCGAGGCCAGCGTCGACTTCTTCGGCTACGCGGTGGCGCTCGATCAAGACACTCTCGTGGTCGGTGCGTACCGTGACTACGCGTCCAAAATGTACGGTGGGGCCGCTCACGTTTACGTCCCCGGCGGTAGCGGCTGGGTGCTGCAAGAGAGCCTGCGCCCGATGCTGCCGGAAGCAGACTCGTTCTTCGGATCCTCGGTCGCGGTGAGCGGAAACACGGCGCTCGCCGGTGCTCCCTCCTTCACTGAGGAAGGGCCGGATGTGGCGGGCGCGGCCTACTTCTTTTCGCGCAGTGGTTCGAGCTGGCTCTCCCAACAACAGGTGCGTGAGACGACCGTCACCGCGTACGCAAAGTTTGGCGGCGCGGTGGCCGTGTCCGGAGACCGCGCGCTGATCGCGGCACCCAACGGGAGCACCGCGCGGGTGTACGCCTATGACCGTGATGGCAACGGTTGGAGCTATTCCGGTGAACTCACGGCGGACGAGCCCGCGGACCAATTCGGTTATGCGCTCGCCCTCGACGGCACCACAGCGCTGGTGGGCGGGTTGAAGGTCGACGGTAGTTCCGCCGCGCATGTGTTCGTGAACAGCGGCGGTACGTGGTCCGAACAGGCCCGGCTCGTACCGGGCGTTGGCGACGCTGGCTTCGGCTTCGCGGTGGACCTCGACGGAGATTTTGCCGTGGTGGGCAGTGAAGCGGAGACCGGAACCGGCGCGGCCTACGTTTACCAGCGCACGGGAAGCGAGTGGCAGCCCACCGCCGTGCTCAAGGCCAATGGTGGCGCCGAGGGCGATCGTTTTGGCACTGCGGTGGCCATCAGCGGCAACGTGATCGTGGTCGGCGCCAAGGGCCACGATGGGGACGGTTCCGAGTCCGGCGCGGCCTACGTGTTTTCACGTTCAGGCAGTGACTGGGCGCAACAAACGAAGCTCGCGTCACCCAGCGCCGCAGCCGGCGCCCGCTTTGGCACCGCCGTCGCTATTGATGGGCCGCGCTTGGCCGTTGGTAGCGTGAACGCCGCCGGCAACGGCACCGTCACCGTATTCGAGGCCCCGCGCTGAGAGCGGCGCCGTTCGTCCAGGAGGATCACGTGTCAGGGTTTACGACTCGAAGGGTCTGCGAGTGCTGCGACGCAGTGCACGTCTTCACCTACGTACCGTACTCAGGAAGACGCATTCACTCCTCACCCAAGGAGTCGGTCACCCTCCTCTGCCGCCGCGCATCGAGCCGCTCATGGAGTGGCAGGACAAGGACGGCGACACCTTCAGGCTGAGCCTCGACGCGACAGTGGAACAGCCGCCGGTGCCCGTGCCCTTGAGGCGCAAGCCGCAGCCGCCACCACCGCCGCCGCCCCCGGTCGAGGAGAGCCCGGCGGTTCCCTCCAAACCTCCGCCACCCCCTCCTCCGCCAGCGCCGCCCCGCATCCCCAGGGCCAGCCGCCACAGGCGCGTTCGCTGAGTGGCCCGCGCCTTTGGGCACGCTCAACAGTGCTCGAAAAAAAAATTAATTCACCGCCCCGCGTGACCGATCGACGCGGGCCCTCGTCTTCCCCTTTCGTCGCCCCTAGCGCGAAGCTCCACGGAGGACTTCACAGCTCGGGCACCACGAGAGTTCAGCTGCCATGAGCACCATTCGTTCGATCGCCCATCTCTTTGCCTGCATTTCCCTGCTCGCTTTTGCTCCCCACTGCGGGGACAAGGCTGGCGGTACGACTTCGAGCGCTAACGCGAGCACCGATTCGGCCGAAGCGTCCACGCCTTGTGGGATCGCCGGAGAGTCCTTGTCGGGGGTAGCCATCCTCGAGGTCAAAGACGTCCCGAAAGAGGCCGAAGCAGGCACAAAGTTCGTTCACCAACTGCGCAAGGAACTCACTGAGGTTTGCCTCGAGAAGGGCATGGAGAAGTCAGCAGGCGAGGCCCTCTCCTGTTATGGCAAGAACAAGGGCAAAGCCGGATATCGCGTGCTCAAGGGCTGCGACGAGGCGCCTGGCAAAGAGTTGGTG
>CAITIQ010000047.1 GCA_903892415.1 uncultured delta proteobacterium | reverse complement strand
CTCACTAAGGCGATATTGAATCGTTCTGACGCTGATGCCTAAAAGATCCGCTGCTTTGGCTGTGGAGCCGTCACAAACCTCCAAGGAGGCCAAGATGGCGTACCGCTCAATCTCCGCCATGGTTGAACCAGGGATTCTGACAGCTCCGCGAGCGACCGGGGCAATCTCGGTAGGGAGGTCCTTGTCTTCGACTTGCTCGGACGAGGAGAGAACGACTGCGCGCTCAATAGCATTCTCTAACTCGCGCACGTTGCCTGGCCATCGATGTGCAAGAAGCTGAACTCTGGCCGCATCGGAGAATCCTCGAATCTCCTTTCCGTTTTCGTCGACATATCGACGCAAGAAGTGACTGGCGAGCAAGAGAATGTCTCCGTCACGCACTCGCAACGGCGGCATCTCGAGGTGAACGACGCGGAGCCGGTAATAAAGATCCTCACGGAATCGCCCGGCCTCAACTTCCGCGATCAGGTTCTTATTGGTTGCGGCAACGACTCGAACATCAACGTGGACTGTCTCGTTGCCTCCGACTCGTTCGAGGTTGCGTTCCTGGAGAACTCGCAAGAGTTTGACCTGCGTTGAGAGCGATATTTCTGCGACTTCGTCGAGAAACAGCGTCCCGCCCTCAGCGAGCTCAAACTTGCCGATGCGACGCTTATCGGCGCCGGTAAAGGAACCACGCTCGTGCCCAAACAGTTCGCTTTCAAGCAGCGACTCCGTCAGCGCGGAGCAGTTGAGTTGAACAAACGACTTGCCGCGGCGGGGACTTAGCTCGTGGAGCGCACGCGCAAGCTCGCCTTTACCTGTGCCACTTTCTCCGGTGATCAGCACGGTTGCGCGTGAAGGCCCCACTTTGCGAGCTACTTGATAGACCTTCTGCATTGCAGGGCTTGCGCCGACCAATGCGCCAAGGCCCACCCCACCGTCTTCTCTCACCTGGCGCCGGAGCGTTTCGGTTTCGGCCGTTAGCGCCGCGTGGGTCAGCGCTCGTCGAATTGCGAAACCCAGAACGTCGAAGTCGATGGGTTTGGTGAGAAAGTCTTGGGCACCCGCCTTCATCGCGCGCACCGCCGCCGCAACTTCACCAAAGGCTGTAACGACCAACACCGGCATCTCTGGCCAGCGAGCTCGTAGCTTCTCCACTAACTCGACGCCGTCCATCCCGGGCATCCTCATGTCGGTGATGACAAGGTCTGGCGCCTCCTCATCCGCCAACGCCAGCGCATGTGGCCCGTCCGGCGCACTGACCACTGAATAACCCTCGTGCCGAAGGAGCTTCTCAAGCCCACTTCTTGCGCTGGGTTCATCATCCACGATGAGGAGCTTGCTTTCGCGGGTCATGCGGACTCCGCAGCGCGAAGGCGCACCGAGAATACCGTGCGGCCTGGCCTGCTTACAAAACCGAGCGTTCCGTCGTGGTCACTCACGATTCGATGGGCAATCGATAGACCAAGCCCTGTTCCAGCAGCCTTCGTTGTGAAGAATGGATCAAAGATCGGCATCGATGAATCTGCAATTCCGACCCCATCGTCCTCCACTTGAACCGCACAGGTCGTCGCGTCCTTCATCGTTCTCACCACGACGCTCCCGCCCTTGTCGCACGCGTCGATCGCGTTCCGGACGAGGTTCAATAGTACTTGGGTGAGCTTGTCTACGTCGGCGTTGACCGTGCCCAACGGCCCCACGGCGGAAATTGATACGCCCTTTGCCGCCGCGTCAGCGCTCATCGTTGCTACAACCCGGTCCGATAGCTCACGGAGATCAGCTGGACGAAGTGAGAGCGGTTGTGGCCGCGCGAAGTCGAGAAACTCAGTTACCAAGTTCGATAGCCGGTGCACTTCGCGCTTCGAAACTTGCACGGCTTCAATCAGCTCCTGTGTCGAGACCCGCTTGTTCTCGAGGCCGCGTTCGACAAGGGTAAGGTGTAGCTGTGCGCCGTTTAAGGGGTTGCGGACTTCGTGGGCAAGCCCGGCCGCCAAGGTACCAATAGCGGCTAGTCGGTCCGCTCGCCTGCTCGCCTGCACGCGTTCGGCTTCCTGTGCGCGGTGGAGGAGGGCCCAAAAGTAACTATCGAGCATAGCGGCAAGCTCGAGGTCCAATGCGCGGTTGACCGCTCTCATGATGCCGTCAAACTGATCATCGTTGGCGGTGCGGATGACGCGAGCCAGTTCGACACGAATAACGTTCATGCCCGTGAGCATGTAGCGCTGCGGTAAACCGACGGCGACGTGGACGTGGCCAATCTTGCTGGTCTCCGCGAAGTAAGCCTCATCATAGGGTCCGGAGAAGACTCTGCGAACCCAGCGTTGAAGAGACCCTTTTTGGCGTTCAATCTGCGCCTCGTCGCGGAAGACCGCGAGGGCGTCGGGGTGTCTGCGAATGCGACGGTAAAACTCGGCGGCAATGGTCTCGGTGTTTTCGAGGACAATTGGCCGAATGTGCGCGAGTAGCCGTTCGTCTTCGGTGTCGAATCCGACGTACCGCCGCAGTTCCTCAAATCTCGATTCACCCATAGAGATCAGTTCCGGTCCAACTCTTGAGCCAGCACAGAGCCGGTCCGTTCTTCCGCGTGTCCCATCGCCGATTGGACGAGTGGGCCGCGCAGCCAGCCTCCCGTAACGCAATCATCGTGCCGAGCGAATTCTCTTGGACGAGCTACCTTTAAAGCTAACCACATGCGGGTTCTCGCCCCGTTCGAACTGGTTCATTCGAGAGCAGCGGAGGATCTGTGGGAGAGGCGGATGCAAACCTTGCGTTGACCTGCAGTGTTTGCGTTTCCGCCTGTCCGCAGAGTTGTTACCGCAGTGCTGCGTTCCCCATCATTTTGAAAGGCGACTATGCAAAAGGTCGGCGAGCGCCTGGCACACGTCAACGGTCGTGATGATTCCAACAATCTTGTTGTTCTGCTCGACAATCGCGGAACCATACTTCTTGGAGGCCATCTCCCGGACGACCTCATCGAGCGGGGCCTCGGGGCTGACCTTGTAGGTCTGTGTGGACATGGCCTCCTCCACCTTAAGGACCTCAGGGTCCACCCCCTTGAGCCCTTCCACCAACGCAATATCCCGCTCAGTGATCATGCCAACGAGGTGCCCTCCCGAAAGCACCGGTAGGTGTCGAATGTGATGCTCACGCATGACGGCTCTCGCGAACGCAATCGGCTGATCTTGTCCAACCGAGTGGGGCGAGGTCGTCATGTATTTCTGCACGGTCGGAATCGCTTTGCTCATGCACGCGAGTTGGCAAGACTCGAGCCAGGCGTTTCCTGGCGTAGATCTCGAGAACTAAGCACAAGCAATCGGCATATTCTTCGTTGTGCGCATTAACTGCGCGTGGCAGCGAGCTCGGCTACCCCGTCGGAAGTTCCACGATGAACACAGCTCCACCGAGTTGCCCTGCTGACCCAAGGAGGATGCTTCCTTGCGCGCGCTCTACAATGCCTCGGCAAACAGCTAAGCCGAGCCCGGTCCCCTCCCCAACGTCCTTGGTTGTGGCGAACGGCTCGAACAACCTATCGCGGATCGTATTGCTAATCCCGGGCCCATCATCTTCGACGGTAATGAGCACACATTGACCCCTGGCCTCTGCACCGATTCGGATCCTACCGTGAGCAGCATCGCCTGCATTGATCAGGAGATTCAGAAGCACCTGCTGTAGTCGTTCGCTCGCCAGCTTCACTCGGGGTAGGTCATGGGGGACCGTGTTTTCGACGCTTAGGTCCTGTAGCTTGCGCTGTGGACGTAGCAGCGCGAGGACCGTTTCGACGTTGCTCGCGACATCGGTCGACTCGCCAAGCCTAGTGGCACTGTCCGGAGATCCCTGGCCTGTCCGCGCAAAGTCCAGGAGGTCACGAAGGACTCGGTGAACCCGGTCTGTCTCCTTCTTCATGCGTTGAAGAAAATCGCGCTCCTCCTCGCGCTCAAGACCGCCGTCGAGAAGCAGCTCCTCAAAACCCAAGATGGCTGCGATTGGGTTACCGATCTCATGCGCAATGCCGGCTGCCAACCGTCCCACGCTCGCTAGACGCTCTGCGCGCACGATTGACTCTTGGGCGTCGCGAAGCTCGCGAGTGATGCGCTCCAGCTCTGCGATCTTCGATAGCAGCAACGCTTCTTTGGCCATCAGCCTCGCAAGCATCGTTTGCAGGCTATCGCTCAGCTCGCCAAACTCCTTCGTGCGGCTTGCGGGGACCTCGAGCGTGTTGCCACCTCCAGCAATCCGACTGGCTCCGCGTGAGATTGCCTCGATTGGCTGAACAACGAGACGAGTCATTGCAAAGTAGGCAAACACCAGCAAGGCGAGGGCAACCACGCCGGTGTAAAGCGCGACTAGTCCTACGAGCGGGGCTTCAGGAAGTTGAGTCGGGTCGAGCTCGAGGATCATCGCCACGCTCTCCGAGTTGGCCGGGTCAGCGACTACGATCAACAGCGCTCGCCCCTCTGCTCCTGTCGTTCGCAGAGTGAGGTCCTTCCCTGGTTCTACGCGGGTCGGCAACAGCGCTACCATGCCGGCCGCAGCGGTCCGGTTACCGCCGCTGTCAAAGGCCGCGATTGCCGATATGCCGCCAGCGGAGAGCTGACCGTCCAACAATGCCGGCGACTCTGACACTTTGCGTCCAGATCTGAACAACGCGCCGGCAACACTTCGCCCGACGTCCTGGGCGGCATCCATGCGCGCGCCGAGCAGGGATGCCTCGGTGAGTCGAGCAACGGCCAGGTAGAGAGGCGCGAACGCTACCAACAGCAATGCCCCTAGCGCAGCCAAGATTTGTAGACGAACGCCAACTCGCAAGGCAGAGAGTGTACGCGGGATGTGGGGTACGGTGGTCCCGACTTCGCTCGAAAACTGGTCCTATCGCCAAGCCCTCTGCTACGCGCCGTGGTTCGTCCGATGCGGCTCCTAGTCAGACTTTCCTTGGTGTTCCGACGGGCCCTCTCGGGCCTTGCGCTTGGCGCGGCCCTCGTGGCGCTAGCGAGTGTCGTCGTGGCCGATGCGAGAAGTCCTTTGCCGCTAGCCTTGGCCTGGGCGTACGGCGTTCTGTTGGTGTTCCTCGCTGCGCGTCGGCTCGTTGAGCGCTTTCGCAAGTCACTTGACGCAGGCGCCGAGGCTGAACTTGGCGCCTTGGCGATGCTGGGTGCTTACTTCGTCGTAATCCGGGTTGACCGCCACTTGGATTCTGACCTCTTTCCCTTGGTCTATCTTTGTTTGGCGTTGGCAAGTGCCTTTGGTCGGAAGACTGGGCCGCTGGCGGCACTCACCACCGGCCTCGTTTGCGAGGGAGCGATTAGGGTCGTCGCATTTGGTGGGCTGGGCCTGATTGACGGCATTCTTCACGCCTCATTCATGGTGGTCTTTACGGCATTGAACGCTGCCGTCCTCCGAACTGAGTTGGCCCGGATGCGCACCCTCTCTGAGGCCCGCCTTACCAATGAGATGGATAACCTGCGAGCCGAGGCGCGGAGCTTCCGATTACTGGCGCCATCCGCTCCACCCTCTCGGCCGAGCGAGGACGACCGCCTGATGAGAAGTGGGGTTGAGGAGATTCACCAATCCGTCTTGTTTGCGCTGCGGTTGGTACGAGACTCGTTGGGCCTCAACACCGCAATGCTCCTCTGGCAGAACGACGTTGGGTCGCACTTGCGCATAAGTGAGCTTGTCACAGACGAGCCTGACTTCGTTGAGGGGCCTTTCCTTTCTGGCGACGGAGTGTTCGGTGCTGCAATGGCTCGCGGAGAAATCGTCAATCTCAGCGGTCTTCGGCCAGGTTACAAGTTGCCCTACTATTCAGGGGTTTGTCCGGTGAAGGCTGTGTGCGTGATTCCGGTGCACGAGCACGGGAAAGTGAGAGGACTGCTCGTCGCTGACCGCGTTCAGGATGGGTTGTTCTTGCCACGTGAGGAGGCCATCCTCGAGGAGGCCGCTCGCTACGCGGTTCGCGCCATCCACAACGAACGTGTGTTCTTGCAGCTCGAGCGCGGCAAGGCTGAGCAAGGGAAGCTCTATCGGGCAGCGGACCAACTGTCATCTGCGAAGACCGAGGAGAGTGTGATTGAAGTCGGTGTTGGGAGCGCACGCGAAATAACTAGCGTGGACTACACCGCACTCACTCTCTTCGACGAGAAAGAGCGAACTCACGAGATCCGCTTCATTAGTGGTGACTTTGATGAGGGGGACGGCTCTGCCGTGGTTGGTGCGCGCTTCAGGTCCAATACGGGGCTAGTGTCCATGGCGCTCGAGAACAGGCATCCCTTGCCTTACCGAGGGCAGTTCGACGATCGCAAGCAGGTCGTTTTTACTCGACACGTGACTCCGCCGAAAATGCCGAGCATCTTGGTGTTGCCGCTTTCCGCCCACGACCGTCCGCTTGGTACGTTGGTATTGGGTTCGCGCCGTCGCGGAGCTTTCGGAGAGAGCGTGAGAGCTACTCTGGAGGTGCTGGCAAGCCACATGGCTGTGTCCCTAGAAGGGGCGCGCATGATGAAGCGGCTTGAGGAACTAGCCACCACAGACGGACTCACTGGCCTTCTCAACAAGCGCGCGCTGCTGGAAATGGCGGAACAGAAGATTAGCGCTGCACGTCGTTTTGGGCGTCACCTGGCGGTGCTCGTGACGGACATCGATCACTTCAAGAAGGTGAATGATACCTACGGGCATGACGTTGGCGACGTGATCATCAAGGGCCTTGGTGAAGTTCTTCGGCGCAACAAGCGTGAGACCGATGCTGTGGCTCGCTTCGGTGGTGAAGAGTTCGTCATCGTATGCGAGGAGACCGATGAGCGCGGTGCCATGCTGCTGGCCGAGCGAGTTCGCGAGGAACTTGCGAGGACGACGTTCATTGCCGGTCCCGCGCCTGGTCAAGACGCTCAGCGCACCGTCAGCGTGACCTGTTCCATTGGAGTGGCGACGTTCCCCGCCGCCGGCCAGAGTTGGGAGACGTTGTTCAAGACCGCCGATACAGCGCTTTACGCAAGTAAGCAAAACGGTCGCAATCGCACCACATCAGCCACAACGCTCGGAAAACCCGAGGCGGCAGCCTGAGTGGACTCTAACGACCGTGACTTGCGCGAGGTTTGGCGGCAAGACGTCGGCGCGTTGACCGCCCTTTTGCAATCCGGCCATCCGATCGAGCCTGATGCCCTAGCAGGCAAAAGTTTTAGGGGTGTATCCATCGGACTTCCCCCGATTGTTATTCGGTTCACTTGGCTAACCTTCCGAAAGCGATTTTGGCGTCGACAAGGTGACGGTGAACTTTGTGGCCACAATGAACGTCTCGAGCAAACGGGAACTGAGGGTACCTCTGTCCCAATGGTTGACACTGACGGGCCGATCGTTTTCGGGCCATTTGTGGTGACCGCCTCGGCGCCGAACCCTTTTGGGGTTAGCACGGGGCTCCTGCTCGACTACGGGTTGCGTCACCCGGCCTGGCATCCGCTTGCGCGCGTGCGCGACCCATTGGTCTCTCTTCGGAGGGGTCAAGCGGACCTGTTGCTCGGGGCTACTTACCTTCAGTTCCCTTGGGGCCAGCTTCGAACGCCTAGCTTCTTCACTCTGCAGCGCGAAGATTGATAGAAATGTGTCGAGTGCCTTGCGTTGGACGATGCACAGCGCAAAGCTACTGCCAGTGAAAGAAGACGACGCAAATAAGAAGGCGGCACAGCGAGCAAAGGACTCGTTGCAGCGAGGCGTTTCGGACATCTTTCGAGCTGCTGAGTCGGCCGCAACAGCGGTCCGAAATGAGGCGAAAAAGACCTTTGATTCACCGCGTAAGTCTGGTTTTTCCTCGCAGGTGTCAGCGGCACCCGCGGCGCTTGGAAAAGCTGTTGATGACGCTGGGCGCGAGGTGGTACGCGCAGCTGCAGAGGTGGCTACCTTCCTAGGAGCCAGCCTCACGTCCCTCGGTAAGCGAGCGGAAGGGGCCTTGAGCAGCGAGACTAGCCCAGAGGCCGTTCCGCGGGTTAGCGGAGAAGCTGACGATAGCTGGCCTCGTTCGCGCGAGGAGTATGAGCGCAAGTACGGAAAGGACGGGGAAGACTGGCCTCGCTCACCGGAGGAGTATGAGCGCAAGTACGGGCGTCCCCCTCGCAAGCGTGGGGATGACGATGACCCTGGCTTCAGGATCGCCTAGTTGTTCAACGTTGCGCTTCATGTGCAGGCTTCGTGTGTAGGCGAGGGCTTGCTGAGCTGAGCCATAGGTCAGTTGGATCTCGCAGATCCTCCACTGAGGATGACCTTGAGGATCCGCCGGATCCACTTGCGTTGGGCCGAACAACAGCGCGTTAACCTCGCGAGTCTGCGTACTCGGCAACGCGAACGGCTTGGACCGCAAATGGCGCCCAGTTACTTGGGTGAGCTATTCATGATCCAGTCTCAACAACCACTTTGGCCCTGAAGGTTGCCGAGCCAGCCTGGATCCGGCCCCGCTGATCCGTGGGGTGAGTTCGCAGCTTCGAAGGGTGTTTTTTTTACGCTGGTATTGTATGGAACGCCGCGTGCTTTGGACGTCTCGATGGCGAACCAAGGCTTCTTTCACCGCATGATGACGTTGGCCGCTCTTCCGCTCACTTGGGGGGCGCTGGTCTCGGGTTGCGCAGTACCTCCACCCGACGATATCCAGACGGAGGATGAGGAGTCGGTGGTCGACTCTGAGTCGGAGGTCGGGAGTGGCACTGTGGAGCAAGCGACGAACTCCTCGTGTTCCACCGCCAGTATCAAGCCGCTTTCGCAGCAGATTATAGATGAAATGCGCTGCATGAAGCCCGACATGGTGGTCGAGCTCCCCAGCCGACCGAATCTCGTCCTTACCGATGCAGTGTTCCCCTACGTGGTGAAGCCCGCTCGCGATGCGATGGTTGGAGCGCTCGATGCGAAGCCCAACACGAAGATGACCGTCAACTCCATGCTGAGAACGGTCACACAGCAATATATGGTTCGCCGCTGGTACGAGCAGGGCCGCTGCGGCATCGCGGCTGCTGCCATACCTGGAAACTCCAATCACGAGACCGGCCTTGCGATCGATATCTCTGAGAACTCTACGTGGCGGAGTGCACTGGAGACGCGTGGCTTCAAATGGTTCGGCAATGGGGATAAGCCCCACTTCGACTACAAGGGGTCTGGCGCCCAAAGTCAGAAAGGCCTCGACGTCGAGGCGTTCCAGCGGCTTTGGAACCGCAACAATCCCAATGACAAGATTTCGGAGGACGGCACCTGGGGACCCCAGACGCGCCAACGCGTCCAGAAGGCGCCCGCTAAAGGCTTTGCCCTTGGGGCTTCGTGCAACGAAGCCGTGGACCCGCAAGATCCGCAAGATCCTCAGGATCCGGCTGCTGAGTGCAGTGACTTCTCGAACTCCGAGTTCAGCTGCTCGCCAGACGGGAACTCACGCGGTCTTTGCGATGCGGGACAGGTAGACCTTCAAGCTTGCAGCAATGGTTGTCTGATCCAAAGCGGCAATGACGTTTGCATGGGCACGACCAGTTCGTGGTCATGCAACGGCTCCGTAGGCACCACCAAGATGGAGAATGGCAACTACGTCGGTACCTCCTTTGGCTGCTCCATCGCCGAGGACGGTAGCGAATTTAGCGATCCAGGAGACAACTGCATTCCCGCATGCCTCTCCACACTAAAGGCTCAGGGGATCTGCAGCAGTTCGATGACCGGTAAGGCTTGCGAGAAGAGCATTACCTGGTTCTCGGCTGACAAGAATCGATTCGGCTGTGCAAGCAAGATTCGCGTGACGAACCCGGACAATGGGCGCGCAGCGGTGCTGATGGTGATTGACGCAGGGCCGGCCTGTTGGGTTGAGGATGAAGCTGGTACTGGCGTTCTCGACATGTCGTATCGGGCGACCGAGTATCTCTTCGGGGAGTCCTTGGGCGTCGTCGACAACGAGAAAGTTCACGTAGTGGAGGTTTCTGCCGATACCCCGCTCGGTCCCGTCCAGTAGTATTCTCGAGCCGATGGCTCTGCCCAGACTACCAGGACACCAGGTTCGAATTGTAGAAGAGGCCCCCTCGTCGCCAGGCGAGCGGGGCTTCATTTATGTGCGACGACTAACCTTGGAGCTGCAGTTCGAGGACGGTTCACTAAGCGAGCCGTTCCCCTACTTTTGCGCCGAAAGAACGCGCCTTGATGCGGTAGTGGTAGTGGCGCACTATCGTCGCGAAGGGGAACCTTTCGTGGTACTGCGGTCGTCAATCCGGCCGCCGCTCGTCGTCCGAGCACAAGACAGCTGGCCAACGCCACCGCCCCTGTCGTTGGGAGCCTTGTGGGAAGTTCCGGCGGGGCTGGTGGAGCAAGATGAACGCTCAGCCGACGGCCTCGCACGTTGTGCGGCCCGTGAACTCCTTGAAGAGACGGGGTTGTCGGTATCTGCGGGCGCTATCAAGCCACTTGGTCCACCGGCCTTTCCTTCCGCAGGAATGATGAGCGAGTGTCACTACTTTTTTCATGTTGAGGTCGAGCCCGAGAAGCGAGGTGTTCCCCCGGAAGATGGTTCTCCCCTCGAACAGCTAGCAACGATCGTCGATCTCCCCCTCCGAGAGGCGCTGGCTGCAGTGCGTCGAGGTGAAGTGCAAGACGCAAAGACCGAGCTGGCGTTGCGCCGGTTCGCCGAGCTTGAGAGCCAGTGAAGCAGCGCGTCGCCTTCATTATGAAGCGGTCAGCGTGGTCGACCATGGTGCAACCCAGTGGCGGGACACGGCTGCGCAGGTTGATTGCGCAAGGGGATCCTACTGTGTCCCGACTTCGCTCAACTCATGACGCACACACACGAACCGTCGAGGAGCTTCATGCAGCATTCGACCGATTGGGTGTTGAGGCAGTCCCGATTGACGACTCCACACGCAACATCACTGCGCGCAAGTTTGCGCTTGTCGTGACAGTTGGTGGGGATGGAACGCTGCTCAGGGCGTCGCACTCCGTGCGCGATGCACCTGTCTTGGGTATCAATAGCGCGCCTTCGAGTTCCGTCGGGTTCTTCTGCGGGGTTCGTGGTGGAGACGGCGTCAGTGTCATGCGAGCAATCGAGCAGGCACTTGACGGTAGACTGTCCGAGCGGCTCCTGACGCGAATGTGTGTGACTGTCGGAAATCGAACTATTTCCGAGCGCGTCCTGAACGATGCATTGTTCTGTCACCGGAGCCCCGCGGCCACTTCGCGTTATCTCATCGAGCACAATGGCCAGGTGGAGGAGCACAAGTCGAGTGGCCTCTGGGTTGGACCTGCGGCAGGCTCGACAGCCGCCCAACGCTCCGCAGGCGGCCGCGTTCTTTCGCTCAAGAGTCGATTATTGCAGTTAGTCGTGCGAGAGCCGTACACACCCAGCGGGGAACGCTACCGCTTGCTTAAGGTTCTCGTAGAACCAACCGAGAAGGTCGTCGTTCGCAGTAAAATGCGTGAGGCTGTACTGTTTCTAGACGGACCAGATATTGGCGTAACGCCTCAATATGGTGATGTCATTACGTTCCAGGAAAGCTCACAACCGTTGCGTCTACTCGCTATTGGCGGCCGTCGCGCGACCTCAGCTGGTTGAGCGCCACTAGGCGTGAGCCTCGGCCCAGGACCTTCCCCAACCAACGTCGACCACGAGGGGTACATCAAGCGCTACGACACTCTCCATCGTTTGCCGAATCTCTTGCGCTGCTTGTTCAACAGTCCCGGAGGGCACTTCGAAGTTGAGCTCATCGTGTACGGTGAGCACCATCTGCGCGCCGGCGGTGACGCTGCGCAACTTTACCATGGCTAGCTTGAGGATGTCCGCGGCCGTCCCTTGGATAGGCGTGTTTTGCGCGATGCGTTCAGCGTACGAGCGCTTCATTCGGTCCGAGTTATGAAGGTCGGGGAGAATTCTAACGCGGCCTAGCAGCGTGGTTACTCGTTCCGTCCTCTTCGCCTCCTCCATTGTCTTATGCATGAACTCGGCAACCCCTGCATACCTCTGGAAATAGGCCTCAATGAACGCTCCAGCCTCCTTCCTTGGGATTGCGAGTCGCTTGGATAATGCGACCTCTCCCATGCCGTAGATCACCCCGAAGTTGATCGTCTTGCTCTTCCGCCTCATGTCGTCTGTGACTGCATTCTGCGCCACCCCAAAGATCTCCATCGCGGTACGAGTGTGGATGTCTTGCCCAGTCTTGAACGCCTCCACCATTACGGGGTCTTTCGACAGGTGCGCCAAGACTCGTAGCTCAATCTGTGAATAGTCAGCGCTGAGAAAGACGCTTCCGGCGGGAGCAATAAATGCCCGGCGGATCTGTCGACCGAGCTCCGTGCGGATCGGAATGTTCTGTAGGTTCGGCTCTTCACTTGAGATACGGCCGGTAGCCGCAACGGCCTGACGCCAATGCCCATGAATCCGACCGGTTGATGGCAGGATCAGCCTGGGCAGCGCGTCGACATATGTCCCTTTTAGCTTTGCGATGCCACGGTGTTCGATAATCAGGTTTGGCAGAGGGTGATCGTCAGCAATAGCCTCGAGTGCCTCGCCGTCGGTACTGCGACCTGTCTTCGTTTTCTTCGTGACCTTAAGCTTCAACTCATCAAAGAGGATGGCCTCGAGTTGGCGTGGCGAACTTACGTTGAGATCGGGGTGTCCGGACGCGGTCCTAGCTTGAAGCTCAAGCTCATGGAGCTCGCTGGTCATCACTGTACCAATGCTTCCCAGAATGGTTGTATCGACGAGCACGCCCCTAAGCTCAAGGTCGGCCAATACCGAAGATAGCGGTAGTTCCATCTGGACGAAGAGGTCAGAAAGTCGGCTCTCTCCAAGCTTCTCTCGCTGTCGGCGGTAGGCGCGGAGGATCCCATCTGCGTAGGCAGCCGCTGTGTGCGCCACCTCCTCAACCGGAAGATCCTCGAAAGCTACCTTCTTGCGTCCCTTCTCCTTTGATAGGGAGCTAACCAATTGAAGCTGAATTCCAGCTTCACGTTCGCAGATCTCGCTTAACTCGTGGCTTACCTCTGGATCCAGGAGATAACTCGCCAACATCAAGTCAAAGCACTCGCCTTGGATGCGCACCCCTTGTCTGCCGAGTACGACATCGATTCGTTTTAGGTCATGGCCGATTTTGGCAATCATCGTATCGGTGAGCAAAGGCCCCAATACCGACAAGGCCTCGGACTCAAGAAGCTGCTTTGGGCCGAGCAAACTACGGTGCGCCAAAGGAACATAAACTGCACTGTCTGCGTCAAGTGCTAGCGCCACGCCACTGATGTGGCAGCGCATAGCGTCCTCGTCGGAGGTGTGCAGAAAAATGGAGAAAGAGCCTTGGGCCCGCGCCTGGTCGGCCCAGTCGGATAGCTCCTTGATAGTTAGCAGAGGATGAAAGTTTGCCTGCACAACGACGGGCTTGGCTTTGACCGCTCGAGGTAGCGAGGCGAGTTGTCTAGTAAAGCCAAGCTCGGTGAACAGGGCTCGTAGTCGCTCCAAGTCCCCACCTTGGTAGGCGAGGGCTTGAATATCTAATTCCACGGGGGCGTCCTGGCGCAAGGTCACGAGACTTCGCGAGATCATGGCGTCGTCTCGGTAGTCAATTAGCGCTTGCCGCGTTCGCGGTTTTTTGACCTCGTCCAATTGAGCGTAGAGGGCATCGATTGAAGAGAACTGTGCGAGTAGGTCAGCGGCTGTCTTTAGTCCTATACTGGGGACGCCTGGGACGTTATCGGAACTATCTCCAACGAGCGCCAGAAGGTCGCGCAGCTGCGTTGGCTTCACGCCAAATTTGTGCTCGACCTCTGGCGGCCCGTACACGCGATCCCGCATGGCGTCCCAAAGGATGCAGCGCTCGTTGCAAAGCTGCATCAGGTCCTTGTCAGCGCTGGCGATCACAACCTTCAGACCACGGTCGAGTGCCTGCCGTGTCAGGGTAGCGATGACATCGTCTGCCTCAAATCCGTCAGCTGAAAGCGCAGGGATTCGATAGGCGTCGACGATCTCTCTACATCGGCGAAGTTGCAGCACGAGCTCGGCTGGGGGGGGCGGCCTATGGGCCTTGTAGCGGGGGTCTACACTGGTCCGAAAGTTGGTTTCTCCCTCCAACGCCACCCCGAGGAATTGAGGTTTTCTCTCTCCTACGAGCTTCATGATCATTGTCAGCGTTCCGTAGGTGGCGTTGGTGGGCTCGCCGCTCGCGTTGGTCAGCGACTCGATGGCGTGAAAAGCCCTGAACACGTACCCGGAAAGATCGATCAGGTAGAGCGTGTCTAGAGCTCCAGGCGGAGGGAGTTCGGTGGGCCGTGCCATCCCTCTCCAGTAGCATCATCGCGAAGTCTCTGTGTGGGGCTTTCCTTCTGCTCCGCCACGCTCTAAGCAGCCACAGCTCATGCGAACCGTAGACGTGTTCTTTGGGACCGAGTCAGGTAATGCTCAAGCGTTGGCGGAGCGAGCGGGCAAGTCGCTCGTAGAACGAGGGTTTAGCGCCCGCGTGGCTGACATGCAGGATGTATCCACGGAATCCCTGACCGAACTCCGTTGGCTTCTAGTCATCACAAGTACCTATGGAAACGGGGACCCGCCGTCGAACGCCGAGGTTCTGCACAGCCACCTGATGAAGAAAGCAGGTCCGCTTCCCAACCTGCACTTCTCAGTTTGCGCACTCGGAGACACGACCTACGACCGTTTTGCTCAGTGCGGCAAGGATTTTGACGTGCGCCTAGCGCAGTTGGGCGCACAGCGAATTAGTCCGCGAGTGGATTGCGATGCTGACTACGAGGTCGCCTTCGAGGGGTGGTTCTCGGCCGTGCTGGAGCAGCTCGAGCAACGGCTTCCGAGAGATGGCCAAGGCGTGGTGGAAGTACTTCCTCCACCCAATCAGGCCGCGGCGCCGGGCGAACAAAAGCCAGCAAGCCGACTCGATCCAATCGGCACGCGACGGAACCCAGCGAGGGCACGGGTGCTTGACGTGCGTCCACTAACCAAAGCTGGATCAACCCACGAGGCCCTTCACGTGGTCTTGAGTTCAAATGGCCTATCCGGCTTCAACGCGGGCGACTCGATTGGCGTGTTCCCCGAGAACGACAGCGGGCTCGTACAACGCGTTCTTGATGCAAGCGGTGCCGCTGGAGGCAGCATCGTGCAATACGCGGATGAGCAACTTTCCCTGTACGAAGCGCTTCGAACGCGGCTGGAAATTCAGCAGCTAGATGTTCGACTCGTAGACCTCGTACGTAAACTCAACGACGAGCCGGGGTTGACCGTTGAGGAGCGGCACGACTTCCTGGAATCGCATCACGTGATTGACGTGCTCGAGCGTTTACGCGGAGCGCGACTCAGTCCCGAGCAGCTTGTCTCCGGCCTACGTGGGCTGCAGCCCAGGATGTACTCGGTAGCTTCGAGTCCAAAGGTTTGGCCAAATGAAGTGCACCTGTTGGTGGGTCTCGTTCGATATGAGCTTCTCGGGACGGCCAGATGGGGCGTGGCCTCTCGTTGGTTCTCCGAGCTGCTTAGCAAGGGAGCCGAGGTTAGTGTGTTCTTGCAACGTGCCCCTGGTTTTCGCGTCGCTCCGCGCAGCGAAGATATGATCATGATTGGTCCCGGGACTGGTCTCGCGCCTTACCGAGGTTTCCTTCAGGAGCGTGCTCTCGAGCCAGGAAGGGGCAGGTCGTGGCTGTTTTTCGGTGCGCGCCATCGTGCGACAGACTTCTATTACGAAGAAGAGTTGACTCACATGCTCGAGTCAAAGGCACTCACAAAGCTTGATACGGCGTTCTCTCGCGATCAGTCGGAGAAAGTCTATGTCCAGAATCGGCTCGAGGAGAACGGAGCCGAAGTCCTCGAGTGGATAAGGGATGGTGCCTTCGTTTATGTGTGTGGTGACGCCAAGCACATGGCCCCTGACGTCCATCTGGCCCTAACGAAGATCCTCTCCAGCGATCAACCGGAAGAGGACGCAAAGGAAGAACTCGCACGAATGGAGCGGGAAGGTCGCTACCTGCGTGACGTGTACTAGCTCAAAGCTGTTTGAGCGCTGCGCGCAACATAGCGTCTCCGCTTGGGTGTTTGCAGTTTGACCGGTCACCAGACAGTATCGACCCTATGTCGATTTCACGGAGGACATTGATGGCGAGTCTGGCAGGAGTAGCGTCTGCTGCAGGTTCGGGTTGTGAGCTTCCGGAGCAAACTTCTGATGCTCGAGCGCGGGCTTCCAAACGTATGCCGGTTGTATACGTCCCGCATGGCGGCGGACCTTGGCCGTTCGCAGAGCTGGGTTTCGATAAATCGGAGCTGGTCGCGTTAGCGGACTATCTTCGAGGCTTAGCCGGTATCACTCCCACACGACCGACAGCCTTGCTCGTGGTTTCGGCTCATTGGGAGGAGGCCGTGCCGACAGTGATGACCTCGCCGGCTCCACCAATGCTCTACGACTACTATGGGTTTCCCCCAGAGACGTACACGGTGCAATGGCCAGCTCTAGGAAACCCTGGCTTGGCCGCGCGAGTTAGGACATTGGTTGAGGGGGCAGGCTTTGCAACGGCCGAAGACCCCAACCGCGGATTTGACCATGGCACGTTCGTTCCTCTGAAGCTCACCTATCCGGACGCTGATATCCCCACGATTCAGCTTTCTCTCAAGGCGGGATTGGACCCTGTGGAACATCTCTCGATCGGTCGCGCGCTGGCTCCTCTGCGCGACGAAGGTGTTTTCATCATCGGTAGTGGAATGTCGTTTCACAACATGCGTGGCTTTCGCGATCCATCGTTGCGTTCCGCGGCGGGGACCTTTGACGAATGGCTTTGCAAGGCTGCAGTCGCTGACCCAGAAGTCCGCGCAACCCAGCTCAATTCATGGGCAAAGGCTCCGCAAGCGCGTATGTGTCACCCTCGCGAGGAGCACCTCCTCCCGCTGATGGTCATTGCGGGCGCCGCCGGTCAAGATATTGGAGTATTGTCGTTTCAGGGCGTAGTTGGGCGGATGCCGGTCTCCGGCTATCAGTTTGGCTGACCAGAGCAAACATCGTGCGACGCAACAATTCACGTAGTCCTAACGCAGGGCTGGTTAGGTTCCAGGCCTTGGCGAGTCCCCATGATTTCGTCTTGGGATGATCTCCGCCATCTCGAGGCGTTTGAGCGCTCGGGATCGGCGAGCGCGGCCGGGCGGGAGTTGTCGGTCGCGCCGTCGACTATCTATCGTCGAATCGCGGCGCTCGAGGCGGCTGTTGGGTTTACCTGCCTAGTCCGTGGGAAGGGGCTAACCCCGGCTGGGCGAGAACTCGCGGAGCTTGCTCGTTCGACGACGGTTTCGCTGTCGGGCATCGCTCGCAGGGCCAAACTCAAGCAGGAGCAGGCTCATGGAGTGGTGTGCATTACCACAATAGATGGCTTTGCTCCTCTCCTCACAGCTCCGCTTGCGGAACTCGCCGCCAGCCATCCACAGCTTCGCGTGGAGGTTCATATCTCAGACACAGGACTTAGCCTGCGTAAGAACGAGGCAGAGCTTGGTCTTGCGCTGTTGCAAACCCCGCCTTCCACGCTGGTTGGCCGCCGACTCTTTCAAGTCCAGTTTGGCGTGTTTGGCACAGGGCCTGTGGCGGCTGCGGCTGAGTCGGCTCGCTGGATCACGATTGGCCAGCCGCTTCAAAACTCCTGGCTGGGTGAGTGGGAAGCACAAAACGTCCCTCGCAATCGGGTTGCGGTGGCCACCTCCTCGCGACGGTTGCACGTGGACCTTGTCGCTTCCGGCGCTGGGCTTGGTCTGCTGCCGACGATACTCGCCGCTGAACATCCGCAGCTCATTGAAGTTGCCAGCTTCCGTGGCCGCACTGCAAGCCTGGCTCGTCAAGCTTGGCTGCTGTTTCCCCCAGAGCTGAGGAGGGATGCGAGGATAACCGCAGTGGTGAAGGTGTTGGCAAAACACCTGACGCCATCCTTGAGCGCTTAGGGCGGACTTGGGCGGCTAGCGCGCGGTTTCCCACTTGCTGCCGCGCGAGAGTGCGAGCGATAGTGGAAGCATGCGCTTCCATCGGGCTTTGGGTGTCGTTCCCATTCTTCTGCTGCTGGCTTCAGAAGCTCGAGCAGAGGAGACGGTTCTGTTGCAAGCCATAAGGGACGCCAGCATCTATTCCGAGTCGGGCACTCAGGCCAACGGCATGGGAGACGGCATCTTCACGGGAGAGACCAACAACACGTTCATTCGTCGCGGGATGATTGCGTTCAATGTCGCAGGCGCAGTTCCTCCCGCGTCCGACATCACAGCGGTGCAGCTTCGGTTGCAGGTTACGAGAGTGAACGGCCCCAACCTAAATGTTGCTTTGCACCGCATGCTTGCCAATTGGGGGCAGGGAATGTCGATGCCGAGTGATGGTAACGGTGGCCAGGGCACAGCCGCTGTCATGGGTGACACCACCTGGCTACACCGCTTTTACGATACTCAGACTTGGGCAACTCCTGGAGGTGACTTCTCGCCCACCGTGTCAGGTGTAGCGCTTGCGGGTGACATCAACACTCTCACAACGTGGAGTTCTCCGGGCATGGTCGCCGACGTGCAGGCATGGCTCGACAACCCGGCGCAGAACTTTGGTTGGATGTTGGTTGGCCAGACGGTTGGGGCAGGGCAAGCTCGGCGTTTCGCTAGTCGCGAGTTTGCGGACGCGGCACTGCAACCGGTACTGGAGGTCACGTTTGAGCCCTCAGGTCCCACCGGAGCTTGCTGCGTCGCGGACGGTACCTGCACGACTGTGCTCGACCCAGGCGCCGCGTGTACTGGGACCTATCAGGGTAATGCCTCGACGTGTGGCACCGTCTCCTGTCCACAACCGGCAGGGGCTTGTTGTATCGCGGACTCGGATGCAACTTGCATATCCCTGACGGCAGTGGATTGCGAAGGGCAATCAGGTACCTGGCAAGGTGCGTTTGTCGGCTGTGCAACCGACCTTTGTCCCGTCGTACCCACGCCATTCTTGGACCCTTTGCCTGTCCCGCGCGTTGCCGATCCCACCGTTGGTATGGTTGGGGAACAGGCTAGTTACGACATCTCTTTCGTCCAGTTTGAGCAGCAGCTCCACAGCGAGTTGCCGCCTACAACGGTGTGGGGCTTTGATGACGGAGCAGGGCCCACCTATCCCGGTCCAACGATTGAGGCTCTTGCCGGCGAGCAAGTCGATGTTAACTGGATTAACGACTTTCGAGACGCTGATGGTCAATTCCTGACCTCTCATGCGCTTCCTGTAGACCTGTGCTCCCACGGCGCCCTGGATGAGGCCAGGGCGGTGATGCACCTGCACGGCGCCCACGTTGCGGCTGCGTTTGATGGGCAGCCGATGCTAACGCTGCTCCCCGGCGAAAACTCGATTTATGAGTACCCCAACAACCAGCCTGGAGCGACACTTTGGTATCACGACCACTCTCTCGGCACCACGCGGCTGGGTGTGCAGATGGGCCTTGCCGGCTTTTACCTGCTGCGGAATCCAGGCGACGCTGCGCTTAACCTGCCTTCAGGTAGCTACGAAATTCCGATGGCTATTCAGGACCGCAGGTTCAACGTTGACGGCTCCTTCCGCTACCCCGCCGTCCTCGAGGAACACGTGGTCGGCAATACTATTCTGGTTAATGGCAAGGTCTGGCCGTTCCTAAATGTAGACCGTGGAAAGTACCGCTTTAGGTGGTTGAACGGATCTGGCTCACGTGCCTATCGACTAAAGCTCTCAAACGGCGCGGACTTTTCTCAGATCGGGTCTGATGGGGGATTCTTGCCGGCACCTGTCCCGGTCTCCGAAGTTCTAATGCTGCCAGGTGAACGGACGGACGTAGTCATTGACTTTGCCTCGTACCCCGCGGGAACGGTCATTGACCTCGTGAACGACGCCCCTGCGGTCTACCCCGGGGCCATGACAATGGACTCCATCCCCAACGTTCTTCGGTTCATTGTGCAACCCGGTATGGGTCATACAGACCCATTGCCTGCCGCTCTAGCGCCTGTGGTGCTTCCAACCGAGCAGGACGCAATTATGACTCGGACGTTCGAGATGTCCAGAATGGCGAGCCCGTGCGCAAGCGGCATGTGGACAATCAATGGCCTTGGCTATGACGAAATTACAGAGTCGCCCCAACTTGGGACTTCGGAGATATGGAGATTCGTCAACAAGTCGGGTCTTGCTCACCCGATGCATGTCCACCTCGTGATGTTCAGAGTATTGGATAGGCAGCCCTTCACCCTCATTAACGGTCAGGTTCAACCAACCGGGCCTGCGGTACCGCCAAGCCCGACCGAGTCTGGTTACAAAGACACCGTTCGCGTTGAGCCCAACGAGATCGTTCGTGTTGTCTCAACCTTCGAGAACTACGTTGGTAACTACCCTTACCACTGCCATATTCTTGAACATGAAGATAACGAGATGATGCGTCAGTTCACCACGCAAACAACCTGTGGTGATGGCGTAGTGGGCATGCCCGATGAGCAATGTGACGACGGGAACTTCGATCTTCAAGATTCGTGTCCCGATGGGTTTGACGAGGGGTGTGCCCCTGCAAGATGTGGCGACGGGTTTCGCTGGAACACTGATGGTGGAACCGAAGAGTGCGACGAAGGTGGAGAGGCCCAGTTCTGCGACGCAAACTGCACACAGGTGTTCTGTGGCGACGGAGAACTGAACGTCACGGCTGGCGAGCAATGTGATGATTCGAACACCGAGCCTGGAGACGGTTGCTCGCCCCAGTGCCAAATGGAGGTAGTAGAGTCGGGTGGTGGTGGTGCAGGCGGTGGCGGCGCTGAAGGGGGCGGTACCTCGAACGGCGGAACCGGTGGCGTTGGCGGCGCTGGCGCCGGAGCAGGGGGCGACGGTGGGGCAGGGGGAGGCGAGGTTCCCGTCCCCGAGGGCTGTGCCTGTAACACTCCTTCTCGCTCCGGGGAAAACCGCGCTGGTCTGCTGGCGGTGGCCATTGCGGTAGCCGCCTATGGTACCAGGCGCCGCACCTCTAGTCGGCTTTCGAGAACCGCCTAGCGAACAGCGTCTGCGCGTTAGTGCGGGGCTTGTGGGCCTAGCAACATTCTCGCGATGTCCAATGTTCGTCGGTTCTCCTCAACGTGCTCCAGAAAGGCCTTCCGCCAGTGGTCCTGGTGGATCGCCTTCGCACGTGCGAGAAGCCTTTCCCTTGCTACATGGATAGCGCTGGACGCAAGCTCGCGGTTGCCTGTTGCCGCCGCAACCTCCGCGTAAACAAGCCTTACATAGGCTTCACCCTCGTCAAGCTTCCCGGTTTCTTCAAGCGCGCTCAGTGCTACTGCCGCTTGCCGCTGTGCCTCTGGGTGTTCTCCTTTCGCGAGCAGAACTCGTGCGAGCGTAGCTCTCGAAGAAGGTTGAAGGGTTGGAACCGATTCCAAGAGCTCAACTGCACGCCTGCTTTCGTCGTCAGCTTCAGCGAAATGACCCAATCGTAGAAGCGCACGCGCCAGATAGTTGCGAGTGTTGCCCTCCATTCGCTTGTTGCCCTGCGCTGCGAACTCGGTGTTCGTCCTGTGAAACACAGGTAGCGCCTGGTCGAACTTTCCCAGGCGTGAAAGCGCTGCGCCTATGTTTGAGTCAGCGGCTCCCACGACATGCCGCAGCTGAAGTGAGATCGCTAAGCTCCTCGCGGTCTTCAGGATCGCTAGGGACTCCTCATAGAGCCCAAGTTCGGCATGGGCGAAGCCGAGATTGACTTTTTCCGACGCAACATTTCGATAGTCACCGGCTGCCTCGAACGCTGTGACGGACAGGTCAAGCTGTGCGAGGTAGTCCCCAATGTTGCCCGTCAGGAGTGCGTGAGTAGCGTGCGCGCGATATCCCCATGCCCACTTTGCTGGGTCCTCTGCGAATGGTCCAATGTGCTGCATTGCAACCTGCAAAATACTGTTCGCTGCGCCATCCCGGCCGCCAAAGAAAAAATAGTGGGCTGCGCGTGCCGCGTCAGCGGGAAGGTCACGAAGGGTTGTGGTTTGGAGGAGGGCGCTCAATTCCTCGATTGAGTCCCTTTTTCCTAAGCGAATAGAGGCGAGAACGCTATTCGCATAGGCTATCCACCAGGTGGGACTGAAGGGAACCAACAACCCGAGGGCCTCGTTCGATCGGGCGTGGAGTTGCGTGTTCTCTCCGAGGTGGCGGTGGGCTTCTGCCAAAAGGATGCACAGCCTTCCGCGCAAAGTTCCCTCTGCACGCAGGGAAAGGCCACGATTGGCGCGCTCGATTACTGCTGCAAGGTCATTCGCTTCGAGGGCAACCTCCGCTGCGCGCGCGTACCAGCTTATTGCCTTCTCACCTTGACTGCCCTTCTCTCGGTGGTGGGCAACCAACACCGCCTCTCGCGTGGAGCCATGTTCTTCAAGCCAGTCTGCTGCCAACCGATGTCCCAGCCGTCGGTCCTCCTCCGTCAAACTTTCATATGCTGCTTCGCGAATCGTCGCAGAGCGAAAGCTGAAGATCGCATCAGCACTTGCCGGGGCTGTTACGGTCAGGAGCTCGGAGCGAACCATCCGCTCGAGATGATTCGCCACATCGCTTGAACGATCCCCAATGAGCGCTTTTACAACACTGAGCGAGAAAGAGTCCCCAAGGATTGAGCAGGCGCGGAGTACTCTTCGAGCTTGAGGAGGTAGGGCTTCAAGACGAACTTGAACCATGCCCATAACTGTCTCGGGCAGTTTGTCCCCACGGCCCTCGTGCACGGCCCGAATCAGCTCCTCCAGATGCAGGACGTTACCTCCAGCCTCAGCAACAATGCGCTCAACGGCGTCTCTGTCAGCCTGCCCAAGGGCTTGCTCTACAAGCGAACGGGCTGCCTCAGGAGCGAGCGGCGGTAGGGACAGCACTAACAGCGAATGGCTTTGCCACAACTCCGGGAACACCGTCTCGAGTTCTGGTCTGGCAAGGCCTATGACAACTAGCGGTCTCCCATTGAAGCTCTTTAGCGCACTGTCCACTAGTGCAATCGAGGCGGGGTCAGCATGGTGGATGTCGTCTATTGCCAAGACCACCGGTCCTGCATCGAGCTCCGCCTCTAAAAAGTCGCTAAAAGCAGCTCGAATGTGATCCCCAAGGCGAAGCGGGTCTTTCCGTACGATTGCGAGCAGCGGATGCGCCTCGTCGTCGAACCGCACCCCAAGAAGTTCTCCCAGAAAGCTGGCCACCCGATCGAGGTGGCTGAATGAGAGATTCCTCCCGACGCGCGCGCGAACCCGCTGCCGCATTGCCGCCTGAGATTCGTTGTCGACCAGCCCTATCAAGACCGAGAGAAGGCGGGCAGCGAGTCTCAAGGGGACGTGTCGATCCGCCGCGTGCGCTCGCGCCCAAGTGGCTGTCGCCCTGCTTTGCGAGACCAGCATGCCTACCATCTCGCTCAATAGTCGTGATTTACCCACCCCCGCAGCTGCTGAGATGAGTAACGCTTGTGAGCAGCAATGGTCTGTAGTGGCAGCCAATACATCTGACACTCGCTTGAACTCACGCTCTCGTCCAACGAAGGTGGAGGCTCGCCCGAGCAGCGTTCCTGGTTCTATTAGCGGCGACTCTGCAAGCACTTGGAAACTACCGAGACGTGCTGCAAGATCGAAGCGCTGGTCGAGCAGACCGGCTGTGACGCCGTCCACTAGAACTCCGTGATTGCTCGTTGCGCCGGGGTCAACTACCTGATTTAGGGCAACGTGAAGCATCTGAACCCCCCGTTCGATTACTTCACCGACCGGAAAGCCCCCGGTGACGTCTGCTCGTCCCGTCACCAGCACGATGATGCTCGAGGGCAGCGTCCTGCGGACCGCTAGCGCGCAGCGAGCAGCGCGAGCGGCCTGCTCGACTGGAACGCCGGAGCCGGGGATCGTGACGACAATCGTTCCATCAATCAGACGCTCTGCCCAACCACCATGGGCCATCACATCGGCATAGAACAGCTCGTTCTCTCGGCCATCCGCAGGAGATACCTGCGTAACCTCAGTCGTATGTTGCCGCTCCTCTGTGGATTCGGGAACGTTCCCGACGAATAGAACGCTTAGCAGCTTGCGCTCGTGGTTCGTGAGTGCCCTCGAGGGCTGTGAATGCGCCTCCCCTAGTGGTTGGCCCATAGCGCGGCGGGCGCCTTCCAACCGCTCAAGGACAGCTGAGCCGTTCCGCGGACGCGCTTCGGGCTCCTTGGCTAACATATCTTCGACAAGCTGCACGAGCGCCGTCGGCACCGAAGGGGCTCGGTCAGAGAGCTTTGGTGCTGCCTCTAATAATATTTTAGCCATCACTGCCAACGGGTGTTCGGCCCAGAACGGTGGCTTGCCTGCAAGGCACTCAAACAATACGCAACCAAGCGAGAAGACGTCTGCGGCGCTGGTGACAGTCGCACCGCGTGCCTGCTCGGGTGCCATATAGGCTGGGGTTCCCAGCGCTTCGCCATGCTTTGTTAGTCGAGGGCTCGAGTTGGAACGTGCGATGCCGAAGTCCAAGAGCTTTGGGCGAGCAGGGTTTCCCTCTTGGAGGAAGATGTTGGCAGGCTTGATGTCGCGATGAATCACCCCAGCTCGATGCGCAGCCGCCAGTGCAGTAGCAAGCCCGGTCGCCAGCTCAAGGGTCTCGACGGGCGAGAGCGTTCCTCTCGTGAGTGTCTGTGAAAGATCCTGGCCTTCCAACCACTCCATGGCGAGATAGCGCGTACCTTCAAAGACCCCGCTCGCAACATGTTCAACAACGGCCGGATGGGAGAGTCCGGCGAGCAGTTTGGCCTCCCGATCAAAGCGCTCAACCGCCTGCTCATCCCCGCCATTAAAGAACTTGAGTGCAACCGGCGCATTGGTGGCTCGGTCGAGAGCCCGGTAGACGATGCTCATACCACCGCGCCCAACGAAGCTCTCGACAACGAACCTGTCGACTAGGGTCAAGCCAGGTTCGAGGAACTTCACGTTTGAGCCGCATAGCGCGAGAGAAAGGTTGCGAGCGCCAGAGTCTTAGGGATGAGGCTTGAAACTACGATGTTCTCATCCTTCGTGTGAAAGCCCGAGCCTCGCGGACCGAGCCCATCGATCGAGGCGATCCCTATTCCCGACGTCGTGCTGGCATCCGAACCGCCGGAGATCAAGCCAGACTCCTCGCAACCTAGTCCCGCGCGTTTGGCCTCTAATCCATACTTCTCGAAGAGCGAGGCGCTTGCCTCCGTTCGCTCGAGCGGGAGCCGTCCTTTGCCGCCACTTACGACCACCTTGGAGCCAGGCACAAGCCTCTCGGCTTCGCGTGCCGCTCGGATCAACGCCTGTTCCGCATTGTCAGCCTCCACTGTTGTGGTGAAGCGAAAGTCCACCTCCGCTTCACACGAGTCGGGGACTGTGTTCTTCGCTTCACCACCTTTGATCGTGCCGACGTTAACTGTCGTTCCCTGCTCGTAGTTAGTGATGGCCTGAGCCGCTATGACGAAGTGCGCCATAGCGCTAATAGCATTCACACCATCCTTGTGCCCATTGGCGGCATGCGCCGCACGTCCCTGCGCACTGACCCTTAAAGAGCCAGTTCCCTTGCGGCGCGTGATGATCTTATCCTCTGCCCGTCCCGCCTCGAATACCAGGGCGGCGGAAGCGCCGCGTGCGTGCAACTCGATGAAGCCGCGCCCTTCGGGTGACCCAACCTCCTCGTCCCCCACCAGAATCACCTTTACGTTGGGCCGCAGCCCCTCAACCGAGCAAAGGCTCCGCAGCGCCTCGAGCATAACTACAATGCCGCCCTTCATATCGAGCACACCTGGGCCCCGCAGCAGGTCGCCGTCGCGCTCGAAGCAGTCAAACGTACCGATCGGAAACACCGTGTCGAGATGTCCTACAAGCGCGACGAAGCCTGGCCCAACGTCTGCCGTCGAGAACACCAGATGGTCGGCAAATCGTTGACTGGGTTGTGAGTTCACCTTGAGCCCGATCGCACGTGCTTCGGAAGCGAGTCGTTGACCCACCGCGTCCCCCCCGGCCTTGTTGGCGGTGTGGGAGTTCTGCCGAACCAGCTCTTCAAGCAGGTTTAACATCGGCTCCAATCGGGTCGAAAGTGCCGCAGCGAGGGAGGCATCGGACGTCATGGTTCGAGTTTAGCTGGTCCCGCTGCAAGAGGCGCAAGGTTCATGAGTAGAGCCTCAACCTCGTCCATACCTCTTCGTTGCGGGCAATGCTAAGACGGTGCCATGGCACGGTACAAAGCAGCTGTATTGGGTGGGAGTGGTTACGGCGCAGCGGAGATGATTCGAAGGCTTCTTCTCCACCCCGAAGTGGAGCTATGCCGAGTGGCGTCGATCGATTTCGTAGGCCAATCTCTTGCTGATGCTCACCCGCATCTTGAGGGTCTGACCGATCTGCGCTTCGAGAATCTATCCGCGGCGGACGCAGCGCGCGGGATGGACGTGGTTCTTCTCGGGCTGCCGCACAAGGTGAGCGCGGCGGCCGTTCCCCCTATCCTCGAGAGTGGCGCAAAGGTTGTGGACCTTTCCGGCGACTATCGACTTAAAGACGTGGCGAGCTACGAGGCATTCTACGGTGGTAAGCACCCTCACCCCGAGCTCCTCGCGCGTGCGGTGTACGGCCTCCCTGAATTCAATCGCGCACAGATTCGAGAGGCTTCATTGGTGGCTTCGCCGGGGTGCTTTGCCACGGCAATTCAACTTGGACTGTTGCCGCTTGCCAAGAAAAGTCTACTCAAGCACGTGGTAGATACGGTGGGAATAACCGGGTCAAGCGGTAGTGGAGCTGCCCCTCAGGCGGGTACTCATCACCCCATCCGCGCCGTCAATCTCAGGACCTACAAGCCACTGAAGCATCAGCACGTGCCCGAGATTCTTGAATCACTTGCGGCACACGGAGCACCGGATACGCAATTGCATTTTGTTCCGGTCAGTGCCCCTCTGTCCCGGGGAATATTTATTACTAGCTTTACCCTCGTAGACGCATCTGTCGATAAGGACTTGGTAATGGAGGCGTTTGTCGAGGCATATCGGGACGAGTCTTTCGTCCGTGTGCCAAAGTCCCGGCTGCCTGAGGTTGTCGCTGTTGCTGGGTCTAACTATGCTGAGGTCGGCTTCGAACTCGGTCCCAAGGAGGACGGTTTCCGGACTTTAGCTGTGTTTACTGCTATTGATAACTTAATAAAGGGTGGCGCTGGGCAGGGGATTCAGAATATGAACATAGTTCTTGGCCTCGATGAAGGTCTCACCCTTCGCGATTCCGGAGGTTTTCCGTGATGAAGCAAACAATCGTGGTCAAGCTTGGCGGAGAAGTCATCGCCAGCTCCGAGCTTAGTCAACTGACAGCAGACCTCGCAGAGTTGGGAAGGACCGCCCGTTTGGTGGTTACTCACGGCGGTGGCCCACAAGCGACGAAGTTGCAGGAGGCCTTGGGCCAGACTCCGCACAAGATTGCCGGACGTCGCGTGACCGATGCTGCCACGCTTGACGTCATGAAGATGGTACTCGCGGGTAAGCTAAACGTGGACCTGTGCGCAGCATTGGTCAAAGTTGGTGCCAAGCCGGTAGGGCTTCACGGCGCAAGCGACATGTTGATAGCGGCGGAGCGACGGCCCCCTCGCGTGTACTCCGGCGCGGGGCCCGAGCCAGTGGACTTAGGCTACGTTGGAGATGTCGTGAGTGTGGACACCGAATTGCTTGAGGTGCTGTTGGGTGCGGGGCGGATGCCGGTGCTCGCCTGTCTTGGGTGCGGGAGTGACGGCCAGGTGTATAATATCAATGCAGACATCGTCGCCACCAAAGTCGCCGTCGCCTTGGCTGCCGCGAGCTTAGTGCTTATTTCCGACGTGCGCGGCGTCCTGCGGGATGTGAAGGACCCTTCGAGTCGAATCGCTCGTATGACCATCGGAGAGGGGCAAGCGCTGATACAGTCTGGGCTGGTCAAAGAGGGAATGATCCCAAAGCTTGAAGAGTGTTTCTCCGCGATATCTGCCGGGGCAAAGCAGGTGCACATAGTTGGTCGATTGAGCAAAGGAGAGCTAAGTAGCGAGATTGCGATCCCAGGTAGCATCGGGACTGTTGTGGTTGCGTAGCCGCTCCGAGGCTTCGCACCAAGCTACTAGGGGTGAGGTGTTCCAAGTCGTTGACAGAGTTCTACTGAAAGCCTCGCTTCAGGTACCCGAGTCAGGAATGTGCGGCGGTGCTTTCGCGGTAGCAGCGATGTTGCCAGGCTTAGTCGGGTGCTAAGGGTCTGGCAAAGATCGCGCGCGGCCTCAATATCGCCGGCCGCTTCTGTCGCCCTCACGTGCACCGCACGGATATAGAACTCACCCTCATCAACTCCGAGGAAGCAGTTGAGGAGAGCACTAGCCTTCTGACTCGCGGATAGCGCCCACGCGTGTGCGGATAGGCCGTCTCGTTGCTCAGAAGGGCCGAGCTTCTCCATGGTATCGAGGACTACGGATGCCATCACAGACAGGCTCAGCGCTTCAGTCGGTGAGTTGGCTGGAGCTGCGAGCAGGGCTTGCTCAGCCCGCTCCTGGGCTTCGGCATAACGCTGTTGTCCAGCGTGGATGAGGGCAAGGTAGGCCAGGCTTGCGGCTAGCATTCGGCGATCGCCCTGTCGGTCAAAGGCGTCGATTGCGCGGCCTTCAACATGCTCGGCAGCCGTTAGCTCCCCGACCTGCATCAAGGCGTATCCGAGATTGTGTTCCGCTACCGCTGCCACAGCCTCGATGCCCAGTTGGGCAGTTTCCTCGATAACCGCCTTGAGTTCAGTGATTGCTTCCTCCCATCGGCCCAATCGAATGGCGGAGTAGGCTTCGTTTACTTGTTGAACGCAGGAGTTGCGGCGGTCTCCTATCTCTCCAAACGCGTTGGCCGAGTGCCTCATTAGTGTGCCGTATGCTGCGGGGTCACCTGCAGCTAGCGCGCGCCACGCACGTGCGCGTAAAAGCCAAGCTGAAGGTAGTGGGTCCCGATGTGCCAAACCCGAGGGAGTGCCCGAAAGTAGGCGGTCGGCACACTGAAGATCTCCCACGAAGATGGATTGAATAGCTGTCTGCGCTATGAGGATGAGGCGCTCTGCCTCCATTGGCTGCCCGGTGACTACGGCAAGTTTCTCGACCGCGGCGACAATCTCGTCGACGTTTCGCCGGTCGTTGGTTCGCGCACCAGCCGTGACCGCTATCATCGCCGCCCGGCACCAGTTAGCGGTGCCATCCTCCAAATGCGCGATTGCTCGGTTCGCCGAGTTCAAGGCGCGAGGATTGTCGCCCAGCCATAGTAGGGCTTCCGCTTCGTCAGCGAGCAGTCGACCCAGGTCCTCGCCAGCTGCGCCCGCTTGCACCGCCTTGCCCACCAGTTCAACCGCACGGGCCAGATCCGAGGCTTCGAGGGCAAGGTGGGCCGCAACGGCGTAAAGACGCCCTGCCGCTGCGTGTTGGCCTGCGCGAGCAAGATGCTCGGCCAGTAGAGTTGGGTCTCCCTCCCCCACGCTTTCAAGCCATTGAGCTATCGCTGCGTGCGTCAGCTCCTTCTCGCGGCCAGGCAGTCCGTCATAGCTCACTTCCGCAAGAAGCCTCTGGCGGAAGCGCCATTGGTCCACTCGTGGATAGCGGGATCTTGCGCAGCGTCGAATTATTCCTTCCCGTTCAATCTCTACTAACTCTTGACGTACCTCGCTGCGCCCAAGCACCGCCTCTAGCCCTGCCTCCCAGAAGGTTTCCCCGAAGGCGGAGGCCGTGCGAACCACCCGGCGACACTCAGGAGAAAGTCGCTCAAGTCGGCCCTCAACTACCGAAACGATTGTCCGAGGTAGCCGTTCTTCGGTGCCATCCTGGGATGAGTGCACAAGCTCCTCCAAGAAGAACGGGTTGCCCTCTGCGCGCTCTACAATTGAAGTAACAAGCTTCGGAGAAGCCTTTGCACCGAGGAGGTTGAGTACGAGTTGTTCCGCTGCCGATGGGCCTAAGCTGTTGAGCTGCAGGACCGTTGTTGTGCGTTTGAACCCGAGAATGAAAGGTGCTTCTCCCTCTGGACGAGTTAGGCCAATGACGACGAGCGCAACGTCATGCAGTGTTCTTACCGCATGATGCAAGAGCGCCACGGTGGCGGCATCCCCCCACTGCGCGTCTTCAACGAGGATCAACAGGGGGCGATGGCTAGCGGCTCCCCGGAATAGGTCTGTCACGGCCCGCCGAACTTGGTCACCCATCAGCGTCGCATTACGGCGCGCGGCCGCAACGGCTTGGCTGACGGTTGGACCATCATCAAGGTGAAGCAGCTCCGCCAGGAACTCCGAGACACGCTCCGATTCCGAGGTGGGTACTGTGTTACTGACAAAAGCTCCGAGCTTTCCACGTGCAACCGGCCCTCTCTCCGTGCGACCAATACCGGCCTGTACATAGAGAAGTGGGGCCAGCATCGAGAACGGGGTGGCGGCCGCGAGTGGATCGCCCTGAAGAATCCAAATGTCGAATAGTGGTGAAAGGGCAGCACGAGATGAGTGGTCCAGCGCGCCGAGAAGCTCGCGTGCTAAGCGGGACTTTCCGGAACCACTGGAACCCGCAATCAAGAAGGTGGCACCTTCGCACCGGTTAGCCGCCTTGATGCAGCGATCGACTAAGGTTTGGAGCTCGGTTGCTCGTCCTACGAACTCGCCAGTCATATCCCCAGCGCCCAAACTGGCACCCGCATGTTGGGTTACGAGTAGCGCACCCCACGGGCGAGGCCGGAGGACGAATCGGTCCGCCAGAAGCCTGGCCGTGGGATGGTCGACAGCAATAACGCCAGCGCGTTCCTCGTTGCTCAAATGCGCCGCCAAGAGACTTGTTTGGTCAGCTGTTGCTCCTAGTGCCATGGCACCTTGCGGCGCCATCCGGCCCATCGTGATGGTCGAACGCGACTCCGGAAGCCAGTAACGAACATAGAGCGCGGCTCTCGCGGCTCGCAGTGCAAGGTCATCCGCAGCAAGCTCTGCAGTAACAACGACGATAAGACTTCCGTCGACAAGGGTCTGGACTTGTAGCCCGAGTTTCCCCAGGGCCGCGCTGAGTCCAACAGGTGTATCAAGAACTTGTCCTTCTCGCTGAACGAGGATCAAGAAGGCGAACCGCCTCTCGCCAGTGTTGTTGGAACGACTGTCACTGAGATCCACCTGTTCGGTTCTCTCAATCGCCTTCAATAGTTGGCGAATCAACTCAGCGACTTCCCCGGCATGCTTGGGGCGTTCTTCACGGTCTCTCGAAAGGAGTCGAGCACACAGCTGATCAATCCCCACGTCGGCGTTTGGACAGACACTGCGAAGTCGAGGCGCATGCTCCAATGAAATACGCAATATGGTCGCTAGGGTGTCTTCTCCGGAGAACGGGGGGGCCCCGGCGATGCAGCGAAAGAGCAAGCAACCAAGCGCAAACACGTCGACCCGGCAGTCAATATCCGTGGACCCGCGCGCCTGCTCGGGGGCCATATAGCCGACGGTACCGAGCAGTGACCCATGTTGGGTAAGTGACGGGCCCCCAGTTCGAGCGAGGCCGAGGTCGATTAGCACAGGACGTAGCGGCTCCCCATTTTGCAGGATGACGTTCCCAGGCTTGATGTCGCGGTGGATGATTCCTTGAGCGTGAAGCTCTCCAACTGCACTTGAGAGTAGTTCGACCAGCTTGAGACTCTCCATCGCGGAGAGGTTGTGGTGCCGAAGGAATTCGGAAAGAGTACAGCCTTCCACCCACTCCATGGCGAGCCAGGGCTTGGGCAAAGATCCATGTGCTACGTAGCGAACCACGCTCGGAACCTCTAAGCTGGCGAGGAGCGAGCACTCGCGGAGGAATCGCGCTTGATCCCCCAATCTCTGCAGCTCCTTGACCGCGACTTTGGCGCCGCTGCTGAGGTCTGTTGCCGAGTAGACATCCCCAGCGCCACCCGCTCCAATCGCGGCAATGAGTTCAAACCGACCGCCGATGAGCCTACCCATATAATTCTCAGCTAGCTAGCGCGTTAACCAAAAGGGGAATGCTTCGCTCGAATCGGTAAGCGATGTTCATGTGGCCGTCGATGAACTCTTCATGGATATGAGTCACTCCGTGGTTGTTCAGGGCCGAGCTTAGCGCGCGGGCACCCCAGTGTAGTCCGTACTCATCGTTCGTTCCTGCATCGATGAATAGCAGCTTCAGACTGCGCAACTCCTTGGTGTACCGACTAACCATCGCGACAGGGTCCCAGGCGTGCCACCGCTCCCAAACGTCTGGACGAAACTGGCCAGTTTCGAGTGAAAATGGAAGGTCAAAGCCATCGGCTATCCCTAGGTTGGGCGAGTAGTGAGCGGCCATTGCAAGAAAGCCTAACGTCTTTATCTGTTTAGGAGTGCGTCGCTGACTGGAGGCCCAGAACTTTGCAAGCCAAGCTTGAGGACCACCTGCGCTGCGCACCTGGTCAAGGGTCTCTAGAGCGTCTGGAAGATAGCAAAGCTCGAAGTTGGCGTCGCCAGAGTGATTGGCAGCGGCATGAAAGATGCCAGGGTGCAGCATTGGGAGTACCATCGCCCCGTAGCCACCGGAACTCTTGCCAACGATCCCCCACTTCGTGATCTGGTACCGGCCCTCTATCGCTGGGACCACCTCGTGTACCAAATGACTCGCGTATGCGCCTGTTCCAACTGAATCGATATATTGATTCCCGCCTAGGCGCGTGAAGCAGTCCGGTGCGGCCACAAGGCATGGTGGACAGGTACCATTGAGTATCAGCCGATCCAACCGGTTGCCGAGCGATTCTCCCAAGGGGTCTTGATTGAATAGCATGGGTCCGTGTCCACTGAAGCCGGCCAGCGCGAGAAGACCTACAACCGGTTCTCCGCGATAATTGGGCGGAGTGTACACCCATGTCGAGCGCGTCGTTGGGTCCCCTAAAGCGTTGCCAATTAGTGCCCGACTTTCGAGACTGAGCATATCGGGATGACGCTGATTAATGACCATGTCAGAACCTCCCAGGGGGCAGGTTAGCCAAAGTCTGGAATCCCGGAAGAATCTTCTGAGCAGATCGACTAGCGTGTGGTGCCAGCCGTGCAGATCCTCCACGCTTCGGACGTTCACTTGGACTCCCCAATGCTTGGGCTTGAGGCGTATGAGGGGTGCCCGCGTGAAGCGTTGCGGGGTGCGACTAGGCGGGCACTCGAGAACCTCGTTCGTCTAGCTATTGATGAGAAAGCAGCGCTGCTGCTGGTAGCGGGGGACCTTTACGATGGCGCATGGAAGGACCATCAGACAGGACTTTACTTTGCGTCGCAGATGCGGAAGCTGCGGGAGGCCGGGATCCGCGTGGTGCTCTTGCGAGGTAACCATGATGCAGAGAGTGAAATAACGCAGCGCGTACACCTCCCGGAGAACGTTCGCGAGCTGCGAACCGACTCAGCCGAGACCGTGATTTTCGAGGAACTCGGTGTGGCCATCCATGGGCGCGGCTTTCCGACTCGCGACGTTCGGGAGGACCTCGCGCGGAGTTACCCTGAACCTGTTCGCGGTCTATTCAACATCGGGATGCTCCACACCGCGTTGCATGGGCGTCCTGGGCATGAGCCCTACGCTCCGACCACGCTCGAGGTACTAATTGAACGCGGATACGACTATTGGGCGTTGGGTCATGTTCACCAAACCGAGGTCGTTCACACCGATCCGTACATCGTATTCCCCGGAAATCTTCAGGGGCGGCATATCAAGGAGACTGGACCTAAAGGTGCGTTTTTACTTTCGGTGGACCAATGCCGCGTGCTGCGGGCTGAGCATCGTCCTCTCGACCACGCTCGCTACTGGGATTGCCGACTTGTGGCTGCTGAGCAGGATTCCTGGGACGATATTGTAATAAAGTTTCGTGACGCTCTGTTGAACGGGCTGTCAACCGCGCAAGGTAGACTCCTCGCTGCGCGTGTGACCGTTGTCGGGCGTCCAGTAAGTCATGGCCGGATTCTTCGTGAGAAGGACGCCTTCATCGCAGACATTCGAGCAATGGGCTTGGACGTCGCGGGCGAAGGCGCGTGGTTGGGGGACGTCCGAGTTGAAACGCGCGCCCCGTTGGACTTGGTGGCGCTATCTCGCGCCAACGACCCGTTGGCGCACTTGCTACGCGCCATAGATAAAGCTGCACTGGACCCTGTCATACTTAGTGAGTTGAGAGCGCAACTGGCTGACTTTGCCGCGAAACTTCCAAAGGGTTTGCGTGAGCTGGAGGAGTTTGCGTTTTTTGACGACGGGAACGCACTCGTTCCAGTTCTCGAAGACGTTAAGGAACTATTGGTTTCGCGTCTGGTCCTGGGCGTGGAGGAGCCGCATTGAGGATTGATGCGCTCCACCTTACGGCTTTCGGCCATTTTACCGGAAAGTCTATCGACTTAAGCCATTCTGCCGGGTCGCTCGTTGTGGTCTATGGGGCCAACGAGGCTGGAAAGAGCACCAGCTTGCGTGGCTTTGAGACACTGCTGTTCGGGTTTGAGCCGCGCGGTCCCGATCATCACAAGCACGCAAAGCTGCAGGTCGGCGGAGTCATTGTCGCGCAGGACGGCAGTCGCTTCGACTTGGTAAGGCGCAGTGGAAAGGAGCCGCTTCGGTTAGTCGATGGCAGTCTCTTTGAGGAAGACAAACTTCGGCGCCTCTTGCGCGGTGTGGACCGGGACCTTTTTCGTACACTGTATGGTCTGGATCATGAGCGGTTGCGCATCGGTGCCAAGGCACTCCTTGACCGCAAGAGCACAGTTGCCGAGAGTCTGTTCGATGCTGGAATAGCAGGTGCAGGTGTTGCCGAGGAGCTACGCCGCATGCGCTCTCGCGCGGACGGATTGTTTCGTGCCGGAGCGCGCGGAACGAGGAGGCCTCCACTGAATGAAGCAATCAGGAACTTCATCGAGGTAGACGGTCTCAGCAAGCGCCATGAGACTAAGTATGAATTTCTGGAGCAACAAAAGGAAGGTATCGAGAACGCGTTAGCTACTCGGTTGACGCTCGATGATGCTCTAAGAAATCTTGAAAAGGAAAAGCGGCGACTCGAGAAGCTGCGGCGGGTGGCGCCTTTGTTGGCTCGCCACAAGCGACTGGCACATGAACTTTCTGGGTTGGCCAGTGTCCCGAGACTTACGGCGACCGCGCGCGTGGAACGAGAGCGACTATGCGCCGACCAGGCAGCGGCTAATGTCCGAGTGGACGAGCTGAATAAGAGCATTGCTCGGCTGGAGCTTCGGCTTTCCGAACTTCCCAGTCAGGAGAGTCAAAGGCACAATCCAGCAACACGAGAGCGGTTGGCTGCGCTGTTCTCAGTACATGCAAAACAGAGCCGCCGGAGGATCGCACTCGAAGCAAACAGGGATACTGCAAAGCTATCGCTTGGGCAGTCGGACGGAAGTCACCCAATAGAGCCAGCAACTGAGCGCGCTATCTGCGCGCTTCTGCAAGAGAAGCGCGCGCTCATGCTAGAGCTCCGTATGTGTGCCAGCGGCATCGCAGAAACCGAGCAGCGAATTGCGTCGTTTGGTTCCAACGAAGCGCCAGTGGAGCGGATAGAACTCGAACGTCTCGAGGTGATGATCGCGCGGGCTGAGCGACTTCTCGGGACGAGGGCAGAGGCGGAGAACTTGGCTGCAAAAGCCAACGAACTCGCGGAGAGGTCACGAGTCAACGCGCTGTCGTTGGGGCTGAGCCCTGAGCAAGAACTGAAGGATACGGCTTCAGCACCTGCTTGGGAGTGGGTAAGCGAGCGAGCATCGCGTGAGCAACTTCTCGTAGGTGAAGCGCAGACTCTCGCGACCGACAAGCGGAAGATGGAGCGCGAGGTGCGGCGCATCGAGGCAGAAAGGCAGGCAGTTCTTTCCGGAGGCCCTATCCTTCGCGAACAGGACCTTGAGCAGTCACGATCGATCCGTGACGATCTGGTTCGCGCAGGAGCTTCACTACATGCTGTTGAGCGCGCGATCATGGAGGCGGATAGCGTCGCGGACCGAATGCGTTACGACGTGGATCGTACGACGCGGCTTACTCAACTTGAGCTGCGACTTAATGAGGTTCGGGCGGAGCTCTCGACCGTCGCTCAAACAGCAGCCACAAATGAAGCTGAGCGAGTCGCGCTTAGTGAAGAGCTGCGGTCAGCGCTGACCCCGCTGGGCGCTCCAATGATTTCTGGCGCGAGTTCGGTCGAGTGGTTGAGACGTCGCAATGATGCCCTGCTCATGTCGGTTGAAGCACGCTCGCGACGTGCTGAGGCTACTGAGCAGCTAACGATGGTCGAGGCGCATCGCTGCTTACTGGCTGCTGCTGCTGGAGACCCATCGTTGGGCTTCGAGCAAGCACTCGCGGAGTTAAAGCAGCGAGTGGGGCATTATCGAAGCCAACTTGAAAGGCAGTCGCATCGAGCGAGTCAGCGCCAGGAACTCGAAACGGCTCACGCGGCCGCCCTACAGAACCTTGCTAGACTAGAAAACCGCAGCAATGTCGTGGAAGAGTCTCTGCACCAAGCGCTGCTGCCACATGGCGTTAGTGGCGATGTGTCGGCGGAGGAGCTGGTACGCATCAATGCTGCGCGTCAGCATGAGGTGGCCGTACAGCAAGAGCTCAGAGGACTCGAGTCCGAGATTAAGCTCATTCACGAAGACGAAAGGGAGCTGGCCCAATTAGTCAATGCACTGCGCGGTGCCGCCGAAGACGCGCAAGTGTCGATGGCAGACGTTGAGATGTTGATTGATAGATTGGACGGGGAGCAGCGGTTGCATGAGCAGCGCGAGGACTGTCTCCTGCGACTGGCGCAGACCCGAGAAGAGCGGGGTCAAACGGCGCGTTCGATGGAAGAAATCGGCTCGGCGTTGCAAGGCCTGGTCGAGGCGGCTGGAGCTAACTCGTTGGATGAGCTAGTTCGGATAGAGGAGAGTTCCTTTCGTGTGGGATTCTTGGTCGCAGAGGTCGAAAGGTTGCGGGACCAAATTGCTCTGGCCGGTGAAACAGATGACATTGAGCAACTCGAGCACGAGAGCGCTTCGTTGAGCGGCGACGACATCGAAGCGGAGCTTGAGGCAAAGGACGCCGAACGCGACGAGCTTGAGCGGCGAAAGGAGCGGGTGATTCATGATCGGCGCGCCTATGAAGAAGCGATTCGGCACGTGGAGTCTGAGGACTCGAAGGCCGCTTACTACGCAGAGCAGGCTTCCTTCCAGGTTGCGAAGGTTCGAGCGTTGGCTGCTGACTACGTCCGCCATCGGCTAGCCGCATTGATTCTCGAGAGAGAGATTGAGACCTATCAGAAACTCCACCAAGGCCCGGTACTTTCAAGGGCAGCTCAGCATTTTCGCACGCTGACCCACAATAGCTTTGAGGGGCTCAAGATCGTGATCAATACCAAGAACCAGCCAGAGCTCGTTTGCATGCGCTCGGCGCAGGAGGTTGCCGTCGAGGCCCTGAGCGATGGCGCTAAGGACCAGCTTTTTCTGGCCTTGCGCCTCGCTACTATTGAGCATCATGGGGAAGGATTTGAAGCGTTGCCGCTAGTTCTGGATGATGTGCTCATCAACTTCGACGAGGATCGCACCCGCTCTGCGCTAGCGTTGCTGGGGAGTGTGGCTTCGCGTATGCAAGTGTTACTTTTTACGCATTTGGCTCGCACCGTTGAGCTGGCTAAGCTCGTCTTGGGGCGTGGGGCCTGTATTGTTGAGCTTTAGTGATCGCTTAGTTGCTTGGAAACGAGTCTGTGAAAGTGATGTACAGCTTGCTCCATGCTAGGGGAAAAACGCCCTTGCTTGTAAAAGCGCGACGAAATTCCTCGTTGCACCTTCTCGACAATGGCCTCGTCCTCCAACTCGACCCGCTCTAAATCCGCCCCCGCCCCGGACCCGAGCCGGCTCTGATCGTACACAAAGGTGAGGTAGGTAATGCAGGTCTTTGCTGGCCCAAGCGGGCGAATAGCATTAACCGATACTCCCCACGGGTAGACATTGAGCATGGTCGCTGGGAAAAGGAATGCGTAGAAGGCGGCGACGTTGCGGTGTGCGTCGGGGTGCTCTGCAGGGAGGGGAATAGCGTCTTGTGGCCTCTTGGCGATGCCAAGCTGGAGGCTTGCCCACTCATTGAGCTCCGTCGCATAGGAGGTAAAATCCAGTGCTTCCATCAGGCCATCGTGGACGAAAGGGATGTGAAGTCCTTCAAGATAATTGTCGCAGTAGAGCAGCCAGTTAGCGTTGACGACGTAGTCCTTGGTCTGCGTGAGCACCGCTTCTGACCAAGGGATGAACGCTAGCCGCGTGGCAAGAGGGCCGAGCAACGACTCGAAGGTCATCTGTGGCGCGACTGACGCGAACAGGAGTTCTCCTAAGCTAGCTGAGGGAATCTTCGGCAGGTTGTCGGTTGGTGCCGGAAAGTCTCGGGCCTGCTCGAAGGCTGGCATCCGTTTGAAGGTGCCATCCAGGTCGAAGCTACGCCCATGATACCGGCACTTGATGGTTGGGGTCCGGCAGCTTTCGTGTACGAGGAGGTTACCTCGATGTGTGCAGACGTTCGATAGAAGGTTTAGCCCATGCTGGGAGCTCGTGACGAGGAGCGGTTCATTGAGACTGCCGGGCAGGAATGTGACCGGCTCTAATCGCGTGGATGCATCGCTGCTCGGCTTGGGTCCAACTACGTGCCACGTACGTGCGAAGACCCGGTCGAGTAAGCGTGGGTAATGCGCTGGGTCGCGGATAAGCTCAGCCGGTAGCGTGCTTGCTCGCGTGATGTCAGCGTCGATGTCGACTTGCGGCAATTCGCTCGTTTTCATGGGGTTCTCCTTGCGAGGAGGTGAAGCATCTGTCGACCAGAGCCCACTGTTGTTGCCTAGTGTGCCAAGAGTTCGTTGCGTCGAGCTGGCTTGAGATACGGGTCGAGCGCGGTGCGCCAGTTCGATCTAGGGAGCTTCGACTCCTTTCCGCGCAGCACTTGCGTTAGGTAGTGTGCTAGCTCAGTCAATCGTAACGCCGTCGCTTGGAGTTCCAGGAGTCGGGGATCGGTCTCGGCGGCTCGGTTCAGGTCTGCGGCAATTCCAGCGAACTCTCTAAGCACGTCAAGCAGTGCTGCGAGGCGGCCACTCACGGGTAGCCCGTCCACCACACGCTCGAGAGGCCCTGCACCAGGGAGTTGTGGAAAACACAACTCGTGGGGACCAACCGATTGTGCGATCTTGAGAACGACTTGCCAGTTGCTACCGCAGACAGCCTCTGCGGCCTGTCTCAACGCCTTCTCGGGATGATGGCTATCCTTTGTTCGCGCCAAGTCGGAGAGCGTATGCAGCGCTATGAGCGTTGGGACGAACTCGCGCGCCCCGTTTAGCAACATGCCTCTCCCTTCGGCCAAAAGTTGAGGACTTACGGTATGAACAGGACCGAAGCAAAGTCTCTCTTGGGGAGTCAGCCCCAGAGGCTCTCCTGTTGCTAGCGGTAGCCAATCATTGGCTATTGCATTGCTCCATACCCAAATAGGAAGTCCGGTGGAACGCTCTAAACGTCCACGCTCTGCTTCTGAAATGTAAGAGCTGAAGACCCCCGGCCCCGTCCATGCGGTTAACCAGGCGCCCTCGCTGCGTAGACCATGAAGGTAACGGCGAGCGCCATCGCTTAGTGTGCTAGGGCGGCCAAAGTAGACAGCAGGCACTACGACTATCGAGTCCTTGCGGCCAAGCACGCCCTCGGCCTCTTGCACCAGCACCCCGTGGTCACGCCCAGTCGCCTCGCTCGCCAACTGAGGAGCGATAGTCGGCCAGGTGTCGTCAAAAAGAATCGCGAAATCGCGGACGCCAACGTTGGAGAGCTCCTTAACTCTAGCGGCCAGAAGCCGCCGAAATTCACGATGCTCTCGTCGTAGGAATGGCAGGCTTGCCCGATCGAACAACCGAAAGGGGGACAATCCGTGGATAAAGCGGACCCCGCAGGCGGAGGCGTGCGCCGCAAGTTCTTCAAGCAGGCTCAGCTGCGTTGGGGGGACAGGGAGTTGCAGACTCCTCACGTCTTCGCGCTCGTTTTTTGGAGCGTGGAGGTAGGTCGCAAGTCCAGTTGCTGAGAGGAGTCGCAGTAGGGCAAGTCGGTTCGGCTGAGTCCAAGCTCTGCCGTAGAAGCCTTCAACTACCCCGAGCCCGATTGAGTCGGTCACTCCGCGAAGATACGGCTTAGCCCGTTTGCGATAGCCTTTACGCTGTCTACCCGACCATCCAATGACGCGAGCTGCAGTTTGCGCCCCCACACTGGGACGCTGTGAAGGTACATGTCCCTTGTCGGGCCAGCTCCGCCCTGCGCAAGGTCGCCTATCCACATGCGCAAGGTCGCTTCATCGGAACGTTCAAGTGCGCTGGACGCAAGCATTGCTCGACCGTCGAAAAGAACGACCGCGCGCGCTCCGCAACGCGCTCTATGTGCAGCCAGCAGGTGCTCGGCAGCACGGAGGGGAGCGTGAGCACGGCGAGTTCGACGATCGACAAGCATAGCGAACCCTCGCATGCGGACGATAGACGACGCCAGTTTGTAGCTACTCTCCAGCGCGGAAGTAGCGCAAGAGATCGGCGACTTGATTGTCGCTTAGCTTGTCACCATAAGCGGGCATTGGACTGTCGCCGTTCTTGATGGTGTTGAAGCCTTCCTCGAGTTCGCTCGAAGTCCAGTCGGTGGCGAACAGATTGGGAAACTTCGCCGGAGGCTTGGCTTGGGTGCCGTGGCAGCCTCCACAGTGCTCCTCTTCGTAGAGCTTCTTGCCACGTGCGCCATCAGCCGCTTCAACGAGGCTTGCCACGTTTACTGACGGCGGCTTGGATGTGGCGGCCCCTTCGCTCGAGGTAGCGGAGGGAGAACTCCCGTCGACGCTGCCCGGTGGCTTGGTCGGACCGCAGGATGCGGTGAAGATCGAAGCGGAAAGAACCAACGAGTAGAGGTACCGCGCCATCACGCTGGAGAGGCTACCACTGAGACTCACCGATGTTCTACGGGAGCGTGATACTCAAGGCGAAGCTAGCGGGTCCAAGCGTAAGTTTCGCCGACGATTTCTCCCCGCCTCCAACTACAACAGCCGCTACGCCGAGGCCGGATGTCACGGCTCCAGCGATCAGCGAGCTGAGTGCGACGACTCGATAGACCTGCAGTTGTTCATCGTCCGCGCTTGAGCCTGAGCAGCTCATCTCACCGCAGCCTGCTTCAAGGTCGGCTGCGAGCGCGAACGAGGCTACCCCCGTTCCGATAGCGACTCCCAAAGCCGCACCACTCAGTCCGATGAGACCGTAGCCGAGCGCAGTCCAAACCGTGCGTGCTGTGGGATCTCCGTTGGGGTGACGAAACTCAAGCAGTACCTCGGTGCGACTCCCTGGGATCACATCAACGACCGCCTCTGCGACAGCGCCGTCCGGATCCCGGCCCGTGATCGAATGCGTTCCTGGGTCGACTGGAATGAGGTCCCCAGTCACCCCGATCGGCCGCCCATCAATAACTAACTGCCTGGCGCCTTCGCCGCCCCGCAAAGCGATCCGTAACGTCGGAACCATGGGACTGATTCGCAGTAGCTCCCGCTGGGCGGTCCGTTGAGCGTTGCTGTGCTGCCACGGAGCGTTGGGGTCGAGCTCGATCGTGGCAGCGATCTCGAAAGCCCTTTTGGCCTCGACCAGCCTTCCCAGTTTCTCCAGTGTCAGTCCACGTTGCAGGGTTAGGGTGGGAACGGGAACTCTGCCCTCAGCCTCCTCGAACCGCTTGAGTGCGCCCTCGAAGTCACCGCTTTCAAATAGTGCGAGCCCCTCGTCTGCCAGGCGAGCAACGCGCTCGCGCTCGAGCTTCGGTACCTCCACAAGGTCGGGAGACGCCGAGGCTTTGGCGGGCAGAACGAGAAGTACCAGGATGCAAAACCAACGAGACATCAGCGGACTGGGAGGTTACTACGCGCCGCGCCACGAAGCAGGTCCGATGGTACGCCGAGACTTGAGCGTAGTCGGAATCCCCACTAGCGTGGCTCCTTGTGGAGACATGGGGGGCATGATTTCGGACGCAAAAAAAACCGATCGCGGTTCCGACGATAGCCAAAGAGCTCGGGACAGTGGCTTCATTCGTCGGCTGTCCCGGCTCGACGACTTAGCAGTGGATGCAGGGCTGCGTGTGCGCTTCCGGAGCATCGTCGGCACGACTGGGATGCCCCACGGAGAATTGGCTGAGGGGGCGGAGCCCACCGCAGAATTTGCTGAACGTGCGCTGAAAGAGTTTGCTGGCGCAACAGGGGTGCCCACCACCGTCCGCTTGCTGATCCCGTGTCCGCCATCCGCGCTCGAACCGAGCCGACTAATGAACATTGCCAAACAACGGCGGATAAAAACGAGACGGATCATTCTAGAACTGCTGGACACCACAGATGCGGCCGTCGCACTTGCGACTGCAAAGTCGCTCGTGCCCTACGGATTCTTGTTTGCTGTGCGTCTCGGCACACCAGGCCTGGCGGACGCGGACCTGCTTGGCGAGCTAGGAGCGGACTACCTGCATGTTCCAAACCCTCCGCAAGATTTCGAGGAGGCTGAGCAGCTTCGCGCGTTGGTGGAGCGCGTCACTTTGCGTAAAGGACGAGCGATCGTTGGGAACGTTCAAAGTGACGAAGCGGCGCGTCTGGTGGAAGCGGCGGGAGTTTGGCTGACCTACGGAGACTACTTCGCGCGGGCGCGCTTTCTCTGTTAGCAACCGCCAGGCTTGAGTCACTTACAGCCACATTGGTAAGTTCCAGGCGGGCGCTACTCGACCAAGAGTCAAAGCCCAGTGGTGAGAAAACGCCCACATTGCTGAGTGTTTCCAGGTAGTCCACTATGGTGGCCATGTTGATACGTGGTGGAGCGATTGCACTTCTCGCCTCGTTGATCGCCGTGAGCGCCTGCAAGGGCTCAATTGGGGACCCAACCGGCGGCGGAGCCGGGTCCAGCGAAGATGGCTGTGTTGGCTGCACTCCAGAGGGATTGGAGATCGCCCAGTCTTTGAGGTTCCCAAGACTTTCGCACTCCCAGTGGGAGAACACGGTACAGGACTTGTTCAAGTTACCTGCGCCGAGCGGTCAATCCGCGGGGTTTGCGCCCGATCCGCTGAGCGGAAAGTTGTTCGACAACAATGTTGTGACGCTCGAGGTGAACAGTGCGCTGTGGGCGGACTATCAACGAGCGGCTGAGGAGATTGCGACGCAGGTGACAGGCGACACCGCGCTGCTGTCAAACATTGTCCCCGCGGCTCTACCAACTGAGCCGCTCGAGAGACGCGACGCGTTCCTTGAGAGCTTCGTCAAACGAGCGTATCGGCGACCAGTATCCAAAGCCGAGCTTACCCGCATAGCGACCGTATTTGATCAGGGGGGCACCCACTATCCAGAGATGGATGCGTTTACTTCGGGAGTGCGCATGACCATCGAGGCGGTCCTGCAGTCTCCAAACTTTCTGTATCGCGCCGAGCTTGCGACGTCCGAGCAGGACCTTGTGGCGTTAACCGACTACGAGCTTGCGTCGAGACTCTCGTACGCACTCTGGAACTCGATGCCAGACGATGAGCTATTCGCTGCCGCCGATCGTGGGGACCTATCTTCGGCCGATACACTTGGAATCGAGATCGACAGGTTGCTCGCCGACGAGCGAACCACCCAAACCTTCCGCCGGTTCTTCGATCAGCTCGGACACGGTGAGGAGTACCCGCAGCTAGACAAGAGCGATTCGCTCTACCCCACGTTCACCACTGAGACTGCGCTTGGGTTGCGCGAGGAACTCGGGAAGTTCGTTTCACACGTCGTTGACGGAGGGGGTGGTCTCTCGGAATTGCTTCTCGACCGCACGACGTTCGTTACCGCCAACACCGCCGAAATTTACGGCATTGATCCGAGCACGCTGAACTTTGATGCGAGTGGCTTCGCGCAGGTCGAGTTGGACTCGTCGCAGCGCGCTGGATTGCTGACTCGTGCTGGTTTCCTCGCGTGGCGAGGAACTTCGGCGCAACCGGATACCATCCTGCGCGGTGTCTATGTCGCAAAGAGCGTGACCTGCACCCTGCTCGGGGATCCCCCGGATGAGGCCGCTGGTGCGGAGTTTGGGGATGAGGTTACAAACCGACAAAGAGTAGAGGCGCTCACGGGACCAGGCACTTGTGGCGCCTCGTGTCATGGGCAGGTAATCAACCCGCTTGGGTTCGCCTTCGAGCACTACGGGGCAGCTGGTGAGTGGCGAGATGTGGACAACGGCCAACCCATCGACGCGACTGGCACCTTCAATTTTGATGGCGTCGACGCTTCGTACGCTAACGCGGTCGAACTGTCGGCCCTCATTGCCAAGAGCCCGTCGGCTCATCAATGTTTTGCCAACGCTTGGATTGAGTTCGCGTTGGGCCGCGATCTCGTCGCTGAAGACATTGGCTTTTCGGAACTGGTCGCTGACGAGTCCGTTGCGGGCGCTCCAATCCGCGACGTGCTGCGGGCGCTGCTGTTGAGCGACGTATTCCGTTATCGAAGAACCGATCCTGAGATTGGGCAGGTGGGACCATGAAACGAAGAAATGTCCTTCGAGGTGCTTTCGGCGCAGTAGTGGCTCTTCCGTTTCTGGAGGGTCTCGCGCCGAAGCGACGCGTTGCGGCGGCGACCGCGCCTTTTGCCGTATTTGTTCGGCAAGGAAACGGCGTGCAGCAAGCTGTCGATGGGGAGCCGGAGCGCTACTGGCCCTCTGCGGGACCTGGCCCGTTGTCCTCTGCGACTCTCTCGGCGGACAGTGGGCGGGCACTCTCCGAACTTGGTGCTTTTGCCGACAAGCTCGCAATCGTTCGCGGTATTCGCTTTGCGTTTCCTGGTAACGGGTGCGGCCACTCGGGCGGGGGCAATCAGGTGCTGACGGCAGCGCGGGTATCGGTCGACCCAGCAGGCAATGAGTCCCTTTCGATGGGGGAGTCGATCGACAATCGCATCTCTCGGGAGGTAGGAGCAGACGGGGAGGAACCTCTGACGCTCTACGCAGGAAGGAAGTTTGGCTATCTGGACGAGGTTCTTTCGTATCGAGCTGCGCTGGATATCCGGGGGGCGGAGCGGGACCCGTTCAACGTCTATCAAGACCTGTTTGGCCTTGCGGGTGTTGGCGAGGAGGAGCTTGAGAAGCTGCGGCTGCGCCGCAAGAGCGTCAACGATTTGGTGCGTGAGGAAATGGTCTCGTTGCGCAGCCGGACGGATCTCTCTGCCGCGGATAAGCAGCACTTGGATCGGCACTTCGACGCTATTCGAGACTTGGAACAGAACCTCTCCTGCGAACTCTCCGACCAAGAGGTCCTGGACCTGAATGCTGTTGTCGCGGTGCTTGATGACGACTCAATGATCGAAACCGTCATGCGACGTCACTACGATCTTTTGGCGATTACGATGGCGTGTGGCGTGAAGCGCGCTGCCACGCTGCAGATTGGCTGCGGAAATGATCAAACGCAGTACATCGTTGACGGCGTTCAACAGCTGCCGTTCCACAAGATCTCACATCGCATCAACTCGGATGGGGATACCGGCGACCCGATCCCGGGTGCAGACCTGCTGCATCACAAGATCGACCGGATCGTTCTCTCGGGCTTCCGCTACTTCCTCGAACGGCTAGAGGCCGCCGATGCACTCGACTCGGGCATTGTTTGTTTGACCAACGACCTCTCGAACAAGTGGCATAGCTACGATGGTGTTCCCTACATCCTCGCCGGGAGTGCTGGCGGCGCCTTGAAGACAGGCCTCTACGTCGATACCGGCGGCGCAACCAACAACCTGATCTTGAACACGATTGGAGCGGCTGTTGGATGCAAGAACGATTCGGGTGCGCCACTCGATGACTTTGGAGATTCATCCCTTGAGAAGGGCTTCATCAACGAACTGCTCGTCTGATCCAGACTACTTCGGGGCGCGTGTTGTCTTGCGGCCGTTTTCGAGTTGCGACATGTTGAGCCGTGGCGACGGTATTACCGGTAAACGGCGCAGTATTTTCGATGGCGGAGCTGCTTCTCGTCTTGCGATGCGCCACGGTGGCTTCGCCGCCGGGTCCAGTGGCGAGTGGTGGCGAGACAACCGTTGGGGTCTGTACTGACTCACGGCGGGTAAGCCCGGGGCAGCTCTTCCTTGCCCTTGCCGGTGAAAAGTTTGATGGGCACGAGCACGTCGCTGCGGCTGCGGCCAGTGGTGCTCGCGTGGTGGTGGTCGAAAAGGAGGTACCAGTACCGCCCGATTGTCTCGTGCTGCGCGTGCCAAGCACGCTGGCGGCCCTTGCCCAGCTTGCTCAAGCGCATCGTGAGCGCTGGAGTCGCAACCACCCCACCCGGCAGTTGATTGGCATAACGGGCTCTGCCGGCAAAACGACGACTCGGCATGCCGTGGGCCACTTGCTACGCGCGTTGGGGCACAACACGCACACCTCCTTGGGTAATCTCAACAATGCGATCGGTGCGCCGATGAGCTTGCTCGGACTGGAGGCTGAGCACGAGTTTGGCGTGATCGAGATGGGCATGAATACGCCGGGCGAGATTGCCCATCTGGCCGCGACCGCAAGGCCAACCATCGGCGTGGTCACCTTGGTGGCTCACGCTCACACTGAAGGAGTTGGAGATGTGTGGGGGGTCCTTCGCGAGAAGAGTTCTTTGCTCACCGGACTTGGCTCGGAGGGCGTTGCGATCGTCAATGGCGACGACCCGCTCACCAGGGCATGTCTCGCGATCACTCCAGCGCGTCGCTCCCTGGTTTACGGTACCGCGGTGGATGCAGCGGTGAGATTGGTTGAGCGCAAGGTGCTCTCGCTCGAGCTCAATCAGCTCGTGATCCAAGTTGGCCAAAGGGTTATTCGCGCTAACGTTCGGCTGTTGGGTCATGCGGGGGCACTCGCGTGTCTGGCCGCGGTTGCAACTGCAATTGCGGTGGACGGAGCCGTGTCGGATAGGCGGCTTGAGTCGGCACTAGAGGCGATTCCACCCAACGAAGCTGGTCGGCTCGACGTAACGGCGTTGCCCGACGGTACCGTGCTCATCAATGATGCATACAACGCGAATCCCGCATCGATGATCTCGAGCATCAATGTCGCGCGGGAATTGGCCGATGCACTGGGCCGCCCCTTGGTATTGGCGCTCGGAACGATGTTTGAACTCGGACGAGAGAGTGATGCCTTACACCACAGTGTCGGGGTGGCAGCACACTCTGCGAAGCCAAAAGCTGCGTTGATTGTCGGAGAAGGGGCGCGAGCGATGTTCCAAGGGTGTGCCCTCGGCTTGGCCGCGACGGCGCATGTCGCGGATCCACTCGATGCGGAGCAGCGATTTCTGGATATGGTTGCGCCCGGGGATGTTGTGCTGGTGAAGGCGTCGAACTCGGTGGGGCTCGGGCGACTTGCCCAACGTTTGAAGGAAGCTCGCTCGTGACAGCTGACGCGTTTAAGTTGAAGCAGCGGGAGAGTTTGCGTGGTGCCCGCGTCGTTGTCGTCGGTCTGGGCAAGAGCGGAGTTGCTGCAGCATCTCTTTGCGCTCGTGCGGGGGCCAACGTGATTGCGATCGATGGTCAGCCTTTGGAGCGACTCTCTTCGGAAGCGCATGCGCTTGCCTCGTTAGGTGTGGAGCTTCGCGGGGGAGGGCTCGAGCCCTTCGACTATGCGAACTCGCAACTGGTCATTGTTTCGCCCGGAGTCCCTCCGTTCGGCGCGCTTCGTGATGCCGAGCTACGCGGCGCCCGCGTTGTTGGTGAGATCGAGCTAGCTTCGTGGTTCCTACCACCAGTCCCTGTCTTGGCCGTGACTGGGTCCAACGGCAAGAGCACGACAGTCACCTTGGTTGGAGAGCTATTGCGGGCAATGGGGCGGACCCCGTTCGTCGGTGGCAATCTCGGAGATCCGCCGTGCGCCTTCCTTTCGATTGATGAGGGCTTCCCCTACGACTTCGTAGTGCTCGAAGTATCCAGCTTCCAAGCCGAGCGAGTGCCATCCTTTCGCGCAGAATCCACCGCCTTGCTGAACGTGTCGCCCAACCACCTCGACCGCTACGATGATTTTGCTGGCTACGTTCGCGCGAAGGGCAACCTGTTCCAGAATCAGGTTGCAGGGGATCTCGCGGTGGTCCCTGCAGATGACCATCGGTGCGTTAACGAGGCCCGTCGCGGTGGAGCGCGGCTCATAAGCTTTGGTTCGGCTGCGGACGCCAACGCCGACTTCATTTTCACTCCCACGCAAATCGTCGACCAATTGCGTGGACTCACATTTTCGCGTGAGGCCATTCCCATCCCGGGCGATCACAACGCCCTTAACGTGTGTGCCGCATTGGCGCTGCTCTCGCCGTGGCAACCGGACGCTGAAGTATTGAGGCGTGCTTTGGCCGAGTTCAAAGGCCTACCTCACCGAATCGTTAAGGTGCTCAGCCACGGTGGAGTAAACTTCTACGACGATTCAAAGGGCACCAATGTTGGCGCAACGGTGGCGGCCATTCGCGGACTGCCCGAAACCAAGGTGGTCCTGATCGCTGGCGGCCGCGACAAACTCGGTTCGTATGAGCCGCTCGCCAAAGCAATGGCTGAGCGCGGTCGCGCCGCAGTGCTGATTGGCGAGGCGGCCGAGAAGATCGGCGAGGCTCTCAGGGGAGCGGTTACCGTCCTCCAGGCCGCTTCAATGGAAGAGGCCGTAGAGCGGGCGTTCGAAGCCGCGTTGCCTGGTGACGCAGTGCTCCTCAGCCCGGCATGTTCGAGCTTCGATATGTTCCGCGACTACAAGCACCGTGGTGATGCTTTCGTCGAGGCGGCTGCGCGCTTGGGACTCGATCGACTTATATAAGTGTAGAACTTTGTTTCTGTTTTGCTTATTGAAGTGAAGCGGGCGCACTTGCGAACGGCGGTGGGCGGACCACAGGTTGTTTTCATGACGAAGTCCACCTCAACCAATCAGGCTCCAAGTCTAAATCTCGTTGCATTGCACGCCATGCGGGCGATGGCCCGAGCACAGGCCGCGGGCCGGTGTTTAAACGCAATGGATCTGGCCGCCGAGTTGGGAGTTCGTCGCAGCGACATAAGAACGGTGGTCGGCGAGCTCGATCGGCAAGGTCTCGTTGACGCGCTTCGGATGAAACTCACCCTTGTGGGGTTTGGCTACGTGGCCGGAATGGCGAACAGCAAGTTCGGCGACCAGCCTTTGCGTAAGCCGCGTCGCGAAGGGCTCGCGCTCCTCCGAGCTGCTTAGTTCGCGAGGGTGACGCCAATTCGACGAAGTTCGGATTTGTGCATACCCTGCCGCAATGCCTGAAGTTCTGGCAGTGCTTACCTCGCTTCCGACTGCGGTCTTCACCACGGTCATGCTGCTCTGTTTGGTCTATTGGACCTTCGTCATTCTCGGAGCACTCGACCTTGATTTTCTGGGGGGCGCGGAAGGCCACGCCGATGGAGCAATCGAAGGCGCAGCAAAAGGCGCGATGCAAAGCGTGTTCGACGGGGCCGAGGCTGCCGTTGACGCGAAGTCGGGCGTGGTTGGTGGTCATCTGGAACCGGACGGTGACTTCGCCGTGTCGATGATCGGCCTCGACTCACTGCGTCGAGTGCCTGTGACAATCTCCCTAAGCTTCTTTGCACTCTTGGGGTTGTTGACCTCCGGGCTCGTCTGCCTCTCGATTGGCCCTCACGGTTGGTTGGTCGACAGCGGAGTCTTTGTTGGATCCAGTCTTGTTTCGCTTGTCGCGACCTCCTTCGCAGTGCGGCCGCTCGGCAAGCTGTTTGCAACCAACAAGGCGGTTCAGAAGAGAGATCTGATAGGCAAAGTCGCAGAGGTAAGTACCGGCCAGGTGAATGAGTCCTTTGGGCAGGCGGTTCTTGAGGATGGCGGAGCGAGCCTAATTCTACAGATCCGCGACTCGCAGGGAGCATTGGTGCGCGGGGACAAGGTCCTGCTCGTCGACCTAAACGACGAGAACGGTACCTATTCGGTGGAGCGCTTGCCGCCACAGTTTGCAGGCGAAGGACGGCGCTTCTTGAATGACCGCGAGCACGAGGAGCCTGTGTCTCCTGAGCGTGAGGCCGACGAAAAGATTCGCACAGTCCACAAGCTCGACTAGACACTGGCCGTGGTTCCCTTCTTGTTGCCCGTTGCGGTCGCTCTGATGTCAGCGCTTGCGGTCGGCTTGGTCATTTTCTTGCGCTACTACCAAGTGGCGACCCCGGGGACGGCCCTCGTGCGCAAAGACCGAAATCACCAACAGCGCGTGGTGCTACTGGGCGGTGCATTTGGCCCAAGCAGCGCATTTGATCGGCTTTTGATGACCGATCGCCAGATCGAAATCGAGTTACCTCTGACGAGCCCGGGTCGTGCTGTGTTGTTGCTGCGACCGGCGCCGAACGAGGCTGCCGTGTTGCAAATTGCGTCATCGCTAGGCTGCGACAAGGCGAACGATGTTGATGCGCTTGCCCGGTCGCTCCAGTCCGCGCTCAAGAACGACTTGTCGAATGCTGATTGGGCGACGTTTGAAGCACGCGCACGAGCCGTAGTTGAGTCTGAACTGCCGGGCTTTACGATGACGTCTGCCGCTGTGAACAAGAACTAACTTGGTCAAAAATCGGGCGTGCGTCCGTGCGGTCAGACCGATTGTCTATGGACAATCGCGTGCGGCGTCTCACCTTGAGAAACGGCCGAGTTGGCCCCCGCTTATAAGCTTGTAACTATTGATTTAATCGTTTTTCTGGGGGACCTAGCGCCGCCCGCCTGTGGGGCGTTCAATCTCGTGTACCATCCGACCGCCCAACCGGGATGGGAGGGTATCGCGGGGTGCGCTCGTGTGCCGCAGGCCCGATCGAAGGAGCCATCGTTCATGCCGAAACTGTTCCTGATTCTCATCATCGTGGGCGTCGCCGCGGTCGTTATCACTGGCATTCTCATCGTGCTGGCGAAGTTCTTCCGCCAGATTGATCAAGGCGCAGCGCTAATCGTCAACCGACGAACCGGCACTGAGCCCGACGTCACGTTCACCGGGGCAACCGTCTGGCCAATCATCAACCGCGCCGAGACGATGGATATCTCGGTAAAGACCATCGACATCGACCGTCGCGCGAAGGAGGGTCTCATCTGTCGAGACAACATCCGCGCCGATATCAAGGTCACGTTCTTTGTTCGCGTGAATAAGGAGGCCAAGGATGTCCTCAAGGTGGCGCAGGCGATTGGATGTGCGCGTGCCAGCGACCCACGCGTCATCGCCGATCTGTTCAATGCAAAGTTCTCCGAAGCGCTGAAGACGGCTGGAAAGGCACTCAACTTCGAGGACCTATACACCAAACGCCAGGGCTTCAAAGACGAGATCATTCGCGTGATCGGGCCGGACCTCAACGGCTTTGTACTCGACGACTGTGCCATCGACTACCTCGAGCAAACTCCGATCGAGTCGCTCGATAAAGACAACGTGATGGACGCGGAGGGCATTCGCAAGATCACCGATCTCACGGTGATCCAGAACGTGCAGACCAACCAACTTCGCCAGAAGGAGCGGATGGAGATCGGCAGCCAAAATTTGGCTTCCGACGAGGCGATCTTCAACTTCGAGCAGCGCCGCGCCGAAGCGGAGGTAAAGAAGAACAAGGAGATCGCTGTAGCCACGGCTCGCGAGCAGAATGATGGGCAGCGCATCGCTGAGGAAGAGATCAAGCGCACCCTACTGCAACGCCACAAGAACGAAGAAGAGCAGATGGTCGCTAACGAGGGCAAGGAGCGAGCTGTGCTCGTCGCCCGGCAGGCCAAAGAGCGCGAAGTCGCCATCGAGATTGAGCGCGTGAAGAAGGCGCAGCAACTCGAGGCTCTGTCCCGTGAGCGCGAGGTCGAAATCCAGCGCATCAACAAGGACAAAGAGGTCGAGGGCAAGAAGAAGGAGATCGCCGATATCATCCGTGGTCGCGTGGTGGTCGATAAGACCGTCGCCGAGGAAGAAGAGCGCATCAAAGACGTGCGTGTGTTGGCGGAGGCAAACCGCAACAAGGAGGCGGTTCGAATTCACGCTGAGGCGGAAGCTGCTGAGTCGCTGGTGAAGACGGTCAAGGCCGCTGAAGCAGCTGCCGACGCAGCCAAGCACTACGGACGTGAAGCGCTTGCGAAGGCGGAGGCGGAGCTCGAGTCTGCCGACAAGATTGCACGAGCGAAGATTCGCCTAGCCGAAGGTCAACAGGCTGAAGAAGCCGCCGAAGGCCTTGCGAAGGCGCGCGTCAAGGAGGCTGATGCTGCTGCGCTCGAGAAGGCTGGCATGGTCGAGGCCAGGGTGCGGCTTGAGAAGATGCAGGCTGAGGCGGCAGGTGAGGAGCGCATCGGGTTGGCCAAGGTGAAGGTGGCCGAAGCGGAGGCGGGAGCCACTGAAAAGAAGGGGCTAGCTGACGCCCTCGTGATTCGAGAGCGGCTGCAAGCGGAAGCCATTGGCCAAGAACAGAAGGGTCTCGCCGGGGTGCGAGTGGAAGAGGCCGAGGCCTCCGCGATCCTCAAGAAGGGCACTGCAGAGGCTGAGTCGGCGCGGCTAAAGTACAGCGCCGAGGCGCAGGGTATCGCCGAGAAGGCAGCCGCGATGAAGCACCTAGACCCGGACAGCCGGGCGCACGAAGAGTTCAGGGTCAGACTCTCCACGAGCCGAGACGTCGCCATGCACACGCTCGATACGAAGAAGCAGATCGCCGAGCAGCAGGCTCAGATCATGGCGCGTGCTTTCGAGCACGCAAAAATTCAGATCGTTGGCGGGGACGGCAAGTTCTTCGATCGCTTCGTTAACGCAATCTCGTTGGGTCAGGCCGTGGATTCGACCATTGAACAGAGCGACACGCTGAAGAACGTTCTTGGGGATTACCTCAACCCGAACAAGGACGTCACTTCAACCGAGGACAGTTCGCCAAAGAGCGCGTCGCTCAGCGCGCTGCTTGGCCGGCTGATGGCCGGTGCTGATGGCGATGCCCGCGACAGGATCGCCAAGTTGGCGGCACGCGCCAAAGACCTTGGAATCGACGACCTCACCGCGAACAAGTAGAGACTGACTCATGGCGGATGAAGCTCCGAAGGCAGCGGTTGGCGCCGATGAGGCGGCGTCGAAGGATCTCGAAGGCGGCAGCTACGACGTAATTCGTAAGCGCCTTCTAGTCGAGGCTGAGGAGCTTGCTCGTCGTGCCGAGGAGCTGAATCAAAGGCGCATCAAAACGTTCGGTGGCTCGCAGCTCGCGCTGCTCGCCACTGAGCGGGTGCGAACCGAGAACAACTGCGTGCCGCGTGACATTCGCAACGTCAGCGGTCAGCTGGTATTCGGCTACAACGTTTTCCTTGGCCTCAAGTCGGAGACGGTTGTCGGAGACGTTTTCTCGCTGCACAACTTCATTGAGACCGCGCCCGGGGCGTTCGATCTTTCGCCGCTCGAGGTCCCTACGGATCACTTCCTCGCGCAAGGGGCGTTCGTGCGCGAGTTCGCCGATCTCTATCGCTACAACCGCGACACCAAGCTGCTCATGCTGCGCACCACCGACACTCGGGTGCTGGCGATCTTCCAGACGAGCAATCGGCTTTCCGACCAACGCGTTTTTCGCTGGGGCATCGACAAGAGCGGAGTCATCAAGTTCATCGATGGCCGCGGCGAGGAAGACCACTTTCTCCCAAAGCAGCACGACTTCGAGTTCGTCTCGGTACGGCGTGAAGACCAGCGGTCGGGCGACTTTCCTCATTTCTCGATCCTCGATGAGCTGTTTGTCGACACCGTGGGTGGTGACCTCACGATCAAGGTTGAGAACAACACCAAGGATGGCCGGGGTATCTATCAAGAGCCGGTCGAAGACGCGAATCAGGTCCTTGATGACGCCGAGGTCTTCTACGTAAAGCTCGGGGCGCTGATCCTGCTCAAGATCAAGCCGTACCGCGAAACGCTCTATCGATACTTCGTCTTCAATACGCGGACGCAGGCTGTGGTGCGCATCGATGCCATTGGGCAAGCCTGTTTGCCGCTACCGGAGGACCAAGGCATCATTTTTCCCGGCGGGTACTACCTGCGAACGGGTGACTTCAAGGTCTTCGACGCCGACGCACGTGGGATGGTGTTTCGCCGTCAGTTCAAGGCGCCAAACGGTGAAGATGTGCTTTTTGTCTTCGATCGAATCGAGGACGGCGCCTACCTCTTGCTGCCCTACAACCTCATCCGCAAAGAGGTCGCCAGCCCCATCGGGTGCCACGGCTATTCGATCTTTGACGATGGGAAGCTCGTCATTTTCCGGAGCCTCTCGGATGAGCCAACCAAGGTGCACCCGATGCAGATTTGGCAGACGCCGTTCTGCACTCAAGAACACGCAGCTGCGGCTCCAACGGACGGCTCCTATCTAGCAAAACTCGGGAACTCGGAGTTGGTGCGTGGAATCAGCGAGGCGCTGACGTTGCGGCGCATTGCTACCACCGACTCACCAACTCGCCAGACCTACGAGGATGTCGTCGGTTCGTGTCGTCGCATGACCGATGCATTTCACTGGCTGGGTCATGAGGAGGCAGCAAATCTCGGCGAAGTCGTTCAAAAGCTGCTCAAGACCTCCGAGCTGATCATCGATGAGTTCGAGAAGGTAACGGCCATTCGAAAGCGGAGCGCTGAGGCGCTCGACGCAGCGGCGCAGAATCAGGAGAAGGTGATCGGCGGGATGCACATCACCGGGATGAGCTCAGTAGAGGAGTTCATGCTGGGGCTCTCCGATCTTCGTAAGCAACGTGGGTCCCTGATCACGTTGCGCGAGATGCGTTACATGAACCTGCCTCGCGTGGACGCGCTCGAGGCAGAGGTCATCAAGGTCTATGATGAAGTCAGTAAGCTCACCGTCGAGTTCCTCCTTCAACCGACTGCGCTAGAGCCCCTCGTCAACCGCCTGGTCGAGGTGATCACGAGAGTAGGTAGCGCAAACAAGGCCGCCGAGCTCAAGCCTATTGCCGAGGACGTCGACCGAGTTGGCGAGGGCTTGACGGTCCTCTCCGACATCATCAACGGTCTAGCCATCGATGATCCAACGCAGCGGACTCGCATCCTCGAAGGTATCAGCGAGGCCTACTCTCAGCTGAATCG
>CAITIQ010000046.1 GCA_903892415.1 uncultured delta proteobacterium | reverse complement strand
TCGATGGCATCCACGATGGCATCAGCTTCAGCACGGTTTGTGCGCGAGCCACCTCGGTCATAGATTCCCGCAACTGGCTGGAACCGGACGGCTACGTCTGAGGTCACAGGGGAGGGAAAGGTGATGAGTTCAGAATCGTAGTAGTTGACGTTACTGAACGCTATAAGGCTTTCATGGCGGCTGCGGTAGTGCCATTTCAGCGTCAGCCGGTTCATACCAGCACCAAGGCATTCGTCGAGAATGCTCTCCAAGTCCTCGGCCTGCAGACCATCTCCGCCGTCGCTACCGTCAGTCGTGGATCGACTGAAAAAGTTCGTCGGCGGCAGTTGCTTGGGGTCTCCAACCACCACCAACTGTTTCCCGCGAGCGATGACCCCCACAGCGTCCCAGACCGCAATCTGCGATGCCTCATCAAACACCACTAAATCGAACTGGGAGTGGTCGACGGCCAGATATTGAGCTACCGACAGCGGCGACATCAGCAGACAAGGCTTTAGCTTCGGCAGGAGTGTCGGTAAGCCCTGCATCAGCTTTCGCACAGGCATGTGCCCGCGCTGCCGCGTTAACTCGCGACGAAGTTTGCCCATCTCGCTTTCGGCACCTACAACTTCAGCCCTGGCCGCCGGGACCTTCCCAGACAGGAATGCAGCGATATACGCCTGCGTCAGCTTTTGGAACTTAGTGTCGGCATCACGGAACTCGAGAATCTTCCGCTCGTGATCTGCGCTCGAGAACGCCCGCAGCACCGGCTCATTGTCGACGGTACGCTTGAGCCACCAACTGCGGTAGCTGTACTCGAAGTGATCCGCTACATCGGCGAGCGCGACGCGGCCAAGCTCGACCGACTCGACTACACCCTGCAAGCCCTGAGCAATTGCCTGGTTTCTGACCCCACGCCATAGGCACCACGACTGGATGGACCCGAGCCCTTGCTGCCAGCTCGCCAAGTGCGACTGAAAGCGCTCAAGCGTGCCATCGGCATCGACATCGCCGCTGAGCGAAGCCGTGGGCTTTGCAACCTCGGCGACCGAGTTCAGCGCGGCCCGGAACACTCGATAGGCATCCCTGAATTCAAGTAGCTTTCGACCAACGGCTCCTCCGGGCGCTAGCACCGCACGCTGCTCACCAACTAGCGGATTGACGGCTCTCTGGATGACCTCTGCTCGAGCGGCGTTACCGGCCGCAAGTCGGGCGATGGCATCCGTGAAGTTGCTTGCCCAGGTCGCATGGCTCTCGACGGCATCCCAGTCGGTCTGGATACCTAAATAGGCGCTCTCAAGCAGGCTACCAGCGTCCAGGTCGAGACCCTGTAGGAACTGATCTTCGTGGTTGACGTCGACCAGAGATTTAAGCGCAGTCTCCAGCGCGTCCGGCGTGGGCGGCTCGGAGTCTAGACGCACCGCTGCCAGCTTAGCGAGAACGCGTCGCTTGGAAAACCACGACTTTGGCCACCACGTGTTACGAGCGACCGCCCATTCACCTTGGAGCTCGGTGCCATTAAGCTTCGCGAAATTATCGCCCCAGCCGGGCCCTAACGATTCCCAGCTTTTCTGCCGCGCTCGGCCATGCTCCACAAGGGTCAAGACCCTCGCGCGCGCCCCAGAATCATGCGCTCGCTTTACGAGCGACGCTGGCACCTTTGGAGCTGCCAACAGAACATCAGCGAGGTTGTCCAGCGCAGCGAGGGCATCGAGACTCTGCCCCGATGGCGCCTCGCCAATCAAAGCTGCCATGAGCCCAACGGTCTGCTTCAATGTACCGGCCGCTGCCCCGGCCTTGGCGATAGCATCTTCAAATTTCTCCTGCCACAGGGGCGACCAGTCACTTTGACCAACGAGTGCCAGTGGGTGGTCGGACAGGGAGGTCAGCGCCTGACCTAGGGCAGCAATGCGTCTCGTCGTCTCACGCAGCTTGTCCAACTCGGCCTGGCCGTGCGTGTTCGGATCCGCCCAGGTCATAGCCGACGGCTTTGTGCCCGCGTTGGTGATGCAGGTCCCGATGGCTGAGAAAACGCTCAACCCGTTTGGATGCTCGCGATGTAGGGCGTCCACCAGGTCGTTGAGCTCAACTCGCAGCGATGCTAAACGCTCGGCCTCACGCGCCCACTCGCTTGCAGTCTTAGTGCCGCTTACGTCCAAGGCCTTGCCCAACTGCGCTAGTACATCGGTCTTCTTTGTCTTCGACGAGTGAAGCTCCAGACAGAACGGCGCAAGTCCTACGTCCGTCAGCCGGCGATGTACCACATCGAGAGCCGCTACCTTCTCAGCGACGAAGAGGACCGTCTTTCCCTTGGCCAGCGTGTTGGCAATGATGTTCGCGATGGTCTGGGACTTGCCAGTTCCGGGCGGCCCCTCGAGCACCAGGTCCTTCCCTGAGTCCACAGCGCAGATAGCCTCGAACTGCGACGAGTCCGCCAGCATTGGTGCGTGGATGTCCTGGGGACGGTAGGCGTCGTCAAGGCGCGACCGATCGCTCGGGTCCGCGGGTTCAACCGCGAAGGCCTCG
>CAITIQ010000045.1 GCA_903892415.1 uncultured delta proteobacterium | reverse complement strand
GTCACCTAGCGATCCAACCGGCGAACCACTGCACCGTGTCCTGCCCTTCATGATCTACCTCAACGATGTGGCAGAAGGCGGTGAGACCGAGTGGTACTACCAGGATCTACGCATCCGGCCGCGAGCAGGCACCTTGGTCATGTGGCCGGCCTACTTCACGCACACGCATCGCGGGCTGACACCGCGATCAGGCGACAAGTACATCTTGACGAGCTGGATCCTGTACCAGCGAGCGCAGCGCTAGTGGTGCGCCCGGGCAGGTTCGAACTGCCGACCTGCGGTTTAGGAAGGGGCGGCTCTACGCACGGAAGTCGTGGGTTGAGTGGCCGGTTACGTCGTCGGTGGTTCGGCGCGGAAGGGTATCGGAAGGCGTTGCGAGGGTTCGATGGGTCGAGGGCTTGGGGTCGCCGGTGAGGTTTAGGGCTTCGCCTCGGGATCGAGGATCCAAGCCCCTAGGTCGGCCTCGGCGGCGACTTCCAACCAGCGCTCGTCGCGCGTAAGGAGCCGCCGATTGCCCTGGAGGTAGGCGAAGCACTCCAGGTCTCCCCAGTCGTTCGCCTTCGGGGTGTACTTGGTCGCGCAGTTCAGGACGTAGCGGGCGTAGGCGCGCACGTACGGCTGAAGCAGCCCACCCACCCGCACTAGCTCCTCATCGGTCGTTTCCCCGGGCGGCGAGTCGAGGTTCAGCGCGGCACGAACCCGCGTTCCGAGGGCTGTGTAGCGTTCGATCTCCGGAAGCTTGGCAGCGTCAGCGAACGGCGTTGCCCGCTCCTTGCTCGCGTACTTGGCACGCTTGCGCTTCCTCGCCACGAGGTAGCCCGGGAAGAACCCGTCCACGAGGACTTCCATGTCGGCCGCGAAACTCGGCCAGTGCGTACGCGCCCACGCGGCGATCTCGGGTCGGACCTTTCGGATCACGCGTTCGGCGTGGTCGGGAACGCCGTCACGAACCTCCTGGCAGTTCGATGCCATCGCGACGGTCTTGAAGGCGTCCATCCAATCGATCGTCAGCGGTTGAACATCGAGACCCCAGAGGGCCGCGAGGTGTCGTTCCGTGTCGAGGACGATCTCGTCCGCGTAGCTGACCACGGCACGTGCCGCTCCCGAGCGCTCCGCGAACGTGTCATCCGAGAGCTCAGACGCGATCTCGATGAAGGAGACCGGCGTGGCGAGGAGGCGATGCCCGGGCCGCTTGAGGGCGGCCGGGTCGCGTCGCCCGACGGCGATGTCGTACCAGACGTTGGTGTCGCAGATGAGGTCCATGAGTTCGGCGACCGATCCGGCCGGGGGAAGGAGTGGGCTTGCCCCGGCCGGGCGGCTACCCTAGCGGCTCCTGGGCGCGCCCGTAGCTCAGTTGGATAGAGCAGTCGGTTCCTAACCGACAGGTCGCAGGTTCAAATCCCGCCGGGCGCACCACTTGTCCTTCCGGAGCAGGAGGGTCAGCCTGCGGATCGCATCTTCGAGCCCCACAGTACCCCGCAGCTCGTGCTCCCAGAGCCGCAGCACTCGGATACCGCAAGTTCGAAGTTGCCGCCCAACGATGACATCACGGGACTTGTTTCGCTGGATCTTCGATCGCCAGAAGGTGGCATTTGTCGCGGGCATGGTCCGCTTGCAGATCGGGCAGCCGTGCCAGAAACACCCATCAACGAACACCGCCAAGTGTGCGCTGACGAAGACAAAGTCTGGGCAGCCCGGAAGGGACTTTTCGTGCATGGTCCATCCGCTGATACCGCGACCTACAAGTCCTGCCCTCAGTCTCCACTCGGTCGAACGGTTGCCGCGGGCACCAACGCCGCGCATACGCGCTCTACGCCCGGCCCGCGTCAGGTTGTCCATGGCCGCCACTCGACTCCTCGGAGGCCCGGAGTCCTCAGCTCAAAACCTGCCCTGTTCCTCATGCAACTGCACCAACCAATGCAGCAGGTCACTTCCTTTTTGCCGCCGCGATCGAGAGCAATTCAGTGGTCGTACGGGGGTGTTCAATGAAAGCCTCCAAGGGGATGTACCTAAACCCCTGAACGAGCGGCTTGGTTCCACCGGATTCAGTATGGAGGTCATTTCTAATAGGCCATGGTAGTTTGACTGTGTCTTGCGCTGAATGGGAACTTAGTAGAATCGCCTTCACTCGTCGTCCGCGCCATGAACTTGAGTGTGCACGCATCCCTTCGACAATGGCCAAGAGTACGCGCCTGTGGAGACTGGTCTGCAGCGTGCACCTCTCAATGGCTTCCTCAGAAAGCTCAAGTTCGTCAATAATGTCTAGTATCTTGGGAATCAACGGCTCAACCTCGCCAGAATAGAAAGCGACGTGAGAGACAGGTCGAAAGGTCTTATTCGGGCGGCAAAAATAGGCTGAATACAACCTGTAATCATCAAACGCGGTGCTGGCCGCTACAAGCAGAACCTCACTCACTAGGAGCCTCTCTCAGACCGCGCATGTTGACTTCCTCGGCTTCTCTTGAAGCTCATCCGACTGAACTCCGGTCGCTCTCTACTTCCAGTAGAGCCTCCCCTCTCTTGTCGGTCAAGGCCAACCGGGCGGAGGCCTCGCCTTTGCACGGTGATCCGTATCTGCCAGGGTCCGCCCCCTACGAGATGTGGCCACCCTCGGTCCGGTGCTCCTGGGCCCAACTTCTTTGTCGGCACTTACCTCGCTTCCTTGCCCGTGGTGAGAACGACCGTCCGCTACCAAGTGTGGCCGCCGTCACGGCTCCTGCGTTCCCGTGTTTGGCGCCCATAACGCTCACCCTTCACTCCAGGAGCGCAGAGGCCACCGGCCGTTCCTATCCACCTGACGGCAGTGAGTTCAGGGTGGGCTCCTGCTTCGGCTCCTGAGCCGTAGCCTCGTCACCGATGTGACTCATAGTCTGTAGACTCGGACGTCACGGTTCACCCACTATGAAAGGGTGACTATCCAGCAGCTTGTAGGCCAAAACGTACGCCGAGTACGAACTTCGCGAGGTCTCTCTCAAGAGGCGCTCGCCGATCTCTCCGGCCTCCACCGTACCTACATTAGTGGCGTGGAGAGGGGTGTTCGAAACATCACCATGTCTGTATTGGCTGCGCTAGCGGAGGCTCTGCGCGTGGAGCCTGCGGAGTTGCTTGCTCCTGCAAGGAAAGGGTCGTGATGAACAACATCATCTCGACTCCCAATCAAATGGGTCTGATCTGCAAGGCTGTAAAGACGTGTCTCCGTTTGCCACTCTTTGATAGAGGGGCAAATGTACCCGGAGCGCTATTGGAGATGGTAATTGGAGAAGTGCGAGGGGCGCGCCCGCTGGGAACCTACGACTTTGTTGATGTCGTCAAGCCTGAAGCGCGAATTGGCTGGCAGATAAAATCAACCAAAGCCGACACTCCAGTTACCTGGAAGCGTGCCAAGATACCTAGTCGAGATGAGATGATTCGGCGGTCGGAACGGTCCGAGGAAGGATTGCAGTCCCTGGGAGATGCTATTCTCGAGTTCTGCAACCAGCATGCGCGCGAAAGTCTCGAGAAGTATCAGCTGGACTCAATCGGGCTTTGCCGGCTCGTCAGGTCTGAGAAGACACTGTTTTATTACGAGAGGGAACTGTGCTCGCGAGTGAGCGACAACATATTCAATCCCGCTGACTTTTCCTGGAGTTGGTCAAAGGCCAAAGAGACCAAAGTCAAGGAACAGCTATCCGCTCTTCACGGGACCCATCGCAAGACCGGCAGGAAATGGTTTGCTTGGCATGGCCGAGGGGAGAACCAGCTCCACTTCTCAGGCGAGAGTTGTTGGTGGCCTAAGCCCGGCGACAAGACAAGAGTGGATTTCGCCGCCCCATCTGAAGGTCAAGTACTATCTCTCACCCAACTGGCTGATTTGCTGGATGGGTAGCCCCCCGAAGGTCGTGCAGCACCGACCGACCCAGCTGGAAAGCGAGCAGGGGCGGGACGGCGTTTCCGAGTTGCCCGGCTTGCTGGATGTAGGTACCAAAGAACTCAAAACCGTCGGGGAACGACTGAATGCGGGCGGCCTCGCGAATTGTTAGTACACGAGTATCAAGAGGGTGCCCCCATCGACCCGATCCGGGGTGAAACACCCAACGGGTTATCGTCGCACAGATCATGTCCTTAGTGAGTCTTCCATACGCGCCACTGTATCCGCCCTTCACTCTGAGCGCTGGCGGGAGATCCTTGAGGCCCTGGCCGGGGGCCAAGGCAGCAAGCCTCGCGAACTGCGTTTCGGCCAAGCGCCGAGCTACATGGTTCTTGGTGGCGACGCAGCCTTGTCGCACCCATTTTTGGAATTCGTTCTGAGGTGCACATGCGTACTCGGTAAGCTCCTGACCCTCGCCGTGCCTAAGCGGTGGCAGATCACCTATTGCTTCCCACACCGAAACGTGCTTGGGGGCAGCGAAAAGTCCAGTGTCAGTGCTCGGAGAACAGTGTGTTGGAGCCGGGATCCTTGGTTCAAGCCCGTTCCGGTGGGCCAAGAAGAAGGCTCTACGACGTCGCTGCGGAACGCCATAATCCGCCGCGCTGAGCACGGCGTGCGCGACCTTGTATCCAGCCTCGCTTAGACGGCTCGTGATCTCTTCCGTATAGGTTCGCTCATATCCATTTCTCATCTCGGCTACATTTTCCATTAGGATGGATTTCGGCCTGATGTGCTCGCAATAGGCGAGAAACCTTGAGACGAGCTTGTTGTTCGCGAGGTCAACTCGACGTTGGCTCCGAGGGACGTTTTTCGAGAATCCCTGGCAGGGCGGACCGCCTGCGAGTAGGTCTAGTTCGCCGACTGCCAGTCCGACCTCATCAAGTAGTTGCTGCGGCGCTCGTTCCTTGACATCCCAACGCAGAGCTTTCGCCTGCGGGAAGTTCTTCTCGAACGAACAAATGTACTTCTCCTCCAGGTCGATGCCTGCAAGAACCCTGAACCCAGCAAGCGTGAGACCTGCGCTGAGGCCTCCGCATCCGCAGAACATGTCTATGGCCGAGTGAGTGGCAATCATGTGACGCATAGTCTACAGTCCCGCAAGCAACAGTCAAGCGAACTCCAGATACTTGGCGTGTCACCTGTTCGCCCACAGTGACCGAAGCCCTTGAACTCCTCGACGGACACCTCGCGTGAACCTTCGGCGAGGCTCGCCTGACGTTTGTGGAAAGGCCCGGCATACACGACTCGCCCCTTGGGTCGCATCGACCGAAGCACCGCGACGGCCTCTACGTCCCTCTCGACACAGACCCGCGACACAGAGCCTGCGTCCTCCATGCCGAGGTCCAGGCTCCAGGCTTCGGTGTGGAGGGTGGTCATCGTGGGTTTCATCATCCTGTGAGACGAGTCGATCGCGGAAGGGTTGCACGTCCCCATGCGGAAACTCGCGCTCGCGCCGCTCGGGTTTCGTTCGCACAGCTACTTGCGTCGGTTGTAGGGGCTCTGGTTCGTCGGCTTGAGCGACACGTTCGCCTCGTGCGCGTGTGACCGGACCGATGCCTCAGTGCGCCCGAGCTTCAGGCCCATGACGCGGGTCGGGGTGTTCTCGCGCGCGAGCTGCCGGAGCTGCGCGTTCTCGGGCGGGGTCCAGGGCTTGCCGTGGTTCTTCGGGGTCTTGGTCATGTCGGGCTCCTTGCCGGGCTGGTTTCCCGGTCGATGCAGCGAACCCTAACGAATGCCCAACACCGAGTCTAGTCCGGATGGATCCTCCAGAGCCCCTCCCTCCGAGACCTTGGCTCCGCCTGCCGTACCCCTGGCGCGCCCAGTGGTCGCGGTTCGCCCGGCGCGGCCGGGTACGGCAGGCGGAAGGCCGACACCCCGGAACACCCGGCGGTGCGGGGCATCGGCTCGCAATGCGACCTCCTAGGGGCCCGCCTGTGCGCGCGGCGGCCGGATGGACCCGGCGGTGAGGGGCGAGCGCTCGACGCGGCAGGACAGCCGGGGCGGCGGCCTACGCGGGGAGGGCTGGACGCGACCGGACTACGCCGCCTGCCGCTTGCGCTTCTCGGCGGCGCGGCGACGACCCTCTGCGACCGCGCGGCCTCGGGCAGCACGCTCCGCAAGCGAGATCCTGGCCCAGTAGCGCGCGATGGCGGCACCGTTTTTCGCCCGCCATTCCGCCGAGCGCGGAACCCCGAGCTTACGACTCTCGGCGACTGTGGACTCCAGGGCTTCCCGGACTCGCTCGGCGCTCTCACCGAGCCGCCCCCAGCACTTGGCCTCGTCGAGCAGGGCACGGCGCGCGGCGACCTGGCCCTTGGAGCGCTTGAGCAGGGTTCTCGACCGATCGAGGGCCATCCGGGCCCGGGCGTAGGCGGCCCGTGCTTGGGCCAGTTGGTTCGGGGACTGCATCCGGGACAGGTCGGACGACGGGGCTCCCAAACTGAAGGCGCATCCTCCTGGCCGCTACGGCACGCGCGCTGACCGACGGGCGCGCGGCCCGACTCAGCGCCCGCGCTTCGTCCCGAACCAGTCGAGCGGCTTCCCGCACGCGGCGGCCCAGTCTTCGAGTTCCACGAAGTCCACCCGTCGCTCGCCCAGCTCGCACTTCGAGACCCAGGTCTGCGGTCGGCGCAGGCGCGTGGCGACCGCTTGCTGGGTCAGCCCGGCCTCCTCGCGCGCCCGACGCAGGCGCTCGCGGAACGCCTCGTAGCGCTTCGTGTGCAGTGCCGTCTTCGAGCCCATCGGGCCCCGAGCCTGCACCCTGAAATCGGCTAACCCGCAGTGGGGTAAAGTCCGCGCGGACGCCGGTCGATGCCTGGGGCATGGGTACCTTCACCGTCCTCGCGGGCGACTTCCCCAAGTCGCCGCTCGCCACCGTCGTCGGAAGCACCCTCCGGATGCCCCGGCCGCCGTCGTGGAAGATGCGGCTCGGCCTGACGAAGTGGGAGCCGTTCGAGGTCGTCCACGCGGCCGAGTTCGCCGCGCTCGAAGTCGTCGGCCAAGTGTCGGGCAAGAGCTTCGGCGGTGCCGCCGTCGCCGGGATCGCGGGCGGTCTCTTGCTCGGCGGCGTCGGTGCGGTCGCCGGGGTGCTCGCGGGCGGGAACCAGGACGCAGTGACGTTTGATCTCAAGCTGCGCGACGGTCGCCGCGTGCTCGGGTCGGCGAATCCGATCGTGTACCAGGAGATCGTGGCGGCCGAGTTCGACTGCCGGGGCAAGGAGCCGCCGCCGAAGGTCGAGGCGCGTCCGCTGACCGGCGCGGGGATCGCGGTCCGCGTCGGTGTCGTCGCGGCCGTGCTCGTCGGGGTCTACGTCAGCGTGTCGATGCTGTTCGAGCTGTAGGCGGCCCCGCTGGCCAGCTAGGAACATGCAGGCACGCGGCGAACGTCGCGGCTGGCCGATGGCCCAAATGGGCGGTCGATCGTGAGCGCGCGGCGTGGTCGCGCATGGGGTCGGGAACGAGAGCGGCCCCGACCTCGCCGGAGAAGGCGGGACCGGGGCCGTTGGGCTGCCGAACCAGAACTCGGCAGGGTCGGGACTATGGTGGACTCGGCGGGAACACGCTGTCCGCCTTCGGGTCCACGGCGCGCTTCCGTTTCGGCTTCTCTCGCGGTCGTCCGCCCGGCGGGCAGGCCGCGATGTACGCCTTGAACGTCTCCCCGGCACGCCTACGGGCAGCGTCCGCCGCGCGCTTGGCCTCGACGATCGCCTTGACCGCCTCGCGGTGAGTCGCCTTCGCCTGCGCGTGAGCGGCCTTGAGGGCTTCGAGGTCGGCAGCCATCACACGGCCTGCCCTTCTTCGATGACCGCCTCGGTTTCGGCGCGGACGTGGAACTCGATCTCACCACGCTCGCCCATCGGGTCCACGTCCACGAGCACGCGGTTGTACTCGTCGTTGGCGACGACGCCCGAGATGGTCATGTAGCCGTAGAACTCCTGCTTGGGATCGTCCTCCTCGTTCGAGTGGAACAGCTTCATGCAGAGGTCCCAGTGCGACTTCGAGATGCGGACCCAGGTCGTCTCGCCCTCCTTCTCGCCGTAGGCGCGAATGAAGTAGCCCTTGGTGCCATCCGCATCGACGAAGGCGAACGGGTGATTCAGCTCCGGCTCGGGGTCCTGCGCGACCAGCGTTTCCGGGCTGAACTCCGGGAAGCTGACCTCGCGGACCATCTGCCAGTTCTCGGGCTCGATGAGAGGCGCGAGCGGAACCTCGATCCAGGACATGATCCCGTTGAACAACCAGAACTTGAGCCACTCGCTCTGGCGCTTGACGCTCAGCGCGACTTCGGGCTCGGCCTGGACGCGGCCGACGACCATGTTGTAGTCGGCCTTCGAGATGCAGACCCACTCGCCCTCGGCACGGACGAAGTGGTGTTCACCGATGCTGGCGAACTCGACCCCGCCGTGGTTGACGACGGCGGACTGCGGAAGAGAGATGTTGTTGGTGGCAGCCATTGCGGGCTCTCCTTGATTGCGTCCGCTCGCCGTCGCGTCGGCCGCCTCACGTGCTTGGAGGCTGACACCTAGCTCCGATCCCCGGACAACAATGTGTACCGCACCTTTGGAGGCCGTGCAGATGTAAGTTGTTGTTTTGCATAGTCTTATGTCCGTACAGCCCCGTGCGAACTCGGCCCCAAAGCGGTGGCTTGGTGGTGCGAATATGGAGCGGCTCCGTCGACCCCAAGTTCTCGCCAGAAATCCGCAGAGCGCGCCTTACCGGAACCCCGGCGCTGCGCTCGGAAGCGCCGCCGTCGGTGGGGTCTACGGTTCGCCCACGTCGCGCGCGGACGGCAGGCGATCGGCTACACGGCGAGGTCAGCGAGTGCGTCGCGGAGCTGGCCGAGCGCGCGCTCCACGATCTTGCGGCACCACTCGGTGCTCATGCCGACGCGCTCCGCAATCTCGACGAAGGTGCACGGCTCCTTGGCGCCGTTGATGCCGAAGCGCATCTCGACCACGAGCGCTTCGCGAGGGTCGAGTGTGCCCAGTGCGGAAGCGAGCGCGTCGCGGAGTTCGGCGCGATCGAGCGCGCCCGTCGGATCCTCTGCTTGTTCGTCCACGATGGACGCGCCGATCTTCGAGCCGTCGTCGCCTTCCATGTCGATCGAACTGCACTTCGGTATCGGCGACACGGGCCTCTTCGGGACCCTGATCGTCGAGCGCATCCGGTACGTCTCCTCGTGGCAGAGCGCCTTCATCCACCAGTACGCATGCGTGGGGAAGGCCGCTCCCTTCGTCGGGTCGAACGTCTCGGCCGCCCTGTGAAGTCCGAGAAACGCGGCCTGCGTCATGTCGGCGCGATCGAGTCCCGTCATGCGCGCGGCGTGACCGCCCGCGTACTGGACCAAGTGCAAGTGGTCGTTCACGAGCCGATCAACGCGACGACGCTCGGCGGCGATGAGTTGCCCAGCGAGGAGGCGGGCTCGACGGCGCGGGTCCGACCACTGTCGGCGCGTGGTGTCGGCGCGGCGGGAGAGTGTGGCGATCATGTTCGGTGCGTTGCGCGACGACGGCGGCGAAGACCTCGACCGGCGCGCTCCTCGCGACGTTCGCGAACACGCGCGAAGCTGTGCGCGAGGATGGACAGGAGCCGCGCGATCAAGTCGCCGCCGGTTCGGGATCGGCTCCGACTTCCATGCGGCCTGCGAGGCCGAGGAAGGCAAGCGCTTGATCGACGTTCGCGCCGGGCTCGTGCTTGGCCAGCTTCCTGATGGAGCCCGGACCGAGCATCCCGTAGCGCGCCTTGGCTTGGAGTGCCGCCGCGATCAGGCGAAGCGTCGGCGGGCTGAGGTCGGAGAGGAGCATCGCGTCACTCGCAGTAGAGCGCGTAGGCGTCCTGGTACGTCTTGTCGGTGCGAAGCATCCGATCCAGCGCCTGCTCGACGGACTCGTCAGCGCGGCGGTTGTTGTGCGCGCCCTTGACCATCAGCTCCCACACCTTCTCGTTCCGGGTCGCGCGCTTGGCGAGTTGCTCGGCCTGCGCGTCCTGGGCCATGTCGGCAGCCTGGGCCAGCCCGTAGAGCGCGTCCATGCGCGCGTCGCTCTTGCACAAGCGCGCGTAGGCGTTGCACACGCCCTCGCCCGGTCGCGCCTCGCGCGTCGCGAGGTCGAGCATGGCGGACTCGGCTTGGTCGCGCGTGTAGCGCGGCGGCGCTCCCTTCGACACGCGCTCGGCGTCGGCGAGGATCGCGTTCAGGTTGCTGTTGTTGTCGTTCATGGATTGGTTGCTCATGGGTTAGGTCACTTCGATCTTGCCGGAGTCGATCAGCTTGCGGATCTTGCGCGGACCGATCGCAAGGCGACGGCGGTTGAGCACGTCGCCCGGTTGG